>DFLH01000012.1:0-52526 GCA_002373695.1 Verrucomicrobia bacterium UBA3624
CGGCTGATCGCGAAGTTCCGCGGTTCGCCGACGCTTCGGAAGGTCGGCGCGTTCGGAAGCGCTAGCCTCTACGCGTCGCACGGCGGGCGGTCCGCGCCAAGACAGGTGGCATGAAGGGTCTGTCCCCATCAATGGGTGGCATGAAGGGCCTGTCCCCTTGACAGTCCTTCACCTCCGGCAGGTCCGCGCTCCAGAACGTGTCGCCGTCCGGCTTCCACCCCGTCAAGCGGCGTCCGCCCCAGATCCGCGTGCGGCCCGCCCCGGCGCCGCGCAGGGTGTGCCTGGCGTCCCGCGCGTCGAGCGCGAGCGTTTCCTCAAGAAACCAGTCGCCGGCCGCGAGCGTCACGGTGTCCGTGCCGCCCGCCGCGCGGGCCTTCGCGACCGCGTCGGCGATCGACACGCCCGGCGCCACAGGAAAGTTAGCCGCCGCGCACGCGAGCGAGAGACAGGTCGCGACAAGCGCGACCCTCACAGCGCCACCTCCTGGCGGCCCGGGGCGAGCGGACGCGTCTTGCCGCGCCATTCGAACGTGCCCGTAAGGCCTTTCGGCAGCGTCACGGTGCCGCGCACCGTGTCACCCTCGAAGCGGAGGTCCGTCTCGATAACGCCCTGCGGACACGGCGTCTTCGCCTTCACGAACTTGAGCCCGGCCGGCTGCGGCGCCACGCGCACGGTGCGGAAGAACGGCGAGGCGGGGGTGACGCCCGCGAAGACGGTCTGCATGAAGTAGACCGGGCACGCGCTCCAGGCGTGGCAGTCGCTGCGCGACTCGATGCTCTGCGTCTCGAAGGCGGTACGCGCGCCCCATTCCACGAAGTTCCGCCAGTACGAGAACCGGGCGCGGATGAGATCGGGGCGACCGCACGCCGCATACGTCTCGAAAAGGTAGTGGGCGAAGTAGGTACTCGTGGGCGCGAGGCCCTCGCCCTTCGCGAGGGCGGCGAAGGACGATTCGCGCTGCGCGGGCGAGAGGATGCCGCCGAGGATCGCGAGGCACTGCGCGTGCTCGCTGAAGCGGTCCTTCTTCGGCGTGTCGGCGAGGACGCCGCGGCCCGCGTCCCAGCACGCCGTGACGATGGCCCGGCCGAGGCGGTCCGCCTTCTCGCGCCAGTGAGCGGCGAGGTGCCGTTCGCCCAGGGCCTCGTCCACGGCGGCCGCGCCCTGCAACGCGTGCAGGTACTGGAGGTTGTTGAGCGCGCTCACGCCCTCGCCCGGGCTGCCGCCCGGCGACACGCCGACCTTGAAGGGCTGGTCGGCGTCCTTCACAGTGTCCATGAAGCTCCAGCCGGGGAGGTTCTCGAGCAGGCCGTCCGCGTTCTCGTAGAGGGCGAGGCCCATCAGCGTGTTGCGCACGCCGGGCATGCGCACGCGGAGGAACTGGGCGTCGTCGTGCCACATGAGGAAGTCGCGGAACATCATCGCCCAGCACATCGAGTAGGTGGCGCTCTCCTGCGTGCCGCGCGTGGGGAAGTTCATCGCCACCAGGCCGTTGTCGCGGCGGTCGAAGTCGTACACGCTCATCGCGAAGCGCGTCATGCGCGGGTCGCGCGTGAGGGCGTTCAGCACGTTCAGCTGGATGCGCGTGTCGCCGGGGTACATCTGCTGCTCGTAGTAGGGGCAGTCGAACAGCATCTCGTGCATGCACATCTCCATCGCGCGGCGGGAGATCTTGGCGATCGGCGCGAACGACGGGTCGTCGCAGGCGAACGCACCGTCGACGGCGAGCGGGTAGCGCGACTCGGCGATCGCCACGCGCCGCACCGTGAGCGGCTCGCCGGCCGTCTTCACGCGCAGGCGGCACCAGCGTCCGCAGCGCCACCACGGCGCGGTGAACTGCGCGTCGGCGCGGCCGTCGGGGAGGAAGGTGTCGGTGAAGGTCTGGCTGAACGACTTGCCCTTCCACTCGTCGCGGCTGCCCTTCTTGCCGTCCTTACCGCGCAGGGCCTCGGTCCAGCCCCACGTCACCTCCGCGCCCTTGCCGCCGGACGTCTCGAGAATGGGATAGGCGCAGTAGTAGTCGTCGAGGTCCCACCAGAGGTCGCAGTCCGTGTTCGCGGGCACGGTGAACGGACGCGTCAGGTCGCGGTCCGCGTTCACCACGCGGCCCGGGGTCTTGATGTCGTACGTCTGGTCGGGGCGGTCCGACGGGTAGAGCATCCACCCCTTCGCGCGGCCACCGTAGCGGTTGGCCTTGATCGGCGCGCGCACGACCGCGGCCTTCCGCCAGGCGTCCGCCGGCGGCTGCTCGTTCGGAAAGCCCGTGCCGGACACCCGGCACTGCGAGCCCACGCCAAAGGTGCGGGACGTGCCGCGGTCGGTCATCGCCGTGTTCGCGAGGGGGGCGATCTCCCACGCGCCCTTGCCCGTGGTGAGGAGCCTGTCGTAGGCCCCCTCCGCCTTCAGGATGAACCCGCCCCGGTAGGAGAGCTGTGCGATCGGCGCGTGGAGGCCGAGCTGCCACACGACGGCCTCGAGGAGATGCGTGCCGGGTGTCAGGCCCTCGATGCGGTAAGTCTGGTAGTACCAGTGCTCGACGAGGCCGCGGTGCGGGCCCTCCGCGATGCGCTTCCCGTCGAGATAGAGCGTGAAGCGCTCGTCCGCGCTCACGTCGAACGCGAGCGGCGCGCCGTCGGACGCGAAGCGGTTGCGGAGGCGGAAGAACGAAGTCGGCGCCGCCTTCATGCCGAAGTGGACATCCCAGGCGTTCGAATCGGCAGAGACGCCCCAGACGACATGGTCGGGCGCCCACACCCAGGCCGCGTCGTCGATGTCCTGCACGCGGCGGACGTTTTCGTCCCCGCGCGCGTCGCGCACGGGGCGGAACAGGCGGGTGATGGAAGGTCCGGCCAGAAGGGACGGCGCGAGGACGAGGGATAGAAGGACGAGGCAGGGTGTCTTCACAGTTGCGAGGTAATTCATAAACTCCTTTTTCGTGGTGTCTGCGGTTCAAGCCACCCGACCTGAAAAAGCCGCATAACTGCAAAAACACTCAAAAGGCGTCACGGACGAAAGTATAGCAGAAGCCGCTTGGAGGGGCAAGGCGAAAACGTTTTTTTGGGGGTGGTGAGTAATTGCAATTTCGTCACAACTTTCTCCGCCTATGGGGCGGACTCGTGCAGCGGACATTCCCCTTCATGGAGGAGGAGGTCGGCGAACTGGGGCCCAAGGCCAGGTTCTTCGTCACAGTCTGCGAGACCGTCGTCAAGCCGGAGACTTTCAAGTACGCGAAGTGGAAAGGCGTGGGGCGTCCTCCGGCAAAGCGCATGCCGGTATTCAACCTATACTCGTTAGTTGAATGTCTCACGCAGAGACGCAGAGAGGCGGAGAGCGCAGAGAAAAGTCAAAAATCAGAAGGAAAAGAAAGATATGACAAGAAACGACCAGGAAATTTCTTTCACCCCATTGGTGAAAACAACTACGACACCAATTAAGCGACGTAATCTCTTAAAACTCTGCCTCTCTGCACCTCTGCGTGATATATAACGGAGTGCATGGAAAATGAAATGACGAATTTAGGTTCAAGGCATTCCTGTTCAAGGCCGTGCATGACATTCCGACGACAAAGGAGCTCGTCGAGAGGATTCTTCTCGAACCACAGACGCGGCGGCTCTGCGGCTGGGCCGATCCGGGGGAGGTGCCGTGCGAGTCGAAGTTTTCCGAGATCAACAAGTAGTTCGCCGAAATGGGGTTCACGGAGGAATGGTTCGACGAGTTCGTGAGGCCGTATGCCGTGGACGAGCCGGGCGGGACGTTGAGCCTCGACTCCGCGCCGATACCGGTGCGGGCAAAGGCGGCGAACTCGAAGCGCTGCCTTGCGGAGATCGAACCCGACCAGCCGGAGGGCGGAAGCCGCATCGAATGGCAGGATCGTTCGTTGATTTGGAACCTTTGCAGAAGCAGGTCCTTGGTTGCGGCGAAACGATCGATGTGCTACAATCGGCATATGGAAAAGAGGTCAATTCTCGTGGTGGCGCAGGCGGTGCTTGTCTCGGCTGCGATCGCAGGAGCGTCAAATGTCCCCGGGGCGCAGTTCCCCGTGCGCGTCTTCCGCGCGAATGGCGGGCGCACCGTGGGCGGATATGCCGTCTTCAAGGTGACGGGGTTCAAGACGCAGGGGAAGGGAGGCGCATCATGTGCAAAGCGGTAGAAGAATACGCCGAACGCCGTGCGGCCGAGGGCAAGCGCGAAACCATGCTTGCGACGGCGAAGCGGATGCTGAAGGACGGTATCCTTGCGATGAAAGATGTCGCAAGATATTCCGGTCTGTCGCTCGCGCAGGTCAAGAAGCTCCAGGCGTCGATGGCGTGAGGGACATGATGTCCATAATTGCGGAAATTGCCAACATTTGCAGGGGGTAATTATCTTTTAGCCCTCGGCGACAGTTTCCATTTGAATGACGCGGCGCGTCCGGCCTTTGGGGTCGGCGCGCCGTTGCGTTTTTTCTGGCAGGACTTCGGACTTCAGACTTCGGACTTCGCCGAATTCTTCCATGGCGCTTGCGATGCTGCCAATTCCCAATTTCTCCCAGCGGGGGAGACTTTCTTCCTCCCATGTTTTTCCCAAACCTCAAATCAACAAACCAAAGCGGCGCTTGCGCTCGGGGAAGCGGCGCTCTCGCCGCTTCACGCCGAAGCGCCGTCTGCGACGGCCGGCGCCTACGCTGACCATGCCATCGCGTTCGTCGACACCCGCCCCGCCGCCGCTGAAGAGCAGTCACGGACACGACAAGAACGTGTACTACATGGTGCGCTTGAGTTCCGTGCGCGTGAAGTACCGGGCAGAGTGAATCGGCTGCGGACGCGGACGCTGGCCCTGGGCGCAAGAGGGTCGGTGTCCCTCACAGTCCGCCAATGAGGATGCCTAGCAGGACGAACGGCAGGACATAGCGCATGTAGGGCTTGAGGACCGCGGGCAGATTCCAGCCGGATCCCGCTGAAGCCTCGTCTCGAAAACCGTTCCAGCCGAATCCGAACGGCCAGACGCAGAAGAGGCATGTGGCGAGCGCCCCGAGCGGGAGCCAGAACTGGCTGAAGATGTAGTCCTCGAAGTCGAGGATCGTCTTGCCGGCGATAGGCTGCACGTGCGACCAGATGTTGAAGCCGAATACGGTGGGGAGCGAAAGGACGGCCACCGCGCCACCCACGAGCGCCGTGGTGCGGACCCGTCGCCAGCCGAACTCGTCGATCAGCCCGCCGATGAGGCACTCGAACACGGCGATTACCGTGGTGAGCGCGGCGAGCGAGAGGAAGAGGAAGAACACCGCTCCCCACGCGCCGCCGCCCGCCATCTTCGCAAACACCTTCGGCAGGGCCACGAAGATGAGTCCGGGGCCCGCGTTCACGTCCACGCCGAACGCGGCGCACGCGGGAAAGACGATCAGTCCCGCAAGGAACGCGACCGCCGTGTCGATGGCGATGATCCATGTGGACTCCGTGACGAGCGAATGCGACCGGTCCACGTAGCTCCCGAAGATCGTCATGCAGCCCACGCCAACCGAGAGCGTGAAGAACGCCTGGCCCATCGCCTCGAAGCACGTGCGTAACGGATGCGCGAGGAACGGCCCCCAGTCGGGCTTCAGGTAGAACGCCACGCCCTTCTCCGCGCCGGGCAACGTGAGCGCCTTCACGGCCAGCACGCCGAGAAGCGCCAGCAGGGCTAGCATCATCCATTTCGTCACGCGCTCCACGCCGGCGCGCACACCGCACGCGCAGATCGCGCTGGCGATGGCCACGCACGCGAGCATGAACGCGGCGCATGTGCCCGGCGAGGCGATCAGGTTCGCGAACGTCGCGGACGTATCCGTCCCGGCGAACGCGGTCCCTTGCGCCGCGTAGCCCGTGGCGTAGCGCAGCAGCCAGCCGCCAACGGACGTGTAGTACATCATCAGGAGCAGGTTCCCTCCGAAGATCACGCCGCCCAAGATCGCCCAGAAGCGGCGCGACCGGGCTGGCGCGAGCGAGCGCATCGCCCGCGAGACGCCGCTCTTCGCCGCGCGCCCCACGGCCAGCTCCGCCGTAAGAAGCGGGAAGCCCAGAAGCGCGAGGCACACGAGGTACACGAGCAGGAAAGCCGCCCCGCCGTTGCGCCCCACCACGAACGGGAAGCGCCACACGTTCCCCAGCCCGACGGCGCACCCCGCCGCCAGCATCAGGAACCCCAGTCTCGATTGCAACGTCTCGCGGTTATTCATAACTTCATTGCCGGTCCAACTTTGGCATGAACTTGCCAATCGAACAGTGCGTGGTGCCCTAGGCAAACGGGTTCTTGACTGTCACGGAACCGTAGCATTGGCCGTCATTGAGGTCCTCGCTGAAAAGCGTTCCGCAGCCGGCGTGTTCCGCAGCAGCGACAATCAGCGCATCCCAGTAGCTCAACTGGAAATGGGCCTTGATTTCAAGCGCACGCAAAACGAGATCGGAAGACACCTCCACAACCCTGTAGGCGGAAAGCTGAACGACCTCGTCTGCCGCCGCTTCCTCATCCACGCCAAGTTTTCTGGTCAAGGAAATGAACGTTTCGCCAAGCACCTGGGCGGAAAGGACTCCTGATCCGTCCGTAAACGACTGCGCGAGGAGCTTTCGCGCCTTGTCCCGCTTTTCGGGAGAAGAATTGTCATGGGCGTAGACAATGACATTCGTGTCGAAGAAAACCCGGTTGACCTCACCGCGCATGAAGGTCCTCCCGTGTCCACGTACGCTTGCCCACGTTGGCAGAATTGCGTTCGAACGTGGCCATGAGCCTGCGGACTCTAGCCGATCGACCCCGTTGCCAACCTTCCACAAGTTCCGTGAGATAGCAACGGATCATCTCCGTAAGCGAAGTATCGCGCTCAAGCGCGATCTTCCGCGCCGAAAGAATCAGCGCATTGTCCATTGCAAGTGTCAGATTTGTCATGGCCATCTTCCTCCAAGGTGCCTCACGGGATAAGTATATCACTTATTACGTGCGACGGTCAACCTGCCTCGAGGCGATTTATCGCTTTTCAGCATTTTGACGTATTTCTACCGTACCAGTCGGCGTACTCGCGCCTTATTTGCTACTACGGCGCACCCCGCCGCCAGCATCAGGAACCCCAGTCTCGATTGCAACGTCTCGCGGTTGTTTGGCATGGCTAGACCTCATACAAGTCGCTTGGCTCGTCCTGGTCGAGAGCGGCGAGCGCGATGTCGGCGCGGTCGATGTCCTTCAGCGCCTCGCGCATTGACTCAAGCGCCAGGTGCGGGGCGTTGCAGGGCCGCGAGAGGTGGGCGAGCAGGAGCGTCCTGAGGCGCGGCGGCGCCACCTCGCGCACGAGGTCCGCGGCGTCCTGGTTCGAGAGGTGCCCGCAACGGCCTGAAATCCGCTGCTTGAGCGAGACGGGGCGGTCAGAGCACGCGAGGAGCGTGGGATCGTGGTTCGATTCCAGCACCGCGCACGTGGCGCGGGCGAGTGCATCCTTCACGGGCAGCGTCGGCACGCCCATGTCCGTTCCGACGAACAGGGACGAGGTCGCGTTGGAGAAGAGGTAGCCGACGGCGTCGGCGGCGTCATGCGGGATGGAGAAGCTTGTCACCTCGATCTCGCCGATGGCGAACGGCTCTGACGTCTCGAACACGCGCCAGCCGTCCTCCACGCCCGTCAGCGTGGCGATGGCGTCCGCCGTGTTGCCGTTCGCGTAGAGCGGCACCTGCGGATGGCGCTTGTGAAAGGTGGCGACGCCCTTGCAATGGTCCGTGTGGTCGTGCGTGAAGAGTACTGCCGTCACGTCGTCTGCCCGCACGCCGCAGGCCGTCATGCGCCTCTCCAGCTCGCGGCAGGAGAAGCCGCAGTCGAGCAGCAGGAGCGTTGCGCCAGACCGTATGGCGAGCGCGTTTCCTTGCGAACCGCTTCCGAATATACGCAATTTCATTGAAGATTGAAGATTGAGGATTGAGGATTTGGGATTGGGATTGAAGATTTAAGATTGAGGATTGGGGATTTGCCCTATGGTGTTTCCAATAGCAATCTTCAATCTTCAATCTCCAATCCTCAATCCTCAATCCTGTGAATCCTATCGTTTGCGGCACTTACTTTTTTTCGCAGGACTTCCTTATGTTCATGGAACCGCCTTCTAAGGTTCGCATCGGAAGTGCCGAGAATCTGTACGGCCAGGAGCGCGGCGTTCGTCGGGCCGGCGCTGCCGACGGCGACGGTCGCCACCGGCACGCCGGACGGCATCTGCACGGTCGCGTAGAGCGCGTCGAGTCCGTTCAGCGCGCCGCCCGCCACGGGGATGCCGATCACGGGCAGGACGGTGCCGGCGGCCAGGACGCCGCCCAGGTGCGCGGCGCCGCCAGCGGCGGCGATGATCACCTTGATACCGCGTGACTCGGCCGACTTTGAGTATTCCAGCGCCACGTCCGGCGTGCGGTGCGCGCTGATGACGCGCGTCTCGTACGGGACGCCGAATCCATCGAGCGTCGCGCAGGCCTTCTGCACGAGGGGCCAGTCGCTGTCCGACCCCATCACGATTCCAACAAGAGGTTCTTTGCTGTCCATGTCAATTCTCCTTGCGGGGAAGGATTATACCAAAACCAAGGTCTCTGCGGCGTGGTTCTGCGGCGCCGGGGGAAATTTGCTATAATGGACCTGTGAGGATTAGCCGTGCCAGCTTGAGTTGTCTCGCCGCGCTGTTTGCCGCATCCGCCGCCATCGCGACGGATGTCACGTTCCTCATGTGCTATCGTCCCGACCATCCTGAGGATCCCGCCACGAAGCAGATTCTTTCTTTCACGGCGAAGAGGCCGGATATCCGTCCGTTCCAATGGGGTGGACTTGTCCTGCCAGGCGCCGGCGGCCGGGCCACATTCATGCTGGCGCTTGCCGGTGGCACCGCGCCAGACGTCTACAAGGCGTGGTTCCACATTCTCCGCCACGACGTGGAGGAAGGGTTCTGCTATCCGCTGAACGAGTGGCTGGGAGACGACGTCGATGGCGATGGCGTCCTTTCCGATGCCGAGGCCAGGTGGCCCGGCTGGAAAGACGTGCCGCAGCGTTGGCGCGATGTAGCCACAAGGGACGGGAAGGTGTATGCCGTTCCTACGCCGGGATTCGCCTACTACGGCATAGTCTATCGCAAGGATCTTGTTGCGGCGGCAGGGCTCGATCCCGAGGCTCCGCCGCGCACGTGGGACGAATTCGCCGCATGGTGCGAGAAGCTCACGTTCAAGGACAAGACGATATCTGGTGCCGCCCTCCAGCGCGGACAGCGGGCGTTCGGCATAGAGAATCGGCCTTGGGGTTTCCTGCCATGGGTTGGAGCCGCCGGCGGCGATGTGGTGAGAGTGAAGAGCGAAGGTGGAGGCGGGTGGGAGGCCTGCTTCGATTCTCCGGAATGCCTCAGGGCGGCAGATTTTCTCCATGGTCTCATCGCACGTGGCGTCGTAAGGGCGTTGCCGCAACTGTCGCTTTCAAACGAAATAGCCGATCTTTTCGTGCAGGGGGAGATCGTGAGCGTGTTCGGGGGTGAGGATCTCGTGGTGTATCTCACCGAAAGCCTGAACTTCCCGGCAGACCAGATCGGGCTCATGCCGTTCCCTGCGGCGGACGAGACGTGCCGGCCGGTTCTGCAGGCGCACAAACATTTCTACGCCCTGACCGAAGGCGTGGGACGGCGATCCAAGGCCGAGCGCGACGACGTGTGGGCCTGCGTGAACGAACTGACGTCTTCAGCGGTATACGACGAGACCGTGCGCAAGAACGTCGCAGAGGGGCGTGCGCGGTGGTGCCTGCCTTCCGATCTGAAGCGGCTTGGATTTGCCGAACATCTTGCAGAGGTGCCGCCGGGCATCCGGCGCATGTACGACGACCTGGAAGCCGGCCGCATCCGCACTGTCACAGAACCGTCTGTCGGTTTCTGGCAGGCTGCAAGCGATCTCGTGAGCCGCAGGTTCCTGGGCATGCTTCTGAGCGATACCGGCACCGGATTCGACTACCATGCCGCGCTGAAGTCGATTACCGAGGACGCCAACCGCGGGCTTATGTTCGACACCGACAGGCGCAGCATCGAGCAAAAACGTCCGGTCGCCCGCGTGATCCTCGGTGCGCTGGCCATCTGCGCCATGGCGTGCATTTGGCTTGTCGCCGTCGCCAAGCGTCGCGCACAATCCCTTTCTCCCCCCTCCCTTCGCTCTCCACTCTCCACTCTTCACTCTCCACTCCCCACTCTTCACTCTCCACTCCCCACTCCCAACTCTTCACTCTTCACTCTTCACTCTTCACTTCCATGGCTCTTCCTCATGCCGGCGATTGCTTCCATAGCGCTGTGGAGCTACTGGCCGCTTCTCCGGGGCGCGATCATTGCGTTCCAGGACTACAAGATCGTCGGGAACGGCGAGTGGCAGGGGTTGGACAACTTCATCAGGGTGGCGTCCGATCCCGGCTTCTGGCGAGCATGGTGGCGCACGTTGCAATACGTAGGCATCACGCTCGTGCTTGGATTCATATCGCCCGTCGTTCTGGCGCTGCTTCTTACCGAGATACCACGCGGCAAGATATTCTTCCGCACCCTCTATTTCCTTCCGCATCTTACAAGCGCGCTTGTGGTCATGCTCCTGTGGAAGATGATGTTCGATCCTACCGAAAACGGGATGCTGAACCAGATTCTCGCGTTCTTCGGCATCGGACGGCAGGCATGGCTGCAGGATCCAGCATGGGCGATGACGTGCTGCATCCTGCCAGGAGTGTGGGCGGGCGCGGGCATGGCAAGCCTCATCTACGTGGCGGCGCTCGGCAGCCTGCCGCCGGACTACTACGAGGCGGCGGCGATAGATGGCGCGGGCATTGTCGGACGGTTCCGGCATGTCACGTTCCCTCAACTGATGCCGCTCATGGTCATCAATTTCGTCGGGGCTTTCATCGCGGCGTTTCAGGGCATGGGGTCGATCTTCCTGCTGACGTTCGGCGGGCCTGGCGACGCGACGAGCGTGCTTTCGCTCGCGATCTGGAAGGAGGCGTACAACAACCTGCGTTTCTCCACGGCCACGACCATGGCGTGGTTCCTGGGGGTGGCGCTTATCGGCTTCACCTACCTGCAGATAAGATTTCTCCGCCGCGTCGAATTCCGCCAGGCGGCGGCGAACTGATTATGCTACAATATCGCCATGCAAAAGTGGTATGTAAGAAACTCGGCCGGAAAGGTGTTTGGGCCGATAGACCTTGAGACGCTGAGGGGATGGGTCAAGGAAGGGCGTGTCGAGCCGCTCGCGGGCGTGTCGTGCGACCTGAAGAATTGGATGCTTGCGCCCGTGATGCCCGAGCTGGAAATGAACTGGATCGTGGAAAACGAGCCGGGACAGTTCTACGGGCCGACGCACAGGTCGGTGGTCGACGACCTGGTGAAATCCGGGTCGCTGTCGCCGGACGCCAGGTTCTTCCATGACGATCGCGGGGCGACGGCCGAGCGCCTGCGCGCGCTCGAGGGGAGCGTTGCGGCCAAGGACGCGGAACTCGTGCGCCGCGACACCCTGCTTGCCGAAGCGCAGAAACTGTCGGCAAAGAAGGATTTGCAGCTGGCGGCGGTCCAGAAGGCCGTATCGCAACGCGACGAGCGCATCGCGGAGACCGTTGCATCGCTGGCCCAGCGCGACGGCCAGATCGCCGAGCTCAACAAGGCGTTGGCCCAGAAGGAAGGCGATAAGATTCGCGCCGAGAACGCGTTGGCCGAACGCGAAGCCATGCTGCAGACCATGAGGGCGACGCTTCAGGAACGCGATGCTAAAATAGCCGAACTGCAGTCGGAGCTGGTGAAGAAGCAGGAGCCTCATGCGCGGGAATGGTCTACGGATGCGATCATGCCCGAGGTGGTGGCCGACGAGATGCCGCCGCCGGTGGCCCGCCAGGCGTTCGGACGCGGCGGAGACGCCGCCGGCCGGGCGGCCATGCTGGCGGATCTCGAGAGGCGCGCCCAGCAGGAATTGGCCCGCATGGGCGCGGTGCGCGCCACCAGATTCTTCAAAGCCAAGAAGTGACAGCCATGAAAAACCAGTGGTATCTTAGAACGCAGGACGAGACGTTTGGCCCCGAGACCAGGGAACGCCTGATAGAATGGGCCCGCATGGGACGCATCCAGCCTGGCCAGGACATCTCCGAAGATGGAGAAACATGGCTTCCCGCCACGGAAGTGCCATTTCTCGACATGCGCTGGTCCATTGATATCGGGGATGGCCAGCCACGTGGACCGTTCAACAAGAACGCCGCCCAGGCGTTGCTTGCAAGCGGAAGGCTGCCAAGGGGAAGCAAGCTTGTAGAGGTAAGGCCGGCGTTTGACGGGAAGGAGGCGCCGGTTCCGGACGGCCGGGAAACCGGTGGCGTGAATGCCGCAAAACTTGAGGCTAAAGACGTTGGCGACGTAGACGATCTCAGGGAGCAGAACAGCCGGCTTGAAGCCAAGATACGGCAGATGCGCGAAGACAACAAGGCGATGCGCGCAGAATTGTCCGCCGCCCAGACGCTTCTCGCCGCCAAGGATTCCGTTCTTGAGGAGCGGAACACGGAACTCGCCGAACGTACGTCCGCACTGGAGAAGATGGACTCCGAATTGGCGGCAAAAGACCATGCCCTGGCCGTCAAGGATACCGCGCTGGCCGAAAGCAATTCGGCGCTGGTCGCCAAGAGTTCGGAGTTGGAGGCGGTGCGGGCGGAGAGTGAAAAGACGATTTCCGCCGCTCGCGCCAGCGAGGCCGAGTATGAGAACCGCATACAGCTGCTGTCTGACGAGATCAAGAGGCTGCCGCCAACCGCGCGCCTGGCCGCCGATGCGCAGGCCGCCGTATATGCGTTGATGCAGGATGAGGCCGAAGAGCTTTCCGCCGCTATCGAAGCGGAGAATCGCGAGGCGGAGGCGTTGCGGCAGTATCGGCAGAAACGTACGGAACGCCTCTTGGCCAGACGCCAGGAAATCCTAAAGCGGCTTGGTTCCGACGCGGAGGACATGACGCGCCGCGCCTTGCTTGCGCATCCAGACGACCCGCGGACCACGCATCTGCGGCAGGAGCTTGACGCGCTCAGGGTTCTTCAGGAGAAAACGGCGCTCGACAACGAGGAGAAGATACGCGATCTGACGGTAAAATTGCGAGAGCGCGATACCGAATTGAAGCGACTCCAGCAGCAGAAGGACGATTTGACGGTAGTATACCACCAGTTGCAGGAAACCCGCGAGAAGCTTCAGCGTCGCGAAAAGGAATTGATGGACGAGAGGCAGAAGGCCGAGGAGGAGCGTCAGCAGCATGCCGCCGCCCAGCAAGCCCTGCTTACGCGCCTGTCGGCGCTGGAAATGGGATTGCCAGGCGCGACCAACCAGTCTCGCGAGGCGCGAAACGTACGGCTTGCGCCATGGATGGGACTAAAGCAGTGAATAGTGAATAGTGAATAGTGAATAGTGAATAGTGAGAAGTTGGGGGGGGGGGCAAGGGCGGATACGATGGAAAACATGAAAGAATATGAATTGGCCGGTATCGAAACGATTGCGCGTGGCGTGTGCGTGATCGACGGAAAATTGCTGTTGTGCAGGGCGAAAGGCGGCAAGACCACCTATCTGCCCGGCGGACATATCGAGTTCGGCGAAACCGGCCGCCAGGCTCTCGTGCGCGAGATGCGCGAAGAGCTTGGCGTGGAATCTGAAACAGGTGCGTTCCTTGGAGCGGTGGAAAACGCTTTCATGCAGCATGGCAAGCCTCATGCCGAAATCAATCTCGTATACGAATTGTCGTTTCCAGGCATGACTTCGGACGCACTTGCGGCTCTCCGTGCGCATGAAGCGTGGATCGAATTCGAGTGGCGGCCTCTTTCCGGCCTCGGCGATCTGTTGCCAGAGGTCTTTCGCAAACTTGAAAATGGCCTTCCCGTGCGCTTTGAACCGTGAAAACGCTTTCGCTTGTCATACCGGTGTACAATGCCCCCGATCTCGCCTTGAAGGCGTGGACGCGGGTGCCCGGGTTCGCAGCTTGCGCCGCGGCTTGCGGCTTCAAGCTGGTGGAGACTATTTTCGTCGATGACGGTTCCTGGCCGCCGCTTGCGCCTCCTCCTGAATCGCTTGAATGCCGGTGCCGCGTGATCCGGCAGCCGGCGAACCGGGGCAAAGGCGCCGCAGTTCGGCTTGGAGCGCTCTCAGCCGCAGGGGAATGGGTGCTGATGAGCGACGTGGACCTCTCCGCGCCGCTGTCGGAGTTCGCGCGGCTTGCTCCGCATGCGGACGCATGGATGGCATGCGGCAGCCGCTGCGGATGCAGAAATGGAATGCCCTTGCGGCGACGTGTTCTTTCGCGTCTATTCCACTTCGCCGTATGGCTGCTTGGCGTGCGCGGCGTGCAGGACACGCAGTGCGGATTCAAGCTGTTCCGCATGGACAAGATGCGGGCCGTCTTTGAAAGGCAGAAAATCGAACGTTTCGCGTTCGATGTGGAACTCATCAAACGCGTGCTGCTCTCCGGCGGCACGGTTGTGGAGGTGCCCGTAGCCTGGCATGGCGGCCATCGCAGCTCGCTGCGCGTTCTTCGAGATGCGCCACGCATGCTCTTGGATGTCATGACAATCTGTTGCTCTGCGAGCTAGCTGCAAACCCGGCCATCGCGCCGGCGCGACCCTGCCAAATCCGCAAGACACACGGCCAATGTTGCGCGAAAACGGTAGGGGCGAGCGTCCCGTCCGCCTGCGGGCACGCGGGACGCGTGCCCCTGCCAGGTATGCATTTGCGAACGATCTGCCGACCTGCACGCTTTGCGGATGCGCGAGGCAGGTAAAATAGCCAAAATCGACGATTGACAGCATAGGGGGGGGGTGATGTAAAATACACGGCAGCTGGGCGTACGCGGTGCCGCCGCGAATGCGTTGCCGGGAAAGGAACGCCCTTGAAAGGATATCCGTCAAGAGAGGAGTGGTAGTATGTGTCGTTCGAGGATTGATCGTTCGTTGTCGAGCGCAAAGAAGGTTGCGGGCTGCTGGTTGCTTGCATCGCTTGCGGCGTTGCCCCTGCATGGCGCAGAGCCATACCCCAACCCGCACAAGATCACGCGCTATATCGACGCCGAGACGGACGTGACGGTGCAGAACGTCGTGAACAACGGCACGATATGGAAACGGGGAGATGGCACCGCGACGCTCCCCGCGCCCGCCCTCAACGGCGGCGGCGCGCTCAACGTGGCGGAGGGAGATGTTGTCCTCGACCTCGATGCCGAGCCGGCCGTGCCGACGCTTCCGGACTATCTGACCGCCAAGATCAAGCTGTGGCTGGATCCCGGCGTGAACGTTGTCGCCGCCGACGGCCTTGTGACGAAGTGGCTCGACCGCCGCGAAGAGGACGTCACGGCGGCGGCGGACGCGCTTGTCCATCCCTATGCCACAAGCGAATTCCATTGGATGAGGCCGGTGCCGACCGACGACCGGCGCCCGTCGCTCGTCACGGGCAGCGCGGCGCTGAAGGGCGCCTGCCTCGACTTCGGCTCGTACGGCACGGCGGGCTGCAAGTGGCTCTGCATCACCAACACCGGGCGATCGGGCGGATACGTCTATGCGCGGGAGGTGTTTACGGTGTGCGCCCGGAGGAGCGATTCGACAGCATATGGCTTTGTGATGTTCAGCACGTGCCGGGGTGATGCGAATAACAACAGGCCAACCCCAAGCTGGACAGGAGCCTCTGCCAGGTTGTGGGGTTCGACGGAGAACACGCGGGCCGACAAAGGCAGTACCCGTCTCGACCGTAATGTCGTGTGGGGCGGGTGTCTGCCGATCCAGGACTTCGACTGGCATGTGGTGAGCACTGCAGTCCCCAACGGCGACAGCGATTGCATATTCAACCAGATTGGACTCGACCGCGATCTGACACAGTATTCCGGCGGCTTCTGCCTTGCCGAGGTGATTGTATTCGAGCAACGGCTCTCGGAATTCGACCGGATGCGGGTGGAGGACTACCTGTGGAAGAAGTGGATCGGATCCCGCCAGACGTCCGTAGGGTCGCTCGCAATCGCCGCAGGTTCGACAGTGACGGCCGACACCTCGTCCGATGTGGCCGGCTCGGTCACTGGCGGCGGCGATTTCGTGAAGACGGGCCCGGGCACGGTCACGCTCGTCGACGACGGATTCTCTGGGGAGGTGGAACTTGCGGAAGGCGCTCTCCGTTCCGAAGGTCTGCCGCTGGCGATAAAGACGGGCGGACAGACGCTGGCCGCCGGAGCGCAGGGCGTCGTTACGCGCACGGACGGCGCGGCGGCAAACGTTGTGGCGAAGACTGGCGCCGGACAGTTGACGGCGGCATCCCTCCCGGCGGATGTCAAGGTGCAGGTATCGAGCGGAAGACTCCGCCTTTCGCCACCGCCCGAATCGTCTGAGGACATCCTTTCGCCTGCAATCTTCACGAACGCGAACTTCGAGGCGTTCAGCGTCTTGCCCGGTAAGAGTTTGAATGTCGGTGGTGGCGGCGGTACGTCCGTTGCGCAGACGAACCGGAACTGGGTGTTCGACCGCTCCATGCACGCCAAGGGCGGAAACCTTGTGACGATCCTTGCCACGAATACGTACCACGACACGGGTTCAAGTTGGGATCTGCAGCCAGAAGACACGTACGGCCTGGGCTACGAGGGGACGAACATGCTCTACATCTACCGAGGATCGGCAACCGGCCGGTTCATCCTGCCCGCCGCGGGGTTCTACCGGTTGTCGTTCGCGGTCGGCGCAAGAAGCAGAGCTCTGAAGGAGGGGGTGAAATTGAAGATAGACGGTGAAGAAATCCGCGAAGTCATGTCCTTCAACGAAAAGTCGTTCATGAGGTGCGAAGTGTCCCTCCCGTTTCTCGCGGCCGGCCCGCACGAGGTGACGGTTTGCGATCTGGCAGGTACGGACAACACGATCCTCTTCGACGACTTCAAGGTGTTCCCTGTGCGATGCCTTGCCGAGGCGCCCGTCTCCGTTGCGATCTCCAACCCCGGCTTCGAGGAGCCGATGTCGAATATCGCCAGCCTGGACTACGGTTTCATCCCGTCCGTCGCCGACTGCACCGGCTGGACGGTGCCGGAAGAGTCCAATAATTCGTTCGTCAACGGAATGATAGTGCGCCGCTGGTTCGATGGCGTGACAGATATAGCAAAAGGTTTTGCCGCGCTTCCCGACGAGATGGCGGACGGATTTCTTTGTGCCCAGCTGTACCAGGACAAGGAGTTTTCGCAGACTGTGACGCTGCCGTCCGCAGGACGCTACCGGCTTGTTTTCCATCTGGCGAAGAGGTGCGGGCTGTCGCCGCAGCTTGTGCGGGTGACCGTCGGCGACAAGGTTGTCAAGAAGGTCTGGGTGCGGCACGACGACTGGAAGGAGTACGAGGCGGTGTTCGACGTGGAAGAGGGCGGCGAGAAGACGCTTTCGTTCGCAGGAGAGGTGCTGGTTTCCGGTAACAACGTGTACACCGGCGGCAGCGCGTGGCTGGACGATATTGCGATGGAGCGCATATCCGGTACCGTGCCGGAGAACCTCGTGGCCAATGGCGGCTTCGAGACCGTGGGCGGCGGCTGGACGTACCATGGTTTCTGCACGAATGCGAGCGCAACGAGCTGGCAGTGGATCGCAAACATCACCAACGCGCCGCCGCAAGGTGCGGACTGCGCGTTTCTAGGCGGCAAAGGCAACGCAGACGCATCGTTGCGCCAGCAGGTCGCGTTCCCTGCGGCCGGGCGCTACGAACTGTCGTTCCGCGTGAAACGCTATCGCGCGAATCCGTTTGGCGACGACGACCAGCCGACGCAATTCTACGTGATGCTGGGAGACGACCGCATATGGCATTCCTACGTCCTGAGACATGAAGACGAATGCGTGATCCGCCAGCCGTTCACGGTGGCCGCAGAGGGCACGTATCTGCTCGACTTCCACACGGCTTTCACCGGTGCAGCGCGCGCACAGGTGCTGATCGACGACGTGGAGATCGTTGCGGCGCCGGCGGCGGCCCGGACGGATCTTGCCGATTACATTCCTGAAACTCTCGAATTGGAGGTGGCGTCCGGCGCGACGCTCGACCTTGATTTCGACGGAGTCGCCGAAGTCAGGCGCGTCACATACGGCGGAAAGGCGATTTCAGGCGACATATCGCACGCGACGTATCCGGCGTGGGTGATGGGACGCGGCGTGCTGCATGCCATGCCGCGCGGGACGGTCTTCGTTTTACGTTGATGCTGCCATCAGCTTCTGATAGGATACCCGCATGAATGCAAAGTTGTTTTCGCTTGCCGCCGTATTGTGCGCCGCGGCGTCCTTTCCGCCGCCCCGCGCGGCACCGTGATCATGTTCCGGTGAGGTTTCTGAGGTGAAAGTTCGATGAAGACGGTTCTTCTGGCGGCGGTTCTTTTCTCTTCCGTGGCGTATGGCGGGCGGTACAACGTGCGGCCGTCCACCTCGCCCGACCGCGTGCGTTCGCCGCTGCAGGTGGACCTGCCGCGCATCGGCACGCTCGCGCCGCGCGGCGCGAAGGAGGTGGGGAAGTCCAACTGGACGATCGGGTGCGAGGTGCTGGACCGCGACTTCGCCAACTTCTGGGAGTACTGCGACCTCGTCGAGCCGCTCGGCATCAAGACCGTCCGTCTCCAGGCCGGCTGGGCGAAGTGCGAGCCGAAGCCGGGCGAGTTCAACTTCGGCTGGCTCGACAAGATCGTCGACTACCTCAAGGGACAGGGCCTCGAGGTGATCCTCGAAACATCCTACGGCAACACGATCTACCCCGGCGCCGGCGGCTGGGACCTCTCGGGCGGCATCCCCACGACGGAGGAGGGCCTCCGCCACTGGGACGAGTGGATCGACACGCTCTCGCGCCACTTCGCCGGGCGCGTGGACTACTGGGCCATGTGGAACGAGCCGGACAACAACCGCAAGGTCAACACGCCCGAACGCGTGGCCGACTTCAACCGCCGCACAGCGCGCATCATCCGCAAGAACATCTCGGATGCCCGTCTGCAGGGACTGTCCCTCGGCGGCAACGATCCCGAGTACTTCGAGGGCTGCCTGCAGGCGCTCGCGGCGACGGGCGACGTCGACCTGTTCGAGACCTACATCTACCACGGCTACGAGCTCGCGCCGGAGATCAGCTACCCGAAGGTCGCGGCGAAGCGGGCCGTGCTGGAGAAGTATTCGTCGAAGGCGCGCCTCCGCCAAGGCGAGAACGGATGTCCCTCCGAGCTGATCGGCAAGTTCGCGCTCGCGAACACGCCGTGGTCCGAGCTCACGCAGGCGAAGTGGGACATGCGCCGCATGCTGGGCGACCTGGGGCACGGCTACGAAAGCTCCGTCTACACCATGAGCGACTTCCGCCACCACGGCGTCTCCATCCACTCGCCGAACAACAAGGGGCTCGTCCGCGCGAACGACAACCGCGAGACGATCGCCATCAAGCGCGCCTACTACGCCGTGCAGAACGTCGCCGGACTCTTCGACGCCTCCGTGCGCCTCGCCGCCGCAGGCGACGCCCATTCGGCCACCAATTCGGACATCACGGTTGCGTTCTACGACTACCGCAAGGCCGGCGCCGACGGGAAGAGCCGTCCGCTCTTCGCGTTCTGGACGTGCGGACACACCTCCGGCAAGTGGCGCGACACGACGGTGACGTACGACCGGCCGTCCGACTCGTTCACCACGCGCCCCACGGTGATCGACTGGAACGGGCCGGCGTTCGAGGAACCCGTCTGGGTGGACTTGCTCACGGGCCGCGTCTACGCCTTCCCGAAGGAGGACATGCTCGTCCACTCCGCCGGCGTCACGTTCGTGAACGTGCCGGTCTACGACTCGCCGTGCGTCCTCACCGAGCGCGCCGCCCTGAAGCTTCAGTAGACAAGAGCCGTCATGGGGCTGTCTCGCTGTCTCAATGTCTCGCTGTCTCCCCAGGTCTCTCGTCTCAGGTCTCCGGTCTTCCCCCTCCCTCTTCCACCACCATTTCCACTGGCTTGAACCCGTCGGCGGGATGTGGTATCATATCGCCGTTTTACGGAGACGACAAGGTGGGATGCACCCTATGGACAGCAAAGGCAACTCTTGCGACATGGCAAAGATTTCAAGACGGGGCTTCATCGGCGGCGCGGTGACATTCGGCGCATCGGCGGCGCTAGATGCCGCAGAGCCGGCATCGGCGAATCCGTTTCGGGCCGCGGACTATGCGGTCCTTCGGAAGGAACTGCGCGCGTTCTATCCCGACGAGTGCCACGGCAAGTGCAAGCATCCGGCGTTCGACACGAGCGACCGCGCGATCCGCGCGGACCTGCGGGCCTACGCGGCGTCGCACCCCGACTACGACGCGCTCGACATGCGCCGCGAATCCTACCGCGCGATGCGGAAGCATTTCCATCCGTTTCTCTTCGCCGAGTCCCCGTTCTACTTCGAGGCCGGCGTGAACGGCGGATGGGTGATGGGCATCATGCCCGCGCGCGAGGTGAACAACCTCTGCCGCCGCTTCTACCGCGAGAAGGGGCTCGTGCCGGACGAGGCGTTCGCGCGCCAGCGTGAACGGCATCGCCAGCGCTATTCGCTTTGCTGCGGGCCGCTCGTGGACGACATGCACCACGTGCCGGCGTTCCACACGGTCTTTACGAAGGGCTTCAAGGGCGTGCGCGAGGAGACGGCGGCGGCGCTGGCGGCGTGCCCGAAGGGCGATCCACTCGGACGCAAGGAGCTTGAGACAGCGCTGGAGGGCCTCGACACCATCCACGCGCTTCAGCTCAAGTTCGCCGAGGCGGCGGAGAAGCGGCTTGCGGAGGGCGGACGCGCAGGAGCGCGTCCCTCCCGTGATGGCAGCGCAGGAGCGCGTCCCTCTCGCGAGCGCAAGTGGCTGGAGCGGATCGTCGAGAGCGCGCGGCGCTGTCCGTGGGAGCCGCCGCGCACGTTCTTCGAGGGCTTGAACTTTCTCTGGTTCATGCGCGAGATCCCGTCGTACGTGGACGGGCTCGCCAGTTTCTCGCTGGGGCGTCCGGACGCCTGGCTGATCGGTCTCTTCCGTCAGGACCTCGCGAACGGCACGCTCACGGTGGAAGAGGCACGCGACCTGGTGGCGCGCTGGCTGATCATCTCGGACGAGCATCTCGACACCCATCGCACGATCGACGCCGGCGCCGACCAGGAGGCGGAGATGCCCGTGACGCTCGGCGGCTGCGACGCGGACGGCAAGCCGGTCTGGAACGAGCTGACGCGGATGTTCCTCGACGCGCACATCGGCTGCGACTGCGTGTTCCCGAAGCTTCACGTGCGGTTCGACGCGCAGTCGCCCGAGGAGTACCTGACGAAGATCGGCGACATGGTGGTCAAGGGGCATTGCGTGTTCGCGATGTTCAACGACGGCGTCGCTGTCGGGAATTTCGTCCGGCTCGGCATCCCGCTGGAGCGCGCGCGCGACTACGTCTGCTGCGGCTGCTGGGACGGGAACGTGGACTCGCTGACGGACGTGGACGCGGCGAACTACATGTCGCCCCTGCGCGTGCTGGAGGCGATGATCCACCGCGATCCGGAGGCGGAGCGGCGGGCGGACGTGCGCTTCGACCCCATCGACGGCGCGCGGTCGTTCGAGGAGGTCAAGCGCGTCTTCTTCGCGAACTTCATGCGCTTCTTCCGCAGCACGGTTTCCGACTACACGCGCTACGGCCGGTCGGCGGCTCACGTGTTCCCCCATCCCGCCTACTCGGCCTGCCTGGAGGGATGCCTCGCGCGCCGGCGCGACACGACCGACGGCGGCACGCGGTTCCACCCGCGCGTGATGACGCTCGCGTTCACGGCGAACGTGGTCGATTCCCTCTGCGCGATCGACAAGGTCTGCTTCAGGGACAAGAAAGCCACGCTGCCCGAGTTCCTCGACGCCGTGCGGTCGAACTGGAAGGGCCCGCGCGGCGAGGAACTGCGCCTGCGCGCCCTCGACGCGCCGTACTGGGGCGACAACTCGCCGGCGTCGAACGGCCTCATGCGCTGGCTGTTCGAGTCGGTCGCGCGCGACCTTGACGGTCTTCGGAACGAGCACGGCTCCCCGTTCGTGCTGGCGGCGTGGATCTACCGCGAGTTCCTGTTCTGGGGCATGAACACGAAGGCGACGCCGGACGGACGCCATGACGGCGACCGGCTCGCCCAGGGATTCGCGCCGAGCGAGTACCGCTGCAAGGAAGGCGCCACCGCCGTCATCAACGCCATCGGCACCATCCCGCACGAGCTGCTCTACGCCTCCAACGCGAACCTGACGTTCGACAAGCTGGGCATGACGCCGACGCTCTTCGCCGCGGTCTTCCGCGTGTTCGCGGAGAAGGGCGCGCATCTCCTGCAGCCGAACTGCAATTCCGTGGAGGAGCTGCTGGACGCGCAGGCGCATCCCGAACGCCACCAGAACCTAATGGTGAAGGTGTGCGGATTCTCGGCGCGCTTCGTCTCGCTCTCGAAGCGGATCCAGGACGAGGTCATCGCGCGGCACAGGCTGAGGTAGGAGATGCCGCACTCCTGTCGCTTGCTAAAACGATGATTCGTGATTTTCCTGTTACCTCCAGCATAATTCCTATGCTAGGATAGTGAATCTTTTGGAGGTTCTAGGATGAAAAGAAAAATTTATGGCTAGTTGCTGGACTGGAAGAAAAATGATAAGGGTTCGTCGGCTATCTTGATTGATGGCGCAAGGCGTGTTGGGAAGAGTTACATTGCAGAAGAGTTTGGCCGCAGGGAATACAAATCTTACATCTTGATTAATTTTGCAAGGGGAGAAAGGCGCGTCAAGGCGCTTTTCGATGAATATCTTGATGATCTCGACACTTTCTTTTCGTACCTTGAAGTTACGAAAGGCGTCAAGCTCTACCGTCGAGAATCGTTGATCATCTTTGACGAAATCGAGTATTTCCCGAAAGCCAGGGAGGCGATCAAGCATTTTGTTGCAGACGGGCGATACGACTACATTGAGACCGGGTTGCTTGTCTCCATTGCGGAGAACGTGAAGGACATCTTGATACCTTCTGAGGAACGGGATGTTGCGATGTATCCGATGGACTTCGAGGAGTTCCTTTGGGCGAAAGGACGAGAGGACGTGATGTCGATGGTGCGTGACTGCTTTATGCGCAGACGTCCGCTCGGGCCGCTTCACAAGATGACGATGGATTTGTTTCGCGAATACATGATTGTCGGCGGGATGCCGCAGGTCGTTGAGAAATACCTTGCGACTCGGGATTTCACGGTCGCGGACAGGGAAAAGCGCATGATTCTGAATCTCTACCGAAAGGGAATCAAGAAGCACGCTGGCCATCATGCACTTCGAGTTGAACGCATATTCGATGAGATTCCGGGACAGCTTTCAAAGCATGAAAAGAAGTTCTCTTTTACCGCGTTCGGAAAGGATGCCAGGTTGCGGGAATACGAGGATGCCGTGATGTGGCTGACGGACGCGATGGTTGTCAATGCCGCGTGCAGCGCAACGGAACCCAATGTCGGGTTGGCTCTGAGCAAGGACAGCTCGGCGATCAAGTGCTACTTTCTCGACACCGGACTACTCGTGAGTCATGCCTTTTCGACGAATAGCCTCACGGCGGCGCCGTCCATAAGGGGGCTTGCACGAACTGCACGTTCACTGGGAACATGGCGGTTATGCGTGGTGGGGCACTTAGTGAGGGCGAGGCGGTAGACTGCGTGTTTCGCGACAACCGTAAGGGCGATTGGTTTGGAAGAACGACTACCCACGACGAATTTGGCGGCGGATGCGCCTATCTCTCACGTTTGATTCGCTGCGACACGACTGACGCGGCATTCTGGAAGTACTCGCTTCTCGATTGCAACATACACGACTTTACGAGCGGCGCCGTTCCCGCCTGCGTCTTCTACGAGGAGAACTGGGCGACAAACTGCCTCGTGAGCGGTTGCAGCGGGCTCCGGTTCGGGTTGTTCTACCGGTATTTGTATCGGCCCGGAGGGGCTTCTGACTACCGAGGCGCCATCCGCGGGTCGATGGTGAACTGCACGTTTGCCGACAATGCGGTGACCACGGACGGCATCTTTGGCTTCAACGGCGTGCACAAGACGAACGACTTCGATTTCGTGAACTGCATCTTCCACAACAACAAGGTCAAAGGCGGCGCGGTGGCGGATCTCTCGGGCGCGCTCGATCCGGGCGTGACGCTGCAGAACTGTCTCTACGGCGTGTCCGACGGGACGCTCCCGTGGGAGGACAAGGGCGGCAACGTCGTCTGCGCCGACCCGATGTTCGCGAAGAACATCCGGGACGGGCGCTACCCGTACTACATGCCAAAGGCCGGTTCGCCGGCCATCGGCGCGGGGCTCGTGCAGGACTGGATGTCCACGGCGAGCGATCTCTCGGGAACGAACCGCGTACTTGGCGCCTGCGTCGACATCGGCTGCTACGAAAGCTGCATTCCTGCCTTCGGCACCGTCATCCTGTTCCAGTGATGCGGGTCGGCGACCGGTGCGTGGTTCGCGCACGCGCGCGACTACGTGGTCGTCCGTACTTCCCAATGACAACGGCGCGAATGTTTGGTAGGATAAGGGCATGAACTTGCACATGCTGTCGTTTGCCGCCGCCGTCTGCGCGGCGGCCCTTGCCATCGCCGCGCCCGCGCGCGTGGTGCGGGACATCCCGTATGATCCGGCCATCGGCGCAGAAGGCCTTGGCGACCTGTATCTGCCGGACGACGTGCGGCCCGAGACGCCGCTCGTCCTTGTGATCCACGGTGGCGGATGGAGCGCGTTGCACCGGCCGAGCGTGGCCGGAATCGCCGGGTTCTTCCAGCGCGATCTCGGCTTTGCGGCGTTCAACATCGAATACAGGCTGGCCTCCGCGAAGAATCCGTGGCCCGCGTGCGGCGACGATTGCGTGGCGGCCGCGAAGTTCGTGCTCTCCGACGCTTTCCGCGAGAAGTACGGTCTCAAGCACCGGAAGATATGGATCACGGGCGGATCGGCCGGAGGGCATCTGGTCCTGTGGACGCTCGTCAACCTGCCGTCCGATGCGGTGGCCGGCGCGATTTCGATTTCTGCCGTCGGCGACCCTGCGTTGGATTTCAAGGTGCATCGAGGCCGCTACAAGCCGTTGTTCGGCAAGGGCGTGACCGAGGACATGCTTGCCGCGATGAACCCGATTCCGCTGATCCGGAAGGGCATGGCACCTCTCCTCTGCACGCACGCCGATGAAGACAAGGTGGTGCCCATCGCGTCGCATCGCGCGTTCGCGGACGCCTATCGGGCGGCCGGCAACCGTTGCGACTTCTACGAATACCGCCACGACGAGGAGCCGAACGAGGGCGGGCACTTCATCTGGCAGCCGCGGTCCAAGCCGCACAGGCTTCTGGCCTGCCTCGAATCGCGCATAGCGAAATTCGTCAGGGAATTCGAAAAGGCGCCACCGCCTCCCAGCACGGAACTGCTGTTTTCCGCCGATTTCGACGGAACGGCCCAGGCGACTTTCGCCATCGGCGACGCCAAGCCGATCGGGAAGTCGCGGAACCTGAAGTTCGTGGACGGCCTGCGAGGCAAGGCGCTTGAGATGAAAAAAGGCATGAACGCGGCGCTCGGATACACGACCCCGGGCAACATCAACCTGCGCCGCGGCACGGTGAGCTTCTGGTTCAAGCCGGCGGAAGGAGTAGAATACAATCCGCAAGACAGACGCTACTTCCTGTGCACGGCGACAGCCAGCCCGCGTGCCGGATCCGGGACGCTGTGGTTCTGGCAGTACGGCCCGCGCCTGCGCGCCGACCAGTCGGACGATGGCGACAGGTATGCCTCGCTGACGCGTCCGTTCCTCACGAACGCCTGGAACCATGTCGCGTTCACATGGGACGACAAGACAGGTGTGCGCATATATCTCAACGGCGTGGCGGGCAAGAGGAGGATGTCGGATTCGAGCATGTCCGGCCTGATGAAAGCGGCCGCCACGGCGCCGATCGACGCATGGGCCGAGGGGCTGTCGTTTTCCAGGCGCCGCGAATTCGACGAATTCTTCGTCGGCGGCTATGGCGGCAGCGCTTTCATGGACGGCGCCATGGACGAGCTGAAGATATACTCCGTGGCAATGGACGACGACGCGGTCATGAAACTGTTCCTCGATGGCGGCGGGCGCGTTGCAGCGCCGCCGCCGCCGGACTACACGGCGAAGTATGCCGGCGATCCGCCGAATCCGTTCGAGGCGCCGGCGTTGGCGCAAGGCGGAATCCCCGGCGAGCTGGAACTTGTAGACCAGGTCGTGTTCGACAGGATACCGGATGACGCAAGCCGTTTCTCGTCGGTAGGAAAATGCAGGATCGGCAATCTGGGCGGCACGCCATATCTTGAGGCCGATCCGGCGGTAAACGGCAGGTTCGCATACAGGTTCACGCTTGATGCCGCAACGCCCATATACGTCTTCGAAGTCGACTATCCGGATGACGGGAAACGCACCATGGACTTGATCGTGCAGGGATGCGGGCAGAAGGCCTGGGACGGCGTTTCCGGCGCGAACTACGCGCTCCAGCAGGGCGTGGCGTGCGGAGACGAGTATCCCAACACGGGACGGATGCTCACGCACCGCTGCCTGTACTGGCGGGGAACTCCAGACGTGGCGCTGGCGGCGATGACGGCGCGCGGCGGTGCCCCTGCGGCAATTGCCGCCATACGTCTCTACAAGATAAAGAACGGGCGTCTGCCGGTCGCCGGCATTCGCGAGCCGGCGGCCAACAAGGACGGGTGGCGGCGTACGTTCGCGCTCTACTTCGAAGATCCGGCGATCGGCTACGATTTCGGCATCGACGGATGCACCGCCGATCTGGTGGGGCCGATGATCGACCGCATCGCCGCCACGATGAAGTATACCGGGCAGAATCTCCTCGCGTATCCAGGCTCGTGGTACGCCGGGCTGATGGACGGCGAGTACAACCCGCGTACGCACGCACCGGCGTACCGCAAGGCGTACTATGCGAAATTCGACCGCGAAGGACTCGGATTCATGCCTACGATCAACCAGAACGACATCGTCCTGCCGCCGGAAAGCATTTCGCGGAAGAAGATCGAGGACGGTTCGCTGCATTCGTCGCCGTATTCGATCTTCGATGACGGCAAGCCCAATCCAGGCGGCTGGCACGGTACGCCGCCGAATTTCAACATAGCCCATCCAGACGTCCAGGCGGCGCTTGAAGAGGCCGTGGACACGTTTATAGCCGAGGGGCGAGGCCATCAGTCTTTCAAGGGCGTGGTCCTGCATCTTACACGCCACTGCCTCGCCTGGTTCGGCGACGAGCGCGCGGGGTACAACGACTACGCCGTGGAAGCGTTTGCGCGCGAGAAGAAATTGCAGATTCCGGTCAACCGCAAGGATCCGATGCGCGGGAAACTGTATGCGGAGTGGATCCGTGCGAACGCATACGACGCGTGGCTCGACTGGCGTTGCGGCGTGGTGGCGAAGCTGTACAGGCGGCTGGCCGGGAAACTCCGCAAGGCCCGGCCAGACCTGAAACTTATGGTCAACGCCTTTCTGCTTCCCGACTGGCGGCATCCCGATTTCGGCAAGGAGACGTTCATCCCCGAAGCGAGCCGCCGTGCCGGACTGGACGTGCGTCTGCTCGCCGACGTTCCGAACCTGATCGTCTGCCAGACGGAGATTCCCGCCGACTACCGCTGGTTCGGCCCCAGGAATCCGTCCGATCCGAAAGACCGCGGACGCTGGGGCGCGTTCCGCGACACCGCCGAACCTGCGCATCGCAACCTTTATTTCAAACGCGGCGACTATGCGATGCTCGACGGGGCGTCGTTCCCGTGGGTGAACCAGCACGACCGCTACTGGGAATCGCCCGTCGGCCGCGGCGGGAAAGGGCCGACGTTGTCGCGTCCGTGGCTGAAGGAGTGCCGTTGGCGCGTGACGACGATCAACCCTTCAGGACGTTCCGCCCTGAAGCATTACGCCGTTCCGTTCCGCTACCATGACGTTCTGGGCCTTTCAAAGGGCGGCTATCTGATAGGGACGTACGGGTCCGAGGACGTGCTGGTGCCTTTCGTGCAGGCGTTCCGTGCCTTGCCTGCGGTGGTGTTCGCCGATTTCAAGCCTGTTGCGGCCGATCCGCTCGTGAAAACGCGCCACGCGCGTTTTGACGGCAAGGAGTACTTCTATGCCATCAACACGTCGGAAACCCCCGCCAGGGTGACACTGTCCATGCCGCCCGGAACGAAGGATCTCGCAACTGGCGAAGCCATGGTCCAAAAGGCTTCGCCCGGAAACGTGTCGCTCGAGCTGCAGGCGTACGAACTGCGTTCCTTCGCGGCGCCGCAATACTGACATCTCAGAACCTGGCCATGTCCAGCATGGTGCTGGGGCCCAGGGCGCGGAGATAGATGAAGAATCCCACGCGAACGTCCGCGCGGCGCTTGGAGCCGTCGATGCGCTTGTACGTATCCTCGAAAGCCGCAAGGAAACGGAAACCGAGGCAGTCGGTCAGGATGTCGAACCAGGATCCCACCTCGTCCAGCTCGTTCATGCGGCAATCGTAGCGGATGTATGGCGACCATGCGAAGTGGTCGCACGGCTGGTGCTCGAAGCCAAGCTTGACGAGGTTGGAATATTCCCAGTTCCAGCGTTCGTACGCGGATGGCGCGTAGTCCCATATGCGGTGGTCGCGGCCGATGTAGCTGACGTACCAGCTGAAGTCCCTGGTGACGAGATGCTTGAAGATAACGTCTGCGTAGGCGACTTTCTCGTTGTCGGTGTCGTATTCCACGCGGGTTCCGAACGACGTCTTTTTCGTGGGGTTGAGACGGATGCGCGTTCCCGGGACCAGATTGCCGCGCTTGTTGTAGTGCGGATCGTCGTTGTCTTTCGGGTAGCCGTGCCATACGCCGTCTCCTCGTCCGCGGCGGTCGTAGTCCTCGAACGGGATGGCCGCGTAGATGTCGGCGTCGAGGACGGTCCGCAGGATTCCGTCGTCGTCAGTCCGCTGGAAGAAGTTGCGGATGCCGGGTCGGATGCCATGCCAGTTGTACGGCAGTCCGCGGCCTTCGAATCCGAACTGGTCGAGCCATTCGGTGGCGCCGTCGTAGTTGTCGAAGATGTAGCTGCGGCGCGAATGTCCTCCGCCGGAGGTTTCCACGGCCTGGTACGAGTAGTCGAGATACGGTTCGACAGTGTGGCGCCAATGGTCTGACAGCCAGGCGCTGCCGCGTGCGCTGGCGGTAAGGCCGAACTCTGCGATGTTGCGGTAGAGGGCGTCGCCGGAAGAGATGCTGCGGCCTTCTTCGGCGCGCAGCGCGCGCGCGTCGCCGCTATCGCTCCAGTACGTGCCGCGATATGTGGCGCGCGGGGCGATGGCGAGCACGTCCCAGAGCTTGAACGGCGCGGAAATGCGGTGCGACGTGTCGGCGCGGAAGGCCTGATAGTCGGCGCCGCGGCCGTCGGGACCGATGTACGGGGCGTAACGGAACATGTCGTTCTCCGCGCCGGGATATCGCGCGTAGTCGCGGTTCATGTATCCGGCGCGCGTTTGCGACTCGTAGTTGACGGGCAGATCCCAGATCGGCTGCGGGGATATGGCCAGCCATCCCTCCGGCAGGCGCGCGGTGCCGCCGTAGAAATCGTTGACGGGCCCGGATACCGAACCGCCGACGGCCCAGTTGTTCTCGCGATGTTCGTAGAAGGCTTCATTCGCGGGGATGGACTCGTCACGCTCGTCGCGTTCGAAGAAATCGCGCTGGACCCATGAATCGGAGAGGTAGGTGGCGTGGATATGCATGGTGTCGCGTTCCGTGAAGTCGGCCTGGTGGTCGAGCATTATGCGGTAGCGCTCGCGATCCACGTCGCTGCCCCAGTTGCGGTAGCGGTGCTTGCGGTCGTTCCAATGGTCGTCGTACCTGTCGTGGTTCATGTCCCAGGCGTGGTACGCCTTGATCTTGCCTATGCCGAAGTCCTTAAGGTCCCATCTTACGGTCTGGCCGAGAGCGAAGCCGTTTCTCGTGCGGTAGTCGGCGTAGGTGGAGCCGCCGAGCGACGCGCTGTCAGGCCTGCCCTCGTTGACAAGGTCGTAGACGTATCCTGTGAGAATGTACCCGCCCCAGCGCGACGTGTATCCGGGCATGCACCGGAATCCGTAGTCTGTGTTCAGGGGATAGTACCAGTACGGCACCCAGAACACGGGAACGTCCCAGAGGCGCACCCACGCGTTCTTTACCGTGGCGGAGTGCCGTTCGCGATACTCGAAATCGCCTGTGAGGCTCCAGCACAGCCGGCAATTTTCATTCGTGCATGTCGTCATCAGCGTATTGCCGCCCAATTCGTAGCGGCCGTCCGCGCTGCGGCTGATGCGATCCGCCTGGAACCTGTATGGAGTGGCGACCGCCTTGACGTTGCCGGTGGCGACCAGTTCGCCGCTGGTGCGGGTGGCAGACAGGTAGTCGCCCGTCACGGTAAGGTCTCCAACTGGCTTCTTTTCCGCCTCTCCCACGTTTTCCGGGCCGTACAGGAGCGATTCCAGGAGCTGCGCCTGCAGATGGAATGCGCAAAAGCCGAGAGCAAGAGCGAGTGCTTGTCGTGTTGTCATGTCGTGTTCCTTGTCACAGGGCCGCTGTAGTGGATCCCGAAGAGTATAGCACTTGTCCCGATTCTGCGTCCAGAATGGAATATGATTCCGGATGGCGGTGCAGTTCCGAGACGAATGTGAGCTTCGTGTTGTGCTTTGCCTGCAGTTCAGCGAGGATATGCGCATCTTCCGTGCGCAGTCTGTTCATTACCGCAGGCGATATGACGATCTTCGGCACGAACGGGCGCTTGTCCGCCTCGCTCTTGCGCAGGAGAGTCGTGAGCTGTCGTTGGAGTTCGATGGATATGGCCAGGGGGCTCTTCACGTGGCCGTAGCCGTGGCAGCACGGGCAGGACGAGCTGAGCTTGGAGAGTATGGACTTCTCATGGCGCTGGCGGCTCATCTCCAGCAGCCCCAGATCGGAAATGTTCAGCACCCTGGTCCGTGCGCGGTCGCGCTTCAATGCCGACTTCAGGGCCTTGACCACCTGGCGCTGATGCTTCATGCTCTTCATGTCGATGAGATCGAGCACCACAAGGCCGCCGATGTTCCTGAGCCTGAGCTGGCGCGCGACTTCAGCCACCGCCTCGAGGTTTACTTCGAGTATGGCCTGCTCCTGCGCATCCTTGCCGGAACCTTTGCTCTTGTGGTGGCCGGTGTTCACGTCCACGGCGATAAGCGCTTCCGTCTCGTCTATGACCAGATACCCGCCGGATTTCAGCCTGACCTGCCGGCGGAAGGCGGCGCTAAGCTGCTTTTCCACGTTGAAGTGCTCGAAGATGTTGATGGGGCCGTCGTAGCGGCGCAGCTTGTTGCGGGCCCGCCGCGATATCTTGCTGGTCACCTCCCTCATCTCCTCGAACGTCTTTTCATCGTCTATCAGGACGCATTCGATGTCTTCCGTGAGCCAGTCGCGCACGACACGCTCCACAAGGCCCGGTTCCTGGAACACGCAGCATGGCGCCGTACGGGTCTTGACGTTGTGCTGCAGTTCGTTGTATTCTTCGAGCAGGTTGCGCAGATCCCTGGCGATAGCCTTGGGGGCCGCGCCAGAGGCGGCCGTGCGGGCGATTACGCCCACGTCGGCCGGGATGGGCAGCCGGTCCAGGATCTTCTTGAGACGCTTGCGTTCGGCGTCGTCGCTGATTTTCTTCGATACGCCACGAGTGGCGGCGCCTGGCATCATCACCAGATAGCGCCCAGGAATCGAGAGGTTGGCGGTTATGCGCGGCCCCTTCGTCGATATGGGGTCTTTTGTCACCTGCACGGTGATTGGGGTGCCGGGCTTGAACATTTCGTGAATCTGTTCGTTGGTGAGGCGGTTGTTGCGGCGCTTCTGCTTTCCGCCTTTGGCTTTCCCGTTTTTTGCGGCCTTGCCGCCTTTCCCGCCACGGTCGTCTTCGTCCTCGTCTTCGTCCTCGTCAAGAAACGCCTCTGCATCCGGCGTCATGTCCCAGTAGTGGAGGAACGCGTTCTTCTTAAGGCCGATGTTCACGAATGCCGCCTGCAGGTCGTCTTCGAGGTTCTGGACGATTCCGCGGAAGACGGATCCCACAAGCCGCTCCTCCTCGGGATGTTCGACCATGTACTCCTCCAGCTTGCCGTTTTCGAGCACGGCCACGCGCGTTTCGAGTTTTTCGATGTTGACGACGATCTCCCGCTTGAGAGTGGTTCTCTTGAACCATTCCGACAGGGTTTCCGTCACCTTGTCGGCGACTTTTTCCACGATTGCCTTGATGCTTGTTGCCATGTGATCTCCTTGTAAGTGGTTGGGTGGTTAAGTTGTCTGGTTGCTGTGGACGGCTACGCTCTGCACCAGGCCTAGCGCAGCCATGACTACGATCAGGAACGTTCTGCCCGCGCTGATGAATGGCAGCGGCAGGCCGGTTATCGGCATCAGACCGATCGACATCGCCACGTTGACGTACACGTGCGCGAATACGAGCGTGCAGACGCCGATGGCCAGAAGCCTCCCCCGGTCGTCTTCGCACGTCCATGCGATGCGCAGGCCGGGGATGAGTATTCCGAGAAACAGCAGAAGCAGCCTGACGCAACCTACAAACCCCGATTCTTCCGCCAGCACTGCAAAAATAAAGTCGTTCATGGAGACGGCTGGCGGCAGATATCCGAGACGTTTTTGCAAGCCCTCTCCAAACCCTTTGCCCCACCATGAGCCGGAACCTATGGATATGCGGGCCTGGCGCAGGTTGTAGCCGTCGCCGTGGATGTCCGTGTCGGGGAAAAGGAATACGCGGAGGCGTTTGATCTGATGGTCTTTAAGCGGCACGTATCTGTAGATGCGGGCCTTTTCCTCCGGAACCGTAGCGCGTTCCGCCACATATACCGATCCAAGAAGAAGTCCTGCGGCAAGCAGCCCGGCCATAAGCGTGGAGACGAGTCCCGTCGTCCATACCCGCGCCGCCAGCAGCATCACGAACGATGTAGGCACCAGCACGAGCGCTGTGCCGAGATCGGGCTCCGCCAGGATCAAGACCGCCGGCACGCCGAATATCGCCATGCCTATGAGCGCTCCACGCCATCCGAAACGGCGTTGCGGGCCGTCTTCGCCGTTTTCCGGTCTGCTGCCGAAAACGTAGGCCAGCAGCATGATGACCGCGAGCTTGGAGATTTCGCTTGGCTGGAAGAACCAAAGCCACCGCCGGCCCCCATATCTTACCGACCCGAACAGCAGGACGGCGACCAGCATGGCGATGGACACGCCGAAGAAGGGGATCGCGCACCACTTCAGCAGCTTGCGGTAGTCTATGGACGCCAGCGCAAGATACGCCAGCAGCCCCGCTGCGGCAGTCCAGGCGTGGACGGTCCAAAGCTCCTGGAGCGCCACGGAGGCGCGCGCGCCGCCGGCAGACTGTATGAACCGCACTCCGGTGACCGCAAGCATGAGCATGCAGACGAGCATGATCCAGTCGATGCGTTTGTATTTGGCGAAGAAGGCCGTCATGGCGTTTGCGGCTCCTTCCTGCCGAATATCGCGGACAAGACGGCGTTTACGCGAGGCGCTACGGTCTTGCCCCCCGATTCGCCGCGTTCTACGATCATGGCGATCGCCGCCGTTGGATGTTCATATGGCGCGAAGGCGATCACCCACGTGTTCTTGCGGCGCATTTCGCCACGGCCGATTTCCGCCGTGCCCGTCTTGCCGCCGCATGTCACGGGAAGCCCGGCGGCTATTTTTCTGCCTGTTCCGCGCATCACGACATCCCTCATGCCCTCGCGCACGACGGCAAGGTTTTCCGGCGCAAAGGGGATTGACGGATTTTGCGGGCGGGATGTCTGTCCGTTGCCGCCATTTGCCATTTTGTGAAGATACGGTTTGATACGCATGCCGCCATTTCCGATGACGGCCGCAACCAGGGCCATCTGGAGCGGGGTGGTGAGCAGCATGCCTTGTCCTATGGACATTTGGCACGTGTCGCCAGGATACCATGGTTCGCCGTAGCAGGCGAGCTTCCACGTTTCGTCCGGGACTACGCCGGCGGTTTCGCCATAGAGATCGATTCCCGTCTTGCTTCCAAGTCCAAACGCACGCGCAGCCTCGATTATGGCGTTCGTGCCGATCGCCGAGCCCAGGTTGCAGAAGAAAGTGTTGCAGCTCTGTTCGATGGCCTGGCGCAGATTGATCGGGCCGTGCCCGTAATAGTCCCAGCACCGTAGTTTCCACTCGCCAAGCTGGTAGGCGCCGGAGCAGTTGTATTCGTCATCTGGCAGCCAGCCTGTTTCAAGGGCGGCAAGGGCGGTGACCGGCTTGAAGGTTGAACCGGGCGCGTATGCTTCCGATATGGCGCGGTTCTGCCCTCGCTTTGCCGGAGCGTTGGTGAGAGAGGCGTAGGTTTCCGAACTCAATCGAGGTATGCAGTCGTTAGGATTGAAAGTCGGAGCGGAAGCCATCGCAAGAACCGCCCCGTCGCGCGGATCCAGCACTACGCCGGCGCCGGTCGTTCCGTCAAGCTGGCGTTCGAGTTCGGCTTGTATGTCGATATCTAGCGTCAATTCAAGATCCATCCCGTTCACGGGAGCCATGTCGTCCGCCGGTGCGTCGGCCAGTCCTTTTCCTGCACTCTTGCGCGGACGGAAGCCGCGCGCGTCCACACGCATGAACCGTTCCCCGGGGAAGCCTGCAAGATAGCGGTTGTAGAAAGCCTCCACGCCTTTCCTGCCGCAGATCTCCATCTCTTCGAAGAAGCAGGGACTGCGAACGCCTGTTTCGGGAAAGCCCGTGTCGGCATTCGGGCGAACTCTTCCGGTGTAGCCGAGCACGTGTGCCGCGAGCGTTCCGTACGGATAGCGCCTTTCCGCCCGCACGGACACGTCGAACCCCTGGAATTCATCTGCCCGTTCGGCAAAACGCGCAAACGTCCGCTCGTCCAGATCTCTCCAGACCATGAGCGGGATTGCGCTTGCTTGCGACAGATGGCGCCTGATCTGGTCGCGCGAGATCGTACGGGGAATGCCGATGGCGACGGACACCCGGTCTATTGCCTCGTCAACGGCGTTTACGGTGTTGGACCAGTTGCCTCGCTGCTGGAGCTCTTCCAGGTTGCATTGGATGCAGCGGCTGGGGCGGCAGTCCGCCAATACGCGCCCCGACCTGTCCAGGATGCGTCCACGCAACGCCGGCACGCTGACGCGTCGCGTGGTCTGCGACGTTTCGACTTCGGCGAATTCGCCGGCCTTGACGGTCTGCAACCTGTATAGCGACACGCCTAGAACCAGGAATCCGAATAGATACAGGCATCCAAGCCCGATGACGAACCATGGGGAGACTCTCATGTGTCCACCCTCCCGCGCAGTCCGGCAAAACGTTCAATCCCTGGAAGGACGAAGAACAGCGCCGCGCCTGTGGCTGCGGCCGGCAATGCGCTTGCGAAGAAGCGCACGAAAGCGGATCCGCCGCCGGTAACGCCCCAGGCGTCAAGCCAGGCCTCCTGCAATGGCGCAAAGAGCACGGCAGCCGTCATGCCGAACGTTGTTGCGGGCATGTCTGCCGCGAACCTCCGTGCGGCATGCGCAATTGCGCATGCCGGCAGCATGAATCCTATGCAGCATCCCCAGGGCAGTCCGCTCAGGGATTCCATCATGTATCCCGCCGCGATGGCGGTCCATATCCAGGATTGCGGATGCCTCCCGTCCGCTGGGCGAACGCCACGTTCCTTCGCGTCTGGCGGTCGCCTCGTTGCCATGTAGAGCGCGAAGACTTGCAGAAACGGAGGCTTGGCGCCGCCGAATGCCGGAGACATGTCCTGCAGCGCTGCGGCGAGGACAAGCGCGATGAATACGAATACGATCTGGACGATGTCACTCTTCATGGCGGATGAACACGTCCTCGAGGGATGGGAAGTCGACGGCCGGCGCCACGTCGCCCTCCCGTTCTAGTTTCGTCTCGTCTGCGTGCTGTCCGTCAATCAGGAAGCCGACAACAAGACCACGCGGGAAAACCCCGCCGAGCCCGCTGGTGATTATTTTCGCACGCGGCGGCAACGCGGGTTTCTGCCTGAGATGGCGGATGCGGAGAGGATTGACTACATAGAGGATAGTGGCGTCGGCTTCGGACGCAACGCACGTTGTTCCGCCGCCGTAGAGGATTCCATAGATCGGACCGAATGCCGTCTCCGGCGATTCGATCTCGCATGCGACGCGAACGGCGGGATCGGTGATGAGGCGCACTTCGCAGGCATGCCGGGTGACGGTTGTCACGCGGCCCACCAGTCCTTCAGGCACTGCAACCGCCGCACCGGTTCGCACGCCGTCCTTCGCCCCTTTGCCAACGCGCAGGTAGCTGCGTACGCCCGTCGCTCCGTTGCGGCTCAGGACCGGCGCCTGGATCCATCGGCCGGACGCGGGCATTTCGCGGCCGGCCTCTCGCCGGTCTCTTGCATCCCCTCCTGCAAGTTCCATGCGCAAGGCCGCGTTCTCGGCCTTCAACCTGCGGTTTTCAACTGCAAGATCCATGCGCGCAAACAACCCGCGCAGACGCCACCCGACGTTGCGCGAAAACCAGTTTCGCCCGTTTTCCACAGGATACACGGCTTCCACCGCCGCTCCTCTCCATCCCCAAACGAGAAGAACCGACGCCACCAGCGCCGCTACCGCAATAATTTTGCCTGCCTGACTTTTCAAAATCCTTCCTCGCTGGGAAGGATTGCCGTCTTCGCTAGCGTCTCTTGTTCCTGGCCAGGAAATCCAGTTCGCTCATCACCACGCCCGTCCCCTCTGCCACCGCCGAAAGGGGATCGTCAGCCAACGTCACAGGCAGGCCCGTCTCTTGCGCGAGAAGCTTGTCCAATCCGCGCAGCTGCGCACTTCCACCGGACAGCACGATTCCACGATCAACCAGATCGGCCGCGAGTTCGGGAGCGCAATTCCCCAGCGTGTTGCGCACGGCTTCCACGATGTTGGAGACAGGTTCGTTGAGCGCATCGCGGATTTCCTCTGAAGAGATCGTCATCGTCTTCGGCAATCCCGACACAATGTCACGTCCGCGCACTTCCATGGTCTGTTCCTGACCGGTGGGATAGGCGGACCCTATCGTCATCTTGATCGACTCGGCGGTGCGTTCGCCAATCAGCAGATTGTAGACGCGCCTCATGTGGTTCACGATGCATATGTCCATGGCGTCACCCGCCGACCGGACGCTGCGCGAATGAACGATGCCGGCCAGCGAGATGATCGCCACCTCGCATGTGCCGCCGCCGATATCCACAATCATGCTACCCGCCGGCTCTGAAACCGGCAAACCAACCCCGATCGCCGCCGCCATCGGCTCTTCGACCAGGAAAACCTCGCCTACCCCGGCCGCATGCGCCGCGTCTTCAACCGCGCGCTTCTCGACCTCCGTGATATCGCCTGGCACGGCGATCACCACACGCGGCTTGGCGTACTTGCTCCAGAAGCGTTTCGGGCAGACTTTGTTGATGAAGTAGCTGAGCATCGCCTCCGTGATGTCGAAATCGGCGATTACGCCGCTCTTCATCGGACGGATGGCCATGATGTTTCCAGGCGTTCTGCCGAGCATGCGCTTTGCCTCGTCGCCTACGGCAAGCACGCGCTTAGAGCCTTCTTCTATAGCGACAACGGACGGTTCGCGCAGCACGATGCCTCTGTCTTTGGCATAGACTAGAGAATTCGCCGTGCCGAGATCGATACCGATATCGGTAGAAAAGAGTCCTCTGAATTTTGAAAACATGCCACTATTATAGCCGAATGCCGCCATGTACGCAACTGGAATCTTTGCCCCGCCGAACGCGCGAACGTGCTAGGCATGCGTTTGGCGGATGTGGTATACTCGCTCCATGAAAAAACTCTTTTCTTTTGGAATGGCAATTGTTGCAGCCGGTACCGCCCCTGTGCTGGCGCTGGACGTTTCAAGCACTACGCTGTCGGTAACGTTCGACGAGCGGAATTTCGGGTCTGTCAGCAGGGTCATGTCCCGGAACGGTCTTGATCTGGGGGCGATCGGTGCCAAGACGCCGCTGTTTGAGATAGAAGCGTGCAGGATGGACGATTTCACTGGCAGCGCAAAGGTGTCGGCGACCGGGGCGTCCGCGTTTTCCGTTGAGAAAATCCCCGGTGGCGCGCTGCTGTCGTACGCCTTCTCGACAGGTCCGGTCGAGCGGGTCGTCTGCACGGTTCGCGCTCCTGCCGGCGACGGCAAGGTCCGCTGGGGGATCAAGACGGCCGCCAGGGATGGCTGGGCCGTGACGGAGACGCGCTATCCGCAGATACCCCTTTCCGCGAAGCTGGGCTCCAGCGAAGCGGATGACGCGTTCGTGCTTGGGACGGCAAAGGGCGGCATAGTGCGCAGCCCCGGCAGGCAGAAGCCGGGATGGCGCTGTTATGGACGCCAGCCAGGAAACCTTGCGGCGCAGTTCGCCTGCCTTTACGACGACCGCGGCGGGTTCTACATGGCCACGGAAGACGCCAGGGGAAACGCCAAACGCATTGGCATGGATAGGACGAAGGACGCTCTTGCGATACAGGTGCACCGTTACGGGTTCGCCACGGCCGACGGACAGCCGTACGATGTGGTTGCCGCTTCATTCGAGGGCGCTCCGGATGCCCCGGCGGATTGGCACGATGCCGCAGATATCTACAAGAAGTGGGCCGTAGGACGGCAATGGTGCGCCACGCCGCTGGCACGCCGCACAGACCTGCCTGCGTGGATGAAAGATGCTCCGGCAATGGTGCGCTTCCACCGCGAGTGGCTTTCACGGCCTGAAAACATACGGGCCTGGATGCGGGACTTCTGGCTGAAGAAATTTCCGGCCGCGCCGCTCGTGACGGCCTACTGGGGATGGGAAAAGCGCGGTTGCTGGGTGACGCCAGACTATTATCCGGTATATCCAGATGACGAACAGTTCGAAAAGCTCGTGCGGGACATGCGGAAGTCGAATGCTCACGCTTTCCCGTGGCCAAGCGGCTACCACTGGACGCTTCTGTACGACAAGCGCCCGGACGGGTCGTTCGCATGGGACGATCGCGAGAGGTTCAACGCATATGCAAGACCTCATGCCGTATGCAATCGCGACGGAAAGACGTACATGCGCGAGCCGTCATGGCTGCGCGGCGGCAACTGCACGTGTCTCTGCGGCGGGGACCCCTGGACGATCCGCTGGTGGAACGAGGAGGTGTGCAGGCCGCTCGTCAGGCTGGGATGCGAGCTGATCCAAGTCGATCAGGTCGTCGGTGGCGCGTTTCCGCCATGCTGGAATCGCAACCACCCGCACCCGCCGGGCGAGGGCGTATGGAAGACCGACTGTTTCCGGGAGCAGCTTTCCACGATGGCCGGCATGATGAAGAGCATCGAGCCCGATTCGGTCGTCTGCTTCGAGGAACCCAACGAACACTTCAATCACATCGTGGGCATCCAAGACTATCGCGACTGCGAATGTGCGCATGAATGGGCCAGCGTCTTCAACTATCTGTATCACGAATACGTACCGTGTTTCCAGTCCAATCCCAGGCGGGGCGACCGCGTCTGGCAGGCGCACGAGGTGGTTGATGGCCAGATCCCGCATCTTACGCCGGACATCCGGGACTTCGCCGCAGACCAGGCCCCGATCGTGAACGGCGCTTTCGACCTGACGGCGAACAGCACTTCCGGTTTCGCCGGCTGGGAGCGCGTCGCAAGCTACAAGGGCGTGCAGTGGAGGGGACGCGCTTTCGTGGACATGGACGAGAAGAAGGGCGGAGCCGCCAGCATGCGCCTGGAGAATGCTCCGGACGAAATCGTGCAGGTGTCCCAGAATGTGGCAGCGGGTGACGTCGTGGCATTCCGCCCAGGCGCCAAGTTCCGCTTTTCGGCATGGATAAAGACTGGCAAGATGGCCAATCCGAACCATATACGGCTTGGCGTGTTCGCGCCAGGCATGCGCGGCATGGCAGGGGTGCAGCTGCCTTTCCCGAAGGCGGGAAGCGGATGGCAGCATGTTTCACGCGATTTCACCATGCCCGCAGGCGCGTATTTGATCCGCATCATGGTACATGTCGATGGAGAGGCTGTGGCATGGGTGGACGATGTCGCGCTGGAGCATGTGAATGCCGATGGCACGGTTTCGCCGATACGGCTTTCGGCGGATGCCTCCTACTGTGGTTTCATGAAGGCATGGGTGGAGCTATACCATGGCAAAGGACGCGATTGGCTTGCTTTCGGGCGGCGCGTCAAGCCGCCTCGCCTCATCTGCGCCGAACAGAAATACAAGGATATGGACATGCCGTGCGTGTTCCACGCCGCGTACGAATCGCTTGATGGACGCAAGGCCGTGATTCTGGCAAATGCCACGTCCAGCCGGCAGAATGTCATTCTAGTTGGCAAGGGACGTCCGGTTCCTCTTACGCTCGCGCCAGACGAGATACGGCTTCTGGAACGGTAGCGCACCCCGCTTGCGTTCATCGCCGCCCGGACCGTCCGGCCTTCGCTCCGCCAGGTTCGGTCTTGAACATGGGCACGGCCAGTTCGTAAGTGCCTTCGCATCTGCAGTCTATCTGCAACTCGGCTGTTTCCGCGCCAGGTGGCACCTTTACTTGGCCGCTGGCCGACCGGCGAGCCTGCCGGATGAAGGAATCGTCCACTTGGGCGCCAGACACGTCGCGAAAAGTGATACGGGCCGTGAACTGAAACGGAATGGACGCTCCTGGCCTTGCCGTAGTCAGGAGACAGATAGTGTAATATACCCTTTCCGGGCGAGACATGAGAGTAATGTTTTTTGCAAGGCGGATGACGCCGTTCGTTTCGCTGACAAGCCTGAATGCAGTCGCTCCCGTTCGCGTGTTTCCGTCCACCTTCACGTTCTGGAGGTCCTCATGCTCGAACTTGGCCGTCCATCCGCCAGAAAGCGGCAACGCCTCCGAAAACGCCCGTTCCCCATTTTCGTTCCGTACCGGGATGACGCCTGGCACGTTGATTTGACGCACAGACTCTCCGTCATCGCGTCCGGCCCGGACCGTGTCGACGAGACGGCGCGTACACCACACGCCTCCAAGGACGATCAGCAGGGAACCGATGATAAAAGCCGGCCCCAGGCGGTATCTCCTGCCGTCGGGCACGGATTCGGTTTGCGGGACGGATGTTGCAGAGGCACGTTTGATTTTCCGCCGGATATGCCGCGGTGCTGTCACAGGTTGCTTCCCGAACGACTCCTTGCTGCGGATTTCGCCACGCTGCCGTTCCTTGGCGCGCGTCTGGATCCATGGCGCTTCGTCAAGCCCCTGTCCGTTCATCTTGGCTTGATATCCCTCTATGTCGAACGGCAGGGAACGAAACCGCACCATACGGACGTCGTCGTCGTAGAGGCAGTATGCGCTTCGGCACGCGCCGCTGCGCGGGTAGCCGACGCTGCCGACGTTCACCAGATAGCGTTTCCCAGGTTCGAGCGTGAAATCCGCTGGTTCGCGCACGTGCGGAATGCCGTCGGAATCCAGTACGAAAACGCCAGGCTTGTGCGTGTGCCCCACGAACAGAAGCGGCTCGGTGCGTTCGCGCCAGGAAGGGATTGCATCCTCCGGAGCGAGTATGTAGCCGAACCCCTTGGGATCGTAGAATTCGCCATGGGCGCAGGCGAAAGAACCCTCCGCCGTCCCGTTGCCTGCTGCTTGAAACTCGCACGTGTGCGGCAGATGGCGAAGCCAGTCTACGGCCGATCTGGAAAGCGCCGCCCGATGGCGAGCGACTGACGTTGCGGCGATCTCCGTGAAATCGTCTGCGGGACAACGCCCCGAAACCGCATCGTCGTGGTTGCCTGCGAGGCAGACGTGCGCGCGACGGTAGACAAGCTCCAGCGTCTCTACTGGTTCCGGACCGTAGCCAAGCACGTCCCCTAGGCAGACGATCCTCTCTGCGTGCATGTCCGCCGCGTCCGCCAAGACCGTCCGCAAGGCGTCTGCGTTCGCATGGACGTCGGAGAGGATCGCGTAGCGCATGGCGTTTTACACGCCCGAGTAGCAGACGAAGCCGCCATCGACCGGCAGTGTGACGCCGGTGATGAACGACGCCTCGTCGGAGAGCAGGAAACGTGCTGCGCCGTGCAGGTCGCTCGGCTGCCCGAACTTGCGCATGGGCGTCTTCGCGATCACCTTGTTGCCGCGCGCTGTGAGCGTCTTGCCGTCCTTCTCCAGCATGAGGAAGCGGTTCTGGTTCGTGATGAAGAAGCCAGGCGCGAGCGCGTTCACGCGTATGCCCATCGGCGCGAGGTGCGTGGCGAGGAAGCGCGTGAAGTTCATGATGCCGGCCTTCGCCGCGCCGTAGGCCGCCACCTTGGTGAGAGGCTGGTATGCCGCCATCGAGCAGAAGTTCAGCACCGCGCCACCCTTCTTCAACATCTCCTTGCAGAACACCTGGCAGGGGAGGATCGTGCCCACGAGGTTGAGCTTGTTCACGAACTCGAAGCCCTCTGGCGTGAGGCCGAAGAACGTGTCCTCGAGCGGCGTGCCCTTCGTCATCTGCTCGGCGGGCGTTGTGCCCTTCGGGTGGTTGCCGCCCGCGCCGTTGATCAGCACGTCGATGCGCTTCCACTTCTTGAGGATGACCTTGCAGGCGGCCTCGAGCGAAGCCTTGTCGAGCACGTTCGCCTCGATGGCGAGCGTCTGTGTGAGGCCCTTCTTCGCGAGCTTGGCGCAGAACTGCTTCGCCACGTCGCCGCGCAGGTCGAGCACCGCCACCTTCGCGCCGTGCTTCAGCAGGTCCTCGGTCATGCTCGAGCACAGCACTCCCGCCGCGCCCGTGCAGACGATGACTTTTCCTTCTACGCCTTTGTCCTTCACGATCTTCATTATTTCGTTCCTTTTGGGTTGTTGTGGAAATTCAGGAAATCGACTGCGCAATTATATCACATTTCCCCCGCCTGTGCGCAAATCGCCAACGTCATCCCACCTCATCTTGAAGAACCGATGGCTAGGAAGAACAGATGGCTAGCGTTCGTGGGACACGCCCGCGCCGCCTGCGTCAGGTTCGCCTTGCCCGTTACCGTGTACACTCGCACTTCGCCGTCGGCGTTGAGGATGTGATGCAAATCGTCTTGACACCGAGAATGGCTTGATGCAGCCCATGGCGTCGAACTCCGCTAATTCCCGCTTGCACATAGCAAAAGGCACGCCGCGATCTTGCTGATCGGCTCGCCTAAAGCTATGAGGCTCTTGACGAGGTTGTCCATTGTGCAGGAGTCGGGATCGTTCAGCATCCTTGCCACGCCCGACTGTTTTGTTCCGATCCGCCGGGCAAGCTCCGCCTGCGTTATACCCTTTGCCTTGCGCACTCTTTCAAGTTCCTGTGCGAGCGCGACGCGCATATCGACGATCTGCGCCTCTCCTTTGGTCAGACCCAGCCAATCCGCGGAATCTGTGACCCTGTAGCCATTGGCCTCGAGAATCTTCTTTTTTGCCTCAGTCATTGCAGACTCCTTTCGTAAGCACGTCATAATCGCGCAGCCTTTGTTTGCACACTTTTATGACCGATTGGGGCGTGGTCTGGGTTTTCTTCGCGAAAACCTCCATGACCAACACCGCATCTGCGTCTACACGATACATGATCCTCCATGTCGCATTCGCGTCCACGATGCGCAATTCGGCACATCGCGGGCCTATGCTTGGCATAGGGCGTGAAACCGGCATGGACAACACCATGCCGCGCTGTAGCTTCCGCAGGTTCATCCCCGCTTCCAGCCGCGCAGCTGCACTTAGCGGAGGCGTCTTTATTTCGCCATGCAGAATTACAAGTGGCCTTGATGTCACATCCAATGCGTCCACGGCCGACATTATATCAAAATTGTTATACCGAGGCAATAGCCTTTCGTTAGGTGACGCAAATTACGTTGCAATGCCATCCTACGGCATCTCCACCTTCACCTTGAAGAACCTATGAGCGGCGTTCGTGGGGCACATCCACGTCGCGTCCGTCAGGTTTGTTTTGCCCATCACCTTATACACCCGCACCTCGCCGTTGGTGTTGAGGTTGGGCGTCCATGAAACATACGGCACATCGTTGGTGAGTGAGATTACGGCGCGTAGAAAATTACTGAAATGTGCAAAATCGCAGTTGACCCAACTACGCCAATGGCGTATAATACGGACATGATTTTCATTGAGACCAGCTTGTTTACGCAGCGAATCGTCCAAGTTATGGATGATGATGCTTACGCCGAACTGCAAGAACATCTGGCCACACATCCTGACGCAGGACCTGTCATTGTAGGTTCCGGAGGGGTGCGAAAGATCAGATGGAGAGGATCAAACAGAGGAAAACGTGGCGGTTCTCGACTCATCTACTATTGGGACAATGGTTACCAGATACTGATGTTATATGTCTACCTGAAGAAAGAGCGTGAGAACCTGACGCCGGAACAGATTTCGATGATGCGTGAAATTGCGAAGGAGTTCAAGAATGAACAAGAAGAACTTTGACCTGCTGCTTGGAAGCATGCGCGAAGGCGCGCAAATCCTGCGGGGAGAGCGTGCGCCATCCCGCCGCTTCACCGTAGACAAGAAGGAAGACGTGCAATACGTGCGCCAGACGTTTCACGCAAGCCAGGACGTATTTGCAAAGTTCATGGGGGTAAGCGTAAGCACGTTACGCAACTGGGAACAAGGGCGCCGCCGCCCGACAGGCGCAGCCCGCGTGCTTCTTACGATTGCCTTGCGCCAGCCCGAACTCTTCCGATCAACCGTTGAAGAAGATTGCCCGGAACTGACGTTCAAATAACAACTTCCCTACGGCATCACCACCTTCACCCGGTCGCCCAGCGACCGCATGGTGGGTCGAGCCGTCCCCAGCGAGCCGCCACCTGGTTCACACCCGCACTGGTAGGGTCACGCTTCCCGCGTGACCGCCTACGGCATCTCCACCTTCACCTTGAAGAACCGGTGTGCGGCGTTCGTGGGGCACACCCACGCCGCATCCGTCAGATTCGTCTTGCCCATCACCGTATACACCCGCACCTCGCCGTTGGTGTTGAAGTTGGGTGACCACAAATATTGAATGTTGTTCACAAATCTTCATTGTCAACATTGTTCACAAATCGCAAATACCAATTGCGGAAGGGTGGACGTCCGCCTATTGATATTTGTGGCAATGATGGCATTTGTGGACAATTGAGATTTGTGAACAATCATAAAATTGCCGACGAGTGTTCAACTCGTTTTGCATAACCACTAATGCAGTTTTCCCACATGGGCATAATTCACGAACTCCACGCCTTGCGCGGACGCGGCCTCTCCGGAATAGACTACCGTCTTTCGGTTGACATTGCCCATGATGGAAGCCAGTCTACTGACATTGTCGGCGAAAGAATCGTGGAAACTGACGGAGGATTTTATCTCGTAGAGATCGACCTTGCGCCCGTTCTCGACGAGGAGATCGACCTCGAAGCCCTTGTAGTCGCGCACGAAGTACATGTCCGGCTCAAGCCCCCGGTTGAGCCTGGTCTTCAGGATGTCCGCGATCACCATGTTCTCAAAAAGGCCGCCGAATGCAGGGTCGCGGTCTACCTGATCCGCGTCGCGAATGCCGAGGAGGTGGCAGCACAGCCCGACATCCGTGAAGTATACCTTGGGAGCCTTGACGAACCGCTTTCCGAAATTGCGGTAGTAGCACGGGAGCGTGAAGGTTATGTAGCTCGCCTCAAGGACGGATAGCCAGGCCTTGACCGTCGCCGCGCTCACGCCGACTTCCGAGGCGATTGACTCGTAGTTCACCAACTGCCCGACGCGCCCCGCCACGAGTCGCAGAAATGTCTCGAACTGCCGCCTGTCCTTCAACGCGAGAATGGCGTTTACGTCACGTTCAACATATGTCGCGAGGTAATTGGAGTAGAGGAATCCCGGCGTTGCCCCTTCGCCGTAGATGCGGGGCATGAAACCCCTGAAGACGAGTTCCTCGCGGGAGGGCAGCGGACATGACGAGGCGACTTCCTCTATTGAAAGCGGCATCAGCGTCGCAATGGCAACGCGTCCCGCAAGAGATTGCGAGAGCCCCTCGCGCAAGGCCGGCTGATGGGAACCGGTCAGGATGTAGGCGGCTTTTCGAGTGGGGTTCGCGTCTACCTTCACTTGTATGCGGCTCAAGAGTTCAGGGACGCGCTGCACCTCGTCGATGATGAGCGGCGCGGGATGCTTGGCCATGAAGTCAGCGCCATCCGCCTCCGCCGCCCTGCGCAGATCGGGGTCTTCAAGGTTGACGTATCCGTAGTCGGGGAACAGCATCTTCGCCAAGGTAGTCTTACCAGACTGCCTTGGCCCCATGATTGAGACAACGGCGTACTCTCTAGCCATTATCTTCAGCCATTCAGCCATCTGTCTTTGTATCATTTAAGCCTCCGCTAAAATACGAAGTTCAACTTCGGATTTTCGCCGACGACTTTTATTGTACTACTTTCTGGCCTGAAAATCAACACAGATTGGATATTTTATTCTTAACCTTCATTCGGTAGGTTCACGCCAACGCTACCGCCGCCTACGGCAACTCCACCTTCACCCGGTAGGGCGGTCGCCCCGCGACCGCCGCCTGGCTCACATCCGCGCCGGTATGGTCACGTGTCCCGCGTGACCGTAGTTACGGCATCTCCACCTTCATCGTGAAGAACCGGTGTGCGGCTCTTCATACGTCTTTCAATTCTATTGTCGTCAATTGTATTATCTGTCCCTCTGGGAAGATTAGATCGGCTCCTTTCTATAAGCAAAATATACTTTTGGGCTTCTGATTCAATATCTTCGCCGCGAATTTCCCTGTCCAATATCGCACGTACATTGTTTTCGTATTCTTGCATCAACTGTCGATTCGCCTGAAGAACACTCTCCCTTTCCCTCTCTTGCCGCTCGGCCTCCGCCTTCAACTTTTTCCAGCGTTCTTCCGCCTGTATGTAAGTGGCAGACTTGACAGATCCTTGATGTTTAGTGCCAAGATGCTTAAACTTTCTTGGAACCTTCGTAACCCCTCCAAGTTCACTTCTGATTATGCTCCCATCGTAAAACACGACTGTCGGCTTGAACTTCTTGAGCTTGGGCTTGGGTAGGTTTGCCGCATGTTCTCTCCTAGCTTTCATTATCGGCAACAAAGCGTCTCGAATCTTCATCGCAGAGACACTTTCTCTATACTCAATAATACCAATCGGAACATCCCTGCCGCCATGTGTTGACTTCAGTGTAAGACGAAACTTATTCTCAGGGATCCTCCCCCAAGATGCCAATATCGGAAGAAGCCCCTTCAGTTCAACTTTTGATGGAACGATTTCATCATTTGCAAGCGTTGCCTTCTCCGTCCAATAGGCTTTCCCGGTTCCGAAAATCCAGACGATGCCATCTTCTCCCATAACCAACATACGTTCTGTCGTGATCATGTCTGAAAACGCCCTAACATCAACGTCGTCTGGAGAGCCTTGCAACGATATAGTGCGAACAGCCGACAACTTGCCATCTTCCACCATTGCCTCGTAAATCTTCTGATCTGTCAGATAGACTCCGCCGACGGCATAGAATATTCCGTCTTTCTTTAACGGTGACTTGACATTAGGAAAGTCGGATGCGAAAACAAGTGCTCCGCCCTTAAAACGGTTCTCCACTTCTTCGATACGTTCACGAGCCTCTTTTTCGGCTTCGGCTTTCTCGCGTTGTGCCTGAAGTTTCTTTTCTCGTTCTGCAGTCCGGCGTTCTCTCTCGGCCTTTCGTTTTTCCCGTTCTGCTTCCTCGCGGGTAATCCTTTCCCGCCGCAGTTTCTCGCGTTCCTCATCTTCGCGCGTGTTCATGCCGATTTGAACTTGTTCCGTTTGGGCGAAGGTGTCCGGCACTTTGAACTTTCGGTTAGACATCCACCAATAGTACCCAACCAAGGCAACGACAATCAAGGCAACTCCCGTCATTATGAGAGATCTCATCCTCTCACGTTGACGGAGTTTCAGACGCTCCTTTTCGTTCTCTACCATTTGTTCGTATTCGGTTTTCCGGCGTTGCGCGCTTGGATTGGCATCTGGCCTTGTCATTTGTGGCTTTAACTTCTCTGGTGAACGTGGCGGCACTGCCGGACGCGGCGGTATCCCGGCAACCATTCTTTTCACCCCATTCCGAGGTATTACAATTCCCTTCTCACAACATGGGCACTCTGCTACTTGCCCACTAAGCGAATTATCTGCCTCAATGCTTGCACCACATTGTGGACACTTGAACGTAAATTGCGCCATCTGTCTTTTACCTTCCTTTGTCTCTTTTGTTCCATTGTGAGTACGCCATTTTGACATCAGACTCCATCAATTCGCCGTAGATTACGCATTTTATGGCCATGTCGTTCTCCAATCTCACTTCTTGCCTGTTCTTTTCATGACAACACGGATTTCTTTTGTCCCACGCCAATCGTATCTGCATTTCAGTTCGCCACGCCAGACCCAACTCTCGTCTTCGTAGTCGAGTCGAGCCTCTACAGGGAAACCTCGTATTTCCCGACCGCCATACAGCCGAACGGGTTTACCGCAAACTGCGAAATCCTCTTTGAATCCACAGATCGGCTTGATGGTTGCCATCACGTCACGCCCATCTGCTTCTGCGACAATGACAAGGTGAAGTCCTAGTTCCTCGCGTGCTAGATTGTTCCACTCTCTGACATCCCCAACCTCACCTCTTGCGTCAAGGATCCAGTCGGTAATATCCTTCAAATCTTCCCATTCTTTTTTCAGCTTGCACATCCGCGCGTCAAGCATCGCCTTTCGAAATCTGGTGTCGGACTCTCGCGCCTTTACATCCATAACATCGGTCTCTGTCCTTACGATTCGTTCACAAGCCCCTTGCCCATAGTTCAACACCTGTACAAGTGCCTTCCTTGCCTTCGCCACCAATTTGTCAGCAGGTAGTTTTCGGCCAGGCACTCCCCTTGTAAACTTGACGTACTTGGGCAAGAACTTGAACACCGATTCCATGTTGATTCCGTAGTTTGCACTGAGGCTCGCACCATGTGCCACTGCCACAGACACTCCCGCGACCGATCCGTATTCGTTTACTATCGGGCCACCCGAATTGCCGCCTGTAAGTGATGCGTCCATCTGAAAGATGTCCGCTCGGCCTTCGAAACCCGTCATGCTACTGACAATACCCCGAGTTACCTTTGGCTCAAATCCCAACACTTCTGGATTTGGGAATCCTAGCGCATAGACAGTCTGCCCCACCCTGCACCCATCCGACAACTCAAGGGACGGAACTGTCGGAAGCCCATCGATAACATATACGCCGTTCGTCGCTCTCGGAAGAAGTGTAATCTTCAGAAGCGCGAGATCCCGTTCCTTGTTCTTCGCGGCCACATTTGCCCGATAAGCGGTTTCTCCATGTAATACAACTATCTCCGTTGCACCTTCAACCACATGATGGTTCGTAAGGATGTACCCGTCCTTCGTTATGAAGAAACCAGACCCCAAACTGGAAAGATGCGCTCGCCCCGTTCTCGCTTTTTCAGTAAGACGATCAAGGTCCTTAGGTTTCACGCCATCACGAATAAAAGAATCGGTAAATCCCTGGCCGATAACAGGCCATGCCGTTATCAAGCCAAGTGACAAGTAAACGGACAAATGTTTCTTCATTTCCCCTCCTCTACTTCAACAATCGATTTGCTGATGCTTTTCGCAATGTCACGGCGCATGTCTGCAAGCTCCTCTGCCGATAGAAAGTCGAGGTTAACGGCCTTGCTCTTCATGTATCTTAAATGTTGTTCGGCTTGGCCTAGGGATCGCATCCAGACTGCCCTTCGAGCGTTCATAGCGTTGTGGATATTGTCGAGTGTGACTCTCTCGAATTCCCGCACCCGATTATACACGTCCTGCTCATGATCGCGTTCGAGAAGTGCCAGATCGTTTTCCATAGTCAAGGTCTTTCCCGCACGATCATACTTGCGTCTGGCTTCCGTCTCGGCTTCAGTGGCCTCTATGTGCGCGATGTTCCCAGATGCCAGTCCGGTAATGTCTTGATACTGCGAAAGTTGGTTCTGCAACGTGATTTGTTGTTGCTGAAGTTGTTTCAGCTCCTTTTCATCCCACCTCGCAAGAGACTTCTTTCTGTGTATTCTGTCAATCGCTTTCTCTACGTCTTCTAATTGGCGTTTGAGTCTGGAAAGTCTATCTGGGTCCATCTGTTTCTGGACGGCCTCAAATTTGGCGCGTGCCGCCTTCGTTTTTTTATCGACAATAGCATCGACGCCTTTTACCGTCTCGTCGTATTTTCTTACATTCTCGCTGAAGCGTTTCTTGTAACGGTCATCCACATCCTTTATCTTCTGCATTTCACTCTCGAATTCGGAACGAAGCGCAGAAAGGTCATTGCCACAATATGTCCGTGCCAGTCTGTTGAGGACGGTGGATTTCAAAAGCGCTCGGACTCGCTCGACCTTGTCCCTTTGGGACTCGCCGCGTTTTTCGCTGTTAGATACACGCATTTCGTTGGCTCGTTCAATCGCCTTCAATTCATCCTCCAACGAATCCTGATCGACGCCAATCTCCGAAATCTTGATTTTTGCCTCCTCGACTTCCTCTTTAAGGCGTTCCTCCTCTCTGTCGATATAGTTTAGGAAAAGTCGAATGGCATCCTCTTTCGCAACCGCCGCCGCACGTTCTTTGCGAATACGCTCGTCTTCTGCTTTCTGCAGGGAAATGCGCTCCTTCTCTTCCGCTTCGGCCTTTGCCTGTTGCTCTTGTCGGCGTTGATACTCAACCTCTCGATCTTTCCGATTGTTCTCAGTGACATACCAAAATCCCGCAGCACACAGTGCTCCGATAATTAGGACCAACATTACTGTCTTCATGACCGCTCCATTTCCTTTGTCTCCTTTACCGCTTGTGGAGCGTGCCGCACCGAGGCAAAAATTGAGCGGCGCACTCTCGAGATTCGTGTCTTCTCTGAGGTGCCGCTAAGAACCTTTGATGGAACAGGAATCGGAAAGTGCGCCGCGTGGATACCACGCGACGCACCACCGTATTTCACTCCATCAAGATTAGCGGTCTTTCAGAGAAAGCTACTTTACGCTGGTTGCGTAACGTCTGCCGGAAGCGCACACCCGTGCGCGCGGCAGCGTTCTGTCGCTCTCCATCGGTTGGCGGCGGTTTCATCGAAACCGCCCTACCAATCTTCAATTGCAAAACAGGTCAGACCTGTATTGCAACGCCCGATGTGGCGACCGGCCCGGCGGCTAGGTGCCCGCCGGTATGTCAAGGAACTACCTTCCCTTTGCGAAGGAACGGCAGAATTATACTTTATCGCGCCGTGTGGCGCAAGGGGGGGCAAAAAACATGAAACCCGCGCCATTCGGCGCGGCAGGAAAGATGGCACGGCCGATTCAGATGCCTGCATCGACAGCAAAGAAACGCGTCCGCCATGACGCTTTTGGCTTCTTGAAATGATCGTCTGCCGTCAAAATGATCAATCCTTTCGCGATGGCTGTTCCTGCTATTATCGCATCCGGCAGCTTCAATCCATGTTCCTTTCGTGCCTTTACGACGAGCTGGGTAAAGGCCGTATCGGCGGACGGCACATCATACACCTGAATGCGCCCCCGAAACGCCTGATACAGCGCCACATCAGCATCGGTCAACCCCGAAAAAGAAAGATATTCCATCTCGGCGACTATCGAGGTGGCGATGAAATCAGCGGTGCCAAGGACGGCAATCAGCTCCTTGTTTCCCTTGAGCAGTTGGACGATAGCATTAGTGTCGAGAAGATAGCCGTTACCATTCATCCCTAAGCCTCCGCTGCTCCTTCACGGCATCGCCATTCCACTCAAGCCTTCCGACAAGATCGGAGAAGTCGTATTTAGGCTTCTCGTCCTCGACAATGGGAATCATCACAATCCTGAAAGTGTATTTGCCGAACCTCTTTGGGATTTCAACTGAAATCCTGTTTCGGCGCGGTTTCACAACTCTTTCTAAAGTCGGCATTGAAATCTCCTTTCTTTTGCTGATCTAGGTTGAATCAATTGTACGCTGGTTGCGTAACGTCTGCCGGAAGCGCACACCCGTGCGCGCGGCAGTGTTCTGTCGCTCTCCATCGGTTGGCGGCGGTTTCATCGAAACCGCCCTACCAATCTTCAATTGCAAAACAGGTCAGACCTGTATTGCAACGCCCGATGTGGCGACCGGCCCGGCGGCTGGATGCCCGCCGGTATGTCAAGGAACCATGCTCCCTCTGGGAAGGAGCGCCAATATTGTACCCCGTCGCGCCGTGTGACACAAGGGGGTATACACCAAAAAGCGCCACCCGGCGCGGCAGGGACGATGGCACGACTGTTGCGGTGTCAAATGCTACTTGAAGGGATTTACCGCCTTGATCCCGCAATAGACCTGCCCGTCGTTCAAGTCCTCGGTAAGAATCTCATCGCAACCGACTGACTCCGCTGCGGCAAGCAAGAGCGAGTCAAAAAACTGTATCCCGTACTGTTCTTTTATGGACAATGCCCTGTCTGTCCATGTGCTGTCAAGGGAGATGACCTTTATCAACCTGAATACCGATACGAATTTCCTGACTTCAGGAACAGTCATCTCGAGTTTCAGAAGCGCAATGTTCGAGAACTCGTTCAATACTTGCGCC
>DFLH01000012.1:52586-150768 GCA_002373695.1 Verrucomicrobia bacterium UBA3624
CAATACTTGCGCCGATATGACATATCCTTGTCTGCGGATTGCATTTGCAACGATTTCTCGCGCTCGACGCTGCTTTGTCGGATTTTTCCGATCAACGGAATAGACGATGACGTTTGTGTCTATGAATGTCACGCCATCACCTCCGCATACGCATCTGCGCGGTTAAATGAATACGGAACATCACGACGTCTGCTGGTGGTCTCAACCAGCGCATCAAATTCCGACATGGCGGCATCAATTTCCTTCCGCCTTTTCAGTTCATTCCCCAGATAATCAAGGAACATCCGTTCAAGCGTTGTGCCTTGAACGGTCACATAGTCATGAACCTCTTTCGCCATCGCAGGGGGGAGATCAATTGTTATGCTCATGTTTCACTCCTTTCCGTGGCAGTTATGATAGCATAAGTTGCGCAGACGCGCACATTGCCGCAGGCGCACACGAAATAGTTCGTCAGGTGTAGCGCAAGACCTCGTCGACTGTCGTATATCCGTCGAGGATGGAGCGGATGCCGTCCTCGCGCATCGTGCGCATGCCCAGCTCGCGGGCCTTTTCACGTATGATGAGCGTGGGGGCGCGGTCGTTGATCAGCTCGCGGATCGGGTTGGTGACGCGCAGGTACTCGAAGATGGCCTTGCGGCCCTTGTAGCCGGTGCCGTTGCACGTCTTGCAGCCTTTGCCGAAGTAGAACGGCCTGCCGCCGATCTGGTCGCGCGTGAGGTTGATGCGGTCCAGCGTCTCGTCGTCCGGCTCGTAGGAGGTCTTGCACTCCTTGCAGCAGGTGCGAAGAAGGCGCTGGCCCAGCACGGCCTCGAGGGTTGAGGCCACCATGTACGGCGCCACGTTCATGTCCACGAACCGCATCACGGCGCCGGCGGCGTCGTTGGTGTGGAGCGTGGAGAACACGAGGTGGCCGGTGAGGGCGGCCTGGATGGCCACCTCGGCCGTCTCGAGGTCGCGGATCTCGCCGATGAGCATGATGTCTGGGTCCTGGCGCAGGAAGGCGCGCAGCACCTTCGGGAAGGTGTTGCCGACCTCGTGGTTGATGGGCACCTGCACGATGCCGTCAACGTCGTATTCCACGGGCTCCTCGGCGGTGAGGAGCTTGGAGTCGATGGAGTTGATGCGGCGGAGGACGGAGTAGAGCGTGGTGGTCTTGCCGGAGCCTGTCGGTCCCGTCACCACGATGATGCCGTTAGGCTTCTCGATGTCCATCGTCAGCTGCTCGTAGACGTCTTCGGCGAGGCCGACGTTCTCGAGGTCGAGGGACGTGGCGCTCTGGTCGAGGATACGCATTACCACGGATTCGCCGTGCGTGGTGGGGAGGCAGGATACGCGGAGGTCGACGGGGCGTCCGGCGACGGTGATCGCGATGCGTCCGTCCTGCGGGATGCGGCGCTCGGCGATGTTGAGGTTCGCCATGATCTTGACGCGGGAGATGATGGCGGGCGCCATGGAGACGTCCGGGGCCTTCACTTCGTAGAGCGCGCCGTCCACGCGGTAGCGGATCTTGAAGTCGTGCTCGAACGGCTCGATGTGGATGTCGGCCGCGCGGTCCACCACGCCCTGGTAGAGGATCATGTTCACGAACTTGACGATGGCGTTGTTGTTCGCCGCGCCTTCGAGGGCCGCCACGTCGTTCGGGTCGCTCTTTAGCGTCTCGTCGCCGTCCAGTCCTTCCCCTAGGGACTTCAGCATGTCCGCAACGGATTCCGACGCATCGCCGTAGTACTGCGAGATGCGGTCGTTGACGTCCTGCTCGCGGGCCATGACGAAACGCACCTCTTTCGAGAGGGCGAAAGCCACCTCGTCGGAGACTCGCGGATCCACGAGGTTGGCGGTGGCAAGCGTCACGGAGCTGTCTTCCACGCCGACGCAAAGCACGTTGTACATCCTGGCGATGGAGGCGGGGATGGCGTTTACGGTATCCGTGTCCAGGGTCATCTCGGCGAGATTGACCACCTCGCAGCCCTGGTACGCGGCCATCATGGCGAGCAGGTCGTCCTCGGTGGCATAGCCGCCGTCGATGACGAGCTGGCGGATCGGCTTGCCTCCGTCGTTCTTCTGCTCTTCGCGTATGGTGGCGACCTGTTCGTCGTCCAGAACGCCGTTCTGGACGAGCAGGTCGAGCAGGGGATCGAATTGTTCCGCCATTTAGCGCCGTCCCATCTCTTCCTTGAGCTTGGACACGACCGTGTCCGGATCCTGCGACTTGGTGATGAGTTCGTCGTAGGAGATGTAGCCGTTCTTGTAGTGCTGCGTGAGGCATGCGTCGAGCGTCACCATTCCGTACTTCGCGCCGGTCTGGAGATCGCTCTTGATCATGTTCGTTTTGTTGTCGCGGATGCGGCTGCGGATGGCATCCGTGGAGATCATGATCTCGAACGCGGCGATGCGGCCGTGCACCTCGCCGTCCGGGCCGAGCTTCGGCAGGAGGATCTGGGAGATGACGGCCTGCAGGCCGGCGGCGAGCTGCGTGCGTATCTGGGCCTGCTGGTTTGTGGGGAAGGCGTCCACGATGCGGTCCACCGTCTCGGCCGCGCCTGTCGTGTGGAGCGTTCCGAACACGAGGTGGCCGGTTTCGGCGGCGGTGATGGCGGCGCCGATCGTCTCCAGGTCGCGCATTTCGCCTACGAGGATTACGTCCGGGTCCTGGCGGAGCGCGCGGCGGATGGCCTCGGCGAACGACGGCACGTCGTCGCCCACCTCGCGCTGGGTCACGAGCGACTTCTGCGAAGTGTGGTAGAATTCGATCGGGTCTTCGATTGTGATGATGTGCACGCCACGCTCGCGGTTGATGACGTTCAGCATGGAGGCGAGAGTCGTGGACTTGCCGGATCCCGTAGGGCCTGTGACGAGGATCAGCCCGCGCGGCTTGAACAGGAGCTCCTTTACCGTGTCGGGAAGGCCGATCTGCTCGAGGGTGAGGAGCGTTGACGGGATCATGCGCAGCACGCAACCCCAGCGCTTGCGCTCCTTGAACACGGAAACGCGGAAACGCGTGCCGTCCTCGTGCGAGAGCGCGAAGTCGGCGCCGCCGTTCTTCTCAACTTCGGCAGACTGCTCGGCCGTCATGATTTCGTGGCAGAGCTTGTAGGTGTCGTCCTCGGTAAAAGCCTCGTCTGCGATCGCTACCAGCTCGCCATGGATACGGAGCTTGGGCGGCATGTATGCGCGGACGTGCAGGTCGCTCGCGCCTTCGTCGATCGTCGCCTGCAGCAGATCGTTCATCGTGATGTCAGTTGCCATGTGTTCTCCTTCTGGTGGACGGCATTATAGCAAAGTGCGCCTTTCGCCGCAACGAATTCCGGCCCGCCTGCCGGACGGGCCGGACGGGGCTACCTCCTGTCGAACGCACGGTGGGCGATGTCGCTGCGGCGGAACGCGCCGTCGAACGATATCTTCCCGGCCGCGGCATACGCGGTGTCGACGGCCGTACGGAGATCCGGCCCGAGTCCGGTCACGGACAGGACCCGCCCGCCCGCCGTGACGATCTGCCCGTCCTGGGCCTTGGTGCCGCAGTGGAACACGATCGCGCCGGGGACTCCAGCAGCATCTGCGAGGCCTGTGATGGTCTTGCCCTTGGCATATGATCCGGGATAGCCGCCGGATGCGACGATCACGGTGGCGGCCATCTCGTCCTTTACGACCACGTCCGCCTCTTCAAGCCGTCCCTCGGCGCACGACATGAGGATCTTCGCGAAGTTTCCGGCGAGGCGCGGGAGCACGACCTCCGTCTCGGGATCACCGAAGCGCGCGTTGAACTCCACGACGTTGATCGAAGAGCCGCTGAGGGCCGTCTTGCCGCCGGGCGGAGTGACCATGAGCCCGGCGTACAGGACGCCTCTGTACTCGATTCCGCGCTTCTTGAGTTCGCGTACCACCGGAAGGATGATCTTTTCCTTGATTCCAGGCATCATCGCCGGTGTTACCACCGGGGCCGGCGAGTATGCGCCCATGCCGCCGGTATTGGGGCCCTTGTCGCCGTCGAATGCGCGTTTATGGTCCTGCGAGCCAGGCAGCAGGACGGCGTTTTCGCCATCGACCAGCGCGAGAATGGAGCATTCCTCTCCGTCAAGGAACTCCTCGACGAGCACTTCCGCGCCGGCGGCGCCGAATTTGCTGGCGACGAGCATGTCCTCGATGGCGGCTTCGGCTTGCGCCGTCGTCTCGGCGACCACGACGCCTTTGCCGGCGGCAAGTCCGTCCGCCTTTATGACGACCGGCAGTCCGTAGGCTGGCAGCGCGGCCTTGGCCGCATCCGCGTCGGTGAACGTCTGCGCCTTGCCGGTCGGCACGCCGGCGGCGTTCATCACTTCCTTCGCAAAACGTTTCGAACCCTCCATCCTGGCGCCTGCGGCGCATGGCCCGAAAGCTTTCACGCCCATGTCCGAAAGTACGTCCACCAGTCCCTTGCAAAGCGGGGCTTCAGGGCCGACTACGACGAGGTCGGGCCGGTTCTCGCCTGCCCATGCCGCGATGCCTGCCACGTCCTCCGCGCCGATCGCGAGATTTGTCGCGAGCGCGGCCGTGCCCGCATTGCCCGGGGCGCAGTAGAGTTCGTGCTTCGTTTCGTCCTGGGCGAGACGCCATGTGATGGCGTGTTCGCGCCCGCCGCTGCCAACAACCAGAATTTTCATGTGCGCCATTATACCATAATCGCCGTGCGGCTGGAGAACATGTGCCCCGGAAATGTGGTATGATAGACGCATGACATTCCATCTTCATACATACGGGTGCCAGATGAACGTGCGCGACAGCGAGGCCGTTGAAGCCCTGCTTTCGGCGGCGGGGCATGTGCGCGTGGACGAAGAGTCCGACGCGGAGCTGGTGATCGTCAACTCGTGCACGGTGCGCGACATGGCGGAACGCAAGGCCGTCGGCAAGTGCGGCAACCTGATCGCCGCCAAGGAGGGGCGGGGCCGGCAAAGCGAGACTGGCGGACGGGTGAAGGTGGTGGGGTTGATGGGGTGCGCCGTGAAACGGATGGGCACGGATGTCTTCAAGGCGCTGCCTGGACTTGATTTCGCCGTGGGACCGCGCCGTTTCGGGACGATTCCACGTCTTGTGGAGCGCTGCCTCGCCGGGGAAACGCGCATCCTCGAACTGCCGGACGACGACGAGGTTCCGGCCGGCATGGATGCGCACGGCGGCGGCGCTTCGTTCCAGAGCTACGTCACGATACTGCTTGGCTGCGACAACAGATGCAGCTACTGCATAGTTCCCGACGTGCGCGGACACGAGTATTCCCGCCCGGCGAAGGAGGTCGTCGCCGAGGTGCGCGCTCTCGCCGCGCGCGGCGTGAAGGAGGTGTGCCTGCTCGGGCAGAGCGTCCTGCGCTATGGCGTTCGCAACAAGGCGTGGACCGCGGACGATCCCGCAAGCCCGGGCGGATACGTGGAAGCGTTCCCGCGCCTTCTGGAGGCGTTGAGCGCCATCGACGGCCTGGAACGCATCCGCTTCACAAGCGCGCATCCAAAGGGCTGCACGGACGAACTTGTGCGCGCCTACGCGGAGTTCCCGAAGGTCTGCCGCCATCTGCACCTCCCCGTCCAGAGCGGAAGCGACCGGATCCTCGCCGCGATGGGCCGCCGCTACACGCGCGCGGAATACCTGTCCGCTATCGCCAGGCTGCGGGCGTTCGATCCGGAGTTCGCCGTTACGACCGATGTGATCGTAGGCTATCCGGGCGAGACTGACGACGATTTCGAGGCGACGCGGTCGCTCATGGACGAGGCCGGGTTCGACAACGCGTTCGTCTTCAAGTACTCGCCGCGTCCCGGCACGCGTTCCGCCGCGTTGCCGGACGACGTGCCGACTGCGGAGAAGGAGCGGCGCGACCAGATCCTGCTTGCCGGCCAGCAGCAGCGCGGCCTGATGCGCAACAACCGCCTGGCCGGAACCGTGCGAGAGGTGCTTGTCGAGGGGCCGTCCCTGCGGAACGCCGCCCGCTGGAGCGGCCGCGACGGCGGCAACCGCATCGTGGTGTTCGAGCCGGAGAGGCCGTTGACGCCCGGAGATCTCGTGAAGGTTCGGATAGCAGAGGCGCATCCGCAGATACTGGTCGGCGCGCTCGTATAGCAGGTCTTTCAGACAGCCGCCTGGCGTGGCCGGGCATTTATGGTATAATCACATCCGCGCATGGCCACGCCAAAGACATGTTTCACGTACGAACTTGATGCCGACCAGCAGGAAAAGCTGCTGGCGATGCTTGCGCTCGGCAACTACCGTCCACGCACCGTGCCGTATGCGATGGCGGCGGTGGAGGGCGATGGTTTCAATTGCGCCCTGTACCAGAAGGAGAAGCACGGGCGGCGGAAGCTGTGCATCCAGGGCGGCAAGGCGCAGGATTTCGTGGAGTTCTTCCTGGAGCCGAACGTGCTCGGCGTGGCGACATTGGGATACGAGGACGTGCTGGACCCAGGGCGCAGCTCCGCGCATGGCGGCAGCGACGAGTCGGGGAAGGGCGATTATTTCGGGCCGCTTGTCGTCGCGTGCTGCTATACGGACGAACCGCTCTCCAGGGAAATGCGCGAGATGGGCGTGCGCGACTGCAAGCAGATGACTGACAGGGCGGTGCTGACCGTCGGCGCCAGGCTGCGACAGATGCTGGGGCCGGACCGTTACGCGGTCGTGAAGATAGGTCCGGCGGCCTACAACCGTCTGTATGCGAAGATAAAGAACATAAACCGCCTTCTGGCATGGGCGCATGGCACGTGCATCGAAGAGCTGCTGGAGAAGCAGACGGCGTGTCCAAAGGTGGTCGTGGACCAGTTCGCGCCTACGGAGGCGACGATCAGGCGCGCCTTGAAGGAGCGGGGAAAGAAGATTGTCGTGGAGCAGCGGCACCGTGCCGAGGACGACATCGCGGTGGCGGCGGCCTCGGTCGTGGCGCGAGAGCAGTTCCTGCGGGCGATCGCGGCCATGGCGACAGAAGACGGGCCGATTCCGGTCGACAAGGTTCCGCTTGACATGGTGCCTCGCGGCAGCAGCGATCCGCGCGTGCGCCAGCTGGCCGAAGAAATGGTGCGCAAGCATGGGCCTGTGTGGCTGATGAACCATTGCAAGGCGCATTTCCAGACGACGGACAAGGTGTTGTCCGCATGCGGCATGTCACGTGCCGACCTGCCGCCGGAAGGGCAGGTGGCGTCGGCTGTGCGCAAAATGGAGGAATGGAAATGAACATGCGACGCATCGTATGGCGCGCCGGCCTGGCGCTCGTTGTCCTGGCGGGGCTGGCCGTGCTCCTTTGGCCGGATTCCAAGCCTCAGGCGGCCGGGCCGTCTGGCGAAGCGCCCGCCAGTCCGCGCGGGCGGAACCCGGTGCGCGAAACGGTCAGGCGGCCGGATGTGGCCGGGAGGGCGTCCGGCACGGCGTCCGGCGATGCCGGATCGACGGTTGCCGCGCCAACGGACGACGATTCCGCCGACCGGCGGCAAATGACCGCGGAGGAGAAGCGCGAGGCGGAGGAAGCGCAGCTGGTGGATGCGTTCGATGCCGCGGTCGACAAGTGGATGGAACCGCAGGGGAAGGCCGTCACGATGGCAGAGGTGGACGTCTTTCGCGACATGTTCCGCAAGGTGCCGAAATCACGTAAGGAGGAATGCCTTCAGAGAGCCCTCAATCTCGTTCCTGACGAGAATGTGATGCTGCTGGCCGGAATACTTTTCGACAAAGGGCAGGACAGGGAGCTGCTGGATCTCGTCTACAACGACATCCTCAACCGCGACGAGAGCGTGAAGAAGCCAATCCTCAACGAAATCTTCAAGGACAGGGAACATCCCAACTGGGCCGATACGGCCTGGATCCTCGATGTGACCGGCGAACTGCCAAATGTGAAGAAGCAATAAAGGAGAAAATGACAATGACAATGCGACAGATCAAGTTGACTGCAATCGCTGCGATGGCAGGTCTGGTGGCCGGCTGTTGCCAGCGTGCAGGGGAAGGGGCGTGCGACGAACCGAAAGCAGCGGGATTCGTCACAGACCAGCTCGTATCGCCGGCGAATGTCGGGGCGGCGCCTTCGTTCGGCTGGACGATGTGTTCGTCCCGGCAGGGCGCGGCCCAGGCGGCATACCGCATCACCGTGAACGAAGGTTCGCCCAAGGGACCGTGCGTGTGGGACTCCGGAGAGGTGGCGTGCGGCAAGTCCGTGGGCGTGAAGTACGCCGGCGCGCCGCTGAAGAGCGCGATGAAGTACTTCTGGCAGGTGGCGGTGAAGGACGAGACCGGGGCCTGGCTCAAGCCGGGGCGCGGCTTCTTCGAGACAGGCCTCTTCAAGAAGGACGACTGGAACGGTTCCGTGTGGATCTCCGCAGCCGACGCGAAGGTTCGGTCCGATCCGCAGGCCCATGGCAGGGGCAAGCAGGAAGCCGAGGACGGCACGGCCTGCTTCGTCAAGACCATCGCCAACGGAAACGACGTGAAGGAAGCGTACTGGACCGTCGCCGGCCTTGGCGCGTTCGAGGCGTACGTCAACGGCGAACCCGTTTCCCGCAAGGGCTGCAAGGCCGCAGGCGGCAAGCTGGTGCGCGATTTCCTCAAGCCAGGCTTCACCCACAACGGCAAGACGAAATACTCCTTCACGTACGACGTGACGCATCTGATGAAGACTGGCAAGGCCGACGCCAACACGTTTGCCGCCCAGGTTTCCGCCGGCTGGTGGCGCGACAAGATCGTCAACTTCTTCGGCAGGAAGTCGGCTTTCCGGGCGCAGCTGATCCTGCGCTATGCCGATGGCACCGAGAAGCGCGTCGGCACTGATACGACGTGGCTTTCCGCAACCACGGGCCCGGTCTTGCGCGCGGCGATCTTCGACGGCGAAGACTACGACGCGCGCGTGAAGACGGATTGGATGACCTCCAGGGGCGGCGGACTTCCGTCATCATTCCGCGCCTCCGAAGTCAACACCGAGTTCAAGGGCGAACTGCTGCCCATGGTCGGCGCTCCGATCCGCCTGCGCTGCGACCTTGCGCTCGCTCCTGCGGAAATGTACGTGTGGAAGGGGGTCGAAGGAGCCAAGGACGGCGAGTTCGGCAAGGTCGTGAAGCTGCGCAGCTACAAGGACGGCGATGAAATCGTGGTCGACAAGGACGAGACGCTCGTAGTCGACTTCGCGCAGAATGCCGCCGCCGTGCCATGCTTCAAGTTCGCCGCCGCCGGGGGCGTTACGCTCACGATGCGTCCGGCGGAGATGCTCAACGACGGCAACGGCGCGAAGAAGCGCGGCTGCGACGGTCCGGAGGGGTCCGCATATTTCACCAACTACCGCAAGGCGCGCACCACTCTCAACTACACGTTCGCCGGCACGGGCGACGAAACGTACCGCCCCGGCTTCACCTTCTTCGGCTACCGCTACGTCTCAATCACCGCGACGGGCAGGGTGACCATCAAGAAGCTCCGTTCCATCCCCGTCACATCCATCCCCAAGTGGTCCGAGACCGGATGCCTGGAGACTGGCGTGAAGGACGTCAACCAGCTGATCTCCAACGTCAAGTGGGGCCAGTACTCCAACTACCTCTCGGTGCCTACCGACTGCCCTCAGCGCAACGAGCGCCTAGGCTGGACGGCCGATACGCAGGTGTTCGCCGAGGCCGCATCCTACAACGCCAACGTCTATGGCTTTCTCGCGAAGTGGATGCGCGACGTGCGCGACACCCAGCACGACGACGGCTCCTACACGGGCGTCGCGCCGCTGGCGCAGTACGGCGGTCTCGGCCACCAGCTGGGCTGGGCGGACGCCGGCATAATCGTGCCGTACACGATCTGGAAGCAGTTCGGCGACGTGCGCGTTCTGGAGGAAAGCTGGGAGTCGATGAAACGCTACATGGCGCTCCTCGAGGACATGAAGTTCGCGTCTCCCGAGGCGAAGGGACACCAGTGGGCCGACTGGCTCTCCTACGAGAAGCTGGAGTCCTGCGGCGGCGGAGCATACGAGAAGGGCCCCGACGGCAAGCGTCGCGTGAGGAACGACGCCCTGACGTACTGGCAGTACCTCGGCTGCTGCTACTGGCTGTGGGACGCCCGCATGATGACCACGATGGCCGAGAGCCTCGGCAAGAAGGACGACGCCGCAGAGTTCCGCGCCATGGCCAACCGCGCCCGCATGTTCCTCGTCGACAAGTTCGTGGACGCCAGGGACGGCATGCTTCTGCCCGTCTTCCGCGACATGCAGACGCCAGCGCTCTTCGCCATCAAGCTCGGTCTCCTCGAAGGCGACGCGCTCGCCAAGACGAAGTCGGCCCTCCTGAAGAATTTCAAGGACCACGGAGACTGCCTCCAGACAGGCTTCCTCGGCACCTCGATCCTGATGGATACGCTTACCTACGACGTGGGCGCTCCGGAAATGGCCTACACGCTCCTTCTGCAGCACAAGAACCCCTCGTGGCTGTACTCCGTGGATCAGGGCGCTACGACCATCTGGGAACGCTGGAACTCCTACACGAAGAAGGACGGTTTCGGCTCCGCCGGCATGAACTCCTTCAACCACTATGCCTACGGCGCCGTACTCGCATGGATGTACGGTTCCATGGCCGGCATCCGGGAGGACGTCGCAAATCCCGGCTTCAAGCACATCATCCTCGCGCCGTTGCCCGACAGGCGCATGGGCAAGGTGAAGGCCTGCTTCCGTTCGCCGTACGGCAGGATCAAGAGCGCATGGCACTACGACGACGCCGGCAAGTGGGTCTGGACGTTCACGATCCCGGCGAACACCACCGCCACCGTCACCGTCCCCGGCGAGCAGCCGAAGGAATACGTGGCCGGAACGTACACCGTCGTGAAATGAAATTGATCGCTGTCGACGTGGGAAACACGAGCACGGCCGTCGGACTCTGGTCCGATGGCCGCGTGTCCCGCGTGGCGCATGTGGACGGCGACCGCGCGGCCGCGTTCGAGGCGGCGAGGAATGTCGCGGCTCTAGGCGCCGTCGGCTTGGCATACGTGAGCGTGGTGCCGCGCGCGGATGCCGCCTGGCGGCGTTTCGCCGGAAAACTGGGCGTGAGGTTCGTTTCCGTGGACTACAGGCGCTTCCTCGCCTCTTCCGGCCTCTCGCTCGACTATCCGCATCCTGAAACGATCGGCGCAGACCGGCTCGCCGATGCGGCGGCGGCAGTCAATCGCTACGGCGCCCCGGTGCTTGTGTGCGATTTCGGCACGGCGTTCACGGCCGCCGTGGTCACTCGCGACATGACATGGCGCGGTGGCGTGATCGCGCCAGGCTTCCCGCTCATGCGCGACTACCTGTACGAGCGTACGGCAAAGCTGCCGCGCATGGAACTTGGCGGACGGTGCCCGAAGATCGGTCGTTCCACCGAAGAGGCCATGCGTTTCGGAGCGCTCGTAGGCTACCGGGGGATGGTGCGCGAGATCGTCACCACGCTGGCACGCAATTTCAAGACCGACTTCTCGCTCGTCGCCACTGGCGGTTTCGCCAAGTGGGTTCTGAAGGACAGCGGCCTGCCGTTTACGATCGACCAGACGTTGACCTTGCACGGGGCGGGGCTGCTTGCGCAGTGAAGAGTGAAGAGTGAAGAGTTGAGAGTTGAAAACTGGAGAAAAAACATGGCAATACGTCTAGCATCCAAGAGTCTTCGTCGCGTCTTGCGGCTTCTTGCACTCTTCACTCTTCACTCTTCACTCTTCACTCTAGCAGGCTGCGGACTCTTCTGGGACGATCCGTACGTGACTGTGACGACAACGCCGCTGAACTGGTGCGAGATACACTACTACAACGCCTCGCGCGAGCCCGTCAGACGCGTCTCCGTGCGCCTGACAGGCTCGGGGTTCGTCGATGTGAAGTCCGGCACGTCGCGGCGCGTTTCGGACAGCTTTGCGAAATCGATGGACGACGAGACTTGGGACGACTACCATGCGAGGCAGTACACGGTCGACCCCGAACATGTGCGGGAACTCTTCCAGAATCTCGTGAACGCAGGGCTTTTCGACAAGGACAAGATGTTCACGTCCACCAAATACCCCTCGCACGGACGCTTCATCGCCGTACGCGCGGCAATCGACAACAAGACGCAGACGGAAGTGAAGAACGTCTTCGAGGACGATCCCGAACTCGCGGAACGCCTGTACAATATCGTCCTGGAATTCAACCGCCCGATGCTGGCGCGAAGACGTCCGTCGGCCGGCCGGCCGGTGAAGAAGCCCGCCGGCGACGGTTCGAAAGCCGCCGCAGGCGGGGATGATGGAGGAAAGAAATGAAACATATAGGAATCATCGGCGCAGGCCGCTTTGGCATGGCTCTTGCGGAGGCGCTTTCCGAATCTGGGCAGGAAGTGCTGCTTGTGGAACGCAACGGCTCGCTTGTGCAGAATGCCCGCGACGTGGTGTCCGAGGCCGTGCAGGGAGACGCCACCAGCGCCCGTACCCTTGAAGAGGCCGGATTGAAGGAATGCGACGTGGCGGTGGTTGCGATCGGCTCCAACATCGAGGCGTCGACGCTCGCCACGGCAAATTGCAAGGAGCTGGGAATCCCGATGGTCGTCGCAAAGGCCACAAGCGAGATGCATGGCAAGATATTGCAGAAGATCGGCGCCGACCAGGTTATCTACCCAGACCGTGAAAGCGCCCACCGCCTTGCGCGGACGCTTTCGAACCGGGGCGCGTTCGACCTGCTGGAAATATCGGAAGGGTGCTCCATAGCGGAGATCAACGTGCCTGAATCGTGCGCGGACAAGACCCTCGCCCAGGCCGACCTGCGGAACAAGACCGGCGTGACGGTGCTGTGCATCCGCAGGCAGGACGAGAACCCGAAAAAGCCGCGCGCCATCATGATCCCGGGTCCGAACGACCAGATCCACGGGGACGACAAGCTGATCGTATTCGGGACGACCAGGCAGATAGACGCTCTGACCGGCGAAGGATGACGGACCGTGCCGCCGGCTAGTCCCCGGCGGTAAGGATGGCGTCGATCTCGAATTCGTGGCCGGTGCTTTTGGGGTTGGTCTTTTCCAGGACTTCTATGGCAACCACGTGCCGCCCCGGTTTGTCGCGCCAGAGTAGCTTGTAGGGGGTGAAACCTCCCCAGGTCTGATCGAACCAGCTGTCGCAGACGCAGACATGCTTCCCGTCCACCGAGACGCGCGCCATGCCGGAAGGCCCCTGGATGCGGTAGAAAAGCATCGCGCATGTAGGCGCATCCACCTCGATGACCAGCTTGTCGCCGGGCTTTGCCGCCCGAAGAGCGCCGCCATGCCTCTTCCACCAGTTGTTGCGCGGATGGACGCCTGGTGTGAAGCCTGCGTTCTCAAGTATCTTCAGCTTGTCCACCGTCCAGACGCGCCCCGTGTCGAAGGTCGTGCCTACCAGCGGCTTGGCCGGCAACGGCGGGATCGCGGCCGGCTTGCGGTTGGCGGCGAGGAAAGCGGCAAGCTTCACGTCCATGTAGCGGCCGACCAGCGCACCCACGTAGGGATGCCCGATGTCATCGGGATGCAATTCGTCCTTTGCCAGGTCTGTATGCGCCAGCTTGCCGGCGGAGATCAGCGGGAAGAATGCGTTGCGGTAGCTGAAATGCGGAATGTCGTAGTGTTTGGATACCGGCATGTGATACGCCATTCTGTTCACGCAGCCTTTGGACATCATGCCCAGCTGGAACACGAACGGATGGGTGGGGCATTTGAGCAGGTGGCGCACAAGCCCTTCGTTGAATTCCGTGGTGGACTTGTCGGCCGCATCGTTTACCGCGAACTCCACGCCTACGACGTCCGGCTTCTTCGAACAGACGTCGTTCTCCACGCGATGGGTGGCGTAGTTGCTGCCGGTGGCGCCGATGCCCGCATTGACATATGTCACCTCGCTCTTGGGGAAGGCATGGCGGAACCAGTCGGCCAGAACCGCACCCCACTGCAGTTCGCGCCGCGAGGCGCGCGCGCCGGAAGTGATGGATCCGCCTATGACGGCTACCACGATCGGCTCGCCTCTCAGTCCCTTGGCGAACACGTGCTCCAGGCGGGAGGTGTCGCCATCCCTTGCGACGAAGTTCGGATAAGTCTCGTCAAGGGTCGGCACTCGGACGCCGGAAGGGAACTTTTCGGGGAGCGGAAACTGCCACGCCGTGACTGAAAGCACGCATGCAAAACCGCAAGCAATGGAGGAAAGAACCTTTTTCTTCGTATTCATGGCTCGATTATACCAGAAATATGCATTACGCGCCACGGAAAAACATGGAGGAAAACCAGACGAATGCGTGGCGGCTTTATGCAACTACGGTGCGGAGAAATTTCATCCCCAAACGCAAAATTTGGCGAATGGAAATTGGCGGTTGAAATCCCGCCGCCGATTTTGTATAATGAATCTTCAATTTTGCAAAAGACACAAGAGGTACGAAATGAATGCTGATTCATCTGCGCGGAATGACATCTGGAAATGGCTGGCGCTCCTGATTATCGCCATATTCTCGATCTATGTCACTTTCCCGGTGGCCGAGAAGATGCGCTTCGGGCTTGACCTGAAGGGCGGCACGTCGTTCACGCTTGGCGTCGACACGGAAAAGCTCCGCGAGACGATCATCGCCGGAAACCCGGCGTTGACGAACGAAACGGGTGCCGTGGACAGGAAGATACAGGAGACGCTGCAGGGCGCCGACGCGCGCATCATACAGGTTGTCCGCCGCCGTGTCGACGGCATGGGAATGAACGAGCCTGTCATCCAGGGCATGAAGGACCATCGTCTGCTCGTTCAGCTGCCGGGCATCGACGAAGACACGCGCAAGGCCGCGAAGAAGTCGCTGCAGTCCGCCGCTTTCCTGGAGTTCCGCCTTACGCATCCGCGCAACGACGAGCTCGTTTCCAAGCTGATGTCCACGGAAGCGAACCCGGAGGGGTACGTGCGCGGCGGCTCTGGATTCGTTCGTGCCGAGAATTTCAACGAAGTGGCGTCCCGTCCCGGCTACGCCACGCGTCTTGCGGCCTTCCACACGCCCGATCCCCGCTACCAGTTCATGCTCGAGAAGGAGGGCGACGGTTCGTACAGGGCGGCGTTCGTGCACCGCAATCCGCCTACGCGCGAGCCGATAACTGGCGAATACCTCACGTCCGCCTCCGTGGAGCGCGATGCCGCCGGATCGCTGGCGATAGCCTTTTCCTTCAACTCCAAGGGCGCGCGCCTCTTTTCCGAGGTCACGCGCAACTACATGGCTGGCGGCCCCAAGAATCCGTCGAGCCGCGGCCGCCAGCTGGCGATAATCCTCGATGACGCGCTGATCTCGGCGCCTGTGATCCAGAGCGAGATTGGCGCCCATGGCCAGATTACGGGCCACTTCACGGCAGCCGAGGCGCAGCAGCTGGCAAACGACCTGAACGCCGGCGCGCTGCCCGCTCCGCTCAAGCTCCTGGCTGAATCGTCGGTATCCCCGACCGTGGGCGAGGACGCAAAGCAGGCGGGCATGGTGGCCGCCGCGCTCGGATTCGCGCTCGTGGGCCTGTTCATGCTCATCTACTACTGGTACGCGGGTCTTGTGGCCGACATCGCGCTTTTCCTCGACGTCGCGCTTCTTCCGGCGGCGCTCGTGATAGTCGCCAACATCCTCGGCGTGTTCGCGAAGGACGCCTCGATGGGTGCGACCGGGTCCCTGCAGCTGCCCGTCCTTACCATGCCAGGCATCGCCGGTCTCGTGCTGACGCTCGGCATGGCCGTTGACGCGAACGTGATCATCTTCGAGCGCATCCGCGAGGAGTTCAACGCCAAGGCGTCCGTCGGCGGCGCTCTCAAGAACGGCTACGGCCGCGCCTTCACTGCGATTCTGGACTCCAACATCACCACGATCGTGACAGGCATCATCCTCTTCATCGTGGGGACGGGCCCCGTGCGCGGCTTTGCGATCACCCTCACGGCCGGCGTCGTGATTTCGATGTTCACGGCGGTCGTGGTGACGCGCCTCGTGTTCGACAACACGACGAAGGCCGAGTCGATGAAGCCCTTCAGGATGCTCAACATCTTCAAGAAGGTTCCAAACGTGAACTTCGTCGGCATGGGCAAGATCACGACGCTCGCCTCCGCGGCGATCATCGCGGTGTCTCTCGCCATCTTCTTCATCCGCGCGGCAACGAACCGCGCATCGGTGCTGGCTGTCGATCTTACCGGCGGCACGTCGCTCGTCTACTCCGTGGATCAGGCGAAGAAGCCGTCGGTCGGCGACGTGCGCAAGGCTCTCGATCCGTTCGACAACGCCACGGTCATCCAGTATCAGGAGGGCGTGGGCGACGCGACGCTTCTCGTGAAGACGGGCGAGACCGCCGAGACGGAGAAGGGCAAGGCCCTTGAGAACCGCGACGTGGCGGCGCACGTGACCAAGCTGCTGCAGACGGCGTTCCCGGACGCGTCTTTGAAGCAGGTGTCCGTGGACGAGGTCGGTTCGATGGTGGGCGCGGACCTCAAGAAGTCCGGCACGTGGGCCGTGATACTCTCGCTGGTCGCGATTCTCGTCTACGTCGGCTTCCGTTTCGAGTTCGGCTTCGGTCTGGGCGCTCTCGTGGCGCTGGCGCACGACGCGCTGATTTCGCTGGGGCTGTTCTCGCTCTGCGGGCGGCAGGTGTCGCTCCTGGTGGTGACTGCGCTGCTGACGATCATCGGCTACTCCGTGAACGACACGATCGTCGTGTTCGACCGCATCCGCGAGGATTTGCGCAAGGACCAGAAGACTGGCTTCAAGGATCTCTGCAACAGGGCGCTGAACGAGTGCTTGAGCCGCACGGTCATAACTTCGTTGACGACGTTCTTCGCCGTTGTGGCGCTGTTCGCGTTCGGCGACGGCTCGATATTCGACTTCGCTCTCACGATGCTCATTGGCGTCGTGGCCGGAACCTATTCGTCGATATTCATCGCCACGCCGGTGATGATTTGGTGGTACAAGGGCCGTCGCCCGCAGTTCACGACGGAGGCCGCACAACGGTAGGGTCGCGCGTCCCCGCGTGACCGGAAAGGCAGGGTCGCGCGTCCCGGCGCGACCGAAAGGAAAGAACCATGAATATTGAACTTCTCAAGAAAGCCCATGAACGCGTGCCGTCGGTACCGCTGCTGGTGAACCTGATCTCCAAGCGCGAGAAGCAGCTGATCGCAGGCGAGAAGCCCCTGGTGCGTCCGCTTTCGTCTGACGAGGACAAGGTTGACACGGCGCTCCGCGAGGTGGCGGAGGGCAAGCTCATATCCGAGATCGACTTTGACGCCATCGCCCGTGCCGAGGACGCAAAGACGCGTTGGCAGCGGCATGCGGCCATGAAGTCGATCTTTGCCGATTGACCTGCGACCGCCTGATGGCAGATCGTGGAAAGAAGCCCGTTTCGGGCGATTTGGCGGTCAACCGGCGGGCCTGGCACGACTATTCCGTGCTGGAGAAGCTGGAGTGCGGCATCGTGTTGACGGGGACCGAGGTGAAGGTCCTTCGGAGCGGTGCGGCGTCGCTAGCCGGCGCGTATGGCGCCGTGCTTGGCGGCGAACTGTATGTCGTACAGATGCACATACCCGTCTATGAATTCGGCAACCGCTTCAACCACAACCCGCTGCGCAACCGCAAGCTGCTCGTCCACCGCAAGGAAGTCGGCGAGCTGAAGCTGAAAACCGAGGCAAAGGGGCTTACGCTGATACCGCTCAGGCTGTACTTGAAGAAGGGCCGGGTGAAGCTTGAAATGGGGGTGTGCCGCGGCAAGGCCCTTCACGACAAGCGCGAAGCTCTGAAGACGAAAGCCATCGCCAGGGATCTTGATCGCTGGAACCGATAGTTTTTTATCTTTTTCCTTTGTCACAAGCCCGTACAATCGTGTATAATACGGGCGCAAGTTTGATGGGGAAGTGTACCCTTCCACCACGATACCGTATTGCAAGCGAACGGAGAACGGCATGAAGAAGAGATTTTTGGCCACGTTGTCGGTGGTGTTTGCGCTGTTGGCGCACGCGGAGCGCGTGACGCCTGCGCAAGCGCGCGCCGCTGCCGCCGCGTGGGCTGGAAAGAATGGCGCTTTTGTTGCGGGGCAGGACGTTGCCGGCCGTGCTGCGGCGGTCGCGGATTCCAAGGGCGTCACGTTGTGGTATCGCGTGCCGCTGGCGAACGGCGCGTGCATGGTCGTTTCTCCGGTGACGGAGCTCGAGCCTGTCGTTGCCGTTCTCGAGAACGTGCCGTCGGGCGGGCTTCCTGCGGCGCACCCGGTGCGTGCCATGCTTGTGCGCGACATGACCGACCGCCTGAAGAAGCTTGGTCTCTACGTCCCGTCGTCTGGCGGCGCTTCGCTCCAGTCTGCTGCGGCGCCTGCGATGGCGTCCGGCGACCCTGCCATGCAGGCGTGGGCCGAGCAGGGGAAGGCGAAATGGAAAGGTCTTGGCATCGGCGTTCAAGGTGGCTTCGGGCTGATGGAGGCCGTGACGAACGGGCTCGAGACGGTCGCCACGACCATCCGCGTCGTGGACGGATTCGAGCAGGGCGGACGCTTCACGCACTGGGATCAGGGCGATCGCGGCGGCAAGCCGGTGTACAACTACCACACGCCTGAAAACGCCGTGTGCGGATGCGTGGCCACGGCCATGTCGGCAATGATGCAGTTTTTCGCCGTCAAGGGATGCCCGGAAGGCGCCGCCACGCCGGCCGGCCTGGTCCGCGAGACCCAGGACGGCATCTACGGGACGACCTACAACGGCTTCACGACGGGCGACACGACCATCGGCGGACTGTACGACTGGGAGACGCTCTTCCCCGACACGATGACGCGCACCGACTACAACAGCCTGGACGACGCGCAGCGCGAGCTGCTCGGGCGCGTGGCCTTCGATGCGGGCGTGGCCGTGGCCATGGCGTGGACGGACGACGAATCCAGCGCGTACGGCTTCGACGTCGCCAAGGGGTTGAAGGAGGTGTTCGGCTTCAAGGACGCGCGCGCCGTGCACGACCCGTCGCAGAGCCAGTATGCCGCGCTGATCTACAACCAGTGCCGGGCGGGCGCTCCGGTGTTTCTGGGAATCCAGGGCGAAGGCGGGCACGCGGTGCTGGCGGTGGGATACGGGCTTGACTCCGACGAAGTGGCGCGCGTGCGCGTGTTCACGGGCTGGGGCGGCGCCGGCGACGGCTGGTACGCCCTTCCGTACATCAACACGAAGAGCCTTCCCACGCAGTCGGGAAGCTATCTGTTCGACGTGGTGGACGATGTGGTCACCATGGTCGGCTACGAGACGAACGATACCGTGCCTGTCGTAGGGCGCGTAATGGGGAGCGACGGCGCGAACGTCACGCTGCAGCTCACGGGCGGCGCGTCTGGCGAGGTTACTACCGACGAAAACGGCTATTTCGGCATTCGCGTGTCGCCAGGGGCCGCCAAGGTGACCGTCGTGCGCAACGGCGTCACGCCTCCCCAGGCCGTGACGGTGCTGATCGGTGCGGACGCCGCCACCTCCAACGACGGCGCCGCCCTGAACGCCGCGCTTCCTCCTCCGCTGCTGTTCCCGTTCTACAACGATTTCGATGCCGCCCGTGCCGCGGCGCTTGCTTCGGGCCGGGCCGTTCTTCGCGTCAGCGGGAAAGAAAACGATGCGGCCACAAAGTCCCTGCTCGATTTCGCGGTCGAGCAGGAAGATCGCTTCGTGCTCGTCTTCGACGACGTGGCTGGCGGCGGAATACAGGGCGACGGCAATCCGTCCATCGGCGTGTTCCTGCCGGAGGCGTCTTCCGCCGACGGCCGCTGGATGTATGCGAACGGCCGCCTCTCCTACGCCTTCGGCTACTCGACCGTCGCGCGCGAGACGGTGGACAACGACTACGAGGTTCCGGAGGAAGACGCCTACGTGTACGTCACCAACGAAGCGTACCGCGTGTCGTACGGTTCGGAGGCTGCGGGAACCTTCGTATCCACCAACATGACGTTTGACACGGAGGGGCTGCTTGCCGCGGCGCAACTTGCGGTGGACGAAGGCTGGGCGGAGTTCTGCCGCCAGACGCATGGCATTTCGCTTGCCGTGACGGCTTTTCCCGTCGAGGCAGGCGAACCGTCGCCGGCGTTCGGCGTGTACACGAATCTCTACACGAACGGCCAGACGGTCGTGGTCATGGCGATGGACGAAATGACGAACGAGACGGCCGGCGTGGTGATGGGCTGTTGCGGATGGACGCTGACGAATGCCACCACCGGCGCGTTTCTGGAGGACGACGGCACGATGGCCGAGTTCACCGTGGCGTCCAACGACGTGCTCACGCTCACGTGGCAGATGGAGACGAACGCCGTCTGGATTTCGGTCAAGGACAACGACAACGGCGGAACCACGTCTCCTTCTTCCGGCTGGTATCCGTACGGCGAAGAGGTCGTGTTCGTCGCCACGCCTGCCGCCGGCCGCAAGTTCGACCAGTGGCAGAGCGGCGACCGCCGGCGGTTGCCGGAAGCGATCGGCGGCGACAGCGTGTTCAGCCCGGTGCTGGCGTTTTCGGCCGAGGTTCCGTTCAGCCTCATGGCAAGCTATGAATACGGGACGCCGGCCGGCATGTCCGTGACGAACACGTTGAGCGTGGCCGCCGTCGATTTCGACAGCGGCGACGACCTGTCCGGGGCGGGCGTCCCGCCCGTGGAACTGTTCGGAATTCCCGGCGAGGCGGGGCTTTCCGTCTCTGCGGGCGGCAGCGTCCAGGTTCCAGGGATCGCGATCGGCGCACGGCCGCAGGCGGATTCGTTCGTTGATGCGACTGGCGGCGTGTGGCAGTGTACCGGGTGGATTCTCAGTTCGGGAGAGGGAGAAGGCGCGTCCATCCTGGGGGTCGGTTTCACGCAGACCGCCACCTTCACGCTCGCGGAGGATGCGACGCTCTCCTGGTGGTGGCAGCTGGATTCGTCCGATCCCGAGCCGGAGCGCCGCGAGCTGACCGACGCCGATATTCCCGTGGGGACGGGCGGCGAATCGTCTTCGCCGATGGATCTTGCTCTGAACGGGGATGGCACGTTTACCTTGTCCGTCACGGTCGGCAACGCCGTGAGCGGCTACTGGTATGCGCTGGTCAGCGATACGGAGCTGGACGGCGACTATTCGACGGTTGAGAAATACGGTTATGCCGATGAAGACGGCGAACTCGACGTTGGCGACATCGTGGTCGATCCGGACGAACCGAAGAAGTTCTTCAAGGTGCGGATATTGGAAGAGGAGCCGTGATTTCATGCTTGCCCATGCACAGAATCCCGTGTTAAAATACGGACGTTCTTCCAAGGGGCTTCCAGCCGTCGGGAGAGTGCGACAATGAGAGGAGACATGTTGACAGGATGCGTCGTGCTGCGCAAAGTGGCGATGGCGTTGCTGTTCGCGGCCATGTGCGGTTGCGAACGGCAGGCTTCCGTCCAGTCTCCGTCCGCCGCGCCGTCGAAGGAGGCCGCCGTTCCGCGCATGCGGGATCCCGAATACACGAACTCGCTGAAGCAGGTGCAGGATCGCAGGCGCGGCGTGGCGACGCGCCGCCGGCATGTGGCGGCGAAGATGGAAGAATTGATCTCCCTCGCGCGCGCGGCGCTGCCTGCGGGCGCCACGGAGGAGCAGGTGCTCCACGAGCTGCAGGACAATCCGGGAAAATATCCCGGCTGGCGGGAACTTTCCGTGAAGATGCGCGAAATAAACGCGCAGGCCGAAAAGGAACTGGCTGATGCGCGGAGTCTGGTGATGACGCGCATCAAGAAGGAACAGGAAGAGACGAAAGATTTCAAGAGAGGCGGTAGCAAATGATGAAAACACACAGGAATATCGGATTCGCCGCGATTGCCGGACTGGCTTTTTCGTGCATGCTGGTGCAGTCGGCCTTCGCCGCCGATGGTGACATCATGTCCATCGAGCGGTACACGCCTTCCGACAGCACGGACGTGTACAACGGGACGTTGTCCTACGACAACCCTCTTACCGTCACCAACACGGTCATGTTCAAGTTCCGCCTGATGAACAGGACGGAAAATGACACGTTCACGTCCAACCAGGTATACGGCGCCGGGTCGTACATAAACAAGTGGTACCAGAAGTACATCGGATCCGGCGGTACGAACGAAGCGGCGAGGGCCGAAGTCTCCAATCCTCTCTATGTCGGCGTGTGGATGGGCAACCGCAAGAAGCGCGCCAAGGTGGTCGGTTTTTCCAGCGTCTACGACGGCAGCGGCAACGTCATTCCGTACTACACGGACATGATCTGCTCCTACCAGGTGGAGCCTGGCGACTTTGCCCTGCCTTTGAGGCTTGCCGCCCGCAGCGGCACCACCCCGGTGGCCGCCGGCACCGACCACAGCGGCAGCGACTACTGGATGGAGGACGTGCCCGGCAGCCCGTACCTCGAATACTGGAACATCTGGCAGGACAAGGCTTCCACCGGCGCCGGGAAGCTCAATTTCTGGCTCGCGCCCGCGGAATGGCCGACGCAGCACGACTACCCCGGTACCCGCTACCCCGACGTCGACATGTCACAGGCCGGCATCTACATCAAGACGGTCGATTTCGACAGCCAGAACTTCGATGAGTCCAACTGGCGGCAGATCCCCGACGGCAGCTCGGACGGAACCGGCACGAAGCCTGCTCTGCCCGCCCTTTCGATCCCTGGCGGGGTGGCCGTCGACAACGGCGGCACGTTCTACGTCTGGACCGAGGACGAGAGTATCGCCTACATGGCCAACGGCACCGAGACGCAGTACGATTTCGTCAACCCATCCACCGGCGCCGTGACGAAGCGCTGGGTGAGCCGGATCACGACGAAGCCGGGCGACACCGCCGTGCAGTTCGCGATCGCCGCCGCCGTCGGCGCGTCTAACAAGACGACGACCGTGTACCTCTCCGAGACGCCGACGAACATCTACGAGAGCACCGTTCTTATAACCAACTTCGTATCGAAGCAGATTGTCGTCGGCGCTCCGCTCAAGCCCGCCATCAACGTCCGGCTCATGGCGGTGGGCGGCGAATCGTGGGGCGGCACGCTCACCGCGCAGGCCACGGCTTCCACCACGGCTTCCGTGATGCTCGACGTCCAGCTTACGCGCGCCTATACGAACGACATGACGGTCACCGTCACGCCGGCGATGGTCGACGCGGCCAGCACGAGCGACCCGTACTCGTTCATCGGGCTTTCCTCCACACAGGCCAACAACCCGGCTGGCAAGGAGATCACCATCACGATCCCCGCAGGCGAGACGCGCGCATACGGGAGCGCGAGCGAGGCCGCCAAGATCCTCTACGTCTACGCCAACCGGGCGTCCAGCGAAACTTCGGACTACGGCAAGGGCATCAAGTTCAAGGCATCGGTCGCAGACGCCGCCGCGCAGGCGTTCCTCACCGGCGAGAACTCTGATGCGACGCTGTACATCGAAAACGGCGACGGCGTGCCTGCCATCTCTTCGGTATCCGTAGCCCCCACAACCCCCGTCGCCGGCAAGAGCTGCAATTTCGCGGTGAAAATCTCCGATGCCTACGGAGAACTTTCCGGCAAGTACTCCGTGTTCGTCGACGGCACGGAAGTCCCCGATCTTACGCCATCCGGCTCCGGAGTGCTGACGGTACCATACACATACGCTTCGGACGGGAATTTCAGCACAAAGATATACGTCAGGAACCAGGACGGTATGGAGTCGGCGGAATACACCGTCTCAGTGACCGTCAAGGCCGCCAAGAAGGTCAAGCTCACGGCGGATCGCGCCACGCGCCGCTACAACGAAGGCGACACCGCTGAAATCACAGTCGAAGTTCCGGGCGGATTCGACGACGCCGATATCGGCTACGTGTTCCTCGTGCCGCAGAACGCCGCCTCATCCAACCTGGTCGACTGCACGGCGTTCGAGATCGGCGTGCCGATCCTGCGCGGCGAGCCCGGGGCGGACAACACCATCCCCATCACCTTCCTCGACGGCTCGCCCACGACCACGGTGCAGTACGTCTGCAAGATCTGCAGCAACGACGACATCTCCAGTCCCGGAACGACGTACGACTACACGGCCGGGCTCCTGTCCCTCTCCATCTCCAACGTCGTGCCGCAGGTCGTCGAGGTCTCCATGAGCGACACGCCGGTGGGCAACGGCGCGACGAACTCCGCCGCCGCCGCAAAGGGCGTCATAAAGACGTTCAAGATCGAAGACATCGTCGAACCCAGCGACCTGGACCTTGAGAACGGCCAGTTCCAGACGGAATGGAAATTCTACGAGAACGGGGCCGCGCTCTTCACCACCAACGTCTACGGCAACCCGTTCAACGCCACCGTCCCGTATGCGTTCCACAACTCCGGCCTCAACTGGGTGACGGTGCGCATGAAGGACAAGGACATGAAGACGCGCGAATGGAGCAGCCTCTTCACGTTCTACGTCAACACGCTCGACGAACCCACGATCTCGCTCGTGTCCGCGCGCGGCACCACCATCTACAGCGAAACCGACACCGGCAGCGCCGCGGGCAAGATCAACGTCAACCTCAACATCCCGCCCACGGAGGCGATCACCGTCAAGGTGGACGTGGAGCGCATCGGCGATGACGACGGCATGCTGCCCGTGCTCAGCACGTACTACGTCAACATCCCCCAGGGCGGGACGGAAGGCTCGTTCTACATCAAGGAGATGGACGGCACGGACGTCGCGTCCAGCGACGGCTTCCGCTTCACGGTGTCCGTCACGAACGAGACGACGAACGTCGACGGCAAGAAGTGGAGCGAATACTACGGATACGACAGGGACAGCTTCGTGATCACGGTCGACAACGTCGCGCCGGTCATCGCAGGCATCCCGGACACCAACGCGATCCCCGCCGCCATCAACGTGCCGCAGAAGATCAAGTGGACCGTCAGCGACATCATCCCCGACATGACGAACGGCATGGTCGCCACGTGGCAGGTGGAAGGCGCGACGTACGACGTGCCGGTGAATGCGACAGGCAAGACGTTCTCGGACACGTTCGAGGCCACCTTCACCAGCGCGGGCAACAAGACCGTCACGCTGACCGTGACCGACAAGGACGGCGGCTACGACATCCGCCGCTACTACTTCTACGTGGAGCCGTCCAAGGAGGTTCTGCTCTATCCGCACTATCCGCAGCCGGATCCCGTATCCAAGCTCAGCGGGAACTACTTCAGCGCCGCAGGCCTCGGCGCGGGCCGCGTCTGGGCGGATGGCGCCTTCTCCACGATAGCCGACTTCCGCCACACATGGACCTACGCCCCGGAGAAGTCCACGGCCACCGTCTACGGCTACGGCTACCGCGCGGGCGAGAAGGACGACGGCTCGCTCAAGCCCGGCAGCGACTACGCCGTCGACATGCGCGGCGCCTTCAACACCAACGGCCCGTCCTTCTACACTTATTCCGATCCGAGGGACAGCTTCTTCTACTGCTGGCTGCTTAACACGGCCGACGACACCGGCAACTACACCGGCGCCCACCTCGGCGCGATCAAGCCTGCCGCCGGCACCAACACCACGTCGCTTTCGCAGCAGGCCGTGGGGCTTCCCGAATACGACAAGGACGCCGTCATGTACGCCAGCCGCCTCGTCGAAGCCATCTTCTCGCAGGAATACCTGATGACGGACAACATGGGCGACATCAACCAGGACGGCATTCCCGACTACTACGCCGCGTTCGTGGCGTGGGACGGCACGTCGTCGTCGTCCGGCGAAGGCGGCTCCGCCGATGCGAGCACCCGCCTCTTCGAGATCGCAGGCTACACCGAGGAAGCCGCCGGCGACCTGAAGAGCCTCTACAAGTACAACGGCGACGGCGACTACCTGCCGTCGAAGACGAGCGGCGGCGGAAGCCTCATCCCGAACATATCCTCCGAATGGTCGACCTACGGCCAGCCGTTCACCGCATACCTGGAGATCCGCGGCTACGGCGAGGGGCTCAACTTCCGCGAGGGCAACAGCCCCACGCAGGGCCGCAACTCGTTCGGCGCATGGGTGTCCGAGCGCGATTTCACCGAGGCGGAGTCCAACGCATGGGTCGAAGTCTACGGCTCCGATCCCAACTGGACGCCTGAGAACCGCACCGATCCGTCCGTCGACGACACCGACGGCGACGACCTGCCCGACGGCTACGAGTACTACATCTGGTACCACGCCTACGTCGGCTGGATGGAGGACGGCAAGCTCAAGAGGCTCGAAGGCTCGCGGTTCCGGCTCAAGGACATAGCGGCCGGCGAGACGATCACGCCCGAGGAGATCGCCACGCTCTTCAACCCGAACGTGTCCGCCGGCGATGTTTCCGAGCGCGACTCCGACAACGACGGCCTCTACGATCTGGAGGAGTTCGCCATAGGCACCAACCCCATCCACTGGGACACGGACGGCGATGGCATCAGCGACTACTGGGAGGTCATGCGCGGCCTGAATCCGCTCAAGGCCGAAACGAACGACGAGACCAACCCCGACGGCGACTACATGGCGTGGGCGGACGTCGGATCCGACTACGGCCTCGTCACCTTCCCCGACGGCAGGATGTACGCTCTGCCCGGCAACGGCGAGGGCGTGATCGACGCGGAGACGCTGTCCGTCTCCGAAACCGGGACGAACGGCGTCGTGGCCATACCCGTCTACCGCTACGGAAACGCCACATCCGCCCTGGTGCCTACCAACCGCGGCGTGTGGGCCTCCACCGTCAAGAGCGCGATGGCCGGCGAGGAACGCAAGGCTTTCAGTGAATACGAATGCACGTTCAAGCCTCTCGACACCGTCGTCGTGGACTGGAGCGGCGTCGAGCTTTCGAATCTCGTCGTCCAGGTCGACCAGAAGCTGGCGCTCGTCCACGAGCAGGTGCGCGCGCAGTACGGCTTCGATCCGCGCACCGGCTGGAGCGCCAACAAGGAAGGGTACGTGTCTTCGCGCTGGGATCCCGCCAAGAACATCCCGCACGCGCAGAACATTGGCGAGGCTGGCCTTGCCGTCAACACCAAGGCGTACTCCAACCTCGACGAGTACCTGCTGCTGAAATACCGCTACATGACGTCCGGCTCGTCTCCCGATGTCAGCCGCAGCCTGGCCGCCGATTCGTCCGATCTTGCCAGCAAGTCGGTTTCGCTTGGAGAACTGTTCGAGAAGGGGACCACGAATCCTAACGTCCGCTACGCCGACAAGACGTACGGCGACTACCGGAAGAACTCGTCCGACTCCGAAGAAGGCGATTCCGAGCTTGTCTTGTTCACGGACAAGGCCCACGGCGCCGACACCGACGGCGATGGCGTGCCTGACGGCTGGGAGCTGTATGTGGGCTTCAATCCGAACAACGTGCTGGACGTCGATCGCGACATGGACGGCGACAGCCTGTCGCTGGCCTCCGAGTTCGCCGGCGTCGATTCCTGCAACACCTACTCCAATTCCGTTTCGCTCGTCTCGAAGACGAACGACGAGGCCGAGGAGGAGGTCGCCACCATCTACGTCAACCATCCCGGCAACACGGTAGGCTGGTACAACAAGTTCTTCCCGACCGATCCGTGGAACGGCGATACCGACGGCGACAACGTGCGTGACGACACGGAAGGCGGTTCGTGGAAGAACGTGATCGTCTACAGCCGCGCTCTCGCCGTGCTGCTCGGCAGCTCGTCGACCTACAGCTACTCGTTCGTGTACGGCTCGCCGGAGGATGACGGTTCCCTCTGCATCCGCGGCGGCGGCATGAACCCGTGTTCGGTGGATACCGACTTCGACCTTCTGCCCGACTCCTGGGAAATGTCCTTCGCCGGTCTCCGCTTCGAAAACGGCGAGCCCGTGGACGCCGGCTTGAGCGATGCGGCGATAACGCTCATCCGCCGCAGCGACGGCTTCGGCGACGGCGTCACGTACGCGCCCGCCACCAACACCGCGTCTTTGGCCCTCGGCATGTACATAACCGCCGGCATGGACGCCACGTTCGGCCAGCGCGAGGACAACCGCCAGTTCACCGGCGACGCCTACACCAACCCCGTGTTCGTAGATCCGCGCACCGGCACCGTCCGCGACTTCGACTTCGACCACGACGGCCTCCAGAACTTCCAGGAGTACCTCGTGCAGGCGCTCCGCCACCTGCGCTACGACGACAGCGAAACCCCGCTCATGGGCCGCTGGATGCCGGACGGATCTCCCGCCACCGAGAAGTTCCTCGGTTTCCTGCCGATGAACATAATGGACGGCGAGACGTTCTATTCGGATGCGAAGGGTGCGGGCTTCCTGGCTTCCGGCGCATGGAACTTCCGCGAACTCGGATATTTCGCCCGTCCTCCCCACGAATGGGACCCCACCGCCCTCCGCGTGCGCGCCTCATCCGACTACGATGAGACCGGCTACCGCGTGATGCTGCCTCCGCACGGCCTCTCCGCCACCGGAAAGCGCATGGATCCGTTCAGCTATGCGTCCACAGATCCCCGCCATTGGGATACGGACGGCGACAACATGGACGACTACTACGAGCTGTTCCACGGCCTCAATCCGCTGCTCGGCTCCGTGAAGGACGAGGCTGACCTTTCCGGCGATGCGATCGCCAAGGCGTACGGCACGGCTGTGACGTTCTGGTGCAACGCTTGGACGGGCTGGCCGCTGATGCCGCCGGCATGGCTCGATGACGGCGTGAAGTATGGCGCGTTCGACGCGATGCTGTACCCCTGGATGCTCGGCACTCCCGAAGCCGACGCCGACGGCGACGGCATCCGCAACGGCGAAGAGGCCCTCATAGTCAACATGACAAGCCCGCAGCCGTACCACACGGATCCGACTCCGCTGTGGTTCACGGATTCCTCCGCCCCCAACAAGGCAAGCTTCACTTCCCAGTACTACATGCGCGACAAGGAGCTGCTGCTCTATCCGTGGGGCTGGATCGCCAGCGGCCAGCCCGGCGACGGGGCCGTGACCGACTTCCTCTTCTCCTTCGAGGAGAACGAAGGTTATGATACCGACGGCGACTGGGTGGCCGACGGCGACGAGCTGCTGATGACGGCAAACGCCGTCTCCGACCCGCAGAAGTTCTCCGATCCCGACAGGCGTCAGGCCCTGTGGTTCCCCGGCGATTCCGAACCGTCCGCAGCCATCTCCCGCTGGTCGACCGGGCAGCGCCTCAACTATCAGGCGTACGACCTCTTCCGCCAGTTCACCGTCGAGGCGTGGATACTGCCCGAGGACGTCGCTTCCAACCGCCGCCAGACGATCATCGAGCGTGCCGCGCTCTACGGCGCCTCGACGCTTTCCAACAGCATCGCCAGGGTGCGCGCCAACTTCCGCGTCGGCATCGACGAAGATAACCGCCTCTACGGCTGCTACGACTCCAGCGACGCCATCGACACGGGGACCGGTCCTGGAACCGCAACCGTCACGGGCCTGAAGCTGGAGGAGAAGGAGGGGCAGTGGCTCCATGTGGCGCTCACGTACGACGGCGTCTCGCTGAAGTTGTACATGGACGGCGTTCTTGTAGGCACGACCACGACCCGCATCGCTCCCGCGAACGGACTGCTGGCGTTCCAGCAGGAGGCGTACCCCGGCATAGAGAACTTCCCCGTCACGGGCAACGGGTATTCGTCAGTGCCGTGCGCGGTGGTCCTCGGCGCGTCCGTGCTCGACAGGAAGGGCATGGAGCTGACGGACAAGACGACGTTCGGCAGTTTCGACGCCTACTACAAGGGCTACATCGACGAAGTCCGCATCTGGGACGGCGCCAGGACCATGAGCGGTATCGTGGAGGACATGTCGAAGCGGTATGCGTTCGCGGATGTCGCGGATCGCCGTGCCTCCATCTATTCTGAATGGGCCGCCGGGGCTACGCGCAACGACAACGACGGCAAGGCGACGCTTCCCGCCGAACTCGTGATGCACTACAGCTTCCAGACGCTGCCCGGCGCAGTGGATGCGGCGGATGTCGCATGGGAGCCGAGCGGTTTCACGAAGAACGTCCGCAACCTCGGCAAGATCGAAGGGAAGAACGTCCCTGGCGACATCTACTGCGGCTGGTGGCAGGGGACGCCTGTCCACAGCACGGTGTACGCCAACTACAGGCTCGTGCCCTGGATCCAGAACACTGTCGGACATCTGCCGCTGATGGACGGTTCTGCGGTCGATTCGCAGTACTGGAGCGCCGGATTCGGCGGCTTGACGGCCGCCGGCGAAGTAGGCGTGGACGAGATCGCGTTCCCGAATACGGCCAACCCGTACTCCTACTACTGGTATACGACGGAGCGTCTCTACCATAAGGATCGCCTGCAGAGGCTTGTGTACCTCGAGATTGCAGATTCGTCCGTGCTTACGAACTACAACTTCGAGCTTCGCACCGCGATCGTCGGCACGTCCGACCTCGTGCCGCTTGGCGGCGCGTTTGCAAAGCGTGTCGACTCCACCATGGGCGGAGACGGCTATGCCGGCATGTGGGACAGGCAGGGCGCGGCGGACGCCTGGACGTCGACAGGGCTTGACCTGAATGCGAACGGCATCCCCGACTGGTGGGAGACCGTCGCCGCCGCGTACGGCTTCCAGGACGGCTTCGGCTGGAACGACCGGGTGACGTACGACGGCCGCGATATGACGGTGCGAGAGGCGTATCTCCGCGACATCCAGAAGGGCATGCTGCCAGATGGCACGACCCCGCCCGCCGATTCCCCGTACAGGAATGTAGCCGATACCGACAAGGACGGCCTTCCAGACTGGTGGGAGGACCTCTACGGACTCTCCGCCGAGGATGGTCTTGCCGATGCAGACAACGACGGCCTCTCCAACTATGCGGAGTACCTGATCGGCGAGTGCTTCCCCAACTGCAGCGACATGTTCCCGAGAGTTAGTCCGTTGCTGGCTCAAACGCTCGCTGATGCGCAGGGCCAGACGGTGCCCGACTACTTCTTGAGGGTCGGCCTCCTCTACCTTGGCGAGATGTTCTCCGACCATGACTTCATGGAGGACGCCTGGGAAGACCAGTTCGATCCCGACAAGGTGTCGCGCTTCGCCTACGATCCTTGGGGCGATCCCGACAACGATGGCTGGAGCAACTGGGCCGAATGCCGTGCGGCTACCGACCCGACGAAGCAGCACATACAGGGCATTGACATGTATTCCACAAAGGAGTTCCCCGTCCCTGAAATAAGGGCAACTGTCAGTTGCGCCGGGATGTTGCCCCTTGATGCCCCGATTTATATCCGTGCCTATTCCAGCGGAACGGAAAACGGAATACCAGATGCGATCTGGACGGTCGGTACAGGCGTGGCCTCAGAACATTATATCGGCATAAATCCGCAGACAAGGTGCGAATATATCTTCGGTCCAGGTTCGATCGAACATGCCTCGTTCCACCTGCTGTTCCGCAGTACCGGCAGAATAGAGGACGATTCGAATTCAAGTTCCGACAGTACTGGTGATACTAGGGCCCACTGGCCAAACCCTTGGTCGCTCGCCTGCAATGACAAGCCGGAGCCGACGGATCCGACGACGGGACATGTCTTGTTGCGTTATTCTGCAGATGCCAGTTGGGACAGTGCCATAGAGGTTGGTACGATAGACTATGTCTCCGGCAAGGTGGTTATCAACTGGGAAAAGGTAAATGGACTATTTGTTGTAACGGCAGACAATTCATCTTCCAGCGACAAGCTTGATAGGGAGGAATTTAAACTCGAAGAATCATTTGTCATAGCCCAGTGGCAAAGTGTAACGCCTCGCGGAAACACGCAAGCAACATTGCACCTTTCGTATCCGTCCAGGGCCGCAGCGGGCGAACCGGCTCGGTTGGCAATGACAGAATCCCGCGGAAGAGTCCGCGAGGGCAAGAATACGCTTACGGCGTTCCTTGACCTAAACAGCGATGGCGTCTGGACGCCGGGCGAACCGTATGGCGTCGCTACGGACGTCGATGTCGGCTGGTCTGGCACGTCCGTTGCCATCGAGCTGACCGACACGGCGCCGCAGATGGCGCGAATCAATCTTCGCGGAGCCATCGCGGCCCAGGCGTTCGCCGATGCGAACCTGATGACGGATCGCGGTGTCCTCGGCAATGGCACGGCGCCGAACGTGGAAGTGCCGGCCGGCACGAACATGCCGCAGCAGACGGAAACCTCCGTCCGCGTGCGCATCGCCCTCAATGCGATCAACGGGCGTGGTGCCTACAAGGCGTCGTCGACCGCCAGCACGGTCTATCCCGGCGACGTGGTGTTCGACCAGCGCCTCAACCTTGCCGCCAACGGCATGCTGACAGAAAAGGATCTCCTGGCGACAGGTGCCCTCGACCTCGAGTGGGGAACGCTTGGAACTCAGGCGTCGAACCTTGGCTTGGCGCTCGCGAACGTGACGCGCGCCACCTACCGCGTTGTGATCGGCGACGGCGCCATAGCATCGTCCGTCACCAACAACAACCTGCCGGTGGCGTTCGTCAACGAGTTCGAGGCTACGCGGACCGCGTGTACGCCAGTGTCTCCGCAAGGCTCGATCTACACGCAGCCCACGTTCACGTGGCGGCACGACAACTCGATAGGCAAGGCTTATCCCGCCTTCCGTCTCCGCGTGTTCACTGCCGCGACCGGCGGCACGCTCGTCTACGATTCCGGCAACATGCGGGCACCCGTGCGCAACCTGGACGGCAGCTACTCCTGGACAGCGCCGATCTATCCCGACATGACGACGCCGCAGGGACAGGTGTTCGCGACCACGAACAACTACTTCTGGACCGTCTCGATGCTCGATGCCAAGTTCACGGCTGTCGAGAACGGCAGCCGGCAGGAGTTCCGCCTCGAGGCGTCCGGCGAGCTCGGCAAGATCAGCGACTACGGCAAGATCGAAGCCAAGATCCGCTACTTCGGTCCGGCGACGGCGTCTGCGGCCGCCAAGACGTTGAAGGGCATGATCCGCGTCCAGGCGTTCGTTTCGCCCGACTTCACAGGGATGCCTGCGGGCGAATGCCGCGTCACGGATGTTTCGGAACTGGCCGATGTCGGCGAGATCGGCGTCAACGCCACCATCCTCGGCATCAAGCCCGGCACGTACTACCTCCGCGCGTTCATCGATACGGACGGGGATGGCGAATGGCAGCGCCACGAGTCCTGGGGCTACGGCAACTATGTCGGCGCGTGGGATGCTGCGCTACAACGTGTTACGCGTGGAACGGATGTTACGACGACTTACTCTTCTACGAGTTTCCCGTTCACGCCGCGTCCGTACACGGTTGCAAAGGGCGAGGAACCGCCTGTCGTAGAGATCTACATCGAGGACACCGACCAGGAGAATGACGGTCTGCCGGATGCGTGGGAATGGGAGAAGAACAGCTCCCTGACGACGCGCAGCTCGCCGACGGGCGCCACGTTCTTCACGAAGGTGAACACCAACCTCGCGACGACTGTCGCGTCCTACACGAAGCTGAATGCCGCGTCGTCCGGCCAGAACCACGCCGTGATGACGCTGATGAACACGCTCATGTCCGGTTCCGATCCAGATGCGACGGCGGCGGCGTTCGTGCTGCTGTCCGGTGATGCGGATTCCGAAACCGGTATCGGGCAGGTGTCGGTGAAGATCGATTCGTTCTCGCTCGACGCCGGCATCTCGCTGACCGTTACATCGGATGTCGATACGTCCGCTGGCGGAGCAGGCGGCCTCTTCGTAGTGTCCGATACGGCTCCCGTGTCCGTCATCCTCGTGGCGGCGAAGTCGCCCGACTTCTCCGACGCCCGCGAGACGACCGTAAAGCGGATCACGCTTCGCGCCAATGCGGATGTGACGGAAACGGTCTCCGCCGGGGAGGTGCAGGCTGCGATCGAGGCGGCCGGGCTTGGCGACGCTGCCTTCTTCAAGGTGAAGCTCGAGCAGTAGCCTTGTTAGCCGGAGGCCGGGCGTTCCCCTGAACGTTCGGCCTCCCCCGTTTCACCACCCTAAATCTTAAATCTTAAATCTTAAATCTCCAATCTCCAATCATAACGCACCAATCTGAAATGAAAAAAGTTCTCGTAGTCAACGCCGGTTCGTCGTCCCTCAAATACATGCTCTTCGACATGCAGGGCGAGAAGATGCTATGCAAGGGCCTTGTAGAGCGGATCGGCATCGCCGGTTCACGCCTCATCTACGCCAAGGCTGGCGCGGACAAGCTTGTGAAGGAGATGCCAATCCCCAACCACGTGGCGGCGATCAAGGCCGTCATGGAAGTCTTGTGCGACGCCGCAACCGGCGTTGTCAAGTCGCTGAAGGAGATCGATGCCATCGGGCACCGCGTGGTGCATGGGGCTTCCACGTTTGCGGCTCCCGTGAAGATCACCGCCGCCGCGAAGAAGGCCATCGCCAAATGCGTGCCGCTTGCTCCGCTCCACAACCCGGCCAATCTCGACGGCATCGCGGCTTGCGAGAAGGCGTGTCCTGGCGTGCCCAACGTGGCCGTCTTCGACACCGCCTTCCACCAGACGATGCCCGGCTGCGCCTACACCTACGCCATCCCGCGCAAGGTGGCCCGCAAGTTCGGCATCAGGAAGTACGGCTTCCACGGCACCTCGCACAAGTTCATCACGCAGGCCGCCGCCGCATGGCTCAAGAAGCCGCTCAAGAAGGTGAATCTCGTCACGTGCCATCTCGGCAACGGCTCCTCGCTCGCCGCCGTCAAGAACGGGCAGTGCATGGATACGACGATGGGCTTCACGCCGCTCGACGGCCTCATCATGGGAACGCGTTCCGGCACGATCGACCCGGCCGTCCTCTTCTTTCTCGGCAAGCAGGGCTACACGCTCGACCAGATGGACAAGCTGCTGAACAAGGAGTCGGGCTTCCAGGGGCTTACCGGCGCTTTCGGCGGCGATACGCGCGACGTGGTGGCGAAGGCCGACGCCGGCGACGTGGATGCGATCGAGGCGCTTGAGGCGTTCGGGCATCGCGCGGCCCTCTACATCGGTGGCTACAACACGCTCGTCGGCGGGGCCGATGCGATCGTCATGGCAGGCGGGATCGGCGAGAACGCCGCCGAACTTCGCGAGCAGATCGTCAAGCGCCTCGGCGCGCTCGGCGTAAAGCTCGACAAGAAGGCCAACAAGGCCGTACGCGGCGGCAAGAGCGGCGTAATCTCCACCAAGGATTCGAAGATCCCGGTAATCGTCATTCCCACCAACGAAGAACTCATGATCGCCCGCGAGACTGTTGCGGTGCTGGGATAGGACGTGAGGCGTGTGGCGGCAGACGTCCAAGTCTCGCGTCTGGCGTCTCGCGCCCAAGAAGGAAACACGAGGAAACGTAAAGTGAAAGCAATTGAGAAGATCGTAGAAAAGGCCTCGAAGCTGAATGGCACGGTCGTGCTGCCCGAGGGCATGGACGCCCGCGTCGTCACGGCCGCCTGCGCGTGCGTCGACCGCAAGATATGCACCCCTGTCGTGCTCGGCACTCCTGCCGAGATCGCCGCCGCGGAAGCGACGGCCGGGCTGAGCCTGGCCGACCGCGGCATCAAGGTCGTCGACTACACCGTCGATCCGCTTGGCGACGAGCTGGCCAAGGTTTATCTCGAGGCGTGGAACGCGAAGGAATCGCGCAAGCCCGCCGAAAAGCAGAAGATCATCGATCTTGCAGCCGCCGTGAAGACCCTTCGCACGAAGCGGATATACTTCGGCGGCATGATGGTGAAGCAGGGGCTTGCCAACGGCCTCGTCGCCGGTTCGATAGCGTCCACCGGCGACATGCTCCGCGCGGCGTTCCACACGCTCGGCACGCAGAAGGGCGTCAAGACCGCCTCCAGCTGCTTCATCATGGATCTGCGCGAGCCGACGCCTTCCGGCGACAGCGTGCTGGCGTTCGGCGACTGCGCCGTCATCCCCAACCCCACGGCGGAGCAGCTTGTGGACATCGGCCTTTCCACGGCGCAGACGTATCGCGACCTCACGGGCAACGAGCCTCGCGTGGCGTTCCTCAGCTTCTCCACGAAGGGGTCCGCCGCCGGCGAACTCGTCGAAAAGGTGCAGAAGGCCGTGGAGCTGGCGAAGCCGGTTTTCGCGGAGAAGGGCATCGCCATGGACGGCGAGCTGCAGTTCGACGCCGCCATCGCCCCTGCCGTCGGCCGGCTCAAGAATCCTGGCGGCGCGATCCAGGGCAATGCGAACGTCTTCATATTCCCCGATCTCCAGGCGGGCAACATCGGCTACAAGATAGCCCAGCGCCTTGGCGGCGCGACTGCCATCGGCCCGAATCTCCAGGGCCTCGCAAAGGCCATGAACGACCTTTCCCGCGGATGCAGCGCCGAGGATATCGTCGGCACCGTCTGCGTCACGCTTTTGCAGTCTCAAACCAAGTAGGGTAGGGCCGCGCGTCTCGCGCGGCCGCATCGCCATGACGACTGACCGGCAGATCGCTCGCGCACGTGAAGTCTTCGATGTCGAAATCGAAGGCCTCCGCCGTACGCGGGCGTCTATCGGCGAGTCCTTCACGCAGACTGTGGCTTTGATGCTCGATTGCGTCGAGGCCGGCGGAAAGGTCGTTGTCACGGGCGTCGGGAAGAGCCTGCATGTGGCGGAGAAAATGAGCGCCATCCTGGCGTCCACCGGCACGTGCTCGGTCGTGCTGAACCCGGTCCAGGCCATGCATGGCGACCTGGGCATGACGGGGCCCGGAGATCTGCTGCTGGCGCTTTCCTTCAGCGGAGAGTCTGAAGAGGTGGTGCGGCTCATCCCGGCGGTCCGCCGGCACGGATTGAAGGTGGTGGCGCTGACGGGCCGCAAGGATTCGACGCTTGCAGGCATGTCGGACGTCATCCTGGAGATCCCGTGCGGGCCTGAGGCTTGCCCTTTCGGAATGGCGCCGACCAATTCCACTACCGCGACGATGGCGATGGGCGACGCCCTGGCCATGGTGATGATCGATGCCCGGAAGTTCGACAAGGCGAGCTATGCGCTCAACCATCCGGCCGGCGCCATCGGCCGGGCTCTCGTGATGCGCGTCACGGATGTCATGCGCACAGGGGACCGTTGCCCTCTCGTGCCGCCCGGAACGACGGTTCTCGATACGCTTCTTGCGATGACGAAGGCGCAGGCCGGTTCGGCGATCGTCGTGAATGGAGACGGCACCTTGGCCGGCATTTTCACCGACGGCGACTTCCGCCGCGGTTTCGCGGCGGCTGCCGGCCCTGCCCCGGCGGCATCCGGCATCGACGGCCGGACGGCGTTCGGCCTCTCATCCCCCGTCGCCGACCATATGACCCGCAATCCCATGTTCGTCCGCGACACGGCCTACGCCGTCGACCTGCTGCGCATCTTCGAGCAGAAGCGCATCGACGATCTTCCGGTGTGCGACGAGGCCGGTCGCGTGATTGGAATTGTCGACATTCAGGATTTGCCCAAGTTGAAGGTTTTTTGATACAATCGTTTCGCAAACAAGGAGAAATACCATGAAAACCAAATCGTTGCTCTGCTGTTCGCTTGCTCTCGCCTGCGCCCTGTCCGTCATGGCCGCGCCGTCGCGTTCCTCCGGCCGCAAGTCGTCGCGCGAACTGGCCCAGGAGAAGATGGACGCGAAGGTGAAGATCAGCCAGATGCCGAACATCGGGCCGCAGTCGCTGCTGGTGGCGCCGAACATCCAGGCCCAGGGCGGAAGCCAGCCCATAACAAAGGGCCGCCGCCAGTGGGGCGTCTACGAGATGACGTACCGTACGGCCCAGAAGTGGACTGAAGACATCACCGTCAACTGGTTCATCCTTTGCGACACGAAGAAAGCGAAGCAGATCGACCGTTCGAAGACCGCAGCGCGTCTTCCCCCCTACGTCTACTACACTCTCGTCTCGCGCTATGTGAACATCCCCGAGGGCGACCACCGTTCGTGCGTGTGCCTGCCGCCGTCGTTCATCGAGCGCTACGGCGAGCCCGTCGTCATCTCCTGCGAACTCGTCACGTCCGAAGGCAAGCTGCTCGATGGCGAAACGACCGTAAACGGATTCGCCTACGTGACGGCAGGGAAGTTCACTGAAGAAACCAAGGAAAAGGCCGAGTGGTGGAACAAGGACGACATCATCAACGCCAAGGACAAGAACGGCGATGCTCTGATTGAAATCCGCCAGGGCCTGGTCGACCGCTCCAAGTCCCCATTCTATCTGGTCAACAACGCGGATTACGAAACGATCCAGTAACTCCCAACTCTCAACTTCCCATGCGATTCCTAACCCTAAACATCGGCGCGTCCAAAGCGATGCTTGCCGAATATGCCCTGAACGGGAAGCGCAGCCTTACGCTTACCGCGTACGGGAGCGGCGACCTTTCGGCCATCGACGTCAACGATCCTGCCGCGCTCTCCGTGGCGCTGCCGACAGTGCTGCACGAGATACTCCGCAATACAGGCATCAAGCCAGCCCCGCTCGTGGTGTCGCTCAGCGGACAGATGGTGTTCCCGCGCTTTGCGAAGTTCCCGGCCGTAGGCGACCAGGCGAAGCTCGACCAGCTCGTCAGCTACGAGATCGAGCAGAACGTGCCGTTCCCGATCGACGAGATCGTGAGCGATTGCCAGTTCCTCGGCACGACGCCTGAAGGCGAGAAGGCCGCGCTCATCGTGGCGGCCAAGCTCGAGGGCGTGCGCGCGGTGACGGACGCCGCGCGGTCCGCCGGGCTGAAGCCTGTCGTGGTGGACGTTTCGCCGATGGCTGTGTGCAACGCGCTGCGCTTCTCGGACCCCGCGCTTTCGGGATGCGTCGTGCTGCTGGACATCGGCGCCAAGACGACAAACCTTGTCATCCTCGAGAACGAGAAGATATACAACCGTTCGATCCCCGTCGCCGGCAATGCGATCACAAAGGAGATCGCGCAATCGTTCGGATGTTCCCTCGAAGAGGCCGAGCAGCTGAAGATCGAGCGCGGCTACGTATCGCTGGGCGGCGTGACGGAGGACGAGGACGAGGTGACGGACCGGGTGTCTAAGATCATCCGCAACGTGCTGACGCGCCTGCATGTGGAAGTTTCCCGCTCCATCAACTTCTACAGGTCGCAGCAGGGCGGGTCCGCGCCAAGCCGCCTTTTCCTCACAGGCGGCAGCGTGCAGATACCGCAGCTTGACGAATTCTTCACGGAGTCGCTCCAGGCTTCGGTCGAATACCTAAACCCCTTTGCGCACGTGGCCGTGGGCGGCAAGGTGGACGCGGCGGCGCTGGAGCGCGACGCGTTCACGCTCGCGGAGTCCGTGGGCCTTGCCTTGCGCCAGACGGATCTTGCGACGATCAAGATCAACCTGATGCCGCCCGAGCTGGTGGAGCAGGCGCGCACCATCCGCCGCATCCCGTTCCTCGCGGTCGGCGCGGCGACGTTCCTCGCGGCGCTGGGCGCCGCCTGGTTCGCGGAAGTCCATGCCACAGATGTGGCCAAGGCGCAGCTCGATTGCGTCATGGCGAGGAACGACAGGCTCGATTCGCTGGCGAAGAAGCTCAAGGCCGGACAGGATGCCGTGCAGGCCGAGTGCGACGCGTGCGACGAATTCCAGCGGCTGATGTGGCAGCGCTCCGTCGCGCTGCTGCGCGTGCGCGCCGTGCGGGAGAGCCTGATTCCCGGCATGTGGATCGTCTCTTGGATGCCGTTGGCGTCCAAGGACGGCAAGACCGCGCCAGAAGGTGCGCGCGTGACGATACGCGGCTGGCGCGACGTCATGTCCAAGGCCGAGAAGGACTGGGCTGCGCGCAACGGCGGCAAGCGGTCCACCGCGGCTACCATCGTGGAAGCCTCCCTCAAGGGACGGCAGGTGTTCGATCCCGAGGCGGTGAAGATCGTTTCGCAGAAGGATCTCAAGGAGAGTCTGGTGGAGTTTACGATGCAGGTCGGTTTCTCGGCCGCGCCGTCGGTGGGTGCGGACAATGCGGGCCGGAAAGGAAAGGCGGCGGCGAAATGAGCCTGTCAAAACAGCAGATTGTCGGGTACGGATGCGGCGGCGCGTTTGTCGTGGTGGCGGGCCTGCTTGGATACATGCTATTCGACGCTTCGTCCGAACGGTCCGAGGCGGAGGAGAATCTTTCCGACGCGATGGCCCGCTTCACGCAGTACAACGAGGCGGCGGTCTTTCCGTCCGTGAAGTCGATCGCATCGGTGAAGTCGAACGAGACGAGCTGTTCCGTATGGCACAAGTCGGCTGTCGCTCTGGCCGCGCGCGGCGACAGGCCGCCGCCCGCGCAGGAGGAGCCGTCGGTGTTCAAGCAGAGGCTTCAGACGGAAGTCCATCGCATGGTGGGGCTGCCGGGCGGGACGGGCGGCCATCTGGCGGCGTCCGGCTTCCTGTTCGGCTTCGAGCAGTATCTTGGCGAAAGCGGCGTGCTGCCGCAGGCGGCCGATGTTCCGCGCCTGGCTGTCCAGCTGGAGACGATATCCCGTCTGGCGGACATTTTCGCCGAGGCCGGCGTCCTCGAAGTCAAGTCCGTCCGCCGCATCGAGCAGAAGGCCGCCAATGCGGAGCAGGACGACTCTTCGAAGGCCAGGAAGAAAAACGCAAGGTCGAAGAAGAAGGCCGATGGCGACGACGCCCCCAAGATGACATGCCTGGAGTACGCCTTCGAGCTTCAGGTCCGTCCTGCGGCTGTCGTGCAGGTGCTGAACCTGCTTTCGTCCGATGTCCGGTTCATGGTCGTGAAGGATCTTGCGTTCCAGGAGTCGGCCGATATGATCATCGACCGCATCTCGGCCAAGGAGACCGCAGAGGCGCAGGCCGCCGCCCCGGCAGGCGGCCGTCGTCGTCGCCGCGGCGCCATACAGGCCCTGCTTGAGGCGGAAGAGCAGAAGCCCGGGGCGAAGAAGATCGACAACCTTGTCGTGGATCCGGAGCTGGACGCCCCCATCCTGATGACGTTCACGCTTGCCGTGTACGATTTCGGCAGGGGCGGAGCGGCTGGCGATGCCGGCCAGCCTGCGGCGGAACAATCGGTAAAGGAGGCCAAGTAATGGCGACTTCAAGACAGAATTTCTTCCAGGCGCACTGGGATTGGCTCCTGGCGCTGGTGGGCGTTGCCGCGTTCCTGGCCGCGGGCGCGTTTCTCGTCATGTCGCTCGGCAGCTCTCCCGACGAGGCGGCCGGCGCCTGCGAAATGCGGCTGGATTCCGTGAAACCGCTCCATGAGGGCGTTCCGGCCGTCGACCTCGATGTGCTCCAGAAGGCATACCGGCTCGTCAAGACTCCGCCATCCCTGAAGCCCGTGGATGCGAAGAAGGCCAGCTTCCTCGCAAGCGAACGGCGCGTGTTCTGCCAGAAGGGCGACGAGGCGGCGAAGGGCAAGGCTTGCGGCCGTCCCATTCCGGCCGATGCCGAAGTCTGCCCGCGTTGCGGCATGAAGCAGCATGTCGTCAAGGTGGAGGTGGATTCCGACAACGACGGCCTTCCAAACGACTGGGAGAAGAAGTACGGCTTGAATCCGAACGATCCCGCCGACGCCGATGCGGACGCGGACGGCGACGGTTTCACGAACGCGGAGGAGTACGCCGCCAAAACCAACCCGACCGATCCCAAATCCCACCCGGACTACGTGGAATCGCTTGCGGTCGCCGGCGAACTCAACCAGACCTTCCTGCCGTTCTGGTTCAAGAGCTACTCGCAGATCCGCGACGGCTTCCGCTACTACTTCCAGCTCGTCGACAAGAACGGCGACGACGTGAAGGGATACAACGCTACGGTAAACGCCATCGCGGGCGAAGCCGTCGGCAAGACCGGCTACATCGTCGGTACGTTCAAGAAACAGACGGAGCTGCGCGTCATCGCCGGTTCCAAGACCGGCGCGAAGAAGAGCATAGACGTCTCCTCTCTCGAATTGATCCGCAAGGCCGACGGCAAGAAGCTCTCCGTCACCCTCTCCGTCCGCCGCAACCCCGTCGAAACGCAGGTCCCGATGAGATATTCCCGCGGCAAGCATTCGTGGGACAAGACCGTCTCCGAGGGGATGGAACTCGATCTGAACGGCGAGAAATACCGGGTCGTGAAGCTCCGTCCGTCCGAAAAGGGGTGCGAAGTGACGATCGAAGACCTGAAAACAAAAAAACAAAAAGTCGTTCGCTAGAGGCTTGATTCCGGGCACAGAATAAGGTATCATTTACGGACATTGACAGAGGAGCAATCTAAATGAGTTCCAAAAATAGGTTTTTCGTGCTGGGAGCCGCGCTTGCGATGCTCGCCACGGTGGGCGTTGCGCAGGACGATCTCGACAACCTTCTGAATGATCTCGAAGGCGAGAAGAAGCCCGCCGCAAAGGCCGAGCCGGCTCCGGCTCCTGCCGCTGCGGAAGCACCGGCTGAAGCACCTGCCGCAGAGAAGAAAGAGGAGGAGGCGCCCGCACCTGCCGCAGAGCCTGCACCCGCCGCCCCCGCAGCAGCCGAAGCCGCTCCCGCTCCTGCGGCGGAGCCTGCACCTGTCGCCGCTCCCGCTCCTGCCACGGAGCCTGCTCCTGCAGTAGCCGAGGCCGCCCCCGCTCCCGCTGCCGAGAAGAAGGAAGAGGAAACGCCTGCGCCCGCAGCCGTCGAACCGGCCCCTGTTGCCGTGGAGCCCGCTCCCGCAGTGGCTGAAACCGCTCCTGCCCCAGCCGCAGAACCCGCTCCTGCCGTCGCCCCTGTCGTTCCCGCTCCCGCCGCCGAACCGGCTGCTCCCGCCGTGGCCGAGGCCGCTCCTGCTCCCGCCGCCTCCGCTCCCGCCGCCTCCGCTCCCGCCGCCGAGCCGCCCAGCCCTGAAGCCGAGCTGATCAGCGATCTGGTTGCGGCCGAAAAACTGCGGCGTCAGTCGCTGGACATGCAGGCGTCCCGCGAGGTGACCGCCGCCCGCGAGGCGATGGCCGCGCGCGATTGGGAAGCGGCTTATGCCAAGTACCGCCTCGCGTTCGTCCACATGAACGATCGCGCGGATTCCGCAGAACTTCGCCAGGAATGCATGACTGGCATGGCCGAAGCCCAGTATCAGGCCGGCAAGCAGGCCCTTAAGGATGGCGATCGCGAGGAGGCGATGAAGTACGCGAAGGAGGCGCAGAAGCTCCGCCATCCGCGCGCGGCCGCGTTGATCGACGCCCTTGAGACGGAGGTCGTGGCGGATGCCGTCACGGATGCGTCGGCCATCTCGCACCGCAGGAACGATACGGACTACAAGAAGGATCGCGATACGATCCGCCGCCGCCTTCGCCTTGCCTCGCAGTACCTCTCCGTCCTCGATCTCGACAAGGCGGTCGAGCAGGTCGATCTCGTTCTCCGCAACGATCCCTACAATGCCGAGGCCATCGCGCTCCGCAAGCGCATCCAGCGCCGCCGCGAGATGGTGATCGACAACGAACGCGAGGCCACCCGCCGCGGCATGATCGCCGATATCGGCGCCGCATGGCGTCCCGTCTACGCCGTCAATTCCGGCGAGTTCAAGAGCATCGACGGCGGCACTATGAAGACGCCCGTCGGCGGCGATTCCGGGCGCTCGGTGGAGCAGAGCATCGAAAAGCGCATGAAGGAGATGATCCTGCCTTCCATTTCCTTCCGTCCGCCGGCTACGATCATCGACGCTGTCGATTTCTTCCGCCAGGCGTCCAAGGATTTCGACCGCCCCGAGATTCCGGTCGAACAGCGCGGGTTCAACTTCGTCCTGCAGCTCGACAAGGTTCTTACCGCAGGCGGAGCCGATGCCGGCGCCGCACAGGAGGGCGGCAACGCCAACGCCTTTGGCGCGGCAGCCGCCGAGGATGACAGCGCGGCGGCGGGCGACGTCCCCGTCATACCCAACGTGAGCGCCGCCAACCAGTCGCTCTGGGAAGCCCTCCAGCTCGTCTGCAAGGTCTGCAAGCCCGCATACAAGTTCAGCATCCAGGGTTCCGTCATCATGGTCATGCCGAAGACCATGACGACAGACGAGATGGTCACGCGTTCCTACAGCGTGGTTGAGGACTTCATCGACCGCATGAACAACGCGTCGAGCGATCTCAAGAACCAGTCCGCCGGCGAGTTTGGCGGCAATGGCGGCGGCGAAGGCGGCGAAGAGAATCCCGAGGACGCCTGGAAGGCTTTCTTCACGGATCTCGGCGTCAACTGGCCGCAATCCTCCAAGATCAAGTACATCAAGGCCCTCGGCAAGCTCCGCGTGACCAACACCGAGGAACAGCTCGCCATCCTCGAGGACGCCTTGAACGAACTCAACGTCACCCCGTCCATGATCGAGGTCGAGACGCGCTTCGTCGAAGTCGCCCAGGAAGACCTCAACTCCCTCGGCTTCGAGTGGCTGCTCAACTCCGACTACTCCTTCAACGTCGGCGGCAAGCTCGCCAAGGCCCTCAACCTGAAGAACGGCACTTGGTACAACGATGGCACGACGCAGTCGTCCGAAACCATCTACGTGCCCAATGGCAGTGGCGGCCTCGATCCAGTGTCGCGTGTCACCGGCGTTTCTACGGCGGCAGGCCAGTGGCAGCGTTGGAACCAGGGGCAGAATTCCGGTTTGATCGGCGCAGACAATTACCGCAAGTGGGCTAACGGCTGGATGGGGGAGAAAACGGCGGCCGTCTATGACGACGCGGGCAATCTTGTGACGCCTGCAACATACGCTTATGGACAGAACAGGACTCGCCACAACGTGGGCATCAACGCCATCAACGGCAACACGTACCAGACCGGCATGCGCTATCTCTCCACCGAAGGCAACCACATCTCCGGCGAGGGCGCTTCGGCTAACGACCAGTTCATGCGCGTGAACGCGTTCCTCGGCAACGCGGACCTCTCGATGATCCTCCACATGCTCTCGCAGCGCAGCGATACGGACCTCCTCTCCGCGCCGAAGGTAGTCACGAAGTCCGGCCAGGAGGCGACCATCAAGGTGGTCACGATCTACCGCTACCCGCAGGACTACGACGTGACGATCCAGTCCACGTCGTCCGGCTCCGGCTCCGGCGTCTCCGGGTCCACCACCGGCGGCAGCGACGGCAAGATCCTCCCGATGGTCGAACCGCAGAACTTCGAGACGCAGGAAGTCGGTGTGATTCTCACTGTCACTCCGGAGCTTTCCGCAGAGGGCAACCTCATCAACCTGAAGCTCAACCCGAAGGTGGTTTCCGAGCCTACGTGGAAGGACTACGGCATGAAGGTTCCTATGTCCTCCGTGATGAGCTCCACCGCCCAGGCGATGTCCCTTGCCAGCGGCAACGAGGACATGCAGTGGTTCACGGTGCCGATGGAGCAGCCCTTCTTCAAGGAGCGTTCGATCGACACGGTCGTCACTCTCTACAACGGCGCGACCGTCGTTATGGGCGGCTTGATCACGGAAGAGCGCAAGTCGATGGAAGACAAGATCCCGTTCCTGGGCGACATTCCGTTCCTGGGCCGTTTCTTCCGCAGCCGCAGCGAGTGGTCCAGCAAGCGCAACCTGCTCCTGTTCGTCACGGCTCGCCGCGTCGGCCCCGATGGCCGCATGATCCAGAGCAGCACGTCCTCCGATGCCGACAAGGCGCCTAAGGCCGCCGCTCCCGCAGAGGCGGCCGCCGCAGAAGGCAAATAGCACGGTTGGTAGGGCGGCGCGTCCCGCGCCGCCGCCAGGAAGATTGCACGGTAGGGCGGCCAGCCCTCTGGCCGCCGCCGGGAACGGGAATCGCATGGTAGGGCGGCCAGCCCTCTGGCCGCCGTGTTTTTATGAAAATCGCATTGACTGGTGGCATCGCCTGCGGGAAGAGTCTTGTGGCCAGGTTTCTTCGCGAACTTGGCTTCGCCGTACTTGATGCCGACGATGTCGTTCACGAGCTGGAAGCGCCGGGCGGCGCGGCCATACCCGCCATCGCCTCCGTCTTCGGGCGCGAAGCGCTGTCGCCGGACGGCGGCGTGGACCGTGCGCGCCTTGCGCAGACCGTGTTCGCCGACGCTTCCGCCCGCCGTTCCCTCGAGGCGATCCTCCACCCGCTCGTCCGCGCCCGCATGCTCGCTTTCGCCGCCGGAACGGACGGCGTCTCGCGCGTCTCGGTCATTCCTCTTCTTTTCGAGTCGCATTGGGAAACGGATTATGATACAATACTTTGCGTCTCCTCTGCGACCGAAACGCAAATCGGTCGCATGATGCAGACGCGTGGCTATACGCGTGTGCAGGCGGAGGCCCGTCTTGCGGCGCAGATGCCCGTAGCCGAAAAGGCCGCTCGCGCCGACTGGACAATCCACAACGATTCGACGAAACAACAGCTGAAGGCCGAAGTGCAACGTTGCGTTGCATGGCTTGTCGGCAGAATGGAAAAGGCAATATGAGTACAGAAGAGAACGTGGCGTTCGATGCCGCTTCTGCGGCGTCAGCTCCTGCAGGCGCACAGGCAGAGGAGAAGCCGAAAAAGAAACGTGGCCGCCCTACAAATGCCGAGCGCGCGGCACGTGCTGCTGCCGCCGCCGAGATGGCTGCCGCCCCTGTTTCTGCGCCAGTTCCTGCTCCGGCCCCGTCCCTTGCGCCAGCACCTGCGCCCGTCTCTGCGCCAGCATCTGTGCCCGTCCCTGCGCCAGCTCCGGTTTCAGCCCCAGTTCCATCCACGGCCCCCGTGTCTGTGCCTGCTCCCGGTCCAGAAGGCCGTCCTGCGGCCGGCCAGCCGGCCCCTGCCGCCGAAGCGGCGCTACAGCAAGCGTCGTCCCAGCAGCCTCAGCAACCTCAGCAGCCCATGTCGATGCGGCAGTTGAAACGCCGCCAATGGTTCGAGCGCCGCAACAAGATGCGCGCCGGGCAGCAGACCGTGCAGGGCAACAGGCGTCCGCCCGAGCCTCCTCCGCAGCAGAATGTCCCCCCGCCGCAGCCGGCTACGCCTCGCAATCCCAACTTGCCGGAGTACAAGCTTGCGGACATCCACTCCTGGGACAACGCGACCATCGTGGAGAAGATGTGGCCGGATGCCAACCCGGAAGATCTGGGCGCGATGAAGCGCCACGAGATCATCTTCCACGCCATTCGCCGCTATCTCAACCACGGTGGCGCCGTTCTGGCGAGCGGATGCCTGGAAGTGGTGAAGGAAGGCTACGGGTTCCTGCGTTCCGCCAAGACGAACTTCCTCGCCTGCCCTGAAGACGTGTTCATCCCTCAGCAGCAGATTCGCCGCCATGCGCTCCGCACGGGCGATACGATAGAGGGTCCCATCCGCGATCCGCGCGACCGCGACCGCTTCTTCGCGCTCGGCAACGTGCTTGCCGTTAACGGCAAGACGCCAAGCGAGGCTGCGCGCATCGTCCATTTCGAGAACCTTACGCCGACCTTCCCGACGCGCCGTATCGTCCTCGAGACGAAGCCGACCGAATTCTCCATGCGTGTCGTCGATTTGTTTACGCCGATCGGCTTCGGCCAGCGCGGCCTGATCGTCGCTCCGCCGCGCGTGGGCAAGACGGTCCTTCTCCAGAAGATGGCCAATGCGATAACCGCAAACCACCCGGACGCGATCCTCATAGTGCTTCTCGTCGACGAGCGCCCTGAGGAAGTTACGGACATGCAGCGCAACACGAAGGCGATGGTGCTGTCCTCCACCTTCGACGAAGAGCCACAGCACCATGTCAACGTGGCGGAGATGGTGATCGAGATGTCCCGCCGCCAGGCCGAGAACGGGAAGGATGTCATCATACTTCTCGATTCCATCACGCGTCTCGCGCGTGCGTACAATACCGTCCAGCCCCATTCCGGAAAGATCCTCACCGGCGGCGTCGACGCTCTTGCGCTTCACCGTCCGAAACGTTTCTTCGGCGCGGCCCGCAACATCGAGAACGGCGGATCGCTCACGATCATCGCGACGGCCCTCATCGATACCGGTTCGCGCATGGACGAGGTGATCTTCGAGGAGTTCAAGGGTACTGGCAACATGGAGCTGGTGCTCGACCGCGCGATGGCCGACAAGCGCATATTCCCGGCGATAGACATAGACAAGTCGGGCACCCGCAAGGAGGACTTGCTGCTTGCGCCGCTTGAACTGGAGAAGACTTGGGCGTTGCGCCGTGTGCTGTCGGATGCCGGTCCGGAACGCGCCATGCAGAGCGTGCTGGCCGGCATGAAGAAGTTCAAGTCCAATCCGGAGTTCCTGCTTTCGCTGGATCTCAAGAACATCTAATCGAGGAGCATCACGGCCCTTGGATTGCGCCTGAGCGTGTCTATCGCCAGGCGCGCCTTGCCTTGGATGTCTGCCCTGCGCGACTGCGTCAGCGGCTCCAGCGTCCGTTTCGCATCTTCAACGCGTCCGGCGTTGCAGTAGGCGGACGCCAGCTTGAGACTTGCGTCTTCCGCCGAATAGAAACGGCGTGGAGCGCGTATCGAGTCTTCCAGGCAGCTTATGGCCTCGTTCCAGCGGCGTTGGCGAAGTGCCGTCATGCCGAGGGCTTCAAGGGCCTGTCCCTTCAGGTCCAGCCTGTGGTCGCAGGCGAACTTGCTGCAAAGCCTGCGTATCTCAGCGAAGTCGTCGGAATGTCCGCGCATGGCGAGCGCATATGCGAGCTGGCTTGCAGTATCGTCGCGTGGACGTAGCGCCTGGCTTCTTCGCAGGTGCGCTATGCCTTTGTCGATTCCGCCGGGCTGTGCGCACTCCGCCTGCCCTACGTGCGCGAGGGCGCGTCCGTTGTCTGGATCGAATTCCAACGTCCGGGAAAATGCGGAGTAGTCGTTGCGGTACGATTCGATCGCCGGCCAGGATGATACGGCTGTCGCCAGGACGTACGTTCCCAGGACGATGGCGGCGGTCCGCCTTGCCCGTTTCCCCGCAATTGCGCATGGTATCGCTGCTGCAGCCAGGACGATGGCCATCGCCGGCACGTACAGGAAACGGTCTGCGCGCGCATGTTCGCCGAAGCTGCCGAAGATTCCGAGCGTCGGCAGAAGTGCCGCAAGGAACCAGAGTATGGCGGAGGTCGCGCCACATCCGGCAGTTTCCGGAGTGCAGGCATCGGTAGGGGCGCGCGTCCCGCGCGCCCGCGTTCTCCGGCACAGGTACCATGCGCCGATTGCCATGCACCATGCGCCAAGCGCCGCCAATCCCAGCGTGCCGTGCAGCGGGAACTGCCCCGGGACTGCCCGGTAGTCGATGTGGATGCCGGTTGGAATGAACGTATGGGACAGATAGAGTCCTGTGGCGACGGCGGCGTTCAGCATCCGCCATGCGAACGATGCGCCGAACAGTTCGCGTACCTCGTAGCCTTCTGCGTGGGTTTGCGAATATGCGGCGAGTGCGCCGGTGGCAAGCGCCATGGCGATGAGCGGGAGGTATGGAACGGTGCGCGAACACAGTTCGCGCATCTTGTCTTTGGGGTCTGTCCCCTCATGAATTGCGGTTTCACGCGGATTCATCATGTCCATGCAAAGCGCAAGCAGCGGGAAGCACATGGCTGTGGGCTTGCTCATGCACGCGAATGCGCAGCATACGTACGTGCCGATGCGCCTTGCCATGGCGTATGGCGGCGGTTGCCTGGCGCCCGAAGGCCAGCACAGAAGTCCCAACAAGGCGAAGCACGCCCATAGCAGTTCCTTTCTGCTTGCGATCCAGGCGACGGCTTCGACGCGCTGGGGATGCAGCGCCCAGAACGCCACGGCGAGCGTGATCCAGCCGATGCGCCGGCCCTTCGCCAGCCGCCATGCGAGCGCAAGCAGCAACAGCGTGTTCAGCGCGTGCAGGCCTGTGTTTGCCAGGTGGTGGGGGCCTGGCGCCGGACCGAACATGGAGATATCGGCCATGTATGAAATGTAGGTCAGCGGCATCCATACTCCGGCGTGCCGGAAATTGGAGAACGCCTCCTTCACGTTGGCCCACGAAAGCCCGTCGAACACGAACGCGCACCGGAAGGTGTAGTCGTGGTCGTCCAGCCTCAGGAATTCGAAGTTTCCCGTCGGCGCGTAAAGCAAGACCGCAAGGCAGCCGAGCAGCACGGCAGATATCCAGAATCGTCTCATGCCGCCATTATACCAAACCTCCGCCCCTCGTTCCCTCGCTTCATCCTTTCCTCCTTTCCTCGTTTCCTCGCTGCATCGCTTCATCGCCATGCCGCCGCCATGAAATTTCTCCGCACCATAATCTCATTTCAAAAGTTTCCTTTTATAAGTACCTCCAGGTGGTTGGAATGTGCTATACTGTCGAAACGACTGCTCGAGCGGCAGATTTTGCCAATACTTCTCGTCGAAAGGATGACTATGATAACGATGCGACCGGTTCTTGTCCTATGCGCCTGCGCGGTGTGCGCGTTGGCAGGCGTTTCCGCCGCCATGCCGCTGCCCGAACATCCTCGCCCAGACTGGGAACGCGCCGAATGGCTCAACCTCAACGGGAGTTGGAGGTTTGCATTCGATGCGAAGGATGCCGGTGTCAAAGACAAGTGGTTTGCGGCTGGCGACGACAGGTTCGGCGCAAGCATCATCGTTCCTTTTTCGTGGGGCAGCAGGCTTTCAGGCGTCAAGGACGAAGCGGACATAGGCTGGTACCGGCGCGACATAACGATTCCCGAAAGATGGAAGGGCAAGCGAGTGTTTCTTGTCGTTGGCGCGTCAGACCACGACACAACGGGCTGGCTGGACGGTTTGAAGATTGGCTCCCATTCCGGCGGCTATACTCCGTTCGAGTTCGAACTGACCGATCTTGTGAAGTGGGGAGAAAGCCAGAAGCTTACGTTGCGCGCCTGGGATGAAGGCGGCGATTCGGCCCGGAGCAGCTGGCGTCTGTACGGCAAGCAAGGATACGGCAACGTGCGCGGCATTTGGCAGACCGTCTACCTTGAGGCGCGTGGCCGTGAATATCTGGAATCGGTGCGCTTCACGCCGGACATCGAGAATGGTGCGGTACACGCGGCCATAACGCTTGGCGCTCCGGCGAAGATGCCGCTGGAGTTCGAACTTGCCTTCAAGGAGGAGGATCGCGCGAAGCCGGCGTTGGCCACTTTCACGCCGGGAAAGCAGTCTGTCACGGTCAAGATACCGTTGCGCAACGTGAAATTGTGGGATCTGGCAAATCCGTATCTCTACGAGGTAAGGGCCTCGTTGAAGGGCGAAGGTTGCGAGGATTCGGTCTCCACCTATTTTGGGATGCGCAAGATAGGCGTCGGAAAGATGCCAGGTTCCGACTGTCCGTACGTCACGTTGAACGGAAAGCCGGTCTATCTGCAGCTGACGCTTGACCAGAGCTACCACCCGGATGGATACTACACGTTCCCCTCCGACGAGTTCATGAAGAACGAGATACTCATTTCCAAGAACCTGGCCCTCTCCGGCAATCGCGTCCACATCAAGGTGGAGGTTCCGCGCAAGCTGTACTGGGCCGACAAGCTCGGGCTGCTGATCATGGCCGACGTGCCGTGCGCATGGGGGCCGGCGAGCGAGGCTATGTTCACGGAGCATTGGGCGTGTTTCGAGGACATGGTAGCGCGCGACTTCAACCATCCGTCCATCTTCTCCTGGGTCCTTTTCAACGAGACGTGGGGGCTGTTTGCCGATGGGCAGAACTGGGGCAAGGACCGTGCCAGGCGTTACGCCCCGTGGGTTCGCCGCCGCGTGGCCCGCGCGTACGCGAAAGCGAAGGCGCTGGATCCGACGCGTCTTGTCGAAGACAATTCGCCATGCAACCGCGACCATGTGATCACCGACATCAACACGTGGCACGCCTACAAGCCAGGCTACATGTGGGAGGAAACCGTCGAGATGCATTGCACGAACACGTTCAACGGCTCCACCGCCAACTACATAGGCGGATTCGTGCAGGGAAGCGAGCCGATGTTCAACAGCGAATGCGGCAACGTGTGGGGCTACAAGGGGTCTACGGGCGACTGCGACTGGAGTTGGGACTACCACATGATGATCAATGCGTTCCGGCGCCGCCTCAAGTGCAGCGGGTGGCTCTATACCGAGCATCATGATGTCATCAACGAGTGGAACGGATACGTCCGGTTCGACCGTTCGCCGAAGTTCACGGGCATCGACGAGCTGTTTCCGGGTTCGTCGTTGAGGGATTGGCATGCAGACGCGTATCTGCCGCTGGACGCGGAGCTGTGCCGCGAGTTCGCCGCCGGCGACACCTGGACGATGCCGGTCGACATTTCGCTCGTCACGGAACGCTATTCCGGCAGGAGGTTGGCTTTGTCCCATCAGGTGCGCTACTGGAGCGCGGCCGGCAGGCTGAAGGAGCTGGATCCGGTGCAGGTGGACGGATTCAAGGTGGCATCATGGCAGAACGGACGTCTTGCCGACGTGCCGGTAAAGCTGCCGAACGAGACGGCTTGCGGCACCATATGCTTCTCGCTCTCCAACGAGGACGGTGCGGTCGTCGCCCGCAATTTCGCATGTTTCGTGACGCGAGGAGCGAAGCCTTCCAACGCGATGTCCCTGGCCCCATCTGCATTCTCGCGGGCGAAATGGTCGCAGAAGCAGTGGAACGTGCTTGACGGCCTCAAGGTGAACGGCGCGGGGAAAGGGTTCTTCGAATACGTGTTCGATGGCGTTCCGGCGGGGCGGCCTGTGACTTTCCGCGCGGAGGTTTCCGCCAAACGTCTCAACGCCAAGGATTCAAAGGATATCGACAAGGGGGTGCGCGATCTCGACTGCATGCTGGGCGGCGGTTTCGCCGACCGTTCGAAGAATCCCAACTCCTATCCCATGTCGTGCGCGGAAAAGTGGCCAGGCGCGGTGAAGGTATACGCGAACGGCATGTTGGCGAAGATCGTGGAATTGCCAGACGATCCAGCCGACCATCGCGGCATCCTTTCGTGGTTCTCCCAGCCACGAGACAGGACTCTCAACGAGGCGGGCAGCTACGGCTATCTCGTCGAGGTTGACATATCCCCGGAGGCCGTTGCCCGGAGCGAGGACGGAAAACTGGCGATTCGGCTGGAGTCCGACGGACGCGGACTCGCGGTCTATGGCGAGAAGTTCGGGCGCTATCCGTTGGATCCGACCATATCGTTCTGAGAATCCGGCCACTTGAATTCCGGAAGCACTTCGGACAAGGGTTCCAATACGAACGCCCGCTGTCGCGCGCGCGGATGCGGGAGCGTCAGTTCGGCATCGGCGACGACGAGCGTGCCGAAAGCGATCAGGTCCAGATCGATGGTGCGCGGCGTGTTGCGCACCGGGCCGCGCGTCCGCCCCTGTTCGGTCTCTATGGCTTGCAGATGGTGCAGGAAATCATGAGCCTCCAGCGCTGTCTCGCAGACGGCGATCTGGTTGACGAACATTTGTCCGCGGAACTCTTCAGGCACGTCCACCGGTTCCGTTTCGCGGCACGTGCTGACCTTCACCACGCGCGTTAGCGGAATGTTTGCCAATGCCGCAACGGCATCCGCGAGCCGTTTCGTCCGCGGCTCGATATTGCTGCCCAGCGAGACGATCGCCCTGGTCGTGCGCAACGTGTTGTCCGGTCTGTCCATGGGGTTTATGCTACCACATTCCCGATTTGCTGGCCAGTCCTCCCGCGAGCGTCCTTTGGCGGTCGTGCGGCATGATGCGGACGCGGATTTGGTATAATGGGCCGCGAGGTGAAAACGTGGAGCACTACGCAAGAAGAATACTCGTGCTTGCCGGCGAGGAGTCTGGCCTGATATACGCGGAACGGCTGAAGGACGCGCTTCAGGCGGCGTCACCTGATGCGGTGATGGAATTCCGCGGCTACCAGAGCGAAGGTTTCAAGACGGCCGATCTCGCAGTGATGGGTTTCTGGCCCGTCTTGCAGCGGCTGTTCTTCTTCCTTGGCGTGGCTCGCACGATGAAGCGCGTGATACGCGAATGGAAGCCTGAAGCCGTAGTGACGGTGGACTACCCGGGTCTCAACCTTAAACTGGCCGCCTACGCGAAATCGCTCGGCATTCCCGCCGTGCATCTTGTCTGCCCGCAGGTATGGGCATGGCATCAAGGTCGCATTCCGAAAGTCGCCGCTGCACTTACCAAGCTGTTGTGTTTCTTTCCGTTCGAACCGCATCTGTTCCACGGGACAGGCCTTTGTGCGCGTTTCATAGGCCATCCGCTCGTGGATGTGTTCGCGGCCGAATCGCATCAGGGGGCGCGTCCTGCAGGACAGGACGGCCGGCCGATGACGGTGGCGCTTCTGCCAGGATCGCGACTGGGCGAAATCCGGCGCATCCTGCCGCGGCTGCTGTCTGCGCTCCATATGCTTGCCGCCAATGACGCCGTGTGCATGAAAGACGTCTCGATATTGATTCCGGCGGCAAACGGCAGGGCGCATGCTGAAATCGAACGTCTCGTGCGTGCCATTCCTCCGCCGGACGAGTTCCGCATCGAGATCGTTCGTGGAAGGGCGCGCGAAATATTGCGCCAGGCCGACTGCGCGGCTGTGGCGAGCGGAACGGCGACCTTGGAGGCGGCGCTTGCGCGTTGCCCGACTGTTCTGGTCTATGCCGTATCCCCGTTGCTCGCTTGGTTTGCGCGGCATGCAATCAAGGGCGTAAAGCACATAGGGCTTGCAAATGTCATAGCGGAGAAGACCGGTACGCCGCCGCCGATGCCGGAACTTCTGCAGGAGGCATTCACGCCGGAAGCCGTAGCGTCGTGGATCGGATTGTGGCTGTCGGATTCCGCTGCCCGCGAGAAGGCCGCCGTCTCGCTAGACAGGACGATGGCGCATTTGAAGTCGGATGGCGATGCCATTGGCAATGCGGCACGGGAGATATTGTCGTGCATATAGATGTTGCAGGTACGCTGCCTGGCGTTTTCGGGATATGCCGTTCTGACGTGAAAACGGCGGCGCGTTTCTTCGCCGACCGTTCCCGCCGGCGGGTGGGGGGCGTATGGCATGAAGTCGTGGTGCACCTTGTGAGGGATGCAGAATCGGCGGCGATGCACCAGGCTATAATGGGCACTCCAGGCGCCACAGATGTGATCACGCAGGCGTACGATTCCATACCTCCCGAACCGCCAGGCTTGTACGGCGAACTTTTCGTCAATACCGACCAGGCATGCCGTGCTGCGCCCAGACATGCAGGATGGAGTTTGGCAAAGGAACTGCTCCTCTATATCGCCCATGGAATGGATCATCTTTCTGGCGCTGACGACCATGAGCCTGCGGACTACACCCGCATGCGCCGCCGCGAACAATCATGGATTCGCGCATTTCTTGCCGGCAACCGGCGGCCGGTAGCGCCGTGATGTGTCGGGTATTTACATTTTACAGTTGACGGGACGCCTGTTTTTACATGACATTGCCATGCGTGTGAATATTTGCTACACTATTGACCATGGTAGTGAAGTTGTCGTCAGAGATTCCTGTTTTGCAGGAGATCAGTTCTGTCATAGTGCGAGAGCGCAATGTAAGGGCATTGCTGGAGAAGGTTCTTGACATTCTCGAGCAGCGCATGGGGATGTTGCGTGGCACGGTCACCTTGCTTGAGGGTGACGAGTTGCGGATAGAAGCTTCGCGAGGGCTGGATGCGGACGAGCGGGCGCTTGGCCGGTACCATATTGGCGAAGGGGTGACGGGACATGTGGCACAGACTGGTAAAAGTGAAATTGTGCCCGACATACATGTCGACAGGAGATTTCTAAACAGGACCGGGGCGCGCAAGGACGGCCGGCGCATAGCGTTCATATGCGTGCCGCTCGTCCATCTTGGCCAGGTGATAGGAACGCTCTCCATCGACAGGTTGAACGAATCGGGGGTTGCCGACGATCTGGCGCGCGACGTGGCATTGCTGGAGATCATCGCGAACATCACGGCGGAAGCCGCATCGGTATGCCGTGAGGAGCTTGCGGAACGGCAGGCGCTCCTTGAAGAGAACCGGAAGTTGCGCGACATGCTGGTGAACAATCCCGGCGATCTCGTCGGGAATTGCCGCGAAATGCGCGCGGTGTACGAGCAGATACGGCAGGTGGCGCCGAGCGAGGCGACCGTGTTGATCCGCGGCGCCAGCGGCACGGGCAAGGAACTTGTGGCCCGTGCGATACAGAGCCTGTCGTCTCGTCGCGGCAAGCCGTTTGTGACGTTGAACTGCGCGGCATTGCCGGAATCGCTTGTGGAATCGGAACTGTTCGGGCATGAAAAGGGCGCATTCACGGGAGCGGCGCAGAGGCGAATCGGGCGTGCTGAAGCGGCAGATGGCGGGACGTTGTTTCTTGATGAGATCGGCGACCTGTCCATCCCCATACAGATCAAGCTGCTGCGTTTTCTTCAGGAGCGGACGTTTTCGCGCATCGGGTCGAACGAGGAACTTCATTCCAACGTGCGGTTCATTGCCGCGACAAGCCGCAACCTCGAAGAGATGATGGCGAAGAAGCTCTTCCGCGAAGACCTCTACTATCGCCTGTCGGTATTTCCGATCGCGATGCCGGATCTTTCCAGGAGGACAGGGGACATCGTGCTGCTGGCCGAACATTTCCTTGCCAAGATGAACGTGAAATACGGCAAGCAGGTCACGCGCATCTCTCCGCCTGCGGCAAGCATGCTGCAGTCGTACGCATGGCCTGGAAACGTGCGCGAGCTTGAAAACTGCATAGAGCGGGCGGTTCTCACGGCGACGGACGATTGCATTCACGGCTACAACCTGCCGCCGTCTCTGCAGGCGCCGGAATTTGCGGAGGATCCTTATCGTCCCGATTCCACGCTGACCCTGGAGGATCAGCTGGCGGCGTTCGAGAAGCGAATTCTGGAAGATGCGCTTCTGCGCCACGGTGGCAATCGCAGCGCTGCGGGCCGGGAGCTTGGCGTGTCGCCGCGCATGATGAACTACAGGCTCAACAAGCTGGGCGTAGGGAAGTGATTTTTTCGGGCGGGGGTGCAGATTCCCCGGGCGAAAACCTCAGTGCGCGACATGGCGGAGCTTGTGATTGCGGCAGTTGACCTCGCTGCGATCGGTGTGGTATACTCGCGGCATGCGTTGTCGTGAGCACATGCTTTTTTCGGCGAATGCCAGTACCGTGCCATCGTCCAACCGTGGTCTGGGGGCAGACGGCGATCCGTTTGTGCGAACCGGGATGTGTCTGCGGCGGCAAGGATTCGAAACCGGTCTGCCTGGCATCGCGATTCTGGACGGCGGCGAACCTCTGACGGCCATGCCACTTTCCTCCACGTGTGAAAAAGGCGGGGTGGCATGAGGTTTCCTGCATGTCTTGCGGCGGCCGCACTGGCGGCAATCTGGGCGACGGGAACGTTTGCGGGCGTCGAGATAGGGTGCGCCGAATGGATTACGGGCGTTACGCAGCAGGGCGACGGCGGGATGGACACGTTCGTTCCGCGGCGCAATCCGGTTCTTGGGCGGAGCTTTCATGTGCGGAAGCCGGTTTCGCGCGCCACCGTTGAAATAGCGGCGCTCGGCTTCTTCGACCTCACGGTAAATGGAACGAGGCTCACGTCAAGTGCCCTCACCCAGTGGACGCCGTACCGGGAGCGCATCCTTTCCGAAACGTTCGACTTCACGCGGCATGTCTCCATTGGCACGAACCGCATGGAGATCGCGCTTGGAAACGGATGGCGGAATCCGTATCCGCTCGAGAACTTCGGACTTAGGATGCGCCGTACGCTTGCGGTGGGAGATCCGTGCGTGAAGGTGCTGGCAAGGATCGAATACGCCGACGGATACGTCGATAGCATCGTCTCGGGAGACGGCAAGTGGGAGGCTGCCGAAGGCGACGTGGTGTACAATTCGGTATACATGGGAGAACGGCGCGACATGCGTCTCTCCGACAGAAACTGGACCCGTGCAAGGGTCGTGGACGGAGCTTCCGGGAAGATCGAGCGCAACGACGCGCCCCCGGTGACGGTACGGGGAATCCATTCGGCGAAATCAGTCGCGCCCGTGCGTACGGGCACGTGGCTTGTGGATTTCGGCGAGAACCGCACGGGGGTCGTGCGCGCCCGTCTGCGAGGCGTCGGGACTGGGAAGTCGGTGTCTTTCCGCCTGGGGGAGGCGCTCACCAACGGCGCGCTCTACGCGAGAAGCTCATGCTACGGACAGATCCCGTACGCCGAGCAGGTCGACTCCGTCATTGCGGCAGGTCCAGAGGAGTTCGTGTTCGAACCGCGCTTCACATTCCACGGGTTCAGGTACGCGGAGGTGTCTGGATTGCCCGAAAAGCCTTTGCCTGACGATTTCATGCAGGTGGAAATGAGTTCTGCCGTCGCGGAGACCGGAACCTTCGAGTGCTCCAACCCCCGGCTGAACGCGATCCACCGGATCTGCCGCCGTACGTTTCTCAACAACATGATGAGCCTGCAGAGCGACTGCCCTGCCCGAGAGAAATACGGATACGGAGCGGATGTGGCGGCGTCGGCGGAATCGTTCATCTGCAACTTCGACATGCGCGGGTTCTACCGCAAGGTGGTACGCGACAACCTGGACGAGGCGCGCGGCGACGGATGGTTCACGGACACGGCGCCTTACATCGGAATCAACGACGGCGGATACGGCGGACGCTCCGGCGGCATCGGCTGGGCCATGGGAGTGCCCGTCCTTGCCGACTTGCTCTACACCTACTATGGAGACGCGGGGACGATGGCGGAGGCGTATCCTGCCATGGCCAGATACGCTCGGCTGCTGGAGGAGCGTTTCCCCGACGGAGCGATTCCGTGCTGCATCGGCGACCATCTTGCGCTTGATAAAATGGACGATGCCATGAGTGCGCAGGCCAATTTCGCGCGCTATCTGGACATGCTGTCCGTTTTTGCGAAACGTCTGGGCAGGGAAATGGAGTCTGCGGAATGGGGACGCAAGGCAGACAAGGCGCGAAATGATTTCCGAATGCGGCATGTAAGAGACGGACAGGCCGGCGAGCGCCTGACGCAGGGCGGGCAGGCGATGGCGCTCAGGTACGGACTCTTTCTGCCGGGCGAGCGCGCCCGCGCGTCAGCCCTTCTGGCCAAAGCGGTGCACGTGCGCGGCAACGCGCTTTCCACAGGTTTGCAGTGCACGAATTTCCTGCTCGAGGAACTCGCCGCCAACGGATTGTGGCAAGAGGCTGCGGCCGTGGTCTCTCGCGAGGACTTCCCCGGCTGGCTTCACATGGAGCGCAACGGCGCCACGACTCTATGGGAGCGCTGGTCGGATCCCAAACCGATACACTCCTTCGACCATCCGATGTTCGGGCATGTGGACGCTTGGCTGACGAAGTACGTGCTTGGCGTACGCCTCGCGCCTGGAGCCGTAGGCGGAGACAGGGTGATCGTAGCCCCGCATCCTCTGTGCGACGTGACATGGGCAAGAGGAGCGCTAGGCGTGGGAACGGGCACTATCTACGTAGAGTGGCGAAGAAAGCCGGACGGCGGCCTGGACATCACCTGCAGCCTGCCAAGGGGTTCGACAAGGGTGGAGGATTGAGAGGCGTATGCGTTTGACATCCCTTTACCGTATCGCATGCATGGTTTCGGCGACGTGTGTGGCCGAGCCGCAGCTCCTTTTCCGCGCAAGCTTCGACTCGTCCGCGACAGCGGATTTCGCAAAGGGCTCGCCCAACCCCGTGACCGTTTCAAAAGTGACCTTCGAGAAAGGCCTTTTTGGCGGCGCCGCGCGTTTCTCCCCCGCATCGGCAAGCGCCATCGCATATGCGCTTCCCGGCAACGTGGCGCCCGAGAGAGGCGCGGTTTCCATGTGGATAAGACGATCTCCCGAAAGCCTGGCCTCGAAGGCAAACGCCTGGCTGTTCTCCACCCCCGGGCCGTTTGGTTCCCGCATCGGCACGGGATCGCTCTACTTTTGGCTGTGGACCGGAGACAGGATCAGGGGCGACAACTCCAACGCGGGAGACCTTTCCGCCGCGCGCGCGCTTCCGCGTGACGACGCGTGGCACCATGTGGTATTCGACTGGGATCGGGCATGGGGGCCGAGGTTGCATGTCGACGGCGTCACCGTGCCAGGCGGCACGGGCGGGCACAAGCCCATGAAACGTGTCCGGGAGGACTACACATACCCGCTTGCGGACAAACCGGGCCTCTTCGACAGGTTCTTCGTGGGGTCGTCCGCCGGACATGGCGCGTTCGACGGATGGATAGACGATCTGAGGATATACTCCGCCCCGCTAGGTGCATCTGGGGCAAGGCGTCTGCGCGCGGAGGCCGGTGGCAGGGCATACCATGAGAGTTCGCCGGACTACGCCGGCATGTCGGCGACGCGCGGCGCAAACCCGTACGAGGCTTCTCCGCTCGAGACGCCGGGCGTCCCCGGAAAGACGACGCTCGTGCGCGAGTGGAGATTCGACGGCCTTCCTCCCGATCCCGCCTTTCGCGCCTGCGGTCCGGCGCGTATCGGGAACCTTGGCGGCACGGCATACGTCGAGGCTGGCGACAAGCGCGGAGACCGGTTCGCCGTCACTTTCGACATAGACGACAAGGCTCCCCTGCATGTTTTTGAATTCGACTATCCCGACGACAGGAAGAGGACGATGGACTTGATAGTGCAAGAGGCCGGCGGATACAAGAACGACTATGCGATGCAGGTAGGAGTGCTGACGGGCGACGACATCCCCGTATCCGGCAGGATACGTACGCACCGGTGCGTATACTGGACGCGTCCGAGCCGTCGGCTCGCGTTCGTGGCGATGACCGCGCGCGACGGCGGGGCGGCGGCGCTGTCTGCCGTGCGGCTCTACCGGGTGGACTCCGCTTCGCTGCCTGCGGCAGCGATGAAGGAGCCTGCCAAGAGGGACGGGTGGGGCAGGACGATGGCGCTCTACTACGAGGATGCGGCCGTCAACTACGACTTCAGCGTCGCGGACGAGGGCGCCACGCCAGAGGCGGCGATCGACATGGCCGACCGGCTCGCGGCCACGATGAAATACACCGGTCAGAACCTCTTCGCGTATCCTGCGGTCTGGTACGACGGCCTCATCGGGAGGTCGTACAATCCGCGGCGCCACGCGCCCGACTTCCTTTCGGCGTTCTACGAGCGATTCGACCGCGAGGGGCTCGGCGTGATGCCGCTGATAAACCAGAATTCGCTTTACCTGCCGGATCCGGACTGGTTCACCCTCGCCAACATCGAGTCTGGCGCGATACACGCAACCCCCGTCTCCATCTCGTCAAACGGCCTCCCGAAATGCCATATCACGCTAGGACCCGCCGAATACAACATCGCCCATCCCGTGGTGCAGGCGTACTATTCCCGGCTGCTGGACATTCTGGTCGGACAAGGGGCGAGACATCCTTCGTTCAAGGGCGTCGGGCTGCATCTCAAGTATTCCAGCATCGCCTGGTTCGGCAATCTTGAAGGGGGATACAACGACTACTGCATCGAGTCGTTCGAGAAGGCCACTGGCGTGAAAGTGCCAGTGGACCGCAAGGATCCGGCGCGCGGCCGCCTCTATGCCGAATGGCTTCTCGCCAACGAAAGGGAACGTTGGATAAAGTGGCGTTGCGACGTGTGCACCGGCTTCTGGATAGACATGGCCGCAAAGCTCGCCGCTGCGCGGAAGGACCTGAAATTGTGGATCAACGACATCTGCGTGATAGACGCATCCATGGACGGCTTTCGCGACCGCGACTACATGCGCCGCACCGCGCTTGAAGGCGGATTGGACGCGTTGCGCATCGCGCGCGAGGCGAAGAACGTCATTCTCGGCCAGACCACGCTGCCGGCGGACTACAGGACTACGGACGGTTCCCTGTGGTACCTGCGCACGGAGGAGAACAGGGAATACCAGCGCACGATGCATCTCGCAGAGCCGTTCTGGGACTTCACGCGCGGGGCGGCATGGCCTGCCGCGCATCAGCATGATCGCTATTGGGAAGACGCGGTAGGGAATTCATCCCGCAACACGGGCGGCGGGGACGCGCTTGCCGGCCCGGGGCGCGACCTGGACGAACACGACTGGAGGGTCTCCACCCTGAACTACGCAGGCGAATACGCCATGGCGCATTTTGCGGAGGCTCTAATGCACGGCGACAAGCTCGTGCTCTCCAAAGGCGGATACCTGATAGGCACGTATGGGATGGAAGACGTTCTGGCGCCATTCGCGCAGGCGTTCCGCTCCCTGCCGCCGCTAGTGATGAAGACCCTGCCGTGCGGCAATCCTTCCCTGCGCATCAGACGGGCGGATTACGACGGCAAAAGCTGGTTCTACATCGTCAACGTGTCGAAGACGAAACAGCTTGCGACGCTGGACATGCCGGAGGGAGCAGAGGAGCTGCCAAGCGGGCGCAAGGCCGCCCGGCGTGAAACGCTGGAACTTCCGCCATACGCGCTCAGGAGCTTCAGCGCACGTGAAGGCGGAACGCCCTTGTGGGTGCAGGACGGTGACGGCTGAATTTGAACACAACACCAAGAAACGCAGACGGGGACGCAAACATGAAACAGAAGATGGTCATTCTCGCATTATCGGCGGCCGTACATGCCGTTTTGGTCGCAGACATGGCGGTAGGCACCGGCGAGCGCAGATTCGTCGAAGCGCTTGAGGAAGCCACGCAAGCGGATACGGCAGTGGTTGCCCCTCGCGGAACCCTGGTGAAGCATGGCCCGGCGAATCTCGTCTTCGAGACCGGCGCGTTCGCGCAGGACTGGACGGTTGGACTGGAGGTGGCGGAAGGCACGGCCACCGTCAGCCGCACGGCGGCCCCCGCATCGCGCACGTATTCCGGCGTGGCCGGGATACTGGCCGCCGCGACCCTGCATCTCGACGCATCGGACTCCGGTTCCGTGCTTCGAAACGGCACGACCGTCTACGAATGGCTGGACACGCGCGAAACGGGAGATGCCGAGAACGGCTATTCCTATTCGCGCGCGATAACGAACACCATGGCCGCCCTCATAGAGGGGCTGTCGTTGGAGGAATCCGCCCTGTATCCCGTCTACACGACGCTTGACGGTGCGCAGGGAATATATTTCAACGGATACAAGAGCGGGACGTGGATGAACCTGGTCACCGCATCAGGGGGCCAGGCATCCATAAAAGTCGCCAACATATTCGTCGTGCAGGCGGTCACCACGGAGACCGGCCTCGGGACGATTCTGGGCGTGAATGTCAAGGACGCCAGCGATGCAGGCGTCGCATTCGTCCCATACTCGGCCGCGGGCTATCACACCGTCCTGTGGAATCTTCCATACAGCGTGGGGCCGATCCGCTCTTCGCGTTCCTATGTGAACGGCAGTGAGATCGATCCTTTCCACCAGGGACTTCCGTCAGGACTTTGCGTGTTCGACGTGGAGCTGCTCGCAGGTGCCGGACTCTGGGAGAACATCTTCAACGATCGCGGCTACACGGGACTCTCCTCGGGTGCGATACCTTCCCCCGCGAGCACGTATTTCAGGACTGGAGCAGGCGAGCTCAGAGCCGGCGGCGAATACGTTTTCGAGATAATCGCGTTCGAGACGGCTCTCACCGGAGAACAGCGCGCGATGGTGGAGGCGTTTCTCCGCGAGAAATGGACGGGCGTGACGAGGGCTGGATCGGTGAAGGTCGCCACAGCCTCCGGCACCGTCCTTGCCGTGTCGGGCGCCGAAGATGTCTCGACGAGCTGGACTGGCGCGGGCCGGATCCTGAAAACGGGCGGGGATTCGATCGATCTCGGCCTCAACCCGTCGGCGGAGTTCAGCGGCGACTTCAGGGTTGCCGCCGGATCGTTGGCGATCCGCTCGTCATTCCCGTACAGCCTTGCCGAAGGCGAGGCGCTCGCGGCGACTGGCGGCAAGACGGAGCAGGCTCGTCTCGACGCTGCCATCGGGGGACCCGTCTATTCCTCCACGATGTCGGCCGGCGCCGGATCGGCGACGATCTCGGGCGGCGGAACGGTGCGCCTTCGCGAGATTCCTTCATCCGTGACGAATCTCGCGGTCGCGTCTGGCGAACTTGTCCTGGAATCGCCCGTAGCGGACGCTTTCGGCTCTCCGGACAATCATGCTTCCCGTGAAGCCACCATCGCCGACGGCAACTACAGTTTCGAGTACGGCAAGAGTGCCACGGTCCAAGGCAAGGATTTCCAGAACGGCGGGTCGTACGAGGGATGGCACCATGTGACGGCGAGTGGCCGGTCCGGCGCGGTCTTCACGTACAACCAGAGCGTCCCGGGGGGACGCAACAACGCCACATGGGGCATTCCCAACACCAGTCCCGCTGGAGACGTGGCTCTTGGGATAAAGCAGGACGCGTCGGCATGGGCGTACGTATCGCTCCCGAAGAACGGGCGCTACAAGCTGACGTTCCTTGCGAGCTGCCGCCAGAACGCGAACGGCCCGGCCCACGTGTTCACGCTGGCGATGGGCAAGTCTTCCGACTCGCTCACGGAAATCTCTTCATTTGTGATTCCCTATATCGACGGCAGGTATCACCGCTATTCGTTCCTGACACCGGAGTTCGAGGCCGGTGACGGCTGGCAGCTGTGGTTTAAGTCCACAGAGGCCGGAATCGACCGTTGTACCATGATCGACGACGTCCATCTGGTGCTTGCCGACGATGAGGATCTGGCGGCGGTTCCCAATGGGGCATTCGAGAACTTCGTGACCGACACCGCAAAGTTCGCCTCTCGCGAGTACAACAACCTGTTCTACTACTACAAGCCGAACGGCACGTACTGCGGTCGCGATGCGCTGGGCGACTGGACGCTTGTGCAGGGCGACACCTCGACGACCACGCCCAAATTCGCCGGCGCGTTCGGCGCAAACGTCAACTCCATAGGCGAGTGGGACAGCTCCCTGAACCACGCGGGAAGGTATGTCGATTCCGCAGGCGGCGACGGAAGCCTCGTCCAGCTCTACATTTCGTACGGGTGCGCGGCATCGGTTTCCTGGGTGCCTCCGGCTGGCACTTACCGCGTGGCCGTCGACGCCGCGCTGCGTATTACAGATTCAAACGCATCGAAGAAGATGGGGCTGGCCGGTACTATCGTCCCGGACGGCGGTTCGGCCGTGGATCTCGGTAAGGCTTCCTTGGACGACGTCTACTTCATGACGGACTGCGTTTTGCCGAACCCGTTCACCGCAGACGGCTCCACGGCGGTTACGCTCACGCTCGCGCCGGTGCTCAACTCCGGAGCGCAGGGACATCTCGTGCTGGACAACGTGCGCCTCGAGCGGGTCGGAAACCTCGTGGCCGACGGCAGCTTCGAGGCGAATTCCTCCAGCTGGAAATACGTTGGCGGAGTGCGTCACGGCTACATTGGCAACGTCGCCGCATGGGGGCCGAACAGAGCTACAGGATCCTATTGCGGACGGTTGCAGAAAACCGGCGCCATATACCAGGACGTGACGGTCGTAGAGCCCGGGATGCACCGTCTGCGCGTCGCGGCGCGCTCGCGCCAGTACACAGGCGGCACTAACATCGACGCCACCGGGCAGAATCCGGTGGGGATCGACCTTGTGGACATGGGGGCAAGCCCGGCTGCGACCAACCGCATCGCGCTCTTCACGCCAGTGTACACGAACTTCAACGAGTACACGTGGTGCGTGAACGTACCGGCTGCGGGCACGTACAGGCTGATTTTCGCAGGACAGGCCACTGCCGACAAGACGTCGTTCATCGATGACGTGGACTTCCGCCGCGAATACGTCACGGCAGACGTGCCCGACGTGCCTGACAAGCTGTCGCTTGATATCGCGTCGGGCGCGACCCTGCGGCTCGACTTCACTGGCACGGGCAGGATCTCGCGCCTGAAGCTTGGAGGAAAGTCCGTGAGCGGCGTCGTGTCCGCGAAGACTCATCCTGGTTATCTGTCTGGAGAGGGTTCGCTGGAAGTGCCGAATTACGGGATGGTGATCCTGTTCCACTGACGACGGGGGAGGCTTGCGGATGAGAAACATGAAAACGGTGCGCGCCGTTGCGGTGGCGGCGTGCGCGTTCGCGGCATGCGCCGCTGACGTCGCGCCCTCGGCGAAACCGCAGGCGCGCGCGGTTGTAAATGTGGTGAATTTCGTGAGAGGCTGCGAACCGCGCAGGCCCATGGATCTTGTCACGCCCCTCGCGAAGGAGATCGAGTGCAACACGCGCCATGGACTTCCCAACACGATACTGTTGCAGTACGATGCGATGCTGCGCGACGATATCATGTCCGTCGCGCGCACTGCAGACCCGCAGAAGACGGAGTACGGCGTATGGATCGAAATCGTCAGGCCGCTATGCGATGCCGTTGGAATAGAATGGCGTGGCCAGGAAGGCTGGGATTGGGACTACCGGGTCGTCCCCGGTTTCCTCGAGGCCTACGATCCCCCCGACCGTGCGAAGCTGATAGACGAACTGTTCCGGCTTTTCAGGGAAAAATTCGGCCATGTGCCGGAAAGCGCCGGATCGTGGATAATGGACGCCTGGTCCATAGGATACATGAAGGACAAATACGGGATATCCGCCGTTTGCATCTGCCGGGAGCAGGACAACACGGACGCGTACGGCCTGCGCGGAGGCTACTCGAACGGGGCCTACTATCCGTCCCGGAAGAACATGCTTTCGGCGGCAAGAGACATGGCTAACGGGATACGCGTTCCCGTCTTCAGGATGCTCACGCCAGACCCGATATACAACTACGGACATGGATTCAAGTTCCGCGATTCGCGAACCGGAAAGTTGCGCGGGCACGTCGTGACGCTGGAACCTGCCGGCATGGGACGCAATCCGTACATGGTGGACTGGTATTTCAGGACGTATGCGGACAGGCGGGGGATGCTGAATCTCTCCTACATGCAGGCTGGCCAGGAGAATAGCTTCGGTTGGAGGGAATTTGGCGTGGACATCGGGTATCCGGCCCAGGCTGCGGCGATAAGGCGCCATGTCGATGCCGGACTCATCGAGGCGGAGACCCTCGGCGAGACAGGGCGGCGCTTCGCGGCCGACCATCCGGAGAACTGTCCGCAGACCCAGGTGGCCCTCGAGGATTGGATGGGGAAGGGCCGGCGGAGCGTATGGTACAACTGCAAGAACTACAGGGCCAACCTGTATCAGGATTCGAACCGGTTCTTCATCCGCGACATACACAAGATGTGCGACGACTTCGCGGAGGACCATCTATGCGCGGCCACGACGAACTGGAACGAGCTGATATTCACGCCGCCTGTGGTGGATGCGTACATGTTCGGGACGAACGGGGCTTCCGGCATGCTCGAATTCAAGGGCGAGGCGATAGGAATGCTTGTGCGGCCGAACGGTGGCGAAGGACTTGAAGTGGAATGCTTCTATGCTGACGGATTGAAGGCGACGGTACTTTTCGACCAGTCCGGCATTGTCGTGCGCGGAACCCCGCTGGAAATCAAGATGCGTCCCGAGTGGCGCGCGGCGCATACTTTCTCGTGCGGACGCATCGGATTGACGTTCAAGGGGTATGAATACTCGGTTGGATGCGAAGGGCGTGTAGAGCCGTTGCGCGACGGATATCGCATAGAACCCGGCAGCGGCGGCATCCGTCTCGACATGTCGCTTTGACGGGTTGAAACAAAATTCAAAAGTGGTATTCCGTCAAGGCGGATATTATGATATAATACCAACTCAATTTTCGAACAGGAGAAGAAGAAATGAGTCAGCATCGCAGTCTGAAGGGATCGAGCAAGATCACGTCCAAGCGCAACGTTCTCAAGCGTTTCGAACGCGTCAACCTGCTGCAGAAGCGCGGTGATTGGAAGGAAGGCGACCGTGGCCTTGGTCTGAAGAAGACCAAGCCCGAGGCCTGATTTCGCACGGACATGCAGAAAGAAAGACCGCCGGCCCTTTTGGGGATCCGGCGGTCTTTCTATGGTTGTTGCGAAATCGCAACAGACTACTTTGCGGCCTTCTTGGCTTCAGCGGCTGCGGCGTCGGCGGCCTTCTTCGCCTCGGTTGCCGCGGCGTCGGCGGCCTTCTTCGCATCCTTGGCGGCCTTGTCGGCATCGCTCTTGAGCGCGCTGAGCGCGGCGGCGCCAGGGTTCTCCTCTTCCTTCTGGCAGCCCGTCATCACCAGGACGGAAGCGGCGACGAGCGCCACAGCGATAATCTTCTTCATTTTTTGAACCTTTCAGTACATTGCTTTATACGAGTTGCCCGGCGCCTTGCCGGGGAACGCGAGAATTGTACCATATTTCTGACTATCCCACATGCTCAATTTTATGTATAATGAAAACGGTTGCTTACAAGTCTCTTGTGAAAGGATGGCATCATGGCAGACAACAATATGGTGGAACGCGGTCTCGGCATGCGGTTGTGGCTGTGTTCGATAGGCGCGTCGCTTGTCGCGCTTGTCATTTATTCCCTGACGCTGGCGGGGTATGTGTTTCCTGGCGAATCGGCGCACCTCTTCACGCAGTGGATGGGGCTGGATGCGCTAGAAGCGCCGTTGCACCCCATCTGGGGCGGCATAGTGAAGGCGGTGGGAGGTGCTTCATGGCCGACTACGATGGCCATCCGGATGAATCTCGTTTCGCTGGTGTGCGGCGTCCTCTCGGCGGGGCTTCTGTGCGGACTTGTCGGATTCTTCGTCTACAACACGATCGACCAGGAGGATGCGCTCAAGCTGGCTCGCGGCTGTTCAGTCCTGGCTGGTCTGGTGGCGGCGTTCACCTTCATCTTCTCCACGGCCATATGGCAGCCGTCCACGCATCTCGAGTATCGTCTGTTCGACGTGTTTCTCGCCCTGCTCGTCTTCGCCCTATACATGCCGGCGCTGCGCTGGCCGAAGCTGCTGCCGTTCTTCTCGCTCGTCATCGCGGCCGGGGCTGCGGCGGGGCTGGTGGAAAGCGTGATCTTCCTGCCCTTGATGCCGATGTATCTGTTCCTTCTGGTGGTGGTTTCCGTGAAGGCCGGGCGGAAGTTCTACCTGCCTGTCGGCATATTCCTCGCAGCCGGTACGATCTGCTACATCCTGTTCATGAACAGCGTGGCCGGAGACTATCTTCGCCTGCCAGAGGCCGCCGCGGGCGGTTACGACGGGGCGAGCGTCGTATGGCAGAAGAACTGGACCTCGTTCACGCACGAGATGCGGCTGTGGTTCACCAGGCCCGGCTGGCTCTACATCTTCGTGCTTGCCGTGCTGCCGTTCGTGGCATGCGGTTTTGCCGCGGTGCGGGGCCTCAACAACGAACGTACGTGGAGCCAGTACGTGTTCCATACGGCGATAACGATACTGATGATCATTGCCACGGCCACGCCGCTTTCCCCTGAAAGCGTGCTGCGTCCGTTCGGCATATCGCCGGTTGCGACATCGACGCTGGTGGCGGCGGTCTGCGGCTATCTGGCCGCGTACTGGTACCTGCTGGCGCGCATACCGCTTCCGGCGGTGGAGTTCGACAAGGTCGAGCCGGTCATCGTCATCGGCCGCAAGGTGGCGCCGTTCGCGGCCGGCGCGTTTGCGAGCCTGCTCGTGCTTACGGCGCTCGTCAACGCCTTCGCCTGTTCGCGGGACAGGGGCGCCTTTGCGGACATATGCGCCGGGGAGATCATCGACAGGCTGGGCGACAGGACGTGGATCGTCACCGACGGCATGCTGGACGACCATCTGCGCACGGTCGCGGCCACACGCGGCAAGGAACTGAACTTCATATGCCTGCATCGCGACATGGACGACGCCTACCTCAAGGAGTTTGCGGAGCTGGTGAAGGCGAAGGGCCTGAAGGCCGGCCATGCGAACCTGGCGCTGTCCATACAGCTTGGCGTGCTGCCGTTTCTTCAGGACTGGTTCGCCGGCGACCAGACGGTGGAGAACCAGACGGCAATATTCGGCGTGCCGGACTTCTGGTACATGGCCGAGCGGGTGCCGGTGCCCGAATGCATGTTCTTCGGCGGCACAAAGAACATCAAGTCGGTGGATGGCGCCAAGGCCAAGGCGGATTTCCTCGCCTTCTGGAAGAAGATGGAGCCGGTCCTGCATTCCGAGAAGAACAAGGGATCGCGCGCCATCCGTGACGAGGACAACCCCGTCGACGCGATGCGCCTCCAGCTGCGCCGCCACGTCGGATTCATCGCGAACAACCTTGGCGTGGCGCTGCAGGATCTCGGAATGGACGCCGACGCGTTCGATCTGTACGAGCTTGTGCTCAAGACGATAGACTGCGACAACATCTGCGCACTCTTCAACGAGTTCGAGATGGCCCGCGCCGGCGTGAAGGAGGCCGTGGCGCACAAGAGCGAGATCGAACGCCAGCTGAAGGCCATCGTCGACGATCCCCAGCGCCGCTACCTGCTGTGGTCGCTTTCGCGCTACTACGGCTACATCAGGTCGCCGGAGATCTTCGCGCGCATGGGCTACGCCTGGGCGCGTTCCGGGCAGACGGGCAACGCCATCGCGCAGGTGCAGCGCGCGATCAACTTCGTCCCCGCGGACCGTCAGGCCGGGCTGCTCAACATGATGGCCGCCATCTACGCAAGCGGAAACCTCGCCCACAAGTCCAGCGAAGTCTACAAGCAGGTGCTCGCCAAGGATGCCAACAACCACGACGCGCTGATGGGCCTTACGCGGCTGTCGCTCCAGAAGGGCGCGCTCGACGAGGCGAAGGGATATCTTGCCAAGGCCGTGAAGGCGGCGTCGAACAAGGAGACGTCGGGCTTCGACTGGGCGCTGCTCCATCTCATGAACAACGATCTTGCGGCGGCGCGTCTAGCCTTGCAGAAGGTTACGGACATACAGCCCAAGAGCCTGCAGGCGTGGTCGCTCCTTGCCGGAGTCCTGTTGCAGCAGATAGACCAGGCCAAGGACGAGACCGCCAAGAAGAAGATATTCCAGGAGCTTGACGATGTGATCCTCCCGAAGATGGAGACGATAGCGGACTCGCCGCGCGACTACTTCGTGCAGATGACACGCGCGCTGGTATGGATGCGCAAGGGACGCGCCTTCCAGAAGCAGGCGCGCGACGCCCTCGTTGTCGCATCTTCGTCGCGGCCTGACATCAACGTCGTAGGCGACATGATCTTGAACCTCGACATCGCGATGGACGATGGCGAGAGCGCCGAGAAGCACGCCCGCCAGATCCTGCGGCAGGACCGCAACAACAAGCTGGCCAACTATGTGATGGGTTCTCTTCGCCTGAAAGAGGGCGACTATATGATGGCCGAGACCTTCCTGCGGCTCTCGGTCAAAGCGGAGAGGCCGATAGCCGCGGCGCAGAACGACCTGGCGGAGGTGCTCCGCCGCCTGCAGCGCTACGACGAGGCGGAGAAGTTCGCGCGTGACGCGGTCAAGACGGCTCCGGAGCTGTACGTGGCGTGGGAGACGCTCGGCTCGTCCCTCCTCGACCAGAACAAGGATCTTGCCGAGGCGGAGAAATGCGTACGCAAGGCGATATCGCTTTCAAAGGAGAAGAACCAGATCGACGACCTGCGCATGCTGATCACGCTGGCGCGCGTGCAGATCGCCAAGGGCGACCTTGGCCGGGCGCGTACCACGTTGCGGACGTTGCGCAACCGGCAGAGCGAACTTTCCAAGTACGATCTGGGAGAGCTGGAGAAGCTCCAGAAGGCCACGGCAAAGAAGTGAGATTCCTGCCTTTCAGTCTGGCGCTGCTTTTCATGGCGGGCGTTTCGTCCGCCATGGCCGCAGATGGCGAGGCTCAGCGAGCGAGGACTGGCGGAAGCGGGCGCTCGCACTGGCATTTCGGACCTTTCTTCGAGTACAGGCGCGCGGAGCCGGGCCCTGCATCGTGGTGGGCGATACGCCCGTTGTATTCGCAGGTGCGCGACCCCGCCACGGACACTGCAGTGCACGATTTCCTGTGGCCTCTAGGCACGTTCCATTCCCACAATGGGGCGGAGTGGTGGCGCTTCCTCAACGCATACGGCGATTCGCGTGAAGACGATCCTGCCTGGAGCTTCAACTTCTTCCCGTTGTGGTTCAGCGGATGCGACAGGAAGGACGGCGGATATTGGGGGCTGTTCCCAATCTACGGGACGCATCCCCATTTCCTGCTGATGGACGACTGGGAGTTCGTCCTGTGGCCGATATGGCAGACGTATACGGTCAAGGATGTTCGAAGCCGGGCGGTCTTGTGGCCACTTGTGACGTGGCGCGACGCTCCTCGTTCCGGCACGGGCGTCTGGCCGCTGTACGGCACGGCAACGCGCCGCGAGTCGGAGCACGGGTATCTGCTTTGGCCGATTGCGACGTGGGCGGACTATCGCGAGGACCGCGACACGCCAGGAGCGGGATCGTCATGGATGTTCTGGCCGTTGTACGGTCAGATACGGCGCGCCCGCGAAGAGCAGACGCTCGTGCTTCCGCCGTTCTTCTCGCATGCGCGGACGGATTCCGCCACGCGGTGGCGGACGCCTTGGCCGCTTGTGGAGGTGCTGCATTCGCCGGTGCGCGACCGTATCTTCGTCTGGCCGTTCTACGAGGCCGTGTACGGATACTCGTACGCCGGCAAGGTCAGAAAGGAAAAGGTCGAAGAACGTACGCGCCGCTACGGGTGGTATCTGGTGGAGGATTCGGAGCTGGAGACGGAAAGGACGCTCGAAACGCGCTTTACGGTCTTTCCGTTCTGGACCAGCGAACGGCGTTTTGCGAAGAGGAAGGACGGTTCGCGCACAGAAGTCGCATCCTACACGCGCATATGGCCGTTCTGGAGCTCGGCCACCGAGAACGGACTTTCGCGCCAGCGCGTTCTCGAATTGAATCCCATTCGCCATTCGGAGGGGTTCGACCGCAACTGGTCGCCGTTCTGGACGTTCTGGGAGTGTGCAGACAAGCCGGACGGGCGTACGCGCCACGCCATCTTCTGGCATCTTGTCACATGGCACTCCGGCGAGAAGTCGAAGCGATGACGGCGCCGGACTCCGGATTTTATGGTAGAATAGCCCTCCAAGCCGGAAGAGGCGACGAGAGGAAAGGTTAAACAGAAATGACGATCACGGATGAAATCAAGTATGTGGGCGTAAACGACCACGATGTGGATCTGTTCGAAGGCCAGTATGTAGTGCCCAACGGCATGGCCTACAACAGCTACGTGGTGCTTGGCGGCGAGAAGACCGCGGTCATGGATACGGTGGACGCGCGTTTCGGCGAGGAGTGGATCGCGAACGTGCGGGCCGCCCTGGGCGGCAAGGCGCCGGATTATCTTGTAGTGCAGCACATGGAACCGGACCATTCGGCCAACATCGCATATTTCATGGAAACCTTCCCGCAGGCGACGCTGGTCTCATCGGCGCAGGCGTTCCGCATGATGAAGAACTTCTTCGGCACGGAATGGGAAGACAGGCGCATCGTAGTGAAAGAGGGGGACGCGCTCGATCTCGGCAAGCACAAGCTGGCGTTCGTCGCCGCGCCGATGGTGCATTGGCCCGAAGTGGTCATGACGTACGACGCGGCTGCGAAGGCGCTGTTCTCTGCGGACGGCTTCGGCAAGTTCGGCGCGAACGACGTGGAGGATCCGGAAGGCTGGGACTGCGAGGCCCGCCGCTACTACTTCGGCATCGTGGGCAAGTACGGTCCGCAGGTGCAGGCCGTGCTGAAGAAGGCGGCCGGTCTGGCGATCGAGAAGATACTGCCGCTGCACGGGCCGGCGCTGCTCGCGCCGGAGGAGATTGCGCACGTGGTGAAGCAGTACGCCACGTGGAGCTCCTACGGCGTGGAGAGCGAGGGCGTTTGCATCGCCTACACGTCCGTGTACGGCCACACGAAGGCGGCGGCGCTCAAGCTCGCCGAAATGCTGAAGGCGAAAGGCTGCCCCAAGGTGGCTGTGGCCGACCTTGCGCGTGACGACATGCCTGAGACGGTGGAGGACGCGTTCCGCTACGGAAAGCTCGTGCTGGCCACTACGACATACAATGCCGACATCTTCCCGTTCATGCGCACGTTCATCGAGCACCTCGTGGAGCGCAACTACCAGAACCGGACGGTTGGCCTGATAGAGAACGGCAGCTGGGCTCCGGCGGCGGTGCGGGTGATGAAGGGCATGTTCGAGAAAGCAAAAGGCATCACCTTCTGCGAGAACACGGTCACGATCACGAGTGCGCTCAACCCTGCCTCCGAAGCGAAACTCGCCGCGCTTGCGGACGAACTGGCGAAATGAAGCCATGAAGCCGCGTGACGCCACCTTCCGCCTGTTTTTCGCTATGGTTCTCGCCTGGGCCGCGGCCGTTCCTGCCTCGCCCTTGAAGGTCCCCGTGGCGCAAGTGGAGATGGGGGTGGACAAGCGGGTGAAGACATATCCAGGACGTGTCGTTCCCGTGGCGCAGGTGAACGTGATCCCCCAGGTGAGCGGTGAAATCCTTGAGGTCGGATTCGAAAATGGCGCGGCAGTGAAAAAGGGCGATCTCCTCTACCGGCTGGATCCGGTAAAGTACGAGGCCGCGGTAAAGAACGCCGAGGCCAAGGTCGCCGAGTGCAAGGCGGCGCTCGGCTATGCCGAGCTGAGCTACGCGCGGCATCGGAAGCTGGTGGGAACGCGGGCCGTTTCGCTTGATGCGGTCGACAACGCGCTTTCGACGCGCGACAGCGCAAGGGCGGCGCTTGCCGCCGCCCAGGCGGATCTCGTCAGCGCCCGCGACGACTTGCGCCACTGCCGCATCGAAGCGCCGATTTCCGGAACGGTGGGCACGACCCAGTACACGGCTGGCAACTATCTGCAAAAAGGGCAGGGTACGCTCGTAACCCTTATCCAGGCAGCCCCCATTCGCGTCCGCTTCTCCATCTCCAACGCCGAGTTCCTGGAGATGTTCGGCGGCAGGTCGGCGGCATTCCAGGCCGACGGCATCGTCGCGCTCACCCTTGCGGACGGGCGCGACTACATGGAGGACGGGCAGGTGGAATACGTAGACAACGCCGCCGACGGCCAGACGGATACGATCCAGGTGTTCGCGATCTTTCCCAACAGGAATCACATCCTCAAGCCAGGTGGCACCGTGAGCGTGACGCTCCAGAGCCGCAAGGGGGTGAAGAAGATCGCCATCCCGCCGTCTGCCGTAATGCAGGACATGCATGGTTCCTGCGTGTGGGTGGTGAAGGCCGATCGCACCGTGGAGCGCCGGTATATAGTGCGCGACGTCACTGAGGGCGATGTCCAGTTCGTGGCGTCCGGACTGAAGGCCGGCGAGACGATAGTGGCCGACGGCATCCACAAGGTGACCAAGCGTTCCGTGATCGAACCGGTGAAGTAGCCGTGGAGCAAAGACAGGGGGTGAAATCACAATGGGGGAAAACCGACGTTTGGTTTTTTGCGATAGCCGTGGCATTGATTCAAGCGGCCGTTTCCGGGGCGGAACTGGAGCTCGCGTGGACGCTGGAGAACGGCAAGGTCGAAAGGGAGATCGTGCCGCTTGCACGTTTAAATTATCTAGGGTCTAGATCAACGCGCGCCACGGGCGCGGTCACGTCGTACTTCTTCCCGCCGGCGAGGCAGCGGATCCCGGTTACGGACGAATCGCAGAGCGGCCCCTTGATCCACACGGCGACGCGGCCCGCCGACGCCACGTCGCGGACCGTGACGTGATGCATCTCCCCCAGATCGTTGCGGCGGATGCTCCAGTAGTTGACGTCACCGATGCGGATCGCCGCCTGGCAGCGCGGCTCGCCTTTCGTGACGTCCGTCGTGTCGACGACGTTTGAAACCGTGACATGGTGCATCTTGATGCCGTCCTGGACGAGCAGCCGGACGATTCCGTGTCCGCCCGAACAGCGCGCCTTGATGTTGCGGACGGTGACGTTGTAGACGTCATCGTCCAGTCCGGGGAAGTTTCCACCGATCTGGCATGACGCCCTTCCGCCACCGCGCGTCCCAGTATTGCGCCTGAGCGCCGTCAGCGCCACCACGTCGTCGCCGCAGACGCCGGAGATGTTCTCGACGAGGATGTCGTGGCACCCTTTGCGGATGTCCACGCCGTCCTGGTTGCGCATCTTGTTCGAATCCGCGAAGCGGATGTCGTGGACCCAGCCGTTGGCACACCCGTTCTCCTGCGAAATGCCCCAGCACTGCGTCTCTTCCATGGTGAAGCCCGCCAGCTCGTAATCTGTCACGGCACAGAACAGGATGCCCATCGCCGGCCAGCCGTTGCGGTCACCGCTCCTCGCCGGCGCGTAGTGGTTGGAGCGTCCGCCGCAGAGGACGGCGTCGCCCTTGCCGATCACCTTGATGTTCCTGTTCGGCGTGACGCGCATGTAGCCGACCGCCCCGGCGTTGCGGATGATGTTGTCGCGCGTTCCCGGGGCGAGCTCTACGCGGCAGCCATCGAGGACAAGCGTGAAATCGTCCGGCAGCAGAATGGCGCGCGTGATCATCCATGCGCCGTCGGGACGGTCCTGATTCCTGCCTAGCGTGACCGTTCGGCTCCCGCCAGCCGCGCACGCGGCGGAGATCTTCGCGTCGATGGTGTCGGAGTCGGCGCCGTAGATCGTTTCCTTTGCGCCCGTCGACGCGTCGGCGCCGGTGGCGACGGCGAAGAACGCCGCAAACAATGCAAAAGCGGGAAGTCTCATGTCTTCGCCCTATTTGATGGTGATCGCCGTGCCGCCGAGCTTTTTCAGCACGAGACTGTTCGCGCGCGCGAGCACGGTCCAGCTGGCAGGGACGTTCCCGGAGAGAACGACCGTGCCGCCGATGCCGCCCGTCGCCGTGGCGAGCGTCACGTCTCCGTTGGCCGACAGCTCTTCCTTCGTCACGTCCAGCGCAAGGTTCAGCGTGCCCGCAAGCGTAAGCGCGCCGTCAACCGCGAGCATCGGGGCCGCAAGGTTCGCCGCCCCGATCTCGAGCGTCGCGCCGTCCAGCGCGAGGTTGCCCGTCACCGCGAGCGCACCGCCGCCGTCCGCGTCGGAGAGCGCGCCCGCGAACGTCGCCGTCTTGCCCGTCCACACGTTCACCTTCTGCGTCTTGCCGCCCAGCTCGAAGCCGTTCATGAACGTGAGCGTGCCGTCGGCGTACTGGCTCTGCAGCTGGATCACCGTGCCGTCGGGCAGGTAGTCCGCGCCCACCGTCAGCTTCGCGCCCACGCCGCCGAGGTTGACCGTCAGATTGCCGCCGCGCGCCGCGAAGCCGCCGCGCAGACCGTAGCCGAGTCCCGCGTACGCCTTGTGCGTCTTCCAGCACACCTCGCCCTTGCCCGTGCCGGCGGCACGCATGAACGTGCCCGACGTTTCGATCACGCCCACGCCGTTCGTGCCGTCCGCAAGGCAGATTCCAGCAAGCGGGGAGAACGTTGCCGGCGCGATGCGGGCGTGACCCTGTACGTAGTAGTCGCCTATGAACGCCGAATGGTCGCCCGTGAACGCCATCGCGTAGCCCCTGCGGTTCACGTCCGAGGTCAGCAGGTCACCGGCGCCGGAGAGCGCGCCGGAAACCGTGTTGCCCTGGTTGCCGTAGGCCGGCGAGAAAATGAGCGCCGAGCCGTCGAGCAGCTCGATCGGATGCGAAAGGACGAACGTCCAGTTGTAAGCGGAGATGGAACAGTAACCGCTGGCGCGCACGGGCGAGCCGCTCGCACCGAGGCCGGCGTCGGACCATATGAACACGCCGCCATTCACGAGGTTCAGCCCGCCGGAGAAGGTCTGTTCGCCGAGAAGCCACGCCTGTGCGCCCAATTCTGGCCTCGCGGCCTTTTCGCCCGCGACGGTGAGCGACATCGGCGTGGAAGCGTCAGGATCGGCGAACGGACCGTACAGCCGACGCCAGTTTCCAAAGTGGACAGCATTGTCATTTGCCAAAGAGTTGGATCGCCTGCCTGTCAGGTAGCCGTCCCCGTAGATGAACATGCCCCCCTTCGCATGCGTCGTGAACGCGCCGCCGCCCGTCACCTCCATCCGTTGCAGGCCGTCCCCGTGCGGACGCTGGCTCACGATCATGCCGGACTTCACTTCCACCAGTCCGGCGTTCTTCACATAACATTCGACAGCCGGCGTCAGCGGCAAGATGATGCTGTTGACGGCGTCGACGCCGAGTGCATTCGCCTCGGAGATACTTGTCGTCGGTCGCCAGTTCGCGTCGGGGCCAGGAGAGGTTGTCGTCACAACGGGCACAAGCGTCCCGTCGCCGCGCCGCTCAATCGGCAATGGCTTCCTGTAGGCGCTGGCGTCCTTGTTGGCGTAGACCATGCCGTTCACCACGGGGCTTTCGGCAGAGGATGTCGCCGTGAGGTCGGTCGCCGTCAGCGCGAGCGAGAGGCCGTTCGTGTGCGTGACGAGGGCAAGGCCCTGGTTTACGGAGAGGGAGCCGAATGTCAACGCCGCCGTGCCGGTGGCACCGTCCGCCTTGATCCCGAAAATCCCGTTCGTGACGACGAGGTCGCCAAGCGATGATGCCGTGCCTGTGGCCGACAGAAGCGAAGCCCCCTCGGCGACCTTCAAGGTGGCGTTCGGGAAGCCTGCGCCGTTGCATTCCAGCGCGCCTTCGAGCACCTCCATCACGCCGTCGAAGGCGTTGTCGTTCGTGTTCTGGACCCAGGTACCCTCGCCCGTCTTGCGAACGACGCCGCCCGCGTTCGGGGCGAGCGTCGCCACGGCCGCCGCGCCGGAACCGGTGGTGGATTCGATCACGACAGCCACCGCGTCACCTTCGGCGTAGCCCTCGCCCCGGCACGTGACGACGATTTTCCCAATCGTGCGGTCCTTGTTCATCACGGCGTAGGCCGACGCGCGCTCCCCGCTGCCTCCTGAGATCGTCACCTTGGGCGCCGTAACGTAGCCGGAGCCGGGATTCGTCAGCGAAATTTCCGCGACGCCCCAGCCCTTCGCCGCACGGAACGTGGCGGACACGGGGGCGCTGATGCCGGCGGGAACCTCGATCGTCGCGCCGCCAGGATAGACGACCTTCTCGCCGGCCGGACCCAAGGCGGCGATGTCCGCAGGTGGGCGCGAATCCCTGACGAGCGCAAGCGTTCCGCCGTCGAAGTTGACGAACTTCGCGTTCCCCGTGTTGCCGTAGCCCGCCATCTGCTTCGTCAGTTCAAGGCGTCCGCCATTGAGGTTGACGACGGCGTCGTTGCCGCTGCCGGTCCGCCCCAGCGCGATGGTGTTGACGACGACGCGCCCGTCGCCGTCGACCGTGAGCGATGCGCGCCCGCCGGACACGCCCGAACTCGTCCAATAGCCGATGCCCAAACGCTCATTCCAGAGGTCGAGGATCCCCCCGTCCACATAGACATCCGCAGCCTTGTTCGCCGTAAGGCCGAGCTTTGCGTACACTTCACCGGAAGTGCCCGTGCGGCGCGTGGCGAGCGAGCCGCCAGAAATGTGGAGAGAACCGTAATTGTTGGTGCTGCCGACATTCAGGATATCGGCTTCGCCGGAACCCAGCGACACGGCGCCGCCATTCACGCGGATGTACCCGTCCTGACCGGCAGTGCCGCCCGTCTTCAAGACGCCGTTCGTGACGGACAGCGCGCCGCCGTCCATCCAGATCGCGCCCGGCTTGGTGTTGCCGGCGATGACGTTGCCGCCCACCATCGTGAGCGCGCTCGGCGCCTCCATGAAGACCGCGCCGTTGCTCTCCGTGGAATCGTTGTATTTCTGGCCGATGCGCAGATGTTCGTTCGTCACGGTCAGCGAGCCACCGTTTCGGAGGAGGAGTTTCGCCGGCCCCGTGAGGCCGACGTAGTTCTCCTCGCCAGTCCACTTCAAGGCGTTCTCGAAGACGACGTTGCCCTTCATCACGCGGTCCTTGCCGGTCGCCGTGATGGACGCGCCCGCGAAAATCTGCCAATATTGCACGATGTCCGTTTGACCGGGGTAGAACGAGCCGATCGTGGCGGACGAGGCGAGGGTCCAAGTCTGGTCGCCGGTCTGGCTGGTCGTGCGCATGTCGGCCGGCGAACCGGTGTAGGCGAAGGATCCGCCCTCGTTGGTCGGCGCGGCGGCAAAGGCCGCGCCGACGAACGCAGCCAGGACGAGGAACACGGACTTGTGCCCCGCATTTTCGAAGAAACCCTTGTCTTTTGTCATTTCAGGCAATCCTTTCTGCTTTCCACGATGCAACTGCCATTGTAGCAAAAGTTCCTGGCTGACTCTTCTGTTTTTGCGCATCTTAAAATCTGATTTTGCGCACTTGGCAAATGCATCCGCTTCTGCTACACTGCGCACATGGCCATGAAGCGGCAAAGAGTGTTTCGCATCGGCGTCGCCGACTCGCGCCTGATCAAGGCCGGGAGGGACAGGACGTCCGGCGTCATGCGCTATGCGGCATCCCGCTCGGACTGGGAGGTGCGGTGGATCGCCGCGCCCGAGATCGCGCAGACCGCCAACGAGACGGCAGACCACGCACAACTTGACGGCCTCATCGGCAGCATCCGCAGAGTTGCCAAAGTCCTGGCTGAAATCGATCACCCCATCCCAGTCGTCATTTTCGACAGCAAGACGGCCCCGTCGGCTTCCATCCGAATCGGCGGATGCGTCAACATTGACGACGCGGCCATCGGCGAGTCGGCCGCCGAGCTGTTCATCCGGGGAAGCCTTCGCAATCTCGCCTTCATCGGCGTTTCCAACGTCAGTGAACGCCCGTACCAGGACAAACGTCTGGCGGCCTTCCGCCGCACGGCACTGTCGGCCGGCATCCCCTGCGAGACATTCGTGCCGCCACCTAGCAAAATCGAAGCCGACGACATCGTGGAACTCGCCGCCTGGCTGGCGAGCCTACCGCATCCGTGCGGCGTGATGGCGTATTCCGACAACCGGGCGCAGACCGTGCTGGACGCCTGCCGCCTGGCGCGTCTGCGCGTGCCGGAGCAGATACAGATCGTGGGCGTGGACAACGAGATCGAGATCTGCGAGAACATGCAGCCTACGCTCACCAGCATCCTGCCGGATTTCGAGCAAGGTGGCTTTCTCGCCGCGAAGCTGCTCGACAACATCCTTTCGCGCCGTGTCCGGCCGCGCAAGCCCGTCCATCTGACCTACGGGGTCAAGGATGTCGTCGTACGCGCCTCGACGCAGGATATCAAGGGCGGCGGACGGCTTGTCACGCTCGCCCGCGAGTTCATCCGCCTCCACGCGCACGAACGGATCACCGTCGCGGACGTCGCCGCCCACCTCAATGTGGCGCGGCGGACGCTGGAGAACCGTTTCCGCGACGTGCTGGGGCGCGGAGTCGCCGGCATCCTGCGCGAAGAACGGCTGAAGCGCGTCGCACGTCTCCTGCGCGATACGGACCGGAAGATCTCCGACATCGCCTTCGATTCGGGGTTCAACTCGCCTACCCACCTCGCGGCCGCGTTCAAACGGTTCGCGGGAATGACGATGGGCGAATGGCGCCGCTAGGCACCTGATCGCGCCGTGCCATCTTTTTTCCGGCTTTTGCAAGTCCCTGCTTGCATTCCGCCGGGGAATTTAATATAATGTCCGGCGTTTTCGACCAAGTTGCCTCATGGTGTAATGGTAGCACAGCAGATTCTGAATCTGCTTGTTATGGTTCGAGTCCATATGAGGCAACCATTCAGGACCTCCGCGATGCGGGGGTTTTTTGCTATACTGGAAGCGCGAAAGGAACGCTTGAAGAATGAAGCCTACACTCGTTGTACTTGCCGCAGGCATGGGGTCGCGCTACGGCGGGCTCAAACAGGTCGATCCTGTGGGGCCTTCCGGCGAGGCGATACTGGACTATTCGGTCTTTGACGCCCACCGGGCCGGATTCGGCAAGGTCGTATTCATCATCCGCCACGACATAGAGGCCGTGTTCCGCGAGAAGGTAGGCTCCAAGTACGAGGGCCTGCTGCCTGTGGACTATGCTTTCCAGGACATTTCAGACCTGCCGCCGCCCTACACGGTTCCGCCCGGCCGCACGAAACCTTGGGGCACGGCGCATGCCATCCGTGCGGCGCGTGGCATCGTCAAGGAGCCGTTTGCCGCCATCAACGCCGACGATTTCTACGGGCGTGACGCATTTGCCCGGCTTGGTGCGCATCTGGAATCTTCCGCCGGCGTTTCGTCAAGGCCGCATCCGTTCGCCATGGTGGGATACCGTCTCGATCAGACGCTTTCGGAGTTCGGTTCCGTAGCGCGTGGCATCTGCCGCGTTTCACAGGACGGGTACCTCGAGAACGTGACGGAGATGACGAAAATCGTCCGCACCGGGACGGGTGCTGAAAACCGCGAGGATCCTGCTGCGCCTGTGCCGCTTACCGGACGCGAACGCGTGTCGATGAACCTGTGGGGCTTTACGCCGGCGCTGTTTGATGAACTGGAAGCGCGTTTCCCCGCATGGCTGGCGGGCAATGCCACGCGTGAGAAGGCCGAATGGTACATTCCATTCGTGGTGGACGAACTGATCCACGAGGGGAAGGCGAGAGTCGACGTGCTGCCAACCGAATCCGCATGGTTTGGCGCCACATACCGCGAGGACAAGCCTCACGTGGCGGCGGCGATACGTCGGCTCGTCGAGTCGGGAGAATATCCCTCCAACCTGTTCGCCTGACGATGAAGGAACGCGTCCAGAAGGCGTTGGACGGCATTGCCGATCTGGTCTGGCCGCGCATCTGCGCCGTGGGGGCGTGTTCCCGTGCCGTCGACCGTCCGGGGCGGCACATATGTTCCGGCTGCTATTCGACGCTTCCATTTTACGCTCCTGGCGGAGCGTGCCGCATTTGCGGGGCGCCTGTCGCTGCAAAGGTATCGCACCTGTTCACATGCGAAACATGCACCGCCGCACCGCCATGCTACGAACGTACCTGCAGCGTGCTGGCATATGAAGGCGTTGCGGAGGAGCTGGTCAAGGCGTTCAAGTACAATCGCGCCACGTGGCTGGCCGAAGATTTCGCGGAATTGGCCGAAGGTGCGGTGCGGGCGGAGCTTGACTCTCATTCGGTGGACGTGGTGGTTCCGGTTCCGCTGCATCCCAACCGTCAACGCCAGAGGGGGTACAACCAGTCGGCGCTGGTGGCGCGTTCGCTTGCGCGGAGATTGAACAGGCGGATGGACGAGTCGTCGCTGGTGCGCATACGCGACACGCCCAAGCAATCGCTTCTAGGTGGATCCGAACGGCGGAAGAACCTGAAAGGCGCGTTTTCGGTAGTCCGGCCAGCGTTCGTCCGGGGACGCGCCATTCTTCTCCTGGACGATGTCACCACGACAGGCAGTACGCTGGCGGCGGCGGCCGAACCGCTCCGTGCCGCCGGCGCCGCGCATATCTGGTGCGCGACTATCGCACGTGCCGCTTCAACATCATGAATGCAAAGCCATACATAATCTGGGACTGGAACGGAACGCTGCTCGACGATGTCAGGGCGGCCGTGAACGCCTTGAACCGCATGCTCGCCATCAGAGGGGTCGCGCCTTCCACGTTGGAATTCTACCGTGCCAATTTCGGTTTCCCGGTACGGCCGTTCTACGCTGCCGTGGGCCTCGATCTCGCCCGCGAGGATTGGGATCGCATATGCACAGACTTTCATCGTTTCATCGCGGAGGAGCCAGACCAGCATCTTCGCCATGACGCTTTCGCCGCGCTCCGGTTCGTCCGCGATCACGGCGGCGGGCAATCCATACTCAGCGCGCTGAGGGAGGATCTGCTGCGGCACGATACGGCCCGCGAGGGGGTGCAGGCGTTCTTCGACGAGATATATGGCGTGGACAATCTCGACGGCGCGACGAAACTCTCGCGCGGACAAGACCTGACGGCAAGGCTTGTATCGTCAGGGACGTTCGATCCTTCCTCCGGCAGACCGCTGTATTTCATAGGCGACACGCTTCACGACGCCGAAGTGGGCATGGCGCTTGGAGCCACGCCGGTTCTGGTGGAGGGCGGCCATCAAGACGGCGGACGCCTGCGTACGGCAGGCTGCCTCGTCGTGCCGTCCCTCCTTGATGCCGTAGAATCCGCGTTTGGGCAAGGTTGACGAGAAATGCCATTCGAGGCATTCCGTTAGGACAAACGAAGCCGGCCCGCCTGCGGCGGACCGGCTTTTGCCTGGGGAACTGTCCCTGTAGGGCTGTTACTTCTTGCCCTTGAAGCTCTCCTCGACGGCGACGGCGACGGCCACCGTGGCGCCGACCATCGGGTTGTTGCCCATGCCGATGAGGCCCATCATCTCCACGTGCGCGGGCACCGAGCTGGAGCCGGCGAACTGCGCGTCGGAGTGCATGCGGCCCATCGTGTCCGTCATGCCGTAGCTGGACGGGCCGGCGGCCATGTTGTCCGGGTGGAGCGTACGGCCCGTGCCGCCGCCCGAGGCCACGGAGAAGTACTTCTTGCCGTTCTCGATGCACCACTTCTTGTAGGTGCCGGCGACGGGATGCTGGAAGCGCGTCGGGTTCGTGGAGTTGCCCGTGATGGACACGCCCACGTTCTCGAGCTTCATGATCGCGACGCCTTCGGGCACGTTGTCCGCGCCGTAGCAGTTCACTGCCGCGCGAGGACCCTTGGAGAAGGGCTTCTTCTCGACCACGCGGACCTTCTCGGTCTTGTTGTTGAAGGCCGTCTTCACGTAGGTGAAGCCGTTGATGCGGCTGATGATGTAGGCGGCGTCCTTGCCGAGACCGTTCAGGATCACGCGGAGGTTCGTCTTGCGCACCTTGTTCGCGTTGAGGGCGATCTTGATCGCGCCTTCGGCGGCGGCGAACGACTCGTGTCCCGCGAGGAACGCGAAGCACTCGGTGGCGTCGTCAAGGAGCATCGCGCCAAGGTTGCCATGGCCGCGGCCGACCTGGCGGTTCTCCGCCACGGAGCCGGGGATGCAGAACGCCTGGAGCCCGACGCCGATCTCGGCGGCGGCGTCCTTGGCCTTCACGCAGCCTTTCTTGATCGCCATCGCCGCGCCCACGGTGTAGGCCCACTTCGCGTTCTCGAAGCAGATCGGTTGCGTCTCTTCGACGATCTTGTAGGGGTCGAAGCCGGCCTTGAGGCAGATGTCGCGGCACTCTTCGATGCTCTTGATGCCGTAGGGCTTGAGCGCGGCCAGTATCTTGGCCTCGCGGCGCTCGTAGCCTTCGAACAGCTTCTCGGCGGAAGCGGCCTTCTTTGCGGTTGTTTTCTTCGTTGCCATTTTCAGATTCCTTTCTCGTCCCGCGTCTCGTGCCTCACGTCAGCTCTGACGCGAGACCACAGGCGCGAGACATGACGCTTTACTCTTTTCTCGGATCGATGTACTTGGCGGCGCCTTCGAACTGGCCGTAGTGGCCCTTGGCCTTCTCCCACGCCTCGTTCGGGGTCATGCCTTTCTTGATGAAGTCGGTCATCTTGCCCAGCGAGACGAACTCGTAGCCGATCACCTCGTTGTCCTTGTTGAGGGCCATCCGCGTGCAGTAGCCCTCGGTCATCTCCAGGTAGCGGGGACCCTTCGCCTTGGTGGCGTACATGGTGCCGACCATGGAGCGGAGCCCCTTGCCGAGATCCTCAAGTCCGGCGCCGATCACGAGGCCGCCGTCCGAGAACGCGCTCTGCGTGCGCCCGTAGACGATCTGGAGGAAGAGCTCGCGCATCGCGGTGTTGATCGCGTCGCAAACGAGGTCCGTGTTCAGGGCCTCGAGAATGGTCTTGCCGACGAGAATCTCGCTGGCCATCGCCGCCGAGTGCGTCATGCCGGAGCAGCCGATCGTCTCCACGAGCGCCTCCTCGATCACGCCGTTCTTCACGTTGAGCGAGAGCTTGCAGGCGCCCTGCTGCGGCGCGCACCAGCCGACGCCGTGCGTGTAGCCGCTGATGTCCTTGATTTGCTTTGCCTGGACCCACTTGCCCTCTTCCGGGATGGGTGCGGGACCATGATTGCACCCTTTCATCAGGGGGCACTGGTGCTGTACCTCAGTCGAATAGACCATAGTTAACTCCATTTGTTTGTAGAAGGTTTCGCGTATTGTACCAAAACGCGGCCCGGGATTCAACGCACATGCGTTTGCGCGTTGCAATGGAATCGTGTACACTATTGGAACCATGAACGAACAGGACCATTCTCCAGACTCGCCCAAGCCGCGCGCCCGGGCGCTCATTCCTTTCTTTGTTTTTGCCGGTTTCTACCTGGGGCTTTCCCTGTGGGCGCATGATTTCTACCGGGTGCCGATCATCATAGCATTCCTTTTGGCATCTGCCACCGCGCTTGTCTTCGACAGGAAGAGACCGCTCGCTGAACGCGTGGACCGTTATGCGCGTGGCATGGGCGAGACGAACATCATGATCATGTGCCTTATCTTCATCCTCTCCGGGGCGTTCGCCACGGTGGCGAAGGGATCGGGCGCCGTAGATTCTGCCGTGGCGCTCGCACAGTCTGCCATCCCCGCGAAACTGATGCTGGCCGGACTGTTCGTGGTGTCATGTCTCATCTCTCTTGCCATCGGCACGAGCTGCGGAACCATTGCCGCCGTCACGCCAATCGCCGCCGGACTCACCGGACCGATGGGCCTGTCGCCAGCTCTTACCGTCGGCGCGGTCGTGGGCGGTGCGATGTTTGGCGACAACCTCTCTATGATCTCGGATACCACCATCGCCGCCACGCGCACACAGGGGATCGGCATGAAGGAGAAGTTCCGTGCGAACATAGGCATCGCCCTGCCGGCCGCACTTGCGGCGGTCGCCGTATACTGCTGCATCGGCGGGCAAGACGCCGCCGCGCCGGCCGTCCGGGCATTGGCAGGACAGGATGTGGTGCTGGTGCTCCCCTACATGCTCATCCTCGTGCTCGCGCTGCTGGGGCTGAATGTGATGCTGCTGCTTTTCGCCGGCACGGTGCTCGCCGCGGCTATCGGCATCATCTGCGGACGTTTCACGTTCTGGGGGGCGCTCGACCTTCTGGGGAAGGGCACGCTCGGCATGAGCGAGACGCTGATAGTGGCCCTGCTTGCCGGTGGACTGCTCGCAAGCATCCGCGCGAACGGCGGCATCGCGTGGTTCATGCAGCGTACGGCACGTCTCGTGCGCGGCCCGCGCTCGTGCGAGTTCGCTGTCGGCCTGCTTGCCGTCGCCGTCAATCTGTTTACGGCCAACAACACGGTCGCGATCGTCGTGGCAGGCCCGGTCGCCAAGGAGTTCTCCGATCGTTGCGGCGCTTCGCCTTCGCGGATCGCCTCGGTTCTCGACACCGCTTCCTGCGTCACGCAGGGGTTGATCCCGTATGGCGCCCAGCTGCTGATGGCGGTAGGTCTCGCCAAGGCAGGCGGCCTGGCGCTTGGCTCGCTAGACCTCATAGGCTCGCTGTACTACCCGTTCTTCCTTGCCGCCGCCGTGGCGGTCGCCATCCTTTTCTTCCGTCCGCACGGCAAAGCGGCGTGATGTTTGCCTGCGGTGCGCGGTTATGGTAGAATAGGCGGCAAATGACTCCGCAAAACAGACAGTTCGACTTCTGGTACGCCGTCCACAACACGAAAATCGTGCGGGGGCCGTCGCGTGCGCTGGAGACGTTCGGCGCCACGCGCATCAACTACCACCATATTGCCGAATTGCCTGACGATCCTCGCAAGATCCGTATTCGCGAGGGACGGCTTGAGGCGCACAAGCCTGCCATCATCACGCCCGAGGAGTACGCCGAGGCGCATATGGAGGGTTTCGGCGCGGAAGCGCGCAGATACCTTGATTTCCTGAAGGAGAACCGCGATAGCATCCGTATCCTCCAGTACGGCTACCAGTTGCGCCAGGAGGCGTTCTCCGAACAGGTCGTCACCGATTCGCTGGAGGCCGTGACGGCCCGCGTCGTCAAGGAGGTGGAATCCTCGGAAGACGATTTCGCCGCCGTCATCCAGGGTGTCGACGAGCCGTGGGACGTATCGCTCGTGCACTTCTTCTGGCTGCACGTGAACGCTTCCGCGCCCATAAACGTGCGCGAGTTCGAGGCCGCGCGCAAGCAGGAGTTCGCCGAGACGACTCCGCGCGCCGTCCGCGACGAGGTTGAGGCCGCTTTCGCAAAGGCGCAGGAGAATCCCGCGCTCGTCCACGAGCTGGGGGCGCTGCTCCAGCGCAAGGGCGTGTTCGAACGTTATCAGGACAGGTTCTTCAAGCTCGTGAGAAGGGGCTAGACGGATGGAAACCAAGATCAAGACATTTGTCGCGGCCATCGCCAACCAGAAGGGTGGCGTGGGCAAGACGACGACCGTCGTCAATCTTGCGGCGGCGCTCTCGCGCATGCACCGCACGGTGCTGGTGATCGACCTCGACCCCCAGGCCAACGCCACCACCGGTCTCGGCCAGCAGCCGCAGGAAGGCGTATCCCTCTACCCCTGCCTCGTCGGGCAGGCCCAGATCGCCGACATGATCCAGCCCACGCCATACGAGAACCTGAACGTGATCCCGTCGGAGGTGAACCTTTCCGGCTCGGAGATCGACCTCGCCCAGCGTCCCGACCGCCTTGCCGTGGTTCGCAACGTGCTGCAGGCCATCCGCGACGCGAACGTGTTCGACTACATCCTGCTCGACTGCCCTCCGTCGCTAGGCATACTCATGACCGCGACACTTGCGGCGGCGGACGGAATAGTGGTTCCCATGCAGGCCGAGTACTACGCCCTTGAAGGTCTCTCCACGATGCAGAACCTCATCACGCGCCTTAAGGAAGGCGGCGCGAACCCGGCGCTCGAGCTCAACGGCATCCTGATGACGATGGTCGACTTCCGCACACGTCTCTCCATGGACGTGGTGGATGAGGTGAAGAAGCATTTCGGCGACAAGGTGTTCGAGACGATGATTCCGCGCAACGTGCGCACGTCCGAAGCGCCAAGCTTCGGCCAGCCCGTGGTGTTCTACGATCCGTCCTGCCGCGGCGCCGAGGCGTACCGGGCCTTCGCGAAGGAGTTCGTGCGCCGCAATCCTACGAGGGAGCGGGTGGATGTGGAAACTGAAATTCAGAAGGAGGAAGGCGATGCCAACCATGACCAAATCGCTTGAAGACTATATCGAAGCCATCTATGTGCTGATAAAGAGCAAGGGTGCTGCCCGCGTGCGCGACGTGGCCGGCGACCTGCATGTGAAGATGCCGTCCGTCGTGAAGGCGATAGCGGAACTTAAGAAGCTCGAACTCGTGGCCCAGGAGCCGTACGGAGATATCGAGCTGACGGTGAAGGGACGCCGCGTGGCCAACAGCATCCTCACCCGTCACACGACGTTGAAGGCGTTCCTGGTCAAGCTTGGCGTCTCCGAGAAGGTGGCCGACAACGACGCCTGCCTTATGGAGCACATTCTCAGCGCGCAGACGATGGACTGCATCCGCGACTTTTTGGGCAAGACCCCAGTTTCATTGGACGCGTCAACGAGAAGCAAGAAGACGAAGAAGGAGACGAAATAACATGGAAAACGCAAAGATGACCAAGTTCAGGTGGACGATATGCACGATGCTGTTCGTGGCGACCACCGTCAACTATCTGGATCGCCAGGTGCTGTCGCTCACGTTCCCCGACTTCATAAAGCCGGAGTTCCACTGGTCGGACGCCGACTACGGCACGATCACGGCATCCTTCTCGCTCATCTACGCCGTAGCCTGCCTTTTCGCCGGCAAGTTCATCGACTGGATGGGCACCAAGAAGGGCTACCTGTGGGCCATCTTCGTGTGGTCGCTCGGCGCATGCCTGCACGCCGCGTGCGGCTTGGCCACGTGCTGGTTCGTGAACGACGTGAATTCGGTTGAAGCCCTGCGCGCCGTCCAGGCCGGAAGCGCCACGGCGGCCGCGATCGCTGGCGTCTCCGTGTGGCTGTTCCTTGGATGCCGCGCAGTGCTGGCGCTGGGCGAGGCCGGCAACTTCCCGGCCGCCATCAAGGTGACGGCCGAGTACTTCCCGAAGAAGGATCGCGCGTTCGCCACGTCCATCTTCAATTCCGGCGCGTCCGTCGGCGCGCTTGCCGCCCCGCTCGCCATCCCGCCGCTCGCAAAGCTCTGCGGTTGGGAGATGGCGTTCATCATCATCGGTGGCGCGGGCTTCATCTGGATGTTCTTCTGGCAGTGGTTGTACACCAAGCCGCAGCAGTCCAGGTTCGTGAACGAGGCCGAACTCAAGTACATCTCGCAGGATGATGCTGCGGACGCGACAAAGCGCGTCTCTCCCGGGGAGACCCCGGCTTCGTCCGGGCCGGCTGACGCCAGCGAGAAGCCCATCTCGTTCTTCAAGTGCTTCACCTACCGCCAGACGTGGAGCTTCATCGTGGGCAAGTTCTTCACGGACGGCGTGTGGTGGTTCTACCTCTTCTGGGCTCCGGCCTACTTCAAGGAGCAGGGCCACGGCCCCGTCACGGGCATGGGTCAGGCGCTCATCTTCACGCTATACCTCATCGTTACGGTGGTTTCGATCTACGGCTGCAAGCTGCCTACGATCTTCATAGACAAGGGCTTCTTCGGCGGCAATCCGTACATGTGCCGCATGCGCGCGATGCTCATCTTCGCGTTCTTCCCGCTCGCCGCCCTCGTCACGCAGCCGCTCGCCGGCATCTCGGTCTGGTTTCCGGCGATCCTCATCGGCCTTGCCGCCGCAGGGCACCAGGCGTGGAGCGCCAACATCTTCTCGACCGTTGGCGACATGTTTCCGAAGTCGACCATCGCCTCCGTCACCGGCATGGGCGCGATGGCTGGCGGCGTAGGTTCCTTCATCATCAACAAGTGCGCCGGCTCGCTCTTCACCTACGCCGAGGCGCAGGGCCAGGCGTTTTCGTTCCTCGGTTTCGCCGGCAAGCCAGCGGGCTACATGATCGTCTTCTGCTGCTGCGCGGTGGCGTACCTCGTCGCATGGTGCATAATGAAGACGCTCGTGCCCCGCTACAGCCCCATCAAGGCGTAAGGAAGTTCCGTCATGAAGAAGTGGACCACAACGACCTTCGCGGCCGCGAAGGGAAAGCAGAGGCTTGGCTGCTGCACGGCTTACGACGCGTGCTTCGCCCGGCTCGCCGACGAGGCGGGCGTGCCGTGCATACTCATCGGCGACTCTATGGGCATGACCATGCTCGGCTACGATACAACCCTCCCAGTCAAGATGGATGAGATCCTGAGCGCGACCGCCGCCGTGGCGCGCGTCGTCAAGGACGCGCTCGTGGTGGCGGACATGCCGTTCGGCTCATACCAGTGCGGCGACGACGCGGCGATGGCCAACGCCGTCGCCTGCCTCAAGGCGGGCGCTGACGCCGTGAAGCTCGAGGGCGGCGCGCGCGTGTGCGGACTCATCCGCCGCATGACAGAGGCCGGCATCCCCGTCCTCGCGCACGTTGGCATGACCCCGCAGAGCGTCAACGCCTACGGCGGATTCAAGACGCAGGGGAAGACGCGCGAGGCCGCCGCGCAGGTGCTGGCCGACGCCCAGGCCGTGGAGGCCGCAGGCGCGTTCGCCGTCACGCTCGAGTGCGTGCCGGACGACCTGGCGGCCACCGTCACGGCCGCGCTGAAGATTCCCACCGTCGGCATCGGCGCCGGGCCGGTCTGCGACGCGCAGTGGCTCGTGATGCACGACCTGCTCGGACTCAACGAGGGCCACGTGCCCTCTTTCGTGAAGAAATACGCCGACCTGGCCTCTGCCGCGAAGCAGGCCTTCGCCGCCTACGTGGGCGAGGTTGCCGCCGGAACCTTTCCTCCAGCGCGCGCCTAACGGCGGCGCCGGACTTCCACGTCGTCTTCGTCGCCGCCGTATGGTGGAGGCGAGACGCGCGCGGACCAGTCCCAGCGGCTGTCCCACTGCTCGTCGACGAGCGTCTGCTGATACTCGCGCCAGCCTTCGCGCCATATCATCCATGCGATGAGAAGCGAGACGAATCCCCAGCCGCCGCCGGTCACGAGCGAATGCAGCCCGCGCAAGCCCAGCAGGATGGCGAAGCCTCTTCCCACGATCATCGCCACGTAGGTGGCCTTCGCCCTGGTGGTGAACAGGCGCGCCACCGACCGGAATATGCGCCCGCCGTCCATGGGAAATCCCGGCAGCAGGTTGAATCCGCCGAGCATCACGTTCATCCAGAACGTGTAGACCAGCACGTTCGCCGTCCACGGGTTGCTGACTGGAAGGTAGACGAGAGAAATCCATGCGAGGCCTGCGATCGCGAATGAAACCGCCGGCCCGGCGATGGCTGTAAGGAACTCCTGGCTGGCCTTGCGCGGCAGGTTGATGAAGCTTGCACAGCCGCCAAGCAGCGACAGAGTGATTTCTCGTGCGTTGTAGCCGAACGATCGTGCCATGAGCGAGTGGCCCAGTTCGTGCAATGTGATTGAGACGGCCAGGGCGATGGCGAAGCTCAGCCCGTACGTGAACGAACCGAAATCCATTATGAACATCACCAGCAGGATTACAAGCGAGAAATCCAGGTAGACTGGTATGCCAAACAGTTCGCAGACTCTGATCTTTCTAGGAAACATGCCCCTATTCTACCATATTCCTTCGAATCGGTGTATATCAAGAAGGGTACGTGATGTCGCCGGGACGACAAAACAAAGGGCTTCGTGCGAAAAGCACGAAGCCCAATGGCATGGATTGCCCTGTTCGGCTACATCTCCTGCGAGCGGCGGCGGGAACGGTTGCGGATACGCGCACGCGCCGATTTCTTCCGCGCCTTGACGCAGGGCTTTTCGAAGTAGCGCTGGTCGCGCAACGTCTTGATGATACCCTCCTTGTCGAGGATCTTCTTCAGACGCTTGAGACCGCGTTCGACGGACTCGCCTTTCTTCAACTTGAGCTGGATCGACATGCCTTGTTCACCTCACTTTCACTTCCGGCCCTTGGGGCGCCGGAAAGATTCGCACAGTATACCACATCGGCGGCCATGCCACAAGCACGAACTGGCATCAGGCGCTGAATACGGCATCGAAGAAGCCGCGGGCGGCGAGCTTGTGCAGCCCGGTACGTCCGAATTTCGAGCGATCGGCCAGAAGATAGCGCTTGTCGGTACGGTCCAGGACCCGCGTGATAAGCCCGGCCTGCGCCTCATGGTTTGTGGTGGCGATCTTCTCGTTGACGCCGAAGCACGAGACGAACGCCTTCGTGAGAGTAAGCCGCTCAAGCTCGCGTAGCGTGGCGGCGCCAAGGAAGGCGTTGAGCTGCGGATCGTAGCTCCCGCCAAGCGATATGAGCACGTAGTGCGGCGGAAATTTCGGGAAGAACCGCATCGCCGCGACGGAGTTTGTAACAATGGTCAGGTTCGTGAACGATGTCTTGGTCAAAGCGTCGGCAAATGCCGCCACGGTGGTGGAGGAATCCAGAAAAAGGATATCCCCTTCGGCTACACAGGATACGGCTTTGAGGGCAATCGTTCCCTTCGCGGCTTTGTTTACATCGGCACGTTCCTGGAAGGAATTCGATGCGACCCCCTGCTTGAACATGGAATACGAGTTGTCGACGAATGCGACCCCCCCGCGTACGCGCTGGAACACGTCGCGCTGGACAAGCTCGGCAACGTCTCGATGGATCGTGGCGCTCGACACGTTGAACTTTTTCATGAGCTCGCCCAGCCGTACATAACGCTTTTCCTTGACGTAGTCGACTATGGCAAATGACCTGATGTTCTTCATGGCGACACCAGGTATGCCTCCGTGCGCCACGGTCCCAGCCGTACGGTTGCCGTGCCGCGCTGCACGGCAACCGGCTCCGCACCCTGCCAAAGAGGAACCAGCGAGGATACGGCGCCCAATTCAGGGCAGAGCCTGATCTTTGCGTCTGCAGCGGCCTCCGACGAGTTTCTGACCGTGATCAGGCATTCCTTTCCGCTGCCCGGCCCTCCATATCGTTCGATGAGCACCGCCGGATTCTCCGACCGGGCGAACGTTTCGGGCTGCCAGCCGGCCTTGTTGAGCCGGCGGATGAGCGGCATGGCCTTCTTGAACAGTTCCCGGTCGCGTTCGCACTGGCGCGACTTGCCGAAATAGCGTTTCCATCCGCGGTATCCCGGAAAATCTTCGCCGCCGATCGTCACCACTCCCGGATAGAATGCGTAGAACATGTGATGCTCCACATATCCGGCAATGCCCCTCGCGCTGATCTCCGGCGAGGGCTTTGTCCAGTTCCCGTCCTGCAACATGTCGCTGACCGGCCTGTGGTACGCGAAGAAACGCTTCTCGCATGACATCTCGTCGTTGTACGCATCGCCTGAAATCAACCTCTTTTCGCGGTCTTTCCCGTGTCCCCAGCATCCTATCTCCGATCCGAACACGTCCATGATGGTGGCGTTGAAGCGCAAAGCGCCGCCTGAAAACGCGTTGCCGGAAACGCATTTGCCAAGCGGATGCAGCCAGTCCGCGAGAGCCTTCACGAATGCCGCCTGGTGCTGCATCGCATGCGCGCAAGGCTGCGCGGTCTCAACGTCGTACACGAGAGGTTCGGTCATGACTGCGAGATGGTCCGGGCGGATGTTGTTGAAATCCTGCATGTAGACGTTGTCGAGGTAGACGCCGTCGATCGAATCCAGTCCCCATTTCGCGATTATATCCATGAAGTGAGACGCCGCGCTTGGCTTGGGAAGGCGAGGGTCGACGTTCAGGCGCCAGTAGTGGACTATGCTGTCGTACCGTTCCAGCGACAGCGGACGGGTCCCGTCGGCCTGCAGCGGCATGGAACCGAGCACTATCTTCGCCAAGGCGCTCTTCGATTCGAAGTTGCGGTAGCCTTTCTCGCCAGTCAATGGAAGCCAGCTTTCGAGTTCGGCGATGCGCTTCTCCATGGGAGGCATCGCGTCGTGGTCAGGAAAGTCGTGCGTCGGAATCTGCCACGCGAGGATGTACGGATAGACCAGCATGCCCATCTCTCTTGCCCGTTTCCGGTCTGCAAGGCTGCGGGCGTTGACGAAATAGGCGAGCCCGAAATCCTCTATCTTTTCGGGGAGGTCGTTCGGCCCCACCCCAAGATAGCTTCTCATGCCTTCCCTGTCCACGCTCGTCCCGGCATCCGGGATCTTTCCCGCCTGGGAAGCGTAGTACTTCCTTGCGGCGGAACGGAAGCCCCAGTCTCCCTCGAAGGCGTAGACGAGCCAGTTCAGCCTGGCGGAGGTTCCGTGATCCCCGCGTTTCAGGAGGCCGAGGGCGCGTCTGCTGCTTATTCCGGATCGCGTAACGATGCCGCATTCGAATGCCGGGTCGTCCAGCTCCGTTCCGATGGCTACGCCTTTGCCGTCTTTCGAGACCGAGGTGAAAGGATACGTTCCAACCAGAAGCCCCGTGCTGTTCTTGCTGTCGCACAGGAACGAATCCTTTTCCACCGTCACGTCCCTCCGCCAGTCCCTGTGCCAGGTCCAGCCGGAGATGTCGCGCCGCCATTCGAGGGCGACTTCAAGGGCTCTTGGCCTTGGAGGCTCGGAAGCATCCTCCACGGACACGGACACTTTCGCGACGCCTGCGCGATCGGTCGAAACCGAAGCTTTCAGCCTCAATGCGGACTCGCGGCTTGTCAATGTCAGCGAGCCGTCTTCCGCCGTTTCGCGCCGCTGGAACACGACGTCTTTCTTCTGCGTCGCGACAGGTTCTTCCGTGAACGACAGTTCGCGGCAGTCGTACCATTCGGCCTTGCTTTTTTCGAACGCCGTCGAAAACGCCGTCGAAACGACCGGCAGGACTTGATGCACGCCTTCCGGGATGAACACCGGCACGCGCTCTTCGTGCCATTCCGGCGATGAAACGTCGCTTATCCTGAAAACGGCAATGTTGTACTTTGTATAGTGCCATCCTTTCGGGCAGAAAACCTTGTCGGAGACGTTCTTCCCGTTTTCGTCCAGCAGCCGCAGGTACATGAGGCTGCGGCCTTGCGGGCTGCGCCCGACGACTTTCAGCGTGTATGCCGTGTTCGGCCGTACCGCGAAAGGAGCTACGGGGCAGATGCCTCCGGCGAACGCCGTGCATCCGCCAAGCCCCAGCCTCGCAAAGCTCTTGTCTCCTTCCTGGCGTTTCTCGTATCGCTTTTTATCGCCTGCGGCACGGTACTGCGAATCGTCGGCGAAGTCCACCGTGTAGCTCTTCCTCGTCGTGTTGGACACGGATGTCAATTCGGCGACTCTTATGGCGACCTGCTTGACGAAGCCGTCCGGAACTGCAAGCGAAGTGTCTGCCGGCATCGTCTGCGCGTGGCACGCAAACGCCGCCACGGCGCCTGCGAGCAGCGCTTGCGGGACGCGAAAGTCGATAGTCATCAGACAGGTCCTTTCTTTTGTTTTACGAGATCATTTTACGAGATGCATTTCAATGTCCATGTTGCGGCAAAGGTCGGCGAGCTCGTCGGCGTGGTCGCCGTACATGAGCGCGTAGTGGTGCTCCCATCCGTTCTCGATGACCTCCCTGCGGATGGCCTCGCAGCCGGCGTCGAACCTGATCTTGAGCGGGTTGCCGCGCACGAAGAGGTCGGTGTCGAGTCCCGTGCCCGTGCAGACGAGCATGCGGTAGCCGTCGCCGTCGCGTTTCTCGCCGAGGCGGGCGAGCGTCACGCGGCCGCCCTTGAGCGGGAACTCGTCCGTCACGCCCTTCACGCCGCCGCCCTCCACCGTGGCGGAGCAGCGCAGCTCCGGCTTGAAGCCGGGCTTGCAGATCGCGCAGGGCGCGGCGCCGCAGTGCCACGTCACGCCGTAGTCGCCCTCGCAGATGATGAGGTCGCAGAAGAACGGCTTGTCGCCGGAGAGCTCCTGGCCGATGCGCATCATCACCGCGCCGTACACGTCGCCCTCGCACGCGCAGAGGTGCCCGTGGTTCGTGAGGTGGCCCATGGTCGAGCACACCGCGATGCCGTAGAACTCGTTGAGGATCACCTCGGGCCAGCAGCGCATGGCGAGCGTGTCCACCATGAACTTCTTCTTCGTCTTGACGATCGCGCCGTAGAGGCGCACGGCCTTCTCGAACTGGTCGCCCTTCGGGCCGTCGCTCGCGTGGCACGGCGCGTCCTCGAGGATCTCCTTCTTAGCCTGCTCGAACTCCTCGGGCGTGAGGTTCTGCGCGACGGTGAACACCTCGTGCTCGGTGATGATCTTCACCTCCGGGCCGAGGAGGCGCCGGAGCAGCATCTCCGAGCAGCAGCTCGTGTAGAAGCCGGGCACGCGTCCGCCGATGAGTCCGATGCGCATGCGTTTGAGGGTTTTCATCGTGCGCGCCACGTTAATGGCCGACGTGAGCTGCGCGGCCGCGTCCGGCGTGCCTGGTTCCGCATGAACGTGGAAATATGGTATGTGCAGGCGGTACATGTGGTGCGCGTTCATGTTCGCCGCGCAGAAGGAGTTGTTCTGGAGGCGGCCGCCGTTCGGGTCCGGCTCCTTCATGGACCACAGGACCACCGGAATGTTCCCGAGGCGTTGCGCGAACATCGGCGGCACGACTCCGAGCGAGAACGTCATGAAGTGCGTCACGAGCATGTCGGGACGGTCCTTCTCCCACTGCTCCAGCAGCTCCACCGCCTCGTCCTCGAGGGTGAGCATGCGGTCTGGCGCCATCACCTCCACGCCAGGAAGAGTCTTGAGGAACGCGATCGCGTTCGCGCGCGCGGCCTCGAGCGTGTCGTTCGTCCAGTTGACCTTGCTGAGCGGCAGGTATCCGATCTTGAACGTGTCAGTCATGTTTTCCATTCCTTTCGAACGTTGTTTGTTCCATTTTCAGGCCTCGTCTTTTCTAGCTCTTCTTCGCGGCCTGCTGCTGGAGCCAGGCCTCGATGAACGGCTGGATGTGGCCGTCCATCACCGCGTCCACATCGCTGGTTTCGTATTCGGTACGCAGATCCTTCACCATCGTGTAGGGGCAGAACACGTAGGAGCGGATCTGGCTGCCCCAGCCGTTTGCGGATTTCGCGCCGTAGAAACGGTCCATCTCGGCTTTCTTCTGGTCTTCGTAGTATTCGTACAGCTGGGCGCGCAGCATGTTCATGGCCTTTTCCTTGTTCATGTGCTGCGAACGCTCCTTCTGGCAGGCCACGACGATGCCGGTGGGGAGGTGGGTGAGGCGCACCGCCGAGTCCGTTTTGTTGACGTGCTGTCCGCCGGCTCCGCCGCTGCGGTACGTGTCGATGCGCAGGTCTTCGTCCTTGATCTCCACATCGATGCCCTCGGTGATTTCTGCGACGGTTTCAACCGATGCAAATGAAGTCTGGCGGCGCTTGTTCGCGTCGAACGGCGAGATGCGCACGAGGCGGTGGATGCCGCGCTCGGCCTTCATCGTGCCGTAGGCGTAGGGGCCCTCGATGCGGAAATAGACGTCCTTGAGGCCGGCCTCCTCGCCAGGCTGCTGGTCGTACTCCTCGATTTTCCAGCCTTGGCTTTCCGCGTAGCGCTGGTACATGCGGTAGAGCATCGTCACCCAGTCGCACGCCTCGGTGCCGCCCTGTCCGGCATGGAGCTTCACGAAGACGTTGTTCGCATCGAATTTGCCGCCAAGCAGCGACTGCATCCTAAGCTTGCCGAAGAACTCGTCGGCCTTGTCGCATTCCGCCATCGTATCCTTCAGGGCGGACTGCTGGGCCGGCCCTTCCTCCATCTCCGCGAGTTCAAGCATCACGCCCGCATCCTCTACCGTCTTCGTGAGCGCGTCGAACGGGTTTACATACGCACGCTCCGCGTTAGTCTTCGCGATCACGTCCTTGGCTTTCGCCTGGTCGTTCCAGAAATCTCCGGAAGCCTGTTCCGCTTCAAGTTCGGACAGCCGTTTCCGGCGTCCTTCGATGTCGATATACGCCGCCATCTCCCCGACGGATGCGCGGAGCTTGTCGATGCGCTGCTTCACCTCTTCGGCTTCCAGCAGCTTCTCTTTTTGTTCTTCTTGTGCCATGGCGCACCTATTATACCATATTGCGAACGGCTTGAAACGGGGCGGCCGCATTGGCTGCGGCAGGCTGCAGGAATGGCCTTTCGCGCGGTCATTCCGGTCTT
>DFLH01000060.1 GCA_002373695.1 Verrucomicrobia bacterium UBA3624
GCGCAACAACTTCCAGTACGTCGAGCTCGACGCCGGCTGGTACGGTCCCGAGCGCACGGGCGACCCGCTGAAGCCGAACGCCTACGTGAAGCCCGTCATCGACTACGCGAACGCCAACGGCGTGGGCGTGATCCTCTACGTGAACGACATCCCGCTCCACAAGAACCGCGACGCCATCCTCGACCAGCTCGCCGCGTGGGGCGTGAAGGGCGTGAAGTACGGGTTCGTGCAGGTGGGCGGACAGGCGGCGCGCAAGTGGGTGCTGGACGCGATCCAGGCCGCGGCGGACCGCCGTCTGCTCGTGGACATCCACGACGAGTACCGCCTCACAGGCATCCAGAAGACATATCCCAACGTGCTGACGGTGGAGGGGATCCGCGGCAACGAGGAGATGCCCACCGCCGCCCACGACGCCGCGCTGCCGTTCACGCGCTTCCTGGACGGTCCCGGCGACTACACGCCCTGCTGGAACTTCCCCCGCATCAGGAACACGCTCGCCCACCAGCTCGCGCTCCCGTGCGTCTATTCGAGCGGATTCCAGTTCCTCTTCTGGTACCAGCGTCCGTCGCAGATCAAGGAGCAGGACCCCGCGCTCGACTTCTGGCGCGAGATTCCTTGCGCGTTCGACGAGACGCGCTTCCTCCAGGGCCAGATCGGCGCGTTCGCCGTCGTCGCCCGCCGCGCCGACGGGAAGTGGTTCGTGGGCGGCATCAACGCCGGCGAGAAGCGTCTCTTCTCCGTGCCGCTCGCGTTCGCCGGCCCCGGCCGGCTCAAGGTGCGCCTTTTCCGCGACACCGACCCCGACAACCCCAAGCCGTGCGCCGACGTCACGTGCGAGTCCTTCACGGTCGATTCTGCCGACGCCCTCACGGTCGCCGCCGCCCTGAACGGCGGGTTCGCCGCCATCGTGGAGCGCGACGCGACGCCGGCCGCGCCGGCCGTCGTCACGGTGGACCCGCGCGCCGTCGTCGGCCTCGCCTCGCCCGACCTCTGGGGCATCTTCTTCGAGGACATCGACCTCTCTCTCGACGGCGGCGTCTACGCCGAGCTGGTGCGCAACCGCTCGTTCGAGGACGGCAACGGGGAGAAGCGCGAGCAGACGCTCCGCTACTGGCTCCCGCTCGGCAACGCCGAAATCTCGCCCAACAAGAACCGTCCCGTCAGCGAGAGGAACCCGCACAGCGCCCGCGTGCGCGGCCCCGCCGGCGCCGGCATCGCGAACGAGGGCTACTTCGGCATGGGCGTGCGCAAGGGCATGACGTACAACCTCTCCATCGCCCTGCGCGGCGCCGTGAAGGGCCCCGTGGAGGTGACGCTGGAGGCGTACGGCAAGCCCGCGCTGGCGCACGCCCGCATCGACGGCGTGGGCGAGGACTGGCGTACGTTCTCCGCCGCGCTGAAGGCGAACGACGACGACCCGCAGGCGCGCCTCGCGATCCGCATGGCGGGCGGCGGCGACATGTACGTCGACTGCGTGAGCCTCATGCCGGCGGACGCCGTGTGCGGGATCTTCCGGCGCGACCTGATGGACCGCCTCGCCGCCCTCAAGCCGAGCTTCGTGCGCTTCCCCGGCGGATGCTGGGTGGAGGGCGACACGATGAAGGACGCCTACCGCTGGAAGCAGACGCTCGGCTCCATCTGGGAGCGCCGCACGCAGTGGAACATCTGGCGGTACTGGTCCGCGAACGGCGTGGGCTTCCACGAGTACCTCCTCCTCTGCGAGGCGCTCGGCGCCAAGCCGCTCTTCTGCATCAACTGCGGCATGTCGCACCGGGAGAACGTCCCGATGGACAAGATGGACGAGTTCGTGCAGGACGCCCTCGACTGCATCGAGTACGCCAACGGCCCCGTCAACTCCGTCTGGGGCGCGCGCCGCGCGGCGGCCGGGCACCCCGAGCCGTTCGGACTCAAGTACCTCGAGATCGGCAACGAGAACGGCGGCAAGGCGTACGAGGAGCGCTACGCGCTCATGGCGAAGGCCGTGCGCGCGCGCTATCCGGACGTGACGCTCATCTTTGACAACTGGCGCGAGACGAAGCGCGTGGACGACCCGAAAGACCTGCGCGACGACCACTTCTACAAGATGCCGCACGACTTCATGGGCGACCTCGCGCACGAGTACGACACCCCGAAGGGCGACTTCGGCATCTTCGTGGGCGAGTACGCCGTCACGCGGGGAACCACGCGCTACGGCTCGCTGCGCGGCGCGATCGCCGAGGCCGCGTTCATGCTGGGCCTCGAGCGCAACCAGTCGCAGGTGAAGCTCGCCGCCTACGCGCCGCTCTTCGCGAACGCCCAGCACATCGTGTGGAACCCGAACATGATCTACCCCACGACCGACGGCTCGTTCGTGAGCCCCAGCTGGAACGTGCAGAAGCTCTTCAGCGAGAACCGCGGCACGGACGTGGTGAAGGTGGACGTCAAGACGCCGTCCATCCGCATGACGCGTTTCCGCGCGTGGAAGAACGACGTCCAGACGAACGTGATCGACTGCGTGCAGGCGAGCGCGATGCGCACCGCCGGGGGCGGAACCGTGCTGAAGCTCGTCAACTGCGCCGAGACGCCCCAGCGCGTGGAGATCCGCGGTCTGAATGGCGAGGCCGCGCGCACGCTCTTCACCGGCCCCGGACGCGACGCGCACAACGCACCGTTCGAGCCGGAGGCGCTGAAGGAGAAGACGGACAGCGTCCGGTTGCCCGCGACCCTGACGCTTCCGCCCCTCTCGCTCTCGATCAACACCCTCTGACAAGGAAACGGCGGCATGGTACGGAGGACAACGGCATTTCTGGCGGCAACGCTGTTCGGGGCGCATCTTCTCGGTGCGCCGGCCGTCCTCCCCGACCGCGACCGCCCCGGCGAACTGGAAGGCGTCGTTTCCTTCCACTGCCACACGGAGCCCTACCTGTTCCTGGAAGACGACAAGGACCAGTCCTGGCGGGTGGAGTTCTCCAGCCAAGACGCCATCTCCCACGTCGTTGCAGGCGACCGCGTGAAGGTGCGCGGCATCTTCCCCAAGCGCGCCACCACGCCGCGCATGCGCGACGCCACGGTGGAAGTCGTGGGCAAGGGCGTCGTGCCGCCGTACATCGAAATGACGCCGGCGGAGATGCACGCCGTCGGCCCTGACGGCGAAACGGGGAAAAGATTCTGGTATGGGAAGCTCGTCTCGACGAGCGGCGTGGTGTTGGACATCAACCGCCGCGAGACGTACACGCAGCTCGTCATCGGGCCGAAGGAGACGCCGGTGATCGTGTCCGTGCCGCACCTCCTCAAGACGCCCCTCCCCGAGGAGCTGGAGATCGGCGCGCACGTGCGCGTGCGCGGCGTAGGCGTGTACACGGCGGCCTGGGACGAAAAGAGCGGGTCCGTCACGCCCGTACGCGACATCCAGGTGCGCACGGCGAATATCGCAAGCGTGACGATCCTGTCGGCCAAGCCGTTCTGGACGGCCGGGAGGGTGTTCGGCGCGCTGGGGGCGCTTGCCGCCGTCATGCTGTTCGTCATCGGGGCGGTGCAGCGCGCCCGCACGCGCGACCGGATCGCCGCCGACGCGGTTCGCCGCGAGCGCCTTCGCCTCACGAGCGAGCTGCACGACAACTTCCAGCAGCTCCTCGCCGGCTGCATGTTCCGCCTCGGCGCGGCGATGGGCAAGGTGGGCCGGGACGACGACGGCGCGAAAAAGCAGCTTGAACAGCTGCGGAGTTCGCTCAACCACACGCAGACCAGCCTGCGCGCCGCGCTCTGGGGTCTCACCGAGGAGGCCGAAGGCCCGGCCGCCCTCACGGAGCTCTTCAAATACGCCGCCAGCCGCATGCCGCAGTGGGAGGGCGTGGTGCGCTTCACCGTGCGCGGACACGAACGCGCCGTGGCCCGCCAGTGTTCGGGCGCGCTGCTCCTCATCATGCAGGAGGCGATCGGCAACGCGCTCCGGCACGGATGCGCCCGGAAGGTGGACGTCGTCGTCGATTTCACCGACGACATGCTCATTTTCGGAATCACCGACGACGGATGCGGGTTCAACGTCGACCTCGGCTCATCCGCCGGACACCTTGGAATCGACTCGATGCGCAAGCACGCCGAAGGCATCGGCGGCACCCTCACCCTCACAAGCGCCATCGGCAAGGGAACCGCAGTTTCAGTTAGGATACCTCTATGACGACGATCATGATTGTGGACGACCATCCGCTTGTGCGCGACGGGATGTCCGCCATGCTGGAGAACGAAAGGGATTTCTCGGTGGTCGCCTCTGTCGCCAACGGCGAAGAGGCCGTGGAGCGTTGCCGCCACGAAGGCTTTCCAGACGTGACGGTGATGGACATCCGAATGCCGCGCATGGACGGCTTCGCCACGCTGGAGCGGATGAAGCGTTTCAAGCCCGACGCGGCCGTCCTCCTGCTGGCCGGCATGCCGCTGAAGGCCGAGGAGGAGAAGGCCCGGCAACTCGGCGCGCGCGGCTACCTGCCGAAGAGCATGGACTGGGAACGGCTCGTCGCCGCGATCCGCCACGCGGCCGCGGCCGACATCGACTTCCTGATGGAAGGCTACGACGACGAGAAGGTCGGCCCCCTCAGCGCCCGCGAGAAGGAGATCCTCGGCTACCTCGCCCTCGGCAAGACGCACGAGGAGATTGCCATCATTGGCGGCATCAGCCCCGAGACGGTGCGCAGTCACGTGAAAGGCATCTTCCGCAAGCTCGACTGCCCCAACGCCGCCGCCGCCGTGGGCCGCGCCTACGAACTCGGCATTCTTAGGGCATAGGGGGCGGCTCCCCCGCCACTCCTCGTCCGAGGAAACATCCTCGTGATTCGCTTGTGGTTTTGCCGGGTGAATGCTGTTATCCCACGATTCAGCCACGGCTTACCGCGATCCGGCAGTGATTGCTTACATGGTGGACGGCCTGTGACCATTTCCCGCCGCCGTCCGACCGCCACCACGGAAGGGCCGCAGTTTACTGCGACCGCCGATTCGGTCGCAACAAGTTGCGACCCTCCCGCATGGAGAGCCGCCATCTTGGCGGCGATACTAGCCACTAGCCACTTACTTCCCCGTCGTCATCGTAGTGGTGACCGGGTTCACCTGCGTCGGCGCATTGTTGTCGCCGCCGGAGGCGTCCTCGTTCTGCGTGGACTTGGTGATGTCGATCTTCAGTTTCATTTTCGTTCCTTTCCTGTTTGCGGCTCCTGCGCCTCGTGAAACCTGTTCACTATTCACTGTCACCTGTTCGCTGAAATCAGTGGGGCGGCCATCGCGCCTGAACCTCTCCGGCATCGCGTCCGCCCTCCATAATTAACCGCCGACCGGGACACGGAAAATCTCGTGAAGACGCGCCAAGTGCCTGTTATAACGGCGTTTGACGCTATCGTACGGCAGTTTTTTCGACCTCGCGAGATCGAAGATAGCCCAGTCTTGGACTGGTCGGCAGTAGCGGTTCCGGCAGATGGCCCGGAACGTCTGTTCCGTCTCCGGCGCGTACCTGCGGATGTGCTTGAGAGCCATGCGAAACGTCATGCCACACCCCTTTCCTTCTTCGGCGTAATCGCCGAGTAGAAGCGCTTTAGGCGAGCGTGGAACGCGGCGGCGGGGCGGCGCAAACGGCAGTCGCGCATGATGGACTTCTGTTCGAAGTAGAGTTCGAGAAAGTTGTTCACGCCGATGCGGTTGGCGTACCATGCCCAGAGCGTGAAGTCTTTCGCGCTCCCGAAGTCCCTTACCGCCTCCTCGACGGCGACCTTCACGGGATCGTTCAGCGTTTCGCCGAAGACTCGCTCGCGCCATGCGGCAACCTCCGCTTCGGTGAACGGTCTGCGCCTCGCCCTCGCGCACGTCCGCGCGTGGTCTGAAAAACAGGCATTATCATTAATACCCGTTTGCGTATGTCCAGTACATACCACGCGCGCGCACGAGTCGGCGGCGAGATTGTTGACAACTTTCGCCATCACGCCACCTCGCTTTCTCCGAAGCCAAGCTGTTCGGCAAAATCACGGAAACGATGATCTCGCTTTGCAAACGCAATCGCACCTCTTAACGTGAGATGCTGATCGCGCATGATGCACTCTATTTCTTGCTTGACCGTCTCAAAGGACGGACAAGATATCTTTGTCTTTTGTGCTGCCGCATTGGCGGCATAAGCCATGATTTTTTTCATTTGGCTTTTCCTTTTTCAGACCGACCATCGCGCAAGTCCGTACCTCGGATTCGTCACGGAGGTCTCTGAAAGCGCGTCGAATTGTGGGTCAAAAAGCCTAAAAACCCACAATGAAACAACATCGTCCGTAGGCGGATCGTTGCGGAAACAACAAAAAAGGGCGAATCCTTGTCAGATTCGCCCAGCTATAATTTTCTTAAGAAAAATTAACCGTTGTGGGTTTATTGTGGGTTTTCACAATTCTCACAATATCGATTACCACCCTGTTTGTATATTTGCTCCTCTGAAAGTCCGTGCTTTACCCTTTTCGTACTCATCGCATCAGTTCGACTACGATTAGCCTTATATCTCTCTGCACATTTACGCATCAATTCATAGTCCTTCTTCATGAATGCGGCCTGGAACCCTTCAGGGGCGCCTTTCCCCCTTCGCCAGTTTGCGATGCTATTAGAATGAACATCAAACAACAATGCAAGATTCGGGGTTGAAAAATAGTTCCTCTCGGGCATCTGTACTCGAGTCGCCAATGTTATCTCGTGTTTTGCCTTAGTATCAAAGCCAATTACGTGAGCATCTATCGGACTCTTCTTTATTTCCTTAGCCAAGCGCTCGGCTAGTGACTGTATCATTCCATCATGAAGAACAGCCATGTCCTTCGCACCCGCACAGTCAAAACTAGTATTTCCAGGTGGGAGTTTCCCCTCGCTCCACAGTTTGCGCATTAAGTTATTGTTCTGAATGCTGGCCTCTCGAGCTAGGATACGACAACAATTTTCCAACTCCTTATAAGCCTCCATAACCTGGTCGGTTGTCACATCCGGCTTTCGCTTCGTTTTCTGAGAACAAAACAACTCACTGTACGTCTTAAACCAAAAGTGCTTCCAGTCAGGCAATACCCGCACCCCCTGCTCTGTTGTACTCAAACTGAAATAGAATTCTGCCATATAACCAACACTAAACAGCTGTTCGTACAAACCCTCAGTATACTCTTCTTCGGTCAAACTCGGGAATGATATGCAGATTCGCTTCATTGCTGATAAAAATGAGCTTCCTTCAGGATCAAGCATCGTATGAAGTGGAGGGAACTCGCTTCTTGGTACATCATGACCAGCAAGTCGTTCCTTTAATCGTTCAGACGCGTCGATGGCTAACAACAATTCCATAGTCGCCGCATACGGTAGCATCTGTCGTGGCCACTTGTCGGTGTTTTCTCCCAGTTTCGTATAAACCTCGCGGCAAATCGACATAACGCGTTCAAGAAAGGCTACATAGTTGATGTCCTTATCCTCCTTAAACATCTTCTCCTCCTCAAAAGAATACTGAGGTACGGGAGAAACATCTTGAAAAGCACGCTTGTCATGCAACACACTTTCGCGTTCATTCAACACGTCGCTTGCTGCAATGAGTTCAGTGCAAAACTCCTCGATTTTATCTACCATAACGGACGATGCCTCACATGGTTTAATATGTTCATGAATAATGCACGACAAAACCTCATACCACTCGTCGAACAAACGCCTGGCTGCGTTTAAATGTCGATCGTGGGGCAATTTGTCCAGAAAATATAGAAGCGACTCAATTGCGCCATTGAGATTCATCATTGAAGTAATCAGCTCTTGCAATTTATAACTCACGCTAGTTACATCAGACATCTCACGTTGAAAATCAAACGCGAATGCTTTTATCAGCGGAATGAGGTCATCTTGCCGATTACTGCGGAGATCTTCCGATAAAGGTTGAACCGGACCTTCACTCGACTTATTGTAATAATATTCATGATACTTGCCTGCCTTCTTCCCGATCGCACTTGCGCGACGGCATATCCGCCACATTGCTATTGACGGTCCAGGTTGCTTGTACCAATCTTCGGTTGCAAAGAACTTTTCCGCCTTTTCAAAGGCTGCTTTTAGATTGGCTTGGGCCCTTTCCGCTTCAATTTGCCGATCAACTCTCTCTCTCTCTTCCGGCGGTGGCAACTTAATGCCAAGCAGAGAACACAACTCATCATCCGTGATATTCGATATTAGAGTCGGCATATCTTCCTTGGTGCGAATTTTCCTCGGCCATGCCGAAGTTGGGCAGGCATGAATCAATTTTCGCAACACCTCCTTCTGTAACTTTGGGTAGCCACGTTCGTCAAAGCTATACAACAGTTCAAATGCAGTCGTAACGAATGGCTCCTTGTTCTCGCTCGCGCCAATCTTAAAAAAACTGCTCAGTTCGGAACGGACAACTTTGATGAAGTCATGAGGAGAATCAGTCTCTTCAGGATATACTGCTGCTACATATTGAACAAGATAATCTCCAAAGCATCCAAACGCGGCACATGTTCCCTCCACTACTTCTTTTATTCCTGCTGTCCACTTCAAATAGGCGTCCCCTTGAGGAAGTACCTTTGGAACCTTGATGATCATGGACTGCAGGGTGTTAAATGCCTCAAACAACCACGGGCAATATACCATGTCCCTGTCTTTTTCCTTCGTCGCAAGATCTAGGGCAAGGCACAATGCCGCACAGGTTTCCTGAAATCGTCCAAGGGAAGGTCGTTGCCACGACTCGGCGAAGATCGTTTTTTCAAACTTCTTATAGCGTGCTCGTAACGCAAGAAGTTCTTCATCTGTCTTATTATCAAACTCGCCTCGATTGTCATTAGACTCTCCCAGCGGACTATCGCCTTCTCGTGGAAATTCAATAATCATATTGCCATCTCCGGAGGTTGAAGTCAAGAATCTGCGACACTGCTGCCGCAAATCTCAGCTCGGTGGTTACCGAAACAGGTCTCATCGATTACCGCCAAGTTTGTATATTTGCTCCTCGGAGATGTTTCGTTCGACACCCTTGACGTTCATCGCGTCACATTTTCGACGTGTGACCTTGTATTTTTCTGCGCATGAGCACATAGCCTTGATGTCCTTCTTCTCGAATGCGGCATGGAATCCTTCAGGGGCGCTTTTCCCGCTTCGCCAGTTTGCGATGCTATTAGAATGAACATCAAACAACAATGCAAGATTCGGGTCTGAGAACCAATCCTTTTCCGCAACTTTTGTGTTCGCTATCTGAATGGATTCTTTTCTCCCGTTCTTCGTATAGCCATCAACAATCACCGGAATTGGCTTCTCGCAGAGTTTCTTAATGATACGCGAAGCGATATCATCGGCATGACGGTCGCTCGTATCGCGGGCGTCCTCGGGGTGGGGTACTTTTACAATGGCTTCATCATTCGCATCTTCTTTGCCACAATCCGTAAACTTCTGTACAGCAGCAAGAATGAGGTTGCCGTAATCTTCTTGCGTCTGACATGAAAGCCGCACGAACGGATTCTTTATTCTGAACCCATATAAAGTTGATATTTTGTTCCATACCTCAGTTACCTCTTTCAAACGGGTGTGGTTGTTCGGTAATTTGTCAATACGTGTAAGGATACGCTCGATCAAATCGGAAAGTTGCTTGATATCGGAGGGGATGTCAAACTGTAGTTCCTGATCCTTTCCCACCATGTTTGTATATCGCGTGTAGGGCCGAAAATAGGTACCAAAGAATGGTTGTAATATTTCACTCATTATCGATTCGTTCGACAACAGTGCCCGTACTCCTGCATCAGTAGCTGATTCTAACGACCCAATGAGACTGGTGGCTGAATCTATCGCCTGTTGAAAAAGTATATGTACTGAAAAGCTCCTCAAACCCGCGTCTACAGGATCGGTATTGGCGGCTCTCACCATATCTTGATCAGAATCCGACAATGCTACGTTCTGGAACTGTTTGAGCGCATTTTTCGCCGAACAATGTGAGGCTAGGCGTCGGATAAAAACATCATTAAACTCCCAAGAGTCATTTGTTCCTTCGCGCGTAACAAAACTAGGTGTGAGAATAACTCCTTCCTCCCCTGTTTCTGGATTTTTCCTCCAATTCTGGTGCATGATCTCATTCACGTCTTGGTAGAAATAATCTAATTCTTCGGCAATAATGTCAGGGTGTTCCCTCAGGACAAGGGATAACAATGCGACAATCTTGGAAAACGCTGGAATGATCGCGTTAAACATGTTTTGTCGATCAATTAGATTGCATTCGCCACGACATGGGTCTTCAGACAGTAGCTGGAGCGCGGCGGCAAGCCAAGGCTGCTCCCAGACGCTAAAGTCGGGTTCCCCGTTACACGCGGCCTCCATGCCATCCCTAACGACACCACACACCAATTGGAATCGTGTTATCGACGGATTCATCTTGGCACACATGGCCATCGTTTTCTCCACGGATGCATATCGCGGATCAGACTTGTCCTTTGGCTCCGGATCTGTCTTGATGTCCGGAAGAATGACGGACATTTTCAGAAGACCATCACAAAATGCTGCTGCGAATCCATCCGTATCACCTGAACTATGGTACAGGCTTTCATTCCCGCGCTTACATTTCTTCCATGCGGCCTCAATGTCATACCACTGATTAAGAAGCGCGCCAGCACTAATTTGAGCTGCAACGTCCTTGCATCTGTCAATGATGTTCTGGATTTTCCATTCAGCCTTGTCCATGCCGTCCCACCACTTTGACCTTCTCACTTGGTAATGAACTTGCTGCGAAGTCCCGTCGCGAAGTTGATACACTAATCCTGGCTCGTTAGGCTCTTCATCAGAATAATGCATTGCCCAATCAAAGTAATAGACTGTGTACCGTGGCAACCTCAACGCAGCAGCCAGAACAGGCCCCCAGCAGTAATCGTCAGCCAGCCAGTGCTTATCCAACCCCTTGTCAATCTCGTCAAGTTTCTCATTAACCACATCAACCACGTCGTGGTCCTCATAGACAATGCCTTCGAGACACTCATTTATCGCATCACGGACCTTTGCTTCCTGCTCGTCAAGGTATGAATTCGCATTTCCGTTTAGGCGCTTAAACAACCCCTCATAATCCTCGTCTTGAACGGCAAGATTCCTCTCTGTCAGTTCTTTGCTAATCATCCCATTCTTGACCTTCAGAAGAGCGGACGGGATTTCCGCCACGCTTTTCGCGCCCCATTCAAGATACTTCCCTACCAGTGGATTTTCTTCAGGGACTTCGCTTACTTTGGACAGAAGTGTTTCGATAAATTCAGGATGAAACTTCCAAAGTTGTCTTGTTTGTTGGTACGAAAACAACCTATCATGAAAAGGATTACAATTAGCCTCATCCGCGAAAGGTTCAGGTAATGGAGCGAAATGCTCTTTGATCTTGTTGATATTCACCAATACCCAACCGTAGTAAGGCGGTCGATCATCTTGATAGTAGTCGTCCTCATCATTTCGGTTCCAAGGGCGAGTATTCTCTCTCATCCGCCAATATACACCATGATACAAATCCATCGCCTCGGCCCATTCTTCAAGCCGGTCTGCAAAGACCGAAAATGCCTCGAGAATTTCCCGCTGTTCCGTTAGTGAGTAGAACTCGTTGGAGTCATCCATTGTCTCCAACGCCTGCTCTATTGAAACCTCTTTTGGAGCATGGCGCAAATACTTCAAGCCTGTCCGGTAGAAAGGAAGTACACTTACATCTTCTTCCTTGGCAATCGCTGCGACGCGCATCCCTTTTGCCATCAAGTTGCACACTGCTGACCAGTTGTCTATCGACATGGGTTGCTGGGCCAACTCTTTCAGTTGCCCCAGGATGTTGTCATAAACCTCTTTCGCTTTTTCTACTGACATCTTTACGTCCCTGTTTCCGGCATCTCATCATTTAGGAAGTTTGCGGTCACTTTCCACAGGGTACCTGCCAGGTCACGACGGCGCAGAGTATATCAAAATCCCGTTGCGTCGCCAAGATGATGCTAAGGCTTCTGTGGCGGTGGAATGCGGAACTGTGATGTCCAGAAGCAAATGCA
>DFLH01000029.1 GCA_002373695.1 Verrucomicrobia bacterium UBA3624
CGCAGTCGTCGCATGGCGAACAGTACATCAAAGATTCCGCTACTCCACCATTCCTACTCCACCAATGGGGTCAGACCCCTCTGCTCTCTTATTCCATCAGATTCTCGATTGAGCAGGCAAGCGGACGGGCAAGCGACGCAAGGGTGGCGGCAGACGCCCGGTTGATGTCCTGTGCACCCTGTTCGTAGAGCTGGATGTTGCGGATGTTCACGCCTGAAAGGCGCGAAAGCTCCGCTTGCGAGTAGCCGGCGGCGCGGCGTATGCGCCGCAGGTTCTTCTCCGTCTTCACCGAGGCCAACTCGCGCATGAAGTCCTCAAGAAAACGGGAGATGTCCATTTCGTGATAGACGCTGTATTTTGCAAGGACGTCCGGAAGGGATGCGCGAGCAAATATCCATCGGAACGACTTGCACCAATGCCATTGGAAATGCGCAAGCGCCCATCCGCCCCAGTATTCCGGCGAACGCCCCGGAAACGACTTGACGGGCGGTGGCGCTTCGTCGACGGCGCGCATCTCCAGAAAAAGCCGTTGTCCAAGTTCCGTTCCGGACAAGCCCGCGACAACTCCCGGGTCGCCATGCTCGAACAGACTCATGGTCGGGCTTGACGCATAGATGCCACCGACCCTGTCGGCCGGAAGCCCGCATGCGTTTACGAGATAGTCCGTCGCGACACCCAGATTCCGCTTCGCGTCATTCAGGTAGATGTCATTGTAGGATCTGATCGCCATGGCGAAGATTCCTCCTGATGATGTCAATGGCAAAAATGTCGTCCGCGGCACGACTCCCCTTTTTGGCGGCGGTTCTCCATTGGGAACGCGCGTCCGAATCGCGGGCCACGTAGCGCGGATGGTACTCGTCCCACGACACCTGCTCCGAACCGAGATACGTCAGGTTCTCAAACGCGCGCTCGGTTCGCAGGGCCACCTGCATTCCAAGACGCCCAAGATGCAACGCCTCGTCCAGCCGCCGCACCGAAAGCGCGTTGTTAACAAAAGAGTCGGCATAGCTGAAATACGAATCGTCGGCACGATAGCCGATGACGACGTCGGATTCCGAAACGGGCGGCATGAAGTTCGCGATAAGATAGTCGCGCACCTCAAGCGCGATGTCGGAATCCAGCGCAAACGTCCGATTGACAAGCAGCACGGCGATCCAGTTCAGAATCGTGTATCCCGGTGCAGAAAGATTCAAGACGGAAAGTTCATCGATGAAAAGGTCGTATGCATTTGCAAAGCCCGGAGGATCCTTCCCCTTGCAGGCCCATTCGCGCGCCATCTCGACATCTTCCGTGCAGTAGAATCCCCTCCCATAGTCGTTGTTGGGCTTCCCTTTGCTCAACAACGGCTTTGGAATCTCCATTGGCGAACCATGATAAATCTTCATTCTCGCTTCTCCTTGCCGACAACATTATATCAATATATTGATATAGCCGCAAGGGCGATTTTATGGGCCAGAACTTCCGCCGCTTGGAAGACGGCTGTCCCAGTTAGTGCGCCGCCCGCGCTCGCGCGGGAATGTAAATGAGGATAAGTTTCGTTGAAAAGGAAACAACGATGACAACTGGCAAAAACAACTCTTGCCATCCGGGCGTAACCGCGCCCGGTTTCAAGATCGCCACGCGGGAATACGCCTGTCGCGAAGCGATCGGGGTGGGTGAGCGCGACGCGCAAACTGCGAAGCAGCCGTAAGGCCCGTGTACGGCGAGAAAGAAGATGTTGTTTTACAAGTTGTTCCGGTTGTTTCCAAAATAACTTATAGGCAAGTGCTTGCGCACAGAGCCTTAACTGGGGGAGCCGCCATCCTGGCGGTGCCCCTACGCCGGCTCGAGGACGGGAATGTCGATGTTGCGCTTCTTCGGATTGAAGTTGGTGCCAATCAGGGTCACGGGGCGCGCGAGGAACCGCGTACGTTCCTCCTCGTTCAGGAAAAAGGCGCGATGCGCCACCCGGCTTATCAGGTGGTAGCACATGTCCGTCTGGAAATTCCGCAGTCGTCGCATGGCGAACAGTATATCAAAGATTCCGCTACTCCACCATTCCTACTCCACCAATGGGGTCAGACCCTCTGCTCTCCCCCATTTCCGCCGTACCTCCGCGAACGTGCGCTTCACGCTCATGGAGGGCGGGCACGACGGCAACTTCGCCGCCGGGCTTGACTTCCTCTCGCGCCAGGCGAAGGGCCGCCCGACGGACTTCAGCCTACCCGCGAAAGGCAAAGCCCACGAAGAAGCGCTCGGGAAGTAGCGGCGAAGTTGACGGTCGCGACAAGCGCCTGACGGCCTTCCGGTCACGGAAGAACGCCAGCGCGCGCTCGAACACCGGCACGTTCTTTTCGTCGTAGATGTGGATGTCGCTCAGGACGCCGAGCCGCAGGTGTGCCTCGCCGCCGCCAAGATGGCGGCTTCCCATATGGGGAGCCGCCGTCTCGGCGGCTGCGCAGGAACGCGCCCCTCCAAGCAAGCACCGCGCGCCGCTTGCCGCCGCGCCCGCTAGAAAAAACCTTCTCGACACGTCAAACATGACTATCTCCGCTTGATCCGCGAGGTCACCGTCACGCCGATCTTCGTCTGCTGCGAGACGGGCTTGCCCGCGAGCACGTCAGCCTCGGTGAAACGTCCGAAGCGGATTTCTCGGTCGCCGCAGCGGTCGTAGTCCCACACGGCATAGATGGTGCCGTCCTGCCCGAGGGCGAAGTCGGGGTACGTTGCGCTCGGACGCGGGTCGAGGAGCAAGCCCCCCTTCCACGTCTTGCCCTCATCATCCGAGACGTAGGCCGTGAGGTTCTTCCGTCCCTGGTTGGCGTCCGGCCTGTCGCCGTTCTTGATGAGCAGGAGGTTGCCGCTTTTGAGGCGCGTCACCACACAGCGCGTGGGGGTGTTCGCGAACGTGCCGGCCTCGATGGGCGACCACGTGTAGCCGCCGTCCTTCGAGCAGGATTCCATCGCGCCCTTGTCCGTGCGGATCCAGCTGCGGATGGAGCCGTCCTTCATGAGCACGATGCTGTGCTCGTCGAAGGTCTGTCCCTGTTCCTTCGCGATCGTCGCGCCGCCGCGCCGCGCGAACGTCTTGCCGCCGTCCTCCGACACGAGCAGCCCCGCGCTCTCCCTCGTCCACCAGATGGAGACGGGGAAGAACCACTCGCCCTTCGGTCCGAGGATGGGCTTGCACATCATCACGCCCGTTCCAATCTGCCGCGGCGCGGGGTACGGCGCGCACGGCTCCTTCGAGGCGTCGAGCGTGAGCATCATCAGGCGGTCGCTGGACGCGAGGGCGCTGTTGTCGTGTCCGGCGAGGTGGCCATAGTCCCACTTTCCGTTGGCCGGCTTCTCCGCCACGGGCACTGTGCGCTCGGTCCAGGTGAGCTGCAGCTTGCCGTCGGGCGAGACCCACATCTCGGGGTCGAAGGCGCGTACGGGGCCGCTGCCGTCGGGATCGTACACGAGCACTTCTTTCCACGTGTCGCCGTCGTTGTCGCTCGTCGCGACCATGAGGTAGTTGTTGGAGTCCTCGCACGGCGTGATGCCGCCGTACCACACGGCCCAGAGGCGTCCCGTGGACGGGTCGCGCGCCATCGAGGGGATGCCCTCGTGCCGACGCGTCGCGTGCGCATGCTCAGCGTCAGGCGAGCCGAGATAGTACGCCTCCGTCGGCGCCGCCAGCGCCAGCGTCGTTCCCAGAACGATTCCGCTTATAGCTCTCATTTCTAACTAGTCCTTTCTTTGGATACGCTCCTATTTCAGGCAGATCGCGGCGCCAATGGCCCACATGAACACGAAGATCGCGAGCGAGACGAGGAACGTCCAGAGGACGCCCATCCCGATGTCGCTCCCCTTCGCGCGGACGCGCGCCTTGAAGTCCGCAAGCACTTCCGCCGGTTCCGGCCTCGTCACGAACGTCGCCGCGAGCCACGCGACCGTCGTCACGCCGATAGTGAGAAGCAGCCGGTGCCAGAAGAGGAGCTTTACATCCGATACCGACGGCCACACCATCTGGAAGAATACCGCGCAGACGATGGACACAGCCATCGCCACGATCTCCGTCCAGGCGTTGATACGCATCCAGAACCACCGCAGCAGGAACACCGCGCCCGTGCCGGCCCCGACCATCACCAGAAGGTCGAAGCCCGCCTTGGCGTCCGAGATGAACGGCACGGGGCACCCCAGAGGGTCTGACCCTATGGGGCACCCCAGAGGGTCTGACCCTATTGGTGGAGTAGGAGTGGTGGAGTAGCTTCATGCCAGCACCCTCCTGCCCTTCGCCGTCAGGCGATATGTCCGCTGCGGCGAATGGGGGGCTCCTTCGGACGCAATGAAGCCCTTCGCCACAAGCGGCGTCAGGTAGCGCGAGGTGAAGTAATTCGGGCTGGAGACGCCCAGTTCCCTGCGAAGTCCTGCGGGGCGCTTCGGGCCTTCTGCAAGAACGGCGAGGAGATCGCGCGCCAACTTGCTGTTGCCGCGTGGCAGCAGACGCGGCACGCGTGCCGGCAAAGACGACTCGATCTCCGCCCAGCGGCGCTCCCT
>DFLH01000030.1 GCA_002373695.1 Verrucomicrobia bacterium UBA3624
AAATGGGGACGCGGATATTATGCCCACCACGGTGTTACACCGCCCTGCGACAGGCAAGGCACCGTCTCATAGTCGCGCAGATTGCCGCGACGTTGGCCCGTGCCGCGCTCCGGCGCGAGGTGAGGACATTCACTCGTACAGACGCCAGAAGCCCGACGCGCGGCGACGTGGCGGGCTTGTAGGTAAAATCCTGCCCATTTGAAGGTTTATGAAGATTGTTTTTGGTGGCGAAAATGGACGGTCGCCGGGCGGTTTAGCCGCCCGGAGCGGGGTGCGGACGGGGATCGCTACCGCCCGTCTATGGATGAGCCGCCGCTACACGAGACGGCGGGCGAGCGCGAGGAGGTTCTTGATCCCGTTCAATTCGCCGAGCGCACGGGTCACGAGGAACTCCATGTCATCGAAGTCCTCGCGGCTTCCTGCATCGGCCAGCGCGACCATGTCGAGCGCGAAGAGTCCGCGCCACGCGGCGAACGTAACCGACGCCACGTTGCCAACGAGGGAGAAGATTGCATCGAGGTTGACCCTACAGCCGACCGGCTTGCGCTGAAGCCTGTAGGCCGTTCGCAGACGGTCTCGTCGGCTTTGACGTTTCTCCTCAATCCCGCGATTCCGCGCGTATTCGGCCTCGGCGATGTGCTTCACCTCGGCGGCGACCATCCGATCCACCTGCTCCGGCGAAGGGAAGCCCTGATTCGGTTTCCAGTTCTTGCTCATGTGTATTTCCTTTCCGTGGCTTTTGCCACGGCGCACATGATGCCGTAGTGTCAAGCGAATGGCAATACGGGGCGATGACAAAAAGAGCGGACGGCCAGCCCGCAGAAAAAGCCTCGCGCCGAAAGGAGTTTTGTATTGCAAATTACCATGTGTCGCTTGACGCTGAAAAGCGATTGCAGTATAATATGCGGCGTCTTAAGGAGAAAAAGAAAATGGCACAGATAAGTTTCAGAATGGATGACGACTTGAAGATGTCTGCGGAGGACACTTTCAAGTCTATGGGCATGACAATGTCAACCGCCATCACCATTTTTGTCACTCAAACAGTACGTGATGGTCAATTCCCCTTCGTAATCAAATCGGATCCGTTCTATTCGCCCTCCAACATGTCCGTATTGCGTCGCCGCGCAAACGATATGGACGCCGGACGCAATGTTGTTGAACACGACTTGATTCCCGATGGCGAACTCGTCCATGCGTAAGACTTGGCATGAAGAGGCCTGGGACGAATATCTCGCTTGGCAAAGCGAGGACAGGAAAACGCTCAGACGTATACACCAGTTGCTCCAGAGCATTGATCGCAACGGCTACGAATGTATCGGACGCCCCGAACCGCTACGCCATGATTTGACTGGATGGTGGAGCGTCCGTATCAATGAGACCGACCGGCTTGTGTTCCGCATCGTGGAAGACCGAATTGAGATTCTGTCCTGCAAGGGACATTACGACTGACGCACACTATGTCCACGTCACCCCTCCATATTGGTCCGATATGCGATGCCGCCTTGTCCATCGTATCTTCGTGCCGAGTGTCTTCTGAAATGCATGTGAGGTTATAGGATATGGGCATAGTTCTATTAGTTGGAAGCGTGCTTGTAATTGCAACAATAGTGACATTGACGCTTGCACGAAAGGATAAGCCGCCTACCGGTTCTTAAACAGTCCGGCAATCATTGAAATCACCGATGGCGGATAATTTACCTAAAAAGAGGATGTCTTCTGTACATATCAACAATGCCAAAATTGTTCGACAAGAGTCAAAATCGAAGTCAGAAGATTTCAAAACACCAGAAGTCAGAAACTTGGCTATTGAATACGAAGGCAAGTATCACAAGGAATATCCTTTTCTTGATTCCCAGTACTCTCTCCGTTCCGTTCAACCGCTAATTTCTGCAGTCAGTACAGGAATCCGAAGAGCCAGAGCGGAATCTTGTTGCCGACGCCCGTCTCCATGCCATCCGCGGCGACAAAGGAATCCGGGACGTCCTTTATCTGCCCGAACTTCTTTCCGGCGCCTCCGATCTCGAAGAGGTAGTGCCCGTCGACGAGGAAATCGCCCTGTGGCGGATAGGAAATCCGATGTCCTGCGGAACGGAGCTGGTTCAGGAAAAACGTCTCGCGAACCGTCCCGACATTGGTCTCGACGGTCAATGCATGCATGAGATTGGGATTGTCGCAGTAGATCTTGTCGGGACGCGACATGTTTCCAAGTTTCGCTGACTCCGACGACAAGAGCGAAAGAATACCCGCCCTCTCGAGGGCGTAGAGCATCTTGAGTCCCTGGTTCCTGTCCGTCTCGAGTTGCGCGTACAGTTCGTTCATCTTCGGGACCTGCGGGCACGACCCCGCGAGGATCATCAGCATCTTCTCCGTCTTCTTGATTGTGGCAAGTGTCACATCTTCCGTCTCCGGCCAGTCCCTCTCGAGAACTTGCGCCACGATCTGCGAGATGCGTTCCAGATAGCCGCCGCGCGCGGACTTGTAGAACGGATAATATCCCCCCTCGAGGTATTTTCTGAAATGCTTCAGGACCGGAACCTTTGAGACGATCCTGCGCGCGACGGTCCTGTGGTTTCCCATGATTTCGTCGAGCGAGACGCGCGTAAAGCGCCCCACGCCCTCGAATGCAAGGTACTCGCGAAACGAAAGCCCCTTCAGCTCGTACGTCCGCTGGCGACGTGAGAGGTCGCCACCCCCGGCATTGAGCTTCATCAGCGAAGAGCCGCTGTACACGACCTTCATGCGCGGATAGTCGTCGTAGATGTTCTTGATCAGCGTCTGCCACGGCTTGAAGTAGTGCACTTCATCGAGGAAAAGCCGAACGTAGCCGTTGTTGTGCAGCCACTCGACAACCTCTAGCGGACTGTGGTTGGTGAACCAGAGGCTGTCGAGCGAGACGTAAAACGCCGTGTTCAGCTCCTCGGGATGCTCCTTGAGGAACTGGAGCATCATCGTCGTCTTCCCTGTGCCTTTCGCTCCCTTGATGCAGACAAGGCGGTCGTCCCAGTCCAGCTCGGAGTAGAGCGGCCTGTGGTATGCGGTCTCCGTCTCCTCGAGGCGACGGTCGAGCGCCGCCGCGAGAGGTGTCATTTCGCTGTCTTCCATGGCATTCCTCGATAATGTTTCTAAACACTTTTTTATTCAAGAAAAAATGTTTCCAAACATTTCGCCATAAAGTATACCATATCTGCGCCGGTTCATTCAACCGCTAATTTCTACGACCCGGGCCGTGCGACGGACGGCGATGGAACGCCGTCCCTACCGAACGATGATGCAGGCGCCGGATGGCAGCGCCGTCGCCGCCGTCGTGTCCAGCGCGCCACCGACCGGAAGAGCTCAGGAACGGACCTTGGCCTTCGGCGCGTACTTTGCCGCGATGGCCTCTGCCGCATCCAGAAGGCCCGCGAGCTGCTTGAAAAAGGCGACATGTCTATCGCCGCCATCGCGCGCACGCTCGGCTATTCGTCGGCCGCGCACTTCTCGTCGCAGTTCCGCCTGTTCTGCGGCATGTCGCCGCGCAAATACCGTATGACCGCCTCTCAATCAACGGCGGCCAGATAGCGATGAAAGTCAGTCGTCGCATGGCGAGCAGTATGTCAAAGATTCCGTTACTCCACCATTCCTACTCCACCAATGGGGTCAGACCCTCCTCTGCTAATCTCAAAGGTGCGCGTCTTCCCATGCGGCTACTCGTCTGAGGCGTCACGGTGGGCGTGACGCCATTCGCGCATGGTGACGCCGGTCGCTTTCTTGAACAGCACCGAGAGATGGCTGTTGCAGCTCACGCCGCATGCGGCCGGGATCTCGCCGATGGGCATGGTCTCCTTCTCAAGCAGCTCCTTCGCATGCTCGATCTTCTCGCGCATCACCAGGTCGCGCACCGAAACGCCGAGCAGCGTCCTGAACCGTTTCTCGAGATAGCGGCGTGAACACTGGGCGGCGGCGGCAATGGCGGAGGAGGGGCAGCGCGCGGTCGCGGCGTTTCGGCGTATGAACGAAAGCGCGCGGGCGAGGATCGGGTCGCGCATGGCGTCGTAGCCGGTCGATCCGCGCGTCACGACGGCGAGCGGTTCCTCGACAAACGTCATGTGGCTCACCGTGCGCCCGCGCATCATGTCGTCGACCAGTTCCGCTATGCGCACGCCCCGCCGATAACCTCCCGTGCGTATGCTGGAAAGCTGCGGGACGCATGACCGGCACAGTATCTGGTCGTCGTCAACCCCCAGCACGGCGATGTCCTCGGGAACGCGCAGGCCGACCTCAATGCAGGCGTCGATGACAAGCCGCGCCCGTCCGTCCATCGCGGCAAACACGGCCGTCGGGCGCGGAAGCGACTTCAGGAACCGCATCATGCGCGGCCGTTCGGCGTCCCATCGGCGACGTTCGCGCGCGCCGCGCGGCCCGTCGTACACGACGGCGTCGTACCCCGCTTCGCGCAGGGCGGCGACGAACCCGTCCCGCCGCTCCGCGCTCCAGTACATCCCCAGCGTCTCGCCCACGTACGCGAACGAGCGGTAGCCGCGTTCAAGGTAGTACTTCGCCGCCATCGCGCCAACCGCCCGCGAATCCATCCGCACGACGGGGCTGTCCGACAGCGGCGAGTCGGCGGCCGTCAGCTTGAGGGACGGCAACGGGTCGCAAAAAATGACCGGGATGTTCAACGCGGCGATTCGTCGCGCTTCTGCACGGGGGACGATGTTCACGACAACGGCGTCGCACGCCAGTTTCGCGAGGTCGAATGTCTGTTCGCCATTACGCCCTTCCAGGAACACGAACCGCCACGGCCCGTGTCGCTCCGCGTAGTCGAAGATGCCCTGCAACACGGAACGCGCGCCCTTTAAGGCCAGGGAAGCGAGAAACGCGACGATTGGAACCTTTGAATCCATGGCCGGAATTTTATCAGAAAGACATGTCGGGCGCAAGAACGGGAAGCCGCAAACAGGAAAATATTTTTTCGCATTTCGCAGTATCGCCCTTTCGGGCGATTTGAGATAATGACCGTGTCATGAATATCACAAGAAAGAGCTTTTTCATCGGGTCGGCCGCAGCCTTTGCCGCGACCGGCTTGAGGGCCGCCGCGCCGAATCCGGTGGGCAAGATCCAGGGCTTCGACGAGTCGGGCGAGTCGAAGACGGACGGCCCTTGGGAGCCGTTCAGCGACAAGAAGGTGCGCGTGGGCATCGCCGGGTACGGCGTCTGCACGTTCGGAGCCGTGTTCTTCTTCCAGGACCACCCGAACGTGGAGGTGGTGGCGGCCACGGATCTTGATCCTGAAAGGTGCAAGAAGCTCGCCGCTGTCGTCCACGCGAAGCGCACCTATCCCTCCGCCGAGGAGATGATTGACAAGGAAGGCAAGAACATGGACGCCGTATTCATCGCCACGGATGCGGCGAGCCACGCCGACCTCGTCCTGCGCGCCCTCGACCGCGGCTACCATGTGGCGAGTGCCGTGCCCGCGCTGCTCGGCGAACGCCAGCTTGATCGTGCGTCGAAGATGGTCGAGGCCGTGAAGAAGTCGGGGCTCGTCTACGCGCTCTACGAGACGACGGCGTTCCGTCCGCAGTGCATCGCCATGCGCCGCATCTACGAGGCGGGCGGGTTTGGCCAGCTGGCCTACACCGAGGGCGAGTACTTCCATCATTCCGACCCGAATTGGAAGTCGGTCGGTTCGTACAAGGGCTGGCGGATCGGCCTGCCGCCGCAGTACTATCCCACGCATTCCAACGGGTTCTACACATGTGTCACGCACGGACACTTCACGGAGGTCTCCTGCGTCGGCACGACGAGCGAGCATCCGATCTACAAGGAGCGGAAGAACTCCTACGGCAACCCGTTCCACAGCGAGGTGGCGTTCTTCAAGACAAGCGACGGCGGCAGCGCGCGCATGACCGTGGCGTGGGGCCTCCCCGGCTACTACGGCGAGATGGGGCGCTGTTTCGGCACGAAGGGCTGCTTCCGCAACGACCGTTTCGCAGGCGACAACTCGTTCGTCAAGAACCTCAAGCTCATCCGCGCGGGCCTGCCGCCCGGCATGAAGAACAACGGACACCATGGCGGCTCGCACCCGTACCTCACGGACGACTTCCTGCGCGCGATCCTTGTGCCCGGACACAAGGTGTGCGTGGACGTGGCGACGGCGCTCAACACGACGGTGGCCGGCGTCTACGCGCACCTCAGCGCGATGAAGGGCGGCGAAACGCTGAAGATACCAGTGTTTAGTTGTTAGTGGTTAGTGGCTAGTACGGGCAGCCGCGCTTGTCGCGGCCAGAACAACCATAAAATCATCAGAAAGGAACGTAGCAATGAATCTGAAAATCAACGAGGAGATCGGGGGCAAGTTGTGCCTGCTCCTTTGTGGTACGCTGTGCGTGTTTGTCGCTTCGGCAACGGACTACTACGTCGCACCCGGCGGTACGGGCGACTACACATCTGGAAATCCTGGCGGAAGTCCTGCGGAGGCCGCACAGAAGGCGACCGCCTCTGGTGACGTCATCCATTTGGCGACAGGACTGTATGAAATTCCGGACAACGTTAACTTTATGGTCGCACCTGGCGTGACGCTGATCGGCGGTAGCGACAATCCGGAAGAGACGGTCGTCTCCAAGATTGTCTCGACAACCAACGATTCGACCAACGCACGCGCCATCTACCTGGGGCGGAACGCCGTCATGCGCAACCTCACCTCGCGTGGCGGCTACACCACCTATCAGGCGGCGGGCGTCTTGGGTTACGATACAATCGTCCACAAAGAATTCTTCGTCTCGAATTGCGTGGTGGAACATGCGTCCGCGTTTTACAAGGGCGGCGCGTCGATGGGTGGTGTATGGCGCAACTGTGTGATCCGAAACTGTACCATACGGAACGCCAGTTCCGATATTGAGAAGGAAGGTAGCGGGGGTGGTATCTGGGGTGCCACGCTCTACGAATGTGTCATCACGAACAACACGTCAGCCTATCTGGGCGGCGGTATCGCCGGCAGCAGTACGGATGCCTGTACGGCCTACAACTGCCTGATCGCTTTCAACGAAGCGCCGGTTGGCGGGGGCGCGGGCGTGACAACAGCAAGATACGCACCTGAGAGCTGCAGTCTCTACGGTTGCACGGTCGTGAGCAACAAGTCGCAGAATCTGTCAGGACAGACCTGGGGCGGAAGGGGTGGCGGCGCGAGCAACTGCTATGTCTCCAATTCGCTGGTCGCTTGGAACTCGGCGGGCTTCAACTATGCGTCAACTTCTGACAACGAACATATTGGTGGCGGTGTGGACGGGTGCAAGGTTTATGATTCGACGATTTGCGGCAACCGCGCGACCGACCTCAACGGCGGCTGGCGTGCCTGCGGGGGCGGAGCAACACGTTCCTACCTTGAGGGTTGTCGGCTCTACGACAACTACGCCCTCGTGAATGCGGGCGGTGCGAGTCTCAGTACGAACGTGAACTGCGTGTTTACGGGCAATTCGGCTACCATCGGCGGCGCGACGTTGGGCGGACTGCTCATCGGTTGCGTGGTCAGCAACAATGTGGCGCGCAACTGGCAGGGCGGCGCTTGCTACAACTCCACGGCGCACAACTGCCTGTTCGCGTTCAACCGGACAGCGACTGGAGCTACCTGTTTCCGCGGATACTACGAGGGTTGCCTCTTCGTCAGCAACACGTTTAACGCGGCGTCGGGCGGAAGCACCATCGGCATCGAAACCGATGCCGGACAGGAAGCGGTCGCCGTGAACTGTACGGTGGTCGGCAACACGGGCGGGGACGGCGCGTTCTTCAATGTCCAGGCGACAAACTGCATTGTCACCAGCAATTCGCCGCGCGATGTCTGCGGCGCGTCGCTGGCCAGACGGTGCCTGTTCGGTACGACGGACGAGACACCCGATGCGAGTTGCCTTGTAGGGGTGGATCCGAAGTTCGCGCAAAATGGCGCGACGATTTTCGACTACTATACGCCGCGCCCCTCGTCGCCGTGCCGCGACACGGGCATCTATTTCGACTGGATGAACGGCGCGACGGACATTGCGGGCAACCCGCGCGTCAAGTACGGCATGGTCGACATGGGCGCGCTCGAGTGCATCCAGTCGCTCGGCACCTACTTCCTCTTCCGCTGATCGCCGCCGAGACCGTCACAGCTTGTCCACGTAATTTTCCGAGCCGTGGAAGATACGTAACACGCGCACAGCCTTCGCGTCCTTGTCAATCTCGTAGACGAGCACGTACGACTTCGCCGTCGCCTTTCTGTAGCCCAGCTCGGCAAGCCTTGCGTCCGCGCAGAGCGGGAACATTTCTGGCGTCGACTCCAGCGCGTCGGAAATGTGCGTGATCTCGTCCAGCAACGCCGAGGCCGCAGGCGGGTTGGAAGTAGGCGGAGGGTCTGACCCTATTGGTGGAGTAGGAGAAGTAGGCGGAGGGTCTGACCCTATTGGTGGAGTAGGAG
>DFLH01000062.1 GCA_002373695.1 Verrucomicrobia bacterium UBA3624
CGAAAGCGCCCGCCACGTCGAATACGCGCTTGCGGAAGAGGCGGCGCATGTTGGCAGTGAAAACGGGGAGGCGAGCGGCGAGCGTCTTTTCCTCGAGGCTCTTGTACGCGCCGCACCACGCCTTCGCCCACTTGCCCATGTAGCCCATGTGCCAGTTCTGTCCGCTCGGCTCCCAGCCGAAATGCGCCGAATGGCGCGGTATGCCGAGGCCGTCGATGACGCGCTTCTCGCTTTCCGGGCAATACCAGTCGTATATCCAATACGGCTTGGCGTTGCCCCATATGAGGATGTGCCCGTGTAGGGCAACATCCTTCGCCTTGAGAAAGTCGATCACCGGGCCCGGCGCGGGACGCCGCCAGTAGCGCTCGCGCATGGCCTCTTCGCGTGTAAGCGAGTTCCAGTAGCGTTCGGTGTCGGAGTAGTCGCCGCCGAAGCGAAACGCGCCCGGCGTCGGCTCGTGGTCGATCCAGTAGAACGACACCGTCGCCTGGTTGAAGAGGCCGCCCGCACCGTAGCTCGCCTTGTAAGCGTCGTTGCACGCCTTCGAGCCAAGCTGGTTGAAGTTGAAGATGTGCGCGCCGAAGCGGAAGTCGTGCGTCAGCTGCTCCACGCGCACCGCTGCCCCATCGGACGCATCGACATCGAACGTTCCGTCCGCCTTGCGGTTCTTCTCGATATCGGCGTCGATCCGCGCCTGCTCCGCGTCGTTCCATATCTTCCAGTAGGCGTCGCTCATAAGCGAACGATCGACATCGGCGGCGGCTAACTCCAGCCCGCAGCACACGACAAGCGCGGCAAAAACAACAGACACTTTCATTTCGCCACCTCCTTCGGCGCGACGAACGGCCTGTACATGCAGAGGCGGCCGCCGTCCACGACGTGGTTGGAGCCGGTTATGAACGAGGCGTTGTCGCTGCACATGAAGAGAATGACATCGACGAGTTCGCGCGTCTCGGCGGCGCGTCCAAGCGCCGTGGGCATGCCGCTCATCGCGGCACGGGTAAGGACCGGACCTGGCGTCACGCAGACGGCGCGGACGTTGTGAGGACCACCGGCGAGAGCCAGCCCTTTCACGAAATTGAACAGCCCGCTTTTCGCCGTGCCGTACATCGTCCCTACGCCGTCGCCCTCAAAACCTGTCACGGAACCGAGGCAGCAGATAACACCGCTCTTTTTCGCCACCATCTGCGGCATCAGCGCGCGAGCAAAATAAACCGCGCCTTTCAGATTCACATCAAGCCCCCAGTCGAGGACGTCGATCGGCTGTTCGTAGAATGGAACGTTCGACTTGCAGCATCTGGCCTCGTTCCCGCCCGCGCAAGTCACGAGGATGTCGCACCCGCCGAGCGACGCGGCCGTCTTCGCGGCGGCTTCTGCGTGTGCGTATTGGCGCACGTCTCCGGCGCACGCGAACGCGCATCCGCCGATTTCGCCCGCAGCCTCCGCGAGAGCCGCCGCGTTCACGTCGCACATCACGACCTTCGCGCCGAGACGCGCGAACTCCTGCGCCGTCATCAGCCCCATGCCCGATGCCGCGCCGGTCACGACAGCTACCTTGCCGGTAAAATCAACGTCCTTCAACACTGCACCTCCTCATCACTTCCGCCTTTACGCCGTCATCGACTTCAAGGACTTCAAGTTTCCACTTGTACGGATCTTTCGCCTTGTCCGCGCAGACGCGCGAGACCGTCGTCTTGAAAAGCCCCTTCTCTTTGAAAAACACGAGCTGGTATCCGCGAAGGTCGCCGGGCACCGTCTGCATCAGGTTGATGGCAAGAAGATATTTTGCATACGCCGCATCGAGTTTTCCCGTTTCGTCCTTCGATTCCATGAGCCGCCAGATTTCCGCAAGCATCGGCGCAAGCGCGGCGCGTTCGGATATGACGCCCTCCGAGCCGAGACGTCGCGACTGGTAGAGCCATTGCCATCCGCCCCACGCGCTGAATATTGTCTTGAGCGGAGGCCGCGCCGCAAGCTCGGCCTTCATGCGACGGTTCGCCTCGAATCCGTCGCGCACCTCCTCCTTGACCCAGCCGTATATCGCGGGATGCCGCGTCGCCAGATTCACAAGCAGTTCAACGGATGGCGCGGGGCATTTGTCGCCGTTGTAGGTCTGGATGATGACGGGACGCTTCGCAACGGCGGCAAGCGTCTCGTAGTAGCGTTCCAAATCTTCTTGCGTCCGGCAGTCGTCGGCGGGGCGGGAGATGAAGACTATCCGAGTTGAGAGTTGAGAGTTGAAAGTTGAGAGTTGTGGAGCGCGGGTCTCGTATTTTGCGGATAGCTCTTCGCCGTAACGCGCGAGTTCCAGCATCTCCTCCGTGCTGCGTCCCTCAACGCCGAGACAGAGACGGGCACGGAATCCTTTCGACGCCTTCGCAAGTGCGGACATTCCGCGCTTCTTCTCTTCGACAGTCAAAAGGTCGATGGAATCGTCGGACTGCGGCCAGATGATTCCCTGAACACCCGCCGCGTCAACCCAGTGCGCCTCCTTCACAAGCGAATCATAGTCCACCGCGCCGTCCGCGAGATAGGGCGTCGTGAGAATCGGATAGGCTCCGCGCACAAGCTCCGCCGCCTTGACGCAGAACGACAGCGCAACCCCGGCGATAAACGCCAAGGCGACAATTCCGTGTCTGCCGTGTATTCCGTGGTTAAACATTCTGCACCTTGTCCCTTTCAAAGAAGAAGATTCGTGCAACGCAGATCACGACCGCACCGGCGAGTGCGAATGCCGAAAGCGAGGCGATTCCCATGCTCATGGAGAAGTGCGCGTTCATCCATCCGAGGACGGCGGGGCCTGACGCACCGATCACGCTGCCGCCGCATCCGAACACCCCGACCGCCGCCGCGCGGTAGCGGGGCTTGACGACCTCGAAAAGCGACGCATAGATGTTCGAATCGTAAACGCCCGTCGCAAACCCGAAGAGCGCCGTTCCGGCGATGCAGAGAGAGGCCGTGGACGCGAATGCGGAAAGAAGAAGCCCCGGTACGCACAGCACAAGCCCGGCGGCATTCACGTCGAACCGCGCCTGGGGGCGTCCGAGCGCGACGGCGAACCGATCCGAGACGCGCCCTCCGGCGAACACACCGACAACCGCGCCGAGGTAGAACCAGAACACGCCGTGGAACGACGCTGACGCGGCGGTCATTGACGGAAACTCGCGCTGGAGGTAGTTGATTATCCACGTATTGAAGCCGTACTTCGCGTAGAAGTAGAAGCCGAGCCCCGCCATCAGAAGCAGCGCAGACGGCTTGCACAGGAATGCGCCAAGCGCTTCGCGAACGCTCGCCTTGTCCTCTACCTTCTTCCCCCTTCCCTCTTCCTTCGCCTGCGGCGTGTCGCGCAGAAGGAACGCGAGCGCAAACGCCCACGCGGCCGAAATCGCGCCGAAGAGGAAGAACGCCTTCCGCCAGCCGCCCTCGCCAAGACCCGAAAGCCATCCCGACACGCAACTGCAGACGACGATGCCGACGTAGAACACGATCTGGTAGATCGAAAACGCCGTGGCGCGCGTCTCGACATGGAACTGTCCGATGAGGGAGGAATTTGACGGCGGCAAAAGCGCCTGGCCGGCTGCGTTTACGACGCCGTATGCGACGACAAGCAGCACAACGCCCGTGGCAAGGCCCGACGAGCATATGCCGACGGCAAAGAGAAGCGTGCCGACGACGATCATCCACTTGCGGCTGAAGAAGTCGGCCAGCACGCCGCCAAACGGAATCGCAAGTCCGAAAACGAGCGTAAACGCGCTCCCGACGAGCCCGAGCTGCGTGTCGGTGATCCCTGCGCCGGCGAAGTCCGCCTTGATCTGCGGCAGCACGGCGTTGAATATCTGCCTGACGCCTTGCGCGAGAAAATACGTCGCGGAGAGAAGCGCCAGCAGAATCCACTTGTAGTTTTTTGATACGGTCTTGACCATTTCGATATGTATTTTATCATAAAGACGGCAAGCGAACATCATTATGCAGATAAGATATTTATCACTTTGTCAATAATGGCGTTGCGTTGGTCCGCACGGTTTGGTATAATGCGCACCCATGAAATCCAATATGCCGAATGTCGCAATCGCCTTGTTGCTCTCGAATGTCGCCGCGCAGCGCAAGTTTGCGGGATTCTTCTCGTATCTTGGTGCCGTCCATCGTTGGAATCTGCGCATCCTGAGAGCACAGGACGAGATCGCCACCTTCCTAAAAAATGCAGATGCCCTTTCGAAGAGCGACGGCGTGATCTATTCGGGGCAGCAGGACGCGAGCGTCGCAAAGGCTCTCACCTCGGCGCCGTGCCCCGTCGTGGTGATGGATTACGAGCCACCCGAACTTGTGGAAAGGGAGTCCAACCTGGTGGTCATTCGCAACGACGCGGACGAAATAGCCAAGTGCGCCATAAAGGCGTTTTCAGAATCAGGGCGCTACAGGACGTTCGCCTACGTGAACGACAGAAACGGCCATGAATGGTCAAGACGCCGCGAAGAGGCCTTCCGGAAAGCGGTCGAGGCCAAGGGAATCGGCAGACCGAAGATCTACAGGCCGTCCGGGCTCGATGCCGACAGAGACGCGCCGCCGCTCGCGAAATTCCTTGCGAATCTCGAATATCCCGCCGCCGTTCTCACGGCAAACGACATGCGCGCGACGGAGGTGATTGCCGCGGCGCAGAGGGCCGGGCTGAAAGTGCCGGGCATGATTTCGCTTCTCGGCATCGACAACGACCCGTACATCTGCGACAGTGTTTCGCCCGGTATTTCAAGCATCGAGCCCGACTTCCATGCAGAGGGAGCCGCCGCCGCCGCGTTGCTGGACAAGATGATGAAAAGCCGCAAGCCGCTCGGAAAGCGGCATGTGTTCTTCGGCGTGAGCCACATCGTCATACGCGAATCGATGCCGCATCTGCCGCCCGCGCAGAGCCTGGTCGACCGGGCGAGGGAATTCATCAAGGAACACGCCGTGGACGGGATCACGCCCGGCGACGTGGCCGCGCATCTCGGCGTGTCGCGCCCGCTGCTCGACCTGCGCTTCCGCGAGACGCAGAAGGAATCGGTCGGGCGTCTGATAACCGACGCGAAGCTCGCCGAGGTCTCGCGACGACTCAAAGACACGCGCATCGCCATCGGCGCGATACCCGACCTGTGCGGCTTCAAAAACGCCAACGCGCTCAAGAACCTTTTCAAGAAAAGGTACGGGGTTTCCATGCGCGAATACAGGAACGGGGGCATTTTGCGGACCAGTTTTCAATGAATGAACCCGCAAAAAAACCGTAAAACGTGCGTTTTGGGGTCGCTGTCGCGCCTTTGCCTTTCACGGAAAATCATTCTGCGAGGCGGAGGATGGCGCGAGCAGACATTGGAGACTTTGGCGAGTAGCGCTCGCCCGGCGAGAGGAGGAAGTCGGTTTCGGGCGCGAAATCAATGTCCGGGTGCTGGCGCCCGTCCGCGTCGATCCAGAGGTTGAACCACTGCGCCGACGGATCGGAGGAAGCCATGCCGTATAGCCGCCCGCCGGACATCCTCCAGCTACATTCACGAATGCCTTTCCAGAGGTTCGGAACGCCTTTCAGCACGACAGGGCGCGCCTCTGCGGCGAACGGGCACATATAGAGGCGCCTGATCGAAAATGCCGAGCGACCGGTGTTCTCCACACCGACGATTTCGCACAGGAAGTCCGTCCTGTCCGGCGCGACCGTCATGCAGTGCTCGAGCGAGAAGGAAAACCCAGCGGCGCGACCCGTCGCCGTAAAACGGATGGTGCCGCACACGCCAGAACGCCCATGATCCACTGCCGTGACGCATTCCGGCATCGCCCAGAAGACGTCGCCGTTCTGCGCGACGAGCTGGACCATGCCGGTGTATCTGCCATATGGCGTGGAATCGACGGAGACCTCGCCCACCATGTCCGCCCCGCCGAGCCTTCCGCGTAGCGAAAGCCCCGCTGCGTTGGAGATTTCCCAGCGATCGCCGTCGCGCGAGAACCGCACGTCTGCGCCGTCGCCCGCCGCGGCGGAGCGGAAGGCGTCGGCGGTCGAGCGCGACTGCGGCGGCGGAGCGGCCGATTCCTGCGGCATGGCCGGGCGCATGGCGCCGCCGCGCACTTCCGCATGCAGCCGCGCGAACATATCGGTCAGCCCGGCGTATGGAACGCCCTCCTCGGACACGAGACCATAATTCGAGTCTTCCGGCTTCTCGCCGTTCGTGCCGAGCGCAGGCTGATCGACCCACATGAAATAAGAATAGCCAAGCACATATGGCAGCGAAAGCAATGTGCGGGCAAAGAGCGATGCCGCACGAACTCGTTCCGCCTGCGTTTCGAACCGCTGACCAGCTCCGTTAAGGCAGGGACGCCCCGTGTCGAGCGCGGGAAAACTCCATTCAGTCACGAGCAGCGGCTTGCCCGTAAGCGCATAGAGATCGGCGAGCCTTGAAACAAGAGAAGTCCCGCCTTTTACGTCCAGCACGACGTTTCTGTCTATATCCGCCCACGGATAGCAGTTGAAGGTGAGCACGTCGCAGAACCGGCCCGCCGCTTTCCATACTGCAAGCGGAGCGCCGTCAAGTCCGGCGAAACGGCATCCAAGAATGAGGTGGTTGGGGTCGTGACGGCGTATCGCAGCTGTTGTGATACTGAAATACCGCTCGGCGGACAAGTCGAGGAACTCCGCCTTTATTTCCTTTTGCCTCTCGTCCGGCAGCGCATCGAACGCGGCCCAGCTGTCGATGTTGCGCTCCCGCAGGAACTCCATCAGTGCGCGCCGCGCAGAATGTCCCTCGCCTTTGCCGCGCACGGCGTCAAAAAGGCCACCGTCCAAAGACGCGCCGCGCATCCCCTGCCAGACAAGTTCGTTGTCGATGTAATAACCCAGCAGATCGGCGTCATTGCGACTGGCAGAGCACATTTCGCGCGCGACTGCATCGCAATGCGCGGTGTAATCGGGATGGAATACGTTCGGCATGGCGGTATTGGGGACGCCTTTGTATTCCGATATCCATCGGTCGTCATCGCCC
>DFLH01000014.1 GCA_002373695.1 Verrucomicrobia bacterium UBA3624
AGATGAAGACTACTGGGGCATCGTGTGGATGTTGCACGACATCGACTTCGAGCAATGGCCGCAGCAGCACTGCGTCAAGAGCCAGACCCTGCTGAAAGAGCTTGGGGTCGAGGACTCCATCAACCGGGCCGTCGCCTCGCACGGCTACGCCATCGTAAACGACATCGCTCCCGAACACGAGATGGAGAAGATCCTCTATGCCGTGGACGAATTGACGGGGCTTCTCGGTGCCGTCGTGCTGATGTATCCCTCGAAAAGCGCAAAGGACCTGAACCTGAAGAGCGTGAAGAAGAAGTTCAAGGACAAGAAATTCGCCGCCGGCTGCTCGCGCGACGTGATACGGCGCGGGGCGGACCAGCTCGGCTGGACGCTGGACGACCTCATCACGCGCACCATCGCCGCCGTCCAGTCATTCGAAGTATAATCTGAAGACCATGAATACATTCTTGAAACATACAGCTGCCGCCGTTGCGGGCCGATGTTGGTGCGTCGCGCGTTTCGCGTGACGTTCACCCCCCATCAACCTTCAACCCGCAACCAATTTTCAAGAAAATGAAAGAATCAACTCTGCTCATCCATGGCGGCATCGACGGCGACGCGGCAACCGGCGCCGTGAACGTGCCCATCTACCAGACATCCACCTACCGTCAGCGCGCACTCGGCGAAAACACAGGCTGGGAATACTCCCGTACCGGAAATCCCACGCGGGCCGCGCTTGAAGCGCTGATCGCCGACCTGGAAGGCGGCACGCGCGGCTTCGCCTTCGGCTCCGGCATGGCGGCAATCACAGCCGTTCTCTCGCTCTTCAGGACGGGCGATAAAGTGCTCATCTCGAAGAACGTCTACGGTGGAACCTTCCGCGTTCTCGACAAGGTGTTCAAGTCGTTTGGACTCGGCTACGCGCTTGCGGACACCGACGACGTGTCTGCGCTGGATGCCGCAATCACGCCGGGCGTCAAGGCCGTCCTCGTGGAATCGCCCGCGAATCCGCTCCTCACGGTCACCGACCTTGCGGCGGTTACGTTCGTCGCAAAGCGCCGCGGGCTCCTCACGATTGTTGATAACACGTTCATGACACCGTATCTCCAGAGGCCAATCACGCTCGGCGCGGACATCGTGGTGCATTCCGCCACAAAGTACCTCGGAGGGCACAGTGATCTCGTGGCCGGACTCGCCGTCACGAACCACCCTGAAATCGCCGAGCGCCTTGCGTTCATCCAGAATGCGACAGGCGGCGTCCTCGGCCCGTTCGACTCGTTCCTGCTCGTACGCGGCATCAAGACCCTGGGCGTGCGCATGGACCGGCATGTCGCCAATGCCGAAGCGATTGCGGCGCGACTCGCGGCGCACCCGGACGTCTCCCGCGTGTGGTATCCGGGACTCAAGGACTACCCGGGACACGCCGTCCAGTTCAAGCAGGCGAAGAACGGCGGCGCGATGATCTCGTTCGAGCTTGCGGACGGCAAGGACCACCGCGCATTCTTCCGTGCGCTCCGCCTCGTCGCGCTCGCCGAGTCGCTCGGGGGAGTGGAGTCGCTCGTCTGCCACCCCGCCTCCATGACCCACGCCTCCATACCGAAGGAGACGCGGGAGAAGGTCGGAATCACGGACAGGCTCATCCGTCTTTCCGTCGGCATCGAGGATGCCGACGACATCTGGAGCGACGTCGAGAACGCCATAAGGAAAGCGTGACCGCCATGAGGTACGAATCATACCAGGAGCTCATCGGCAACACTCCGCTGGTGAGGATCAGTCGTTTCGACATTCCCGAAGGCACGAAGCTCTACGCGAAGCTGGAACTCGCGAACCCTGGCGGCAGCGTGAAGGACCGCATCGGACGCGCCATGATCGACGACGCCGAGCGGCGAGGCACCCTGAAGAAAGGCGGAACCGTCGTCGAGGGCACGGCCGGCAACACCGGCATCGGCATCGCGTTCGCCGCGCTGGGACGCGGCTACCGCGTCATCTTTGTGGTCCCCGACAAGTTCTCCGGCGAGAAGGTTGCGCTCCTCCGGGCGCTCGGCGCGGAAATCGTGCGCACGCCGCGCGCCGACGGGATGCTCCTCGCGGAGAAGACGGCGGACGAAATCGCCGCAGCGACGTCCGGCGCGGTCGTCCTCGGGCAGTTCCACAACCCGGCGAACCCGCGCGCCAACTACGAGACGACGGGGCCGGAGATCTGGCGCGACATGGACGGACAGATCGACGCGTTCGTCGCGGGCGCGGGCTCGGGCGGAACCTTCAGCGGCGTCGTACGCTACCTCAAGGAGAAGAACCCTGCAATCCGCGCCATCCTTGCCGATCCGGTCGGCTCCACGATGGGCGGCGGCGAACACGGGGACTACGAAATCGAGGGCATCGGCAACGATTTCATCCCCGACACGATGGACATGTCGCTTGTGGACGAAGTGGTGAAAGTGAGTGACGACGAGGCGTTCGCCGCCACGCGCGAACTGGCGCGGCGCGAGGGTATCGTCGCCGGCTCGTCGTCCGGCGGCGCGCTTGCCGCCGCGCTGAAGGCCATCCACGCCGGACTGCGCGGCAACGTTGTCACGCTCTTTCCCGACCGTGGCGACCGCTACATCAGTAAGGGCCTTTTTCCGGTGGGAGAATGACAGACGAACAAACAGAGCGTTACTATCGACAAATCTTGCTGAAGGAGATCGGCCTCGACGGACAGCGGAGACTGATGGCCGCGAAGGTTCTTGTCGTCGGTGCCGGCGGGCTCGGCTCTCCGGCTGCACTCTATTTGCATTGACATGGAATTTCCAATTATGAACTACGATTTTGACACGATCATTGCCCGGCGCGGGACAGACTGCGAGAAGTGGGATTTGCCCGCCGAGGACGGCGTTTTGCCGCTCTGGGTTGCGGACATGGACTTCCGCGCCGCCCCCGCCATCGTCGATGCCCTGTGCCGTCGCGTGGAGGAGGGCGTGTTCGGCTATGCCCTGCCATCGGGCTCGTGGCACGAAAGTCTTGTCCACTGGCTTAATGTTCGCCATCGCTGGCAGGTTTCGTCGGACACGGTTATAGATGCGATCGGCGTTGTCCCTGCGCTGGCCTCCGTCATTCGTGCCTTTTGCTCGCCAGGCGACAAGGTAATCGTCCAGACGCCTGCCTACAACTGTTTTTTCGCGACCATCCGCAATCAGGGTTGCGATGTGCTTGAAAATCCTCTCCGCCGTGTACCTGTTCGCGAAGACAACGAGGGTGATTTCACCTACGAAATGGACTTTGAAGACCTGGAACGCAAAGTCGCCGATCCGCGCGTAAAGCTGTTTCTGCTGTGTAATCCACACAATCCGACCGGCAGGGCCTGGACGGCGGAGGAGCTTCGCACGGTGGGCGAAATATGCCTGCGGCACGGGGTTTTCGTCGCCAGCGACGAAATTCATGCCGACTTGCAGATGCCAGCATCGCGACATGTCCCGTTTGCCAGCCTGTCCGAAGAGTTTCGGAACGCTTCGCTTACATTCTGGTCCGCGTCCAAGGCGTTCAACCTTGCTGGACTCCAGACTGCCGCCATTATCTGTTCCGATCCGGAGGTGCGCGGGCGGGTACGTCATTTCCTCAAAGTCCATTGTACGGGCGAAATCAATCCATTCGGTTTTCTCGCCTCATCTGTCGCATGGGACAGATGCAGCGACTGGCTCGACGCGCTTCGCGCCTACTTGCATGAAAACTACCTGACGCTTCTTGACTTTGTCCGCACGCGTCTGCCTCTACTTAAAGTTGCAGCGCTTGAAGCCACCTATCTGGCGTGGGTAGATGCGACGGCGCTCGGTCTTTCATCGGCGGAACTGTCATGTCAGCTCGAACGCGAGGCGAAGGTCAAGTTCTCGCCCGGCGCAATCTACGGCGAACCGAAAGGATATTCCTTCCTCCGCATCAACCTTGCATGTCCGCGCAAGACACTTCTAGAGGCGTTGGATCGAATAGCAGCGTGGACCAGATCGGCTGGACTCTGGACGACCTCATCACGCGCACCATCGCCGCCACACGGGCGTGAATACATCTACAACCCGGAAGACTACCGCCTCGTGTACATGAACTTCGCGCGGCTGTAGCCTTTTATTTCGTAAAGGAGTAAGAATGAAGATAAGATATCAAGGCAAAGAGACAGAAACGGATGCGGCCAGCGTGGCGGCGTTTCTTGCGATGCATGACGTAAAGGTCGAAGAGGCGGTCGTGGAGTATAAAGGCGAGATATTTTCCGGCGAGGCCGAAATCGCAGTGCCGCTCGAAGACGGCGCGGAACTCAACGTCTTCCGGATCGTCGCGGGGGGCTGACATGGGAGCAAACACCTATCTAACGGAACGGGAACGGCACATCCTCGAAAGCGCCAAGGTCGGCATCGCCGGAGCGGGCGGGCTTGGCTCGAACGTCGCCATGCTGCTCGTGAGGGCAGGGATGAAGAAACTCGTCATCGCGGACTTCGATACGGTGAACGAGTCGAATCTCAACCGCCAGTTCTTCTTTCGGCGGCAGCTCGGCGAAAAGAAGATTGACGCGCTCGCTGCCAATCTGTTGCAGATAGAACCGGAACTGGCGCTCGAGCTCCATGATGCGCAGCTGACAGTCGACAATGCCGATCTGGTGTTCGCCGGATGCCAGATAATCGTCGAGGCATTTGATTCTGCAGAAAGCAAGGCGATGCTGCTCCATGCGCTTCTGCCGCTTGGCAAGCCGATCGTCTCGGCCATCGGACTTGCGGGCTGGGGGCGATCGAACGACATCCGCGTGAGGAAGGTCGGACGCAATCTGATCCTCGTGGGCGACCAGACGCGCGACGTGCGCGACGGCTTCGCGCCGGTTGGCGTGCGCGTCTCCATCGCCGCCGCGATGCAGGCCAATTCAGTCGTATCGCTTTTGCTTGGAGAAGAACCATGAAGCAACTGACAATCGGAAACAAGACATTCGCAAACCGCTTCTTCCTTGGCACGGGAAAGTTCGCGTCGAGTGAGCAGACAAAAGCCGCGCTCGCCGCAAGCGAGACGGAGCTTGTCACGGTCGCCTTGACGCGCGTACACGAGGGCGATTCGTCCGGCGACGACATCCTGAAGGCAATCGACCGCACCAAGGTGGAAGTGATGCTCAACACATCCGGCGCAAGGGACGAGGAAGAGGCGGTGCGCATCGCGAAGATCGGAAAGGCGGCGGGCTTCAACTGGATCAAGATCGAAGTCCATCCCGATGCGCGCTACCTTCTGCCGGATCCCGTGGAGACGCTGGCGGCGGTGCGCGCATGCGCGAAGCTCGGCATGGTGGTGTTGCCCTACATCAACGCAGATCCTGTGCTGGCGCGGCATTGCGAGGACGCTGGCGCGGCGGCGGTGATGCCGCTTGGATCGCCCATCGGTTCGAACCGCGGCATCCGCACGCGCGACATGATCGAGATCATCGTCGAACAGAGCCATGTGCCGGTGGTGGTGGATGCGGGAATAGATTTGCCGTCCCATGCGGCGGAGGCGATAGAACTTGGTGCGGACGCCGTTCTCGCCAACACGGCGGTTGCGGCGTCCGGCGATCCGGTGAAGATGGCGGAGGCGTTCAAGCTGGCGGTCCGCGCGGCGGAACTCGCGCTTGAGGCCAACCCGCCGCGCACATCCACGACGGCAAACGCCACCAGCCCCATGGACATATTCAAGTAATGTTTCCACTTCTCAAATACAGCGATGCCGACGTCGAGACGTTTATCGCGAATGCCACGGCTGGCGCTGTGCGCACATCGCTCGGCAAGGCGCGCTACATCGGCGCGTCCACCATCTTCGCCTGGCAACTGGAGCGGATGCAGCAGATCGCCGAGAGGAACGGCTGGACGAAGTTAGTCTCTCTTCAGCCGCAATACAACCTGATCTACCGCGAGGAGGAGCGCGAGATACTTCCCCTCTGCCGCGACCGCAAGATGGCGGTTGTGCCGTGGAGTCCGCTCGCCGGAGGACGCTGCGCCCATCCGTGGGGGACGAAGACGGCACGCAACGCGATTGACGAGGTTTCGCCGATGGTCTGGGGCGCGACGGACGCGCTTGACAAGGTAGTGGTGGACAACCTTGAAAAGGTCGCCACGGCACATGGACGGACAATGGCGCAAGAGTCGCTTGCATGGATGCTCTCGAAGCCCGGCATTACCGCTCCCATCGTCGGCACGACGAGCGAGAAGCATATTGAAGAGGCCGTTTCCGCGCTTGACATCACGCTCGACCCGGAGGAAATCGCCGCGCTCGAAGTACCCTACGTCCCACATATCAAGACGGGCGCGTTCTAGGGAATGCCGCGAAATTTGTCTCACGCGGAGGTGCGGAGAAGCGGAGGTGCGTCTTGTGTCCGCCGTCCTGATCGTCGTTGGAATCGTCGGGCTGAAACTCTCCGCGTCTTGAGCCTACGGCCGTTCGCTGCGCTGCCGGTTGGCGATGGCATGCGAGAGGACGGCCAGCGACTGGGCGAGATCCACGCTCTGCACGATCACATCGTCCGGGACGGAAAGCTGCACGGAGGTGAAGTTCCAGATGCCTTTCACGCCCGCCGCCACCAGCGCCGCCGCGCACTCCTGCGCGGCGTCATCCGGCACCGTGAGAATGCCGAGCCGTATCCTCAGGCGGCGGACGAGACGGCCAATCTCCGTCATGGGGCGCACCTTCACGCCATGGACCGTCTGCCCCTGAAGCGCCGGATTGGCATCGAACGCCACCACGATGGAGAGGTGTTGCTCGGCAAACCCGCCGTAGCCGACAAGGGCATGCCCCAGAGAGCCGCAACCGACCAGAGCGGCGTCCGTCACGTTGTCCCACCCGAGTGCGCGCTGCATCGCCTCGACAAGTTCCCGCGCCGGATAGCCCCAGCGGGGGCGGCCGGGGATGCCCATCATCGCGATGTCCTTGCGGGCAAGAACGGGGTCGATCCCCAATGCCGCGGCCAACGCCGCGCTGGAGATCTCTTCGTCTCCCGCCGCCATGCGCTCCCGGATCAGGCGCAAATACGCCGGATACCGGCGGATTGTCGGCAGGGGAAGCGGACCGTGTCTGTCGCCCTCATTCATAGGCGGTCCATTATACCACATTTCGCCGAGCGGAGACGCGGCCACGTCAAAATATAGATATTTTATTATCGCTACTTGACTATCGCTACTTGAAGTGCTATACTACGCCCCCGTTTTCCCCTCACAAGGGATTTTTCGGGAACAGACCGAGGAAAAAGAGATGAACGAGAACGACAGACCGGACGCCGCGGACGGCGGCGTCGCTGAATTGGAGGCGCAGATCGCCCGTGTCCGTGCGGCGCAGGCAAAATTTGCGGCCTATACGCAGAAACAGGTGGACGCCATATTCAAGGCGGCGGCCATTGCCGCCGACAAGGCGCGCATCCCGCTGGCGAAGCTGGCGGCGTCCGAGACGGGCATGGGCATCGTCGAGGACAAGGTGATCAAAAACCACTACGCGGCGGAATACATCTACAACACATACAGGGATACGAAGACGTGCGGCGTAGTGGAGGAGGACGAAGCCGCCGGCATCATGAAGGTCGCCGAGCCGATCGGCGTGATCGGCGCCGTCATCCCGACGACAAACCCGACCTCCACCGCGATCTTCAAGACGCTGCTCGCGCTCAAGACGCGCAACGGGATCGTCATCAGCCCCCATCCGCGCGCCAAGGACTGCACGAAGGCGGCGGCGAAGGTCGTGCTCGACGCGGCGGTCGCGGCAGGCGCCCCCGAAGGGATCATCGCGTGCATCGAGGCGCCGAGCCTGCCCAAGACGAACCTGCTCATGAGGGAGGCGGACATCATCCTCGCGACCGGCGGTCCGGGCATGGTGAAGGCGGCCTACTCGTCGGGCACACCGGCGCTCGGCGTGGGCGCGGGCAACGCGGCGGCGATTCTCGATCCAAGCTGCGACCTTGTGAACGCCGTCAACTCGATCATCCACTCCAAGACGTTCGACAACGGCATGATCTGCGCGACCGAGCAGACGGTCATCGCGGACGAGCTCATCTACGACGACGTCAAGGACGAGTTCAAGCGCCGCGGGTGCTACTTCCTGAACAAGGAGGAGGCCGACAAGATCCGCGCGACAATGCTCATCAACGGCGCGCTCAACGCGAAGATCGTCGGCCAGAGGCCCGTCGCCATCGCGAAGATGGCGGGCTTCGAAGTGCCTGAGTCCACGAAGGTGCTCATCGGCGAGGCGACTTCGACCGACAGCTCCGAGGCGTTCGGGCACGAGAAGCTCACGACGATACTCGGCATGTACAAGAGCCGCGACTTCGACAACGCGCTCGACATCGCCGAGGCGCTTCTCGTCAACAACGGCGGGCTCGGCCACACGTCGTCGCTCTGGATCGACGAGCTCGGCGAGCGCGAGAAGCTCGCGAAGTTCGCTGACCGCATGAAGGCATGCCGCCTCCTCGTCAACACTCCGTCGAGCCTCGGCGGAATCGGCGACATCTACAACTTCAGCTTCCCGCCGTCGCTGACGCTCGGCTGCGGCAGCTGGGGCGGCAATTCCGTGTCCGAGAACGTCGGCGTCAAACATCTTTTGAACATCAAGACCGTGGCCATGAGAAGGGAAAACATGCTGTGGTTCCGCGCGCCTGAGAAGGTGTACCAGAAGAAGGGATGCCTCGCGGTGGCGCTCCGGGAAGTCGGCCATGAACTGGGCCGGAAGAAGGCGTTCATCGTGACCGACACCTTCCTGTACGCGAACGGCTACACGAAGCCGATCGAAAAGGCGCTTGAGGCGCAGGGAATCATGTTCACCACGTTCTCGAACGTGGCGCCGGATCCCACGCTCGCCTGCGCGAAGGAAGGCGCGAAGCTGATGGCGGGCTTCAAGCCCGACGTCATCATCGCCATCGGCGGCGGTTCCGCCATGGACGCGGCGAAGATCATGTGGGTGCTCTACGAACATCCGGAAGCAGACTTCATGGATATGGCCATGCGCTTCATGGATATCCGCAAGCGTGTCTACACTTTCCCGAAGATGGGCGAGAAGGCCTACTTCATCTGCGTGCCGACCTCGGCCGGCACCGGCTCTGAGGTGACGCCGTTCGCCGTGATCACCGACGAAAAGACGGGAGTGAAGTATCCGCTTGCCGATTACGCGCTCATGCCGAACATGGCGATCGTGGATGCCAACATGCAGATGATGGCGCCCCCCGGCCTCACCAGCGCCTCCGGTATCGATGCCGTTTCGCACGCGCTCGAGGCCTACGCCTCGATGATGGCCACGGACTATACCGACGGCCTTGCGATCCGCGCCCTGCAGGTCATCTTCGAGTACCTGCCCCAGTGCTATGACGCCGCCGTGGCAAAGAAAGCCAACCCGATCGCCCGCGAGAAGATGGCGAACGCCGCCACCATGGCTGGCATGGCTTTCGCCAACGCCTTCCTTGGCGTGATGCATTCCATGGCGCACAAGCTCGGCGCGTTCCACCACATCCCGCACGGCATCGCCAACGCGCTGATGATGGAAGAGGTGCTGCGCTTCAACGCCGACCCCGTACCGCGCAAGATGGGCACCTTCCCGCAGTATGACCATCCGCATACGCTGGAGCGTTACCTGGAGATCGCCGACGCCCTCGGCATCAAAGGCAAGTCGCGCGGCGAGCAGTTCGAGAACTTCGTCAAGGCGATTCGCGACCTGCAGAAGCGCATCGGCATCAAGCCGACGATTCGCGACTACGTGTCGGACGAAAAGGACTTTCTCGCCCGCCTCGACGCAATGGTGGAGCAGGCCTTCGACGACCAGTGCACCGGCGCGAACCCGCGCTATCCGTTGATGTCGGAGATCAAGCAGATGTATTTGAACGCCTATTACGGCAAGCATGAGGCTGTGTGAAGGAAAAGACTTCGGACATCAGACTTCCGACTTCGAAGTCTGAAGTCCTAAGTCCGAAGTCTAAAACAATCTAAAGGAAATCAAGATGAAAAAGACTTTGACGAAGAAGGCCGCCGCGAAGGCGATGCCTGCGAAGAAGATCCCGGCCAAGCGCGGACGCCCGCGCAAGCAGGACAGCATCCTGCTTGAGCGCACCGACAAGGTCGTGACGCGCGACAAGAATACGGTGCTCAAGATCTTCGGCCCGAGCTACAAGGTGTCGCTGATCCTCAACGAGGCCATGAACGAGGCGCGCGCCGCCGAGACGGGGCTCCCCGTCGCCAAGGTGCTGGAGGTGCTGAAGCTCCGCGACCACTGGTGCATCCGCCGCGAGTGGGTCGAGGGCGAGACGCTTGCCGATGTCATGGCGAAGGACAAGAAGAACCTCGGCAAGTACCTGCGGGAGTTCGTCGCCATCCAGTGCGAGATCTTCGCCAAGACGTCTGAGCGCATGGGCAACCTCGCGGACAAGCTCGACAAGCAGATCTCGGCCTCGCCGCTCCCGAAGGAGACGCGCTACGACCTGCACATGAAGCTCCAGAGCTTCCCGCGCGGCAAGGCGCTCTGCCACGGCGACTTCAACCCGACGAACGTGATCATCACGCCGAAGGGCGATTGGCGCGTGATCGACTGGTCGCACGTGCGCCTCGGCGATCCGCTCGCCGACGTTGCGCGCACTTACCTTCTCTTCTGGCTCTCGGGCCACATCGCGGCGGCCGAGAAGTACATGGCGCTCGCGTGCGAGGCGCTGAAAGTGAAGCTCCCCGACGTGCAGAAGTGGCTCCCGATCGTCGCCGCGGCGGAATCCAGCCGCGACCAGACGCCGAAGAACCACGAATTGCTCGTCCACTGGGCGAGCGTCGTCGACATCGAGTAGCCATAAATCCAGCGGGCCACCCCGCAAGCAGTCGTTTTGAGAATTTGGTATAATATCGGCGTTTTGACATGTGCATGTTAGACGAGATACGCGCGAAGCGGGACGAGATATACGCTATCGCGAGGAGGCACAAGGCCGAAAAGCTTTGGGTCTTCGGTTCGTGCGCCCGCAAGGAGGAGCGTCCCGACAGCGATGTTGATTTTCTTGTGAAGTTTGGCGACGGCATTGGTCTGTTCGAGCTGTTCGACTTTGAGGGTGAAATGTCCAACGAGGTCGGAAGGAAAGTCGATTTGATCAATGTTACAGCGCTTGACCGCAGCCCGTGCTTTGCCTACAACGTCAGGAAGGAGATGCTGGAACTGTGATCGACCGTGTTGACAGAAACGTGCAGCGGCTTTTGCACATGATAGAAGGGATAAAGCGCCTCAAGGGAATTTTTGCCAATGTGAGCAAAGCGGATTTCCTTGAAGATATGCGTTTGCAGGATGCCTCGGCATTTGATATCTCCACTATCGGCGAAGCGGCCGCCCACGTTTCGGAAGAGTTTCAGCAGGCGCATCCCGAAATACCATGGATAAAAATGCGTGGCATTCGAAACCGGCTTGTCCATATCTTTGACTACGGGCAGATAGACTATGACATAATATGGACTGTGGCAACGGTGGAGCTGCCGGAACTCGAACCAAAGATTCGGGCTGCGCTCGCCATGATTCCGTTGCCCGATGACTTTACGCTCCCAGAGGTGTAGAACACAGTCAAGCCAATTTCAATCGTGAAACTGGAAATGAAAGGAACAAACCAATAGACAGTTAAAACGATAAGGCGGGGGAAATCCGCCAACAGCAATTTGCAATGCTGCAAGTAGTCGCCGATAGGAATGTGAGAAGTTCAGAGAGACGACACTATGCAGAGGAAACGCTCATGCGTTTTACCTCTCATTGTGTTTCTCTCAAGGTAATTCTCACAACCTCTATCGGGACACGATGAGAGGTTTTTCATGCCCTCAAATTGTGTCGGACCATCGAACAGCAAAGCGACACGGAACGAGGACTGGCCCGGTTCTCTGACTGTGAAACATCAACCAGGGCACACGGAAAACAAAAATGAAAAAACTGATGGTTATCGCTGGTGCGGTTGCGCTGGCAGGAATGATGGCCGGTTGCGCTACAACCGGAGGGGATGAGGACAAGGTCTCCGCATTCAAGAAGGAAGTGGCAACATGGCAGAAGGAACGTACCCCTGTACAGGTGCTTAAATCCAAGATTTCAGTAAAGGCCGCAGGGGCTATCGTCGAGGCACTTGACGTCGCGCCGTTCGGACTGTACAAGCCGCTCGCCGAAAAGTGCGACTTCGCTTTTGACGATTACCGCTATCATGTGATACTCTGTGCCTATAATAATGACGTCGCGGAGCTTGTGAAGCAGGGCAAGACCAAGGACGATGCGAAGAAAGAGGCCTGGGCAAGAATTGACAAAGCAGACCGCCCGAAAGTCAAAGCGTACATCGCCAAGGCCGCGAAAACGAACTGGCAGGAGGTATGGGCCTGGTGCGCGAAGATGGGGGAGGAAGTTGCCGCAGCAACCCAGAAGTTCGCCCAGGAGTCGCCGAACGCTCTCAACCAGATTGTAGAAATCGCCCAGAAAGAGGGCGGTATGGCCGCAATCAAGATTCCCGCCCAGGGTAAAGACGATCTCGCCGTCATCGGTGACCAGCTGAAGGATGCCGGCAAGGCACTCGCCTACTACAAGCAGATAAAGTCCGAGATAGAGGCTGACAGCAAGGAGACCTCTGCCGAGGAACTTGAGGCACTTGAGAACGCCGTCTGACCGAAAACGCGACGACGCGATTTGCGGAATGCGCAATTTCATCGCGTTCCGCAAATCGCATCTTCAATTCCTGACAAGGAGCGATTTCATGAAAACAATCTGCAACACGATTTATGTGCCCTTGATGGTGGCGATGTTCTTGTGCGGTTGCGCAACCGAACGCGACATCAACGACCGGCCCCTCCCGCTCAAGTACTACACGCGTGCAGAATTGGAGGATATGGACACGGTCCAACTTCCGGCCAATTACAGTGTGGAAAACTTGAAGAAGCTCCAGCTTGGCGTGGCGTTCAGCGTAAAATCCGCCGACGGCAAGCTGAAGATCGACCCGGCGCTCTCCAGCCGTCTTCAGACGGAGATGGCGAAACTTAAGCGCTTTACGGTATTTTCCATGCATAACCGCAACGGAGTAAAGGCATTTGAACGCGTGGCGGACATGGATGAAAACGTCAAGCTCGACGATGCATCGGATGTTAAGAACATCAACCTGATCCTCAACGGGACGATGACAATAACCGGGCAGACGCCTATGCAAAAGCGCGACTATGTTGAATACATCTATGTAGCCGATTGCGACTTCAGCATAGAAGACCTCAAAACGCGAACGGTGGTTCTTGCCGAGAAGGCAAGAGGCGTTTGGGCGCGCCGGGTTAGGCATGGCGGAATCGGCAAGCTTGAATCTATTACCGAGGATGCGGCCATTCAAACCGCAGCTTTGCGGGCACTGGCGAAAATGGCGAACAAGATCGGCAACAGTCTGCCGATGGGAGGGCGCATCACGACTATCTCCGGCTCGGGCGAGACAATGGCGATGTCGGCTGGCTATAACGAAGGCATTGGCGCGAAACAGCAGGTCGCAATATTCCTTTCAGAAGAAGGCTTGGACATCCCGCTTGCGTTCGCTGAAGCCGCGCCGAAGAATGACGGCACATCAATGTTGAGCGTGTACAAGTGGAATACTGGACATAAAGACGCCAAGCCGATCATAAAGGAGCTTCAGGAATCACCTCGCAAGTTCTTGAAGAACTACAAGGGAGAGAAGAACGACGGTATTTTCGCCGTGGCGTTCGGGATGCCTGTTCCTCCTGATTGGGAAAAGCAAGGTCCGGCAAAGTGAGGTGAGTTGTGGGCAGAGTGAAATCAATATTCTTCATTCTCTCCATCTGTTTAGCTGGGACGGCAGCATTTGCCGCCGTCCCGGCGGCCGTTGATGCGGCCGTCAAACAGATGCAGGCAGATGGTGCAGAAGTTCGCGCTGGGTTCGACAAGTCGCTTGGCGTGTTCGTTGTCGCTTCAGGAACGGCAGACATAACTGGCAGCAAGGCAAAGGCGAAGACTGTTGCCCGCGTCAACGCTGTACAGCGTCTTGGCGAATTCCTCGGCAGTCAGGTTGCGGCGGTATCCCGGCATGAGACAAGCGAGGCGACAGTCAATGGTCAGACGGAAGTCAAGGAGTTCTTTTCGTCTGTAACAGAGGTACAGGTACGGCAATTGCTGAAAGGTGTCCAAGACTACGGTTCTGATTCCGACGGCGGTACCGTAACTGCAATCGTCTATCTCACCACCAAGGCGCAGGACAAGAGCGCGGAACTCAAGGCAGCCATGAATGCCATGGGGGACGAGGGAACGGTCAAGGCCGTTGGCGAAGGGCGGACACATGATGTCGCCGTTCAGCTCGCGCTCCGTTCCGCCGTCGAACAGGTTGTGGGCACGATGGTTGTCGGAGAAACCAAGATCACGGACAATGAAGCCGTACGCAACAAGATATTTTCTGGAGCCGAAGGGTTCGTGGATGAATATCGCATTACCGCCGAAGCAACTGTAACTGTGGGGACGCGGATTGAGATCGTAGCGAAAGTGTCTAAGAAGAAGTTGCTGGATTCGTACCGCACATATCTAAAGGCACTTGGTGATCCTGTGTTCTGCATTGAGTGCGCATCCGACGACTCCGACAAGGAAGATGTTCAGGTCTCCGCACGCTTCGCACAGTTCTTCCGCAAACTCGGATTCAAGATATCCAAGACGCGAGACGGGGCCGACTACCTCATCAAGGCCCGTGGCTCGTACCGGCGTGTCAAGAGTCCGATGGACGAGAACGAAGTGTTTACGCAGTTCTCAATGTCGATAAAGGTGCTTGCGCATGGTGGCGAGGAACTGCTTTCTCTCGTGAACAATCCGCGCAAGAGCGCGGTTAGCCTTGGCGATCCAGAGCGAGAAAGAGAAATCTGCGCCGAGAAGGCGTTCAAGCAGATGGAGAAGCCCGTGCATGAAGCAATCAACTCCATGATCGCCCGCATGATGGCTGACCATACCGACAAACTAATGAACAGCGACGAGTAGTCGCTAAAACCATAAACCCGAAAGGAAAACGAGAAATGAAAAAACTGATGATAGCATTCGCCGCCGTTGCGGCGTTTGGAACGGTTTCCGCACAAGAAACCGCTGCACCCGAAGCGATGTCGCAAGAAAAGTGCGCCATCGAGGAGAAAGACGTGGACGCGATGATGGATGAATTTATCTCGTCCAAAGGCTGGGTTGAAGGTCTTAACACAAAGGCCGACGGCTCAAAGTTCTTCATCGCAAAGGGTTCTGGAGTGATTCAAGCACCGAAGAACAGTCAAGCATACATTGACTCGAGGGTAAACGCCTTTAACAAGGCTATGCTTGAAGCGAAGAAAGCAATGGTCGAGTATCTCGGCGTTGACATCGCAACAGAAACCGCCAGGGAGTACGCCGTGGGAAGTGCGGTGAATCCTCCTCCGCCCACAGAGGGACAGGAAGTAATGGGAAAACTAAAGAAGCTTCTTTTCGCCAAGATCAACAACCAGTTGGCGAAAGAGGGGATTGACCCCATAAAGAATCCTGCCGCCGCAAAGGCCGCACTTGGCAAACAACTCAATAGTGAGAAATATCGCAAGATGATTTCCACGACGGCTCGTGCCCAAGTGCTTGGACTTCAAGCGTGTTGCACGTTTGAAGGCACGCCAGCAAGTGAGAAAGGCGAAATCGGCGTTGTCGCAATTTGGAGTCCAAAGCTTCAAGCGATGGCTGCATCGCTTGTGACTGGTGCGCCCGTTCCGCCTGTCGGAGCAAAGAAGCCTATCGCACAGCAGGTTAGCAGCGATCCAGCAACGCTCATCTCCACATTCGGCGTCCAGCAGAAGATTGACGAATCGGGAGACCTCGTTCTTGTCGGATTCGGACAGGCTGGGGCAATCAGCGAATCCAAAATGTCTGGCAAAGCCGCACAGAACAAGGCTAGGCAGAACGCCATGGCGGCGATTCGCGAGTTTGCAGGCGAGCAGGTCGCCGTGGCGACCGATACGCTCAATGCGGAGACGACCGAAGAGTTTGAGAGTGGCGCAGAAGCATACGAGAACGAGAGCGCAATGCGGGAGAAAATCGCCGCATGTGCCGCGCGGATGAACATCGCCGGAATTGCGCCGCTTAAGAACTATAAGTTTAAGCATCCTATCAACGGCAAAACAGTGTATGGCGTTGTTGTTACATGGTGTCCGAAACAGGCCGGACAGGCTCGCATGTTGAAACAGACCATGGCCAACCCGACGGCCACGTCTGGTGCGCTCGCGCCGCAGACCGCCGCACCTGCCGCACCCGCTGCACCGGCGCGTGGGTTCAATGCCGCTGGACAGGGAGCGGACTCCGATGCGTTCTAATATTGTACTTGGGATGTTTCTCGTGGCCTTGTCCGCATTTGCGGACAAGGCTCACGAGGTATTCAACGCCCACCGGGATGAAATACTCTCGGCGGGTGTGACGACTATTGACGGAAATGTATATCTGGTCGGCAAGGCCAATTCGCCCCGCAATCGCGGCGACGATGTTGGTTATGACAAGGCGAAGATGAATGCGCTGTGGCGCCTTGGAGACCGTCATAGCGCAACTGCGCCTTGGGCGCCGGATGTGACGGCGGCTGAAAAGGAATCGGCGTGGCTTGAGTATCGCGCCGCCCATCCAAACCGTTTCCATGTCGTCGGGATGCAGCGCATTTGGACGCAAAAGACGCCTCCCGACGGTTACACGGTTGTCATGTCGGTTCCGGCGGAATTTGTGAATCTTGCGCCCCCGACAGCACAAGAACTGGCAATGGCGGTGGGGCACGTACGTGAGAAAAAGCGGTTGGCGGAAGAGACCGCCAAACGGGCGGCAGCCGAGGCTGCCCGCAAAGCAGCAGCAGAGGAGGCCGCACGTAAAGCCGAAGCAGAAGCGGCTGAACGCAAGGCAGGGGCGCGAAAACTCCTCGACGGCGGAGCGATTCGTCAGCAGCAGGTTGACGAGGATCTGGTACTGTAGTGTCGATTTGGGAAATTGTTGAGGGGCTGTACATGATTGAATATCTTGATGTGGCGACAAAGGCCACCGTTCATTAGATCATCTTCGAGATTCGTATTGCCGTCCAGGAGACACCCCATTTTTGGTATAATTAATGGCACACAGAAATGAAACCAATTAGTGCGGCCAATCTGCCACCGTATCGCGGCAACGCTTCTCGCGTTCGCGGCGGTTGTGTCGCCGCTTGCCGCCCGTGCTGAAAAGGCAAATGTCTTTTTCATCCACGGTGCGAACGTGAGCGAGCGGGGCGGCCGCACATGGGCGGGCCATAGTGAGGCTTGCGAAAATTGGTGATTCATAGTGGCGTGGTTGGTAGTTGACAATATATCAAACTCCGCCGAAATTGGTGGATTGCCAGTTCTTGAACTCTGGAACTGCTGCATGTGCGCGGTTTCTTTTTACGTAACAGGGATTGTGGGATTCTTGCTGAATATGCGGCGTTATCGGGGGTGGTTTTGCGTCTGTCGGGAAAACCGCCCCCTATAACTTGCGTTTAACGCATGGCTTATGCTATACTATGCGGCAAAGGAAGAATAAGAATGTCCAGAATCTACCCAAGAGAGTTCTATCTGCGTCAGCTGCGGCCTTTCTACCGCACAGACCTTATAAAGGTCATTTCAGGCATTCGCAGATGTGGCAAAAGCTGCCTTATGCAAAGCGTAGCGGATGAACTTGTGCATGGAGGTGTGCCGCAGAAGGATGTCATATTCATAAACCTCGACAAGCGCGGCTTTCGCAAGATCACCACGGCAGATGCACTTGACAAGGCGATAGGGGATCGCATAACCGACGGTGACTACAAATACATCTTTGTCGATGAAGTCCAGAACGTCGAGGATTTTGAGCCTGTCTTGAATGGATTCAGGGAGGACGGGAACTGCTCCATATTCATAACCGGGTCCAATTCATGTCTGCTCAGCGGAGAGCTTTCGACAAAGCTGACAGGTCGATATGTGCAGGTTGACATGTTTACGCTTTCCTTTGACGAATATCTTTCTATGAAGAAGTTCATGGGGTGCGCTATGTCGGACCGTACAAAAGAGTTCAACGCGTATCTTACCTGTGGTGGATTCCCCAAGGCGCTTGAATTCCAGAATGAAGATGCCAAGCGCAAATATGTTGGCGATGTCGTCGGGCAGATTATCGATAAGGACATACGTCGGCGAAGCAAGATAAAGAACCGCGCCGTATTCGAGAAGGTCATGACGTATCTAATAAACAACTTCGGTTCGCGTATCAATTTGCAATCGCTTGAAGATTACTTTCGCTCCGCATTGCACGTTGCCGTAAAGAAAGACACGTTAAGGCGATATATCGACATACTCCTGACGGCGAAGATGCTCTACAAGTGTCCCCGTTTTGACATGAAAAGCCGAAGGTCTTTGCTTGGCGAAGGTAAGTTCTACCTTGCCGACACAGGCATTTATTTTTCGCGCAATGTGGATGGTCGGATAAACTACGGGCCAGTTCTCGAGAATGTCGTCTATACCTACCTTTCCTGTCGCGGATACAAGATGAGCGTCGGGCAGATCGGTTCGCTGGAATGCGATTTCATAGCAAGAAAGGGAAACGACTACTTCTACATACAGGTTGCCATGTCCATTGCCGACAGAGATGCCGAGGAACGGGAGTACCGGGCGCTCTCATCCGCTAAAGACCATTATCCGCAGTATCTTTTCACGCTTGACACCCTCCTTCAGAAGAGGGATGGAGTGAGGCATGTGAACATCATAGATTTCATAGCCGAAGGACGAGACTTGTAGCCCCAAAAGCCCGAAAGCGCCGCGTTCGCAATCGTCTCGGCGGCATACGATGAAGAGGCCGTGCAGGAACGGAAGGCGGCGAAAATACAGGAGCAGATGAAGGCTGGCGGAATGGCTCTGTATCCAGGGGGACATATTCCGCCACCAGACGGACTTGACCGCCGTAGCCTTGGCGGAGGCGGCTGCCCCGGCAAGGCAATGCGCACGTTCAACCGCACAGATCCCGGTAGGGCGGTTTCGACGAAACCGCAGATTACGGCGGCATCATCGATGCCGCCCTACCAAAATGGCAATGGGGTCCCGCAGTCCCAGCTTGCCCAGTGGCCGTGCCAGATACGGCTGGTGCCGGTCAAGGCGCCGTTCTTCCAAGGCGCGAAACTGCTTATTGCGGCGGACTGCACGGCCTACGCCTATGCGAACTTCCGTCAGGAGTTCATGCGAGGCAAGGTGACAATTGTCGGCTGTCCGAAGCTCGATCCGGTGGACTATACGGAGAAACTGACGGATATCTTGCGCGAGAACGACATCAAGTCCGTCACCATCGTGCGCATGGAAGTTCCCTGCTGCGGCGGACTCGAAATGGCCGCAAAGAAGGCATTGCAGGTTTCCGGCAAGTTCATCCCCTGGCAGGTTGTCACCCTCTCGCTCGATGGGCGAATAATCGATTCGTGAGAAAGAAGATAAGGTTCGATCTCAAGACTGCATACAAATGGTAGGGTCACGCGTCCCGCGTGACCGAAATGCGACCAAGGTGAACATCGCCACGATATTCCTGGCCGTTTACGAAATATGTGGATGTACGGTAGTCACGAACAAAGAGGTACGCTCAAGTAGTAGAGCAAAGAACGGATCAATGCTCTTCAAGCCATTTCTCATAGGAGCCTTTGAATTCTTCTTTCAGCGCCTCAATCCGCTTTTTCATTGTCTGTTCATCTTCAGGGTCAATCGGAAGCCTATATTCTGCGATAATCTTTTCTTTACGCTCTTTAAAATCATCGCCCAGTTTCGACAGTGCCCTATCCAACTCCATTGTACTTTCACGTACATACGTTTTAGATTTTGCATTGAACGGTATCTCGTCATTCCATCTGCCAATGCCAGTTGATCTTGCATCTGGGCGAATCTTGAACTCATCAACATCTATTGAGTCGCTTACAAATTTAATCTTTTCATCTTTTTCTGCGTAGATGTAAACCGCCATCGGACGAGATGCCAATTTCCATATTAACATATCATACGTTAACCAGTATGCCGCATCGTCTTTAATCTCTTTCATCTGATGGCCATTGTCAAAACCTGCATTCAGCAATCCCAACCAGTCGCGATTCTTCTGCATGTCAATCAGCTTTGCGATATATTTCCGATCCCATCGGATTTCCACCTTGTCACGCAAAGACTTCTGCACGACAAGGTTCTTGCCCGGATCATCAAACTGTAGCGTCGGCATGAATTTGTCGAAGAACGCCTTTGTGGTCTGAATTTTGTTAGTGAACACCCATTGGGCGAAAGTCCTTACCGCAAGTCTCTGATATTCTTTCTTAAGTTGCCAATCTCGCCAACCTTTTGCCGTCAACCGTTTGTGTATACTGTCCCCGTAGTGATCTATGCACTTTGGGAAACCGCGTTTTGTTGACGTTCACAAATCCTTGCGGTACTGCGCGCTTGCGTCGCGCATGTCGTTGATGCAGGACAGATTGCATTCCGCATCGCGGATGAAGCCCTTGCCGTACGGCTCTCCCACCTCGATGAGACAGTTCGTGGCGCCGCTGTTCCTGAATACGACCGTAGGATAAAGTACCTTGGCGTTGAACTTCCCGATTGAGGAGAACCCCACATGGCGCATCCACGGCTTTGACGAATACCAGAAGCAGAAGCACTTGTCCAGCACGCCGCCGCCGTTCTTGCCGAACTTGAAACCGGTCGCGAACTGGTCGCTGTAGCAGTAGTCCATCCAGTTGTGCCCGCTGTTGATCTCGAATCCGATGCTGCGGGCGAAGAAATCGCGGTCGTTCTTCATGGCGAGAAGCGGATGGATGTCGCGCAGGCTGTTGCCGCCGCTGTTCACCACCACGCCCTTGGCGACGGCGTAGATGCGCATGTTAGCGAGGGTGTTGTCGTAGCCGTCAACCAGCACGCCGATCGAGTTCGTTGCGTTGTTGCCCACGATGTTGACGTTGCGGATGTCGGCGTCCGACGAACCGTTGTTTGCCCCGCGCTTGATGTGGAGGCCCACGAGGACGCCCTTCATCGAGACGTCAGCGACGAGGGTCTCGCGTCCGCCGTCGATGGAGACGCCCTTGGCGACGCCGCTACCGTCGATTATGCCGCCCTTGAGCCAGTACCAGCTGCCTGGAAGCCAGATGTTGTTTGCCGGGTGGATCGCTCCAAGGCGCACCATTGCCTCGACGTTCGTCCAGCCGGGCGTGGCCTTGAACCTGGCGTACGTCGAGAGGCACAGGGCGACGCTCTTCGAGGGGTGCGCAGGGGTACAGACCGGCTTGTCGAGGAGGTAGGTACCGTCGGGGAAGAATATCTCGCGGTTGGGGTTCGCGTCGATGAGCCGCTGGATCGCGTCGGAGCAGGGCGCGGTTCCATCGCCCGCGATGCCGGCGGCGGACACGGCGGCGCACGGCTCGCCTGCGTAAGCGGCGAACTGCCACGCGGCCGCGAACACGGGAAGTAAAGAGAGTTTTGCTTTCATTTAGTAGTGCCTTGTCTTCCGGGGGACACTGGTAGTTTACCACATTTTTAGAGATCTCTGATAGTTTACCATACGTCGCCCCGTCTGGATGGCGTGTCCCCCGTAGGGCGTCAATCGCCGCGAATCCACGAAGGATGCAGGATCTGCTGCCCCCTCCCACGCAGACCTTACGCCGGAGAGCGAGAACATCTACTACTCGCATGGCGTGGGCGGGCTGGGCGTCGCACTCGTACCTTTCGGCAGAGCAGTCCAACATGAACAAGCGCATCAAGCGCGTGAAAGGCTACAGACGCATTGAGCGGAACTAACGCATCTGCGTTTTTCACCCATATTGTGGAGAGAAACTCCGATGGCTGGCAAAAAGGCTTCACTAACGTTGCGCCTGACGCTTCGCGCAGTCCAGCCGCCGACGAATGAAAATATGTTCTTTCTGCGGCGAAGCCGCAGCCACAAACATCACGCCCCAGGTTGAAAGCGGTTCCATGGCGCGAAGCGTTAGCGGAGCCCATTGGACAACCTTCGGAGTTTCTGTCTTGAGATGCAGTTGCAAGTAAAACCTCGTGTAATTACGGGATTCGGTAGGGCGGTTTCGATGAAACCGCCGTTTTCCAATGCTTTCTGTCAAATCAGAAAAAACGAAAGGAAACCAACCATGAAAAGACTGTTCGCAACAATCGCGGCGGCGACGGCTATGTTCGCCGTCCAGGCCGCTCCCGCACACACGGCTCCGCTGCCGTGGGCGATGGCCAAGGAAGACCGCGACGCGGTCAGGAAGTACATCGACGAGCTCGGACGCACCACCAACTCGAAGCTGGTGGGCGACTTCAAGAAGGCGCTCGAAGCGCGCGCCGAGGAGGACCGCCGGATCGTGGCGACGGGCGGCGCCGGCGACGGCGGCAGCGAAGAGGTAAAGTAGGCAAGGTGCGGGCGCGACATCCCCGTCGCGCCGCATGCGCAGCGACGACGCCTCGTCGTCGAAATGCGTAGCGCGTCTCGTCGTCGAATGGCAGGGGCACGAAATGCACCGCAGAAGCTTGCTTCGGAGGGAACATTCGACGTAAGCCGAACCCGAAGATGCACCGGAGAAGCTCCGCTTCGGAGGGAACCTTGCTGAAAGCAACCCGAAGGGCGCGCAAGCGTGTGCGCGCGCAAGCGTGTGCTCCCGCGTGCCCGCCGCAATGGAAAGGAAACGAACCGGTAGGGCGGCATCGACGATGCCGCCGCAAACGTGGAAATGCGGCGGTTTCATCGAAACCGCCCTACCATGCGAATTACGATATCCCATTGTCGGCGCAGTAACCGGCTTGAAGGATGCGAATTTGCGATTGTCTTGCTTTTTACCGCCGAATGATGCGGAATTATGATATAATGCTCGTGTTTCAAGATGTGCATGCTGGACGAGATACGCGCGAGATGCGCCTGTCGCGGAGCGATCAGGTCGCCCGAAGTTGCGAAGCAACGAGCCGCAACGCGGTCGCAAGAGGCCGCGCGGGACGAGATGTACAATCCAGATTTTAATTCCCCCGAATTCGGGGGAATTATGGCCGAGGCGGGAACGAACAGGTTTCTGTTGTCGGTCAAGCAGTGGATTGAAAGGACGAATGCGCGTGGTATCGTGGCTAAGGCTGGGCGCTACGGAGGAACATACGTGCGCGACTACGCGACGATCAACCAGCTTATCTGCATCTCCAATATGGAAAACATCAACGCGGTGATGATAAACGACGGAATCCCGCAGCCGCAACGCCTTAAACGCCTCAACGAAATCGCCATCCATCAGATGCGCGTCCTGTCGCAGGTGGACAACCGCAATTTGTTGAAATGAGAAACGGTAGGGCGGTCGCCCCGCGACCGCCGTAACGGAAACGAAGCGATTTGAAAGGATCAATGAAATGAACAAGAAACTGTTGATGATGTTTACCTCGCTTGCCGTGGCGTTTGGCGTACGGGCCGAGACGGAAACGGTCGGCGGATATACATGGACGTATCAAATCAACGGCGACACGGCGGAGATTTACAACGATGGCTCCGTCGCCATCTTGCCGGAGCCAACTGGTGTCATGATGATTCCGTCCACGCTCGGTGACAAGCCTGTGACGAGCATCGGGGATAGGGCATTTTTCGGCTGCAGCGGTCTTACGAGCGTGACGATTGGCAATAGTGTGACGAATATTGGTGAATATGCTTTTGCATACTGTGATGGGTTGACGGCAGTGGAGATTCCAAATAGCGTCAGGTCGGTCTATATGGGGGCGTTTGCCTATTGTAATAACCTAAAAAACGCCGTAGTCCCTCAATGTATGTGTGCATTGGCATCGACTACGGGTTATCCATCAAGTTATTCTTCTGCGACTAAAGACTCTGTTGGTGTTTCTCGTGTCTTTGGTTGTCAGTCAATGTATGTGGTGGGATCATATGCTGGAACTGTCATGTATCCAGAGAATCCAGCGTTGACGAACATTGTCGTGGCATCGGGTACAACATATGTAGCCGATTCGGCATTTGCGGATTGTAAGAATCTGCAATCTGTAACCATTCCAGCGAGTGTTACGCGAATAGGTTCCGAAGCGTTCAGAGACTGTTCGTCGTTGACTAGCATGATATTTGAGGGGGATGCCCCCGACGTAGGAAATTCGCTGCTGATAGGAACTCCGCGGCGGTTGGGGGTCATAGTTCAGGAGGGGACTGTCGGTTGGTCGGGCGGAGGAAATGTGGAGCTGCCGTCCGCATGGTGTGATAGGGCGATTGTGTATGCCGATGGATCGGGGACTGGTGACGGATCAACAGGCGGTTCATCTGGTAGCGGAACTTCCGGCGGGGGAACGCAGGTGAACGTCGATCCGAGATACGACCTCGCGAATGACGTGGCAGACCGCGCTATCGCCTCGGTGACGGTTGACGACGACTGCGAGATTGACAAGTTCATGCTGCGGGACGGGAAGGTGTACGACTGCGTACTTCGCATCGTGAACACGTCAGAAACAGATGTGAAGCTGACGTTGCCGACGGGCTACGAGTACGAGACTTTCAAGGGTGCGAAGCCGCTCACGATTCCGGCAAACTCGCGCAACCTCCTTACCATCACCCGCACCGCAGACAAGACATTTCTCGTCTCCCGCGAGGAACTGTCCGTGATAGAATAGTCCCGTTGCCAAACTGGAGCAGGGCGATGAAACGCGAAGACCAGACAATCGAATACAAGCGCAGCTGGCGCGACGAATACCTCAAGTGGGTATGCGCGTTCGCAAACGCAGACGGCGGGGCACTATATGTTGGTATTGAAGATGACGGCACAGTCGTGGGAGTGCCGGATGCCAAACATCTGCTTGAGGAAATTCCGAACAAGATAGCATCTACGATGGGGCTTGTCTGTCCCGTGTCCGTTGTCCGTCGCAAGGGCAAAGATGTTCTGAAGATCACCGTCAGGCCGTCAGCAACGCCAATCAGCTACCATGGCGAATTCCACGTGCGGAGCGGCGCGACGAAACAGGTTCTGACGGGTCCCGCCTTGACGCAGTTCGTCCTTGACAGGACGGGGCGGAAATGGGATGAGATGACCGTCGATGGCGTGAGGCTGGAAGAGCTGGACCATGAGAGCCTTGAACTGTTTGCCAGAAATGCGATTGCATCGGGGCGGATGTCTCGTGCCGACGTGGAGGTGGAACGGGCGGAACTGCTGGACAAGCTAGGGTTGATCATAGATGGCAGACTGACTCGCGCCGCAATTCTGCTCTTTCATCGTCGCCCCGACAGATGGGTTTCGTCGTGCTATTCTCAAATAGGATATTTCCTGAACGACGTTGACTTGAAGTTCCAGGACGAGATACGCGGTTCTCTGATGATCCAGGCGGAACGGATCATCGAGTTGCTGTACCTGAAGTATTTTGTGGCACCGATATCATATCGCGGCTTAATCCGAATCGACAATTATCCTTATCCGAAGGACGCGGTACGTGAGCTTGTGTACAATGCCCTCATGCATCAAGACTTCGTGAACGGCGGATCGGTGCAGATCAGCGTGTATCCAGATAAACTCTACATCTCGAACGCCGGAGGATTGCCCCAGAACTGGACGGTGGCCAAGCTCATGGGAAAACACAGGTCGGAGGTGCGGAATGGCCTGGTGGCATCGGTGTTCTACCGTGCAGGTTTCGTTGAAAGATGGGGGCGAGGCATTGAGAAAGTGCGTACAGGGTTAAAGGAACACGGCAATCCTGATCCCGTTTACGAAGTGACGGAACGCGACGTCATGGTTAGACTCTGCGCGGTTGGGGCAGGTAAAGATGTTTTGGGGAGAGAATCGGGTGGGGATGTCACACAAAATGTCACACAAAATGTCACACAAAATGTCACACAAAATACAGCCCGTAAGCTTACTAGGACGCAATTGAACATACTCGGACTGATCAGGGGCGACGGCTCCATTTCGCAGGCCAAGATAGCGGAAGAACTTGGAATCAGTCGGCGCACGGTACTCCGGAACATCGCTGCCATGCCGGATATTGTACGGCGTGTCGGGCCTGACAAGGGCGGACATTGGGAGTTGTCCGAAGCAAACAACGAAGGAGTACATCCATGAAGTGCGGCAGACTAGTGTTGCTCTGCGCGTGCGCATTCACCGGAACGCTCGCCCAAGCCATGCCAATTGGCTTGCGCACGGCGATGATGGGCAGGGCGGCTACGAGGTATCCAAGCGAGCAGGAGCTTAAGCCGAAGCTTGTCGGCGCCGGCAAGGTGACAACGCCGAAGACGTGGAAGGTCGGCCAGAAGGTGACGTGGAAGGCGACGGCCGACAAGGGCAGCGTGTTCGCGCGCTGGGAAGGTCCGCTCGTCGATTCGCTGGACCTCGCGAAGAACGAGCGGCGCAATCCGTCGCTCGCGTTTGCCGTGCCGGAGGGATTCGAGACGAACCAGATCAAGGCGGTGTTCATCCCGCTGGACGACGACGGGCTTTATGCGCTGGGAATCACCCAGACGGAATTCGATCTCAAGGAAACCGTTTCCGACGTGTGGGTGACGGACGATTCGCAGTCGTACGTGACGGCCACGGCGAGCGGACTGCCGACGGGGCTCAAGTTCAACGCGAAGACGCTCCAGATCACGGGTACGCCCACGAAGGGCGGCGTCTATTGGGTGCAGATCAAGGCGAAGAACGCGGCCGGCTACCAGTGGGCGGAGAATGTGATGGTAACGGTCTCGGGCGACGGCAAGGAGGCGAAGGAGCCGAATCTGACGCGCACGGCGTACTATCCGCTCACGGTGATCTGCGCCACCGAGGGCGGGACGGCGTCCGGCACGGGCGTCTATGCCGAGGGCAAGAAGGTGACAATCAAGGCGACGCCGGCGAAGGGGTATGTGTTCGCTGGCTGGTACGAGACGGCGGCGGAGGCGAAGGGCGGCGGTCGCGGGGCGACCGCCCTACCGGCGTCGATGAGCGTGACCCTGCCGGGGGCAGATTACCGTTCGCCTTCGATGAGCGTGGCCGTGCCGGAGATGCGGTATGTGTTCGCGAAGTTCGCCACGAAGGAGGAGGATGCGGCGAGCTTGGCGTTGGCCGTTGAGGATGCGACGACGGAGAAGGACGGAACGCTTGAACTCGGCCTTGGCGCGTGCGTCGAGTCGCTGTCGCTGCCGAAGCTTTCCGTCGCGGGCCTGCCGTCCGGCATAAAATACGACGCCAAGACCATGACGCTCGCAGGCAAGGCGACAAAGCCGGGCGTGTACATGGTGACCGTGAAGGCGACAAACGCCTCCGTGACGAGGGCGACGGATGCGACGACGGCGACGTTCAAGATCACGGTGCCGAACTTCGAGTGCGCGGCATTGCCGGGGCTCAAGCCGGAAACCGACGCGTACGGCACGATACATGCGGGCGTCAAGTTCGGCCCCGGCCTCATCGACTGCACTCCGGAAGACGGCTGGACGGTGAAGGCGGCGGGGCTGCCCGCCGGATTGAAGTTCGCCGCGAAGGAGACGAAGGACGCAACGTACGGAGTCGTTCCCGCGTGGACAATCTACGGCGTGCCGATGGCGAAGGCCGGCGCGTACACGGTGACGTTCACGGCGTCGAAGAAGGGCGAGAAGAACCAGATCGCGACGATCACGCTGAACGTCGAATCCTTGCCGGCGTGGGCCGTCGGGACGTTCACGGGAGCGGTGTTCGACGAATCCGATGCGGTCGTCGGGCAGGTGCAGAACATCACCGTCTCGTCCGCCGGCAAGATATCTGGCAAGATCATCGACGGCGACATGATATGGACTCTCTCCGCGCCGTCGTTCGACGAAGCCGCAAGTCTGAAGTCTGAAGTCGGAAGTCCTGCCTTCACCGCCACGGCGATCGCCAGGGCGGGCAAGGAAGTCGCCACCAACGCGGTGACGGTCGCGGCGGAGGCCGGTATGGGCGTGGCCTACGGAGGTCTGGACTCCGTCCCGGCCGGCAAAGAGGCCGGCCCTCCCGCCTGGACGGCGTGGCGGAACGTGTGGAAGGACGCCGACCGCAAGGAGGAGGCGAAGACGCTGAAGGACCTGAAGATCGGCCCGGCCCGCGATGGAACGGTGACGTTCGCCGCGCCCACCGCGGCGGGGGCGGTCACGGCCAAGCTCAAGGACGGCGGCTATTCCGCGTCGTGCTCCACCACGCTCATCCCGACGGACAGCGGCTACACGCTCTTCTGGTACTTCCCGCCGAAGGCCGGCAAGTTCGCCGGCGCCGGCGGCAGCGGGTACGTCAAGTGAATTTGGCGGGCAGCCACTGCGGAATTATGGTATACTTGACCTGCAAGTACGGAAAGGAACAGTGAAATGGTTATAAGTGGTTCGTTGATATTCTTCGGAATAGTCGCATTCATCGTTCTCGTGGCGGTTCTGAAGACCGCTATCGTGGTGCCGCAGAAGACGGCGTTCATAGTCGAGCGGCTCGGCAAGTACCGCACGACGCTCGAGGCGGGTTTCCACGTCCTCATGCCGTTCTTCGACAAGATCGCGTACAGGCACACGTTGAAGGAGCAGGCCATCGACGTGCCTCCGCAGGAGTGCATCACGAAGGATAACATCGCTGTCTCCGTGGATGGTATCCTGTACATGCAGGTGATGGATCCCGTGAAGGCGAGCTACGGCATAGGGAACTACCTGTTCGCGACGACACAGCTGGCGCAGACCACGATGCGTTCGGAGATGGGCAAGCTCGACCTCGACCGCAGTTTCGAAGAGCGTACGTCCATCAACGCTGCGATCGTGGCGGCGGTGGACAAGGCCAGCGACCCGTGGGGTATCAAGGTGACGCGCTACGAGATAAAGAACATCACGCCGCCGCGCACGATACGCGACGCGATGGAGAAGCAGATGCGCGCCGAACGCGAGAAGCGCGCTATGATTGCAGAATCCGAGGGCGAGCGGCAGGCCAAGATCAACCGCGCAGAAGGCGAGCGCCAGCAGGCGATCGCCCTCTCCGAAGGCGAAAGGGCGCGGCGCATCAACGAGGCGGAAGGCCGCGCCAAGGAAATACTGCTCGTGGCCGAGGCGCAGGCGGCGGGCATCGAGAAGGTGGCCTCCGCGATCAATAGCGAGGGTGGCCTCCAGTCTGTCAACATGCAGCTGGCGCAGCAGTACCTGACGCAGTTCGGGAACCTGGCGAAGACGAACAACACGATGATCATCCCGAGCGATCTTGCCAACGTGGCTGGAGTCATCAAGGCGTGCAGTTCGATCGTGAAGGGAACGGCCGGCTGAATTTGTCCGCGAAGATATTCTATGGTACGGGAAAGAGCGTAAGATGAGCAACGACGTTGAGAAATATTGCAGCGACTACATGAAGTTCCTGGCGGCGGCAAAGACGGAACGCCTGGCTTATGCGGAGGCCGTGCGCATGCTGGAAGCCGCCGGTTTCAAAAAGCTGGAAAGCGCCAAAGACCTCAGGCCGGGGGACTGTGTCTACCGGGGATACCACGGCAAGACGCTTTTCGCCGCCGTGATAGGTGCGGCGCCTGCCGCCGAAGGCATTCGCGTGGTCGGCGGACACACTGACGCTCCCCGGCTGGACCTGAAGCCGAAACCTCTCTACGAGAAAGGCGGACTGGCCTATTTCGACACGCATATCTACGGCGGCATCAAGAAGTACCAGTGGCTGACGCTTCCTTTGGCGCTGTACGGCACCGTCGTCAAGAAGGACGGACGCAAGGTTGATGTGGCCATGGGCGATTCGCCCGGCGATCCCGTTTTCATGATCAGCGACGTGTTGCCGCATTTCGGCAAGGAGCAGCTGGAGAAGAAGGCCAAAGACCTGATTGCGGCAGAGGACATGGATGTCATAGCGGGGCTTGGATCCACTGCAAAGATGCTTGAACGCAAGTACGGCATCGAGGCCGACGACCTTCTAAGCGCGGAGCTGGAGATCGTTCCTGCGGGTGCGCCGCGAGATGTCGGGGTGGACCGTTCGCTCATCGGCGCCTACGGCCATGACGATCGCGTGTGCGCCTATGCCGGACTGCATGCCCTGATTGAGCTCGCTGCCGGGGTTGGCCGGGCTCGCCGTAGAACGAGCATGCGGTTTCTGCCGAAGACCGGCGCGGTGGTGCTGTGCGACAAGGAGGAGATCGGCAGCGTGGGGGCGTCAGGCATGGAGTCTTCCTTCTTCGAAAACACTGTCGCCGAGATTGTCGATCGTCAATGCCGTATGGCACGCGATATCGACGTGCGTCGCGCCCTTGAGAAGTCTCAGATGTTGAGCGCCGACGTGTGCGCCGCCTCCGATCCGCATTTCCCCGACGCCGATTCGACCGGGAACGAGGCGAAGCTGGGGAAGGGCCCTTGTGCCATAAAATACACTGGAGCGGCAACCAAGAGCGGCGCGTCGGATGCGCGTGCGGAATTCGTGGCGGAGATCCGCCGGACGATGGATGACGCGAAGGTCGAGTGGCAGATGGGCGAGCTTGGTCGCGCGGAGAAGGGCGGAGGCGGCACGATCTCCAAGTTCATGGCCCGTTTCGGGATGGACGTGCTTGACTTCGGCACGCCGCTCCTGAACATGCACGCGCCGTGGGAACTTGCCTCAAAGCATGATTGCTTCCACACGATGAAAGCCTATCGCGCGTTCCTCGCCCACTGATCGCACTCCCTGGACCCCGGCGGCAGGTTGCCAAGGCCATTCCCGTCTCCGGACTTTTTTGCCCTGTGGATATCAAGGGACGCCCGGAGCGTCAAAATCATGGTATACTATCCGCATGAAGATACTAGGCGAACCTATTTTTTCCAGGAATCCCGACGGTACGCTCAAGAGCCGCATCGGGACCCTGTTCTTCCGCACTCCGGGCCTTGTGACGCAGAAGGGCGTGCATGCGATGCAGCGCATAGCATGGGTGAAGGAGCTGAATCGCGAACGCATGGCGGCAGGGCGGCCGGAACTGACAGAACGTGAAGCCGCCGCAGAATGGGCGGATTCCGCAGACCTTCTTTTTACTGACGATTGCGTTCTCATACGCCCAGATCCGGACAGGATGGATCTGGCGCTCAAGGCTGACGAAGTGCTGCAGACGCTCGTGTCGAAACGGCGCATACGCTTCCTTAACACCCACGCCGCGAAGGTGCGTGACGCGTTGCGTTCCCGCGGAGAAAACTGGCGCATGGCGCGTCCGCCGCAGAGTGGCGAAGAGATAGACAGGGCCATCGAGTCGGCGCATGTAGCCATCCAGCACGAACCCGTCTACTACTACAACGGCAACACCGGCACGCGATACCTTACCGTGGGCGGTCTGGCCCGGGTCGCGGCCCTGCCGTATGATGCGTTCAGGGCGCAGGTCTTGGAGATATTGAACGGTCTGCGCGCCCACAACCGCCTTGGCCAGCCGGAAATTTCGCTGTTCCCGGCAGACCTGTCCCCAGACGTGCGCGAGGCGTTCAATGCGGTAGATCTGGAAACACAGGATGAAGGGGTGTTGCGGGCCGCCATCGAGGCGGTGGCGACCAAATGGCGGCTGGCTCTGCCGGCAAGCTTGCGTGAAGAGACGGTTGCCAATTTCGATTGGCGGAACACGATGAGCGCGCTTCTCTCGCGCCGGCCAAACGAGACTGACGTAGGGGATCAGGACCTGATACAGGGTATCAGCCCGGAGTTCTACCGGCAGATAGAGTGGTTGCCTGGCGGCAGGGTGGTGGATGGCCAGCTGCTCTTCGATCCGCTCTTCGACGAGGCTCAGCGTACGCAGGATCCAGAACTGCTGGAGCTGTGCGATTTCCGCGTACGGTCGATAATCTTCAACCTGTTGCGGCTCTTCGGTACGGTGGAATACATAAACATCGGCCGTATCGCCCATTCGCTTGCACGCCGTCCGGTGGCTGGGCACAGGCGCGGCAACGTGTACATAGTGCAGTACAAGGAGGTGGGAAAGGAATTCTGCCGCGTGTTCGTGATCCGTTTCCAGAAATGGGGAGTGGCCGAACATCTTGATGAAGGCAAGGATCTGCTGCAGGCGATTCTCGAGGCGAGCGAATACGCCGACTATATCCTAGACCGCCGTCTCGCCTGCCGGCAGCTGGGCATGAATTTGCCGCATCAGGTCGGCTTCGGGCAGTTCACCGAAAAATATCTTGGGCACAACCAGTACCACGGCACGACAGTGAGGGCGTTTTACTACATGCGGTCGTACATCCACGGGGTGGCATCGGACAAGGTTCCCGTCGATCGCTTCCGCAATCCTGCTTTCGCACATGCGTTTGCCACGCTCATGGGCGAGGCGGCTGCGCTGGATCTCATTGTCGGACGTGCCGCCACGGAGACGGGCGAGTGCCTGTTCGACAAGAATTACGAGGTGCTTCAGTACGGTCCTGATGGTCTGCCGTCCAAGCTGGTTGTTACGGACCATGCCGGATCGTTTGTGAAATACCGCGAGTCGTTCGAGGAATTGATCGGGCCGTACGCAGACGTGGTTCGCCGGCGCGAACGGTTTGTCGGCGATTTCGCGGCTTTCGCCAAAACGTACGTGCAGGCCTTCCAGCGACGCCTTGCCGCCGTCCAGAGCGCATACCGTGCCCACCGCCGCGGTTTCGACGAGCTGTTCCTGCACAGGCCGTACGACCAGGCCGGCTCCGGGGCGTTCCGCTGGACGAGCGTGTTGAAGCGCCTGGACGTCTGCGACCCTGCCGCAGTGGCTGAATCGCTCAAAAAAGCCATACAGGCGTGACATGCGTCCAGCTGGCTGCCCGTCTGGCGTCAAGGCGTCTTCAGCCTGGCCGCCAGTTCGGTGCGGGATGCCGTGCCGGTTGTCTTTAGCTTCTTGATCGTTACCGCAGATGCGGCACAGGCGAGAGCGGCCGAGTCGGTCAAGGGGAAGCCTGCCGCAATCGCGCATGCGAGCCCGGAAAGGAACGTGTCGCCTGCGCCGCAGAAGTCGATCTCTCCCGTCACCTTGCGCGCCGGCACGTGCGTGGACTTTCCTCCATCCGAGATGTAGCAGCCCCTGTCGCCGGCCGTGACGATCGCCGGGCGTCCCGTCCGTTTTTCAAGCGCGGCGGCCAGCTTCGCGAAAGCTGTCGGCGCAATGGCGCCTTCGAACACGCGTGCGGCTTCTATCTCGTTCGGCTTCACGATCACGTCCGTGTATAAGCCGATCCTGTCCCGGCTGTCAACGATCACGATCAGACCTTTTTTCGCGAGTGCGATGATACGGTCTCGCACTGCATGTGTTATGCATCCTGACGGCATCTGGTCGCAGACGCAGAGAACGTCCAGTTTTTTCGCGGCAGAATTCAGCGACGACAAAAGCCGTTTCTCCGTCGCAGGCGAGATGGCGTCGTAATTCGTGAAGTCCAGCCGTGGATCCTCGTATACCACATTCTCCGCATATCCCTTGCGCAGAGGCTTGATGTACGTGTTCGTCACGCGGGTGGGATCGGTGACGACGCCCGAGATGTCCGCGCCAGATTCCTTGAGGAGACTTTTCAATGCCATGCCTCGCCAGTCGTCGCCGAAAACGCCGATGGCGTGGACGGATCTGGGTTCAAGCGCAAGGAGGTTCATAGCCACGTTTCCCGCGCCTCCGGGCGAGAGCCGTTCTTGCACTACAGGCAGAGGGAAATGCGGCGTTTCGCGGGAAAGTTCGCTTTTTGTCATGTCGGCGTGCCAGTAGACGTCAAGGCAGAAGTCGCCGATGACGCCGATGCGCCCCTTGCCAAGCATGCTAAGGTCGTATTTCATTTCACACGTCCTTTGTTTTCAGGTCCTCAAGTTTACAGCTTTGCCATCACAGCCTTGCCCTGTTGACGAAATATACGGCGCCAACCATGCACAGGAAGGCCCACAGGTAGTCCCAACGCCATTTCTCGCCCATGAAGAAGACCATGAACGGCACGAACACGCATACCGTCACCACCTCCTGTACGATCTTGAGCTGCGCCACATTGAGGCCAGAGGCCGCACCAAGGCGGTTCGCGGGAACTGCGATCGAATATTCCACAAGCGCTATGAGCCAGCTGACGACGACTATTGCGGCAACCGGCCAGCTTGACGCGCCAGGCTTCTGCAAACGCAGGTGCCAGTACCAGGCGAACGTCATGAATACGTTGCTTGCAACAAGCATTCCCACGGCGATGGCCGCACCGATCCTGGACGTCATCATGCTCCCGCCTTGCAGGACGGCCTGCCTTCGGACTGCATGTTTCTTTGCGCCATCCTCTTCGAAAGGCCCAACCACAAGTTGGGGATCGTCTCCTTGTGGTCTCCAGTGAAGTGCCAACCCTTGCCGCCGCACGAAACCGGGCGGTTGACTATGTTCTTGCGCGGACGATAGTAGTAGTCAGGATCGTCGTAACCTATCTTGCAACGGTAGTCGCCGAGAGGCTTGAGGTCGAAGTTGCCTGTCGTGATCTTGAAAGTCTGGAACCCCAGGTTGCGGCTTATGGACAGAGCCTTGAGGAATACTTCCGGGCCGATCACTCCGGAACCGAAGTTGAGAAACACGCCGCCGTCGAGTTGTGCGATCGCATGGCACATGGCATGGAAATCGCGCCCTGACGCCATGCCGATCGCGCCGAAATCGACTATGGGATGCTGGTGGATGATGTCCGTCCCGAGCGCGATATGGTAGGTGGCCGGCACGCCAAGCGTCCAAGCTTTGTATACGACGCACTGGTCGCGGTATGGGAAACGGTCCTTGTGGGCGTCGATGTACCGGGCGAGGGATTCCCCATATCCGAATCCGGCCGCCACGCCTTGCTGGATGGCTTCGTTCATCCAGCGGCCGGTCTGTTCCCACATGCCGAAAGAGCCGTCTTCTATGGCGGTGGGAACGTCCTCGGACGTGCCGCCAAGATATGCGAGCTCGAAATCGTGTATGGAACATGCGCCATTGCCTGCGATGTGGGTGACGATGCCTTTCTCCATCAGATCGATCAGATAGAGGGACATGTTGTTCTTGATCACATGCGCACCCATCGAGAGGACCACGGGGCGGCCGTTCTTCCGTGCCAATGCGACGCGATCAACAAGTTCGTCAAAGCCCTCGTCGGTCCACTCCGGCACCGGATCGACGCCTGGACGGAACATTGATCCGATTGTCACCAGATTGGTACGGTCATGCGCGTCATACGTCTTGATTCCATCGAACGGGAGCGACGGGTTCGCGCCGAGACCGAGATGGTCGAGGAGCGGGCGCAGGTTCCTGAAGTCGCCCGCTACAAGTTCCGCGCCGGCCCGTTCCAGGCGTTCTTTCTTCGCCGGGTTGAGCATGGAGAAGTCCGTCTCGTTGGTGGCGACGCCGATCGTACGCGCACCAAGCGCCTTGCCAAGCGCGATCTCCACCTTGCCGTCTCCGATCACGGCCAGTTCGTCCGGCGTCACGCCGGCCTGCTCCACGAGCCTCTTAAGCGCCGCTTCCTTTGCGCATGATTCGCTTTTCGGCAGAGCGCCGGCGATGCCGTCGGCAAAACCGGCGAACCCGAGCGCGGCCGCTTCTGCCTGCACATCGGCCTGGTCGGTGCCGCTTGCAAAGAATATCTTCACATCCCTCGTCTTCAACGCCTGCAGGAAAAGCAGTGCGCCGGGAACGTGGTATGTCACTGGCGGCGTCCTGCCGGCAAGTACGTCGTCGCGCTTGACGGCTACCGATTCCATGAGCATTCCGTTGTATTCGTCCTTGTAGAACCACGGGTCGTCCGACGGACCGCCGATTTTGCGCTTTTTCAGTTCCTCCAGGAATCCCTTCATCTGCAAGATCGTCTGGATGCCGGCAGTCTCGCCTATGAATGCGTCGATCCATGCCTCGTCTGGCAGGTATTTCACCATCATGCGCTTCATGACGGCTTCCCAGCCGCAACGCAGGGTTGAGAACGTGCCGTCGAAATCACATACAACGGCTTTGACTTTCTTATTCGTATCCATGCTCTTGATCCATGAGTCTGCGGACGCAATCATATCATAAATGGGGCGGATTGGGAATTCCTGAAGCCTACAGTCCAACGATTGCCTTGACGTCGTCGTAGGAGAGCTTCTGCATCGCCTGCGCATCGGTCGTGCCTACGGTGGCATCTATCACAAGCTGTTTCTTCTGCTGGAGCGCGAGTACGCGTTCCTCCACCGATCCCTCGGCTATCATCTTGACCACATACACGGTACGTTTCTGCCCGATACGGTGGGCGCGGTCCGTGGCCTGGTCCTCTACCGCCGGATTCCACCAGGGGTCGAAGTGGATTACCATGTCGGCTCCGGTGAGGTTGAGCCCCGTGCCGCCGGCGTGGAGCGAAATGAGAAAGAGCGGTATGGACTCGTCGGTGTTGAACTTGCGGCATTCGCCCAGACGGTCTTTCGTGGAGCCATCCAGGTAACAATATGCGATTCCGCGCGCTTCCAGTTCGCTGCGAAGGATGGAAAGCATCGAGACGAACTGGCTGAAGACAAGGACCCGGTGGCCGCCGTCTATTGCCTCGTCCAGAAGCTCGAAAAACACGTCGAGCTTTCCTGAAAGCGAGTGGTTCGCGGTTGTCGCCCCGTTGTTTCTTGGATTCTTTTCGCGGTATTCCTTGAGGAGTTCCAGATGCGAGGCGACCTGCCTGAGCCTCATCAGAAGGGCGAGGATCTCGATCTTTGATCTTGCGAATCCCCGCTTCTTCACCATGTCTCCGATACGCGTCCGCGCATCTTGCAGAAGCTTGTTGTACCAGCGCTGCTGTTCTTCCGACATCGGACAGTATGCCACTTTCACGATCTTGTCCGGCAGATCCTTGGCCACAAGCTTCTTAAGCCTGCGCAGAATGAAGGGTTTCAGCTTGTGATGCAGGCGTTCCTGAGCTGCGGCGCCGTCCGGCCCGCCCGCCTCTATTGGTTGCTGGACGGTGGCGTTGAAGGCGTCGTACCGGCCAAGGTAGTCCGGGAGCAGGAAATCGAATATGCTCCATACGTCTGCGACAGAGTTCTCCACGGGCGTGCCGGTGAGGACTAGTTTCTGTACGCTATCCAGACGCTTGGCGCTTTTCGCGTTGCGGGTGGAGCGATTCTTGATGTGTTGGGCCTCGTCCAGGACGACTACGCTGAACTTGCGTCCGGCATAGGCGTCCTCCAGATCGCGCTGCAAGAGGGCGTATGACGTGATTACGATATCGGCTTCCGGAATCTTCCCGAATGCATCCGACCGGTTGGGGCCGGATATGACAAGACGTTTCATCCACGGCACGAACTTTTCAGCTTCCGCGTTCCAGTTGGCGACCAGCGATGTCGGGCAGATCACCAGAGCGGGCTTGCCTCTCGCCTCGGGATCGGTCCTTTCAAGCGAAAGCCATGTCAAAGTCTGGAGCGTCTTGCCGAGTCCCATTTCATCGGCCAGCAGGCCGGACAGTCCGCTCTTTTCGAGAAAACGCATCCAGTATACGCCATCCTTCTGGTAGGGCCGGAGCGTATGTTCCAGCTGCCCGAGGTCGACCGGTTCGTATTTGGCGCCTTCATCGCGGTTGCGCTGCGCGGCGGTCTCCCTCCATGACGGGGCGGCGACATCCTCCAGTTCCACCACGTCTCCCAGCGCATCCATGGCACCTTTGACATACGGTGCGTACATGTGTCCTACGCGGAAATGGCCGGGAGGCGCATCGCCTATGATAGGGCAGTCTGCAAAAACCTCTCGCATGGCGGATATTGCCGACGTATCCAGCAGGATCGTCCTGGCACCGTCAAGGATGTACGAGTCGCCGCGATTGATCGCGGCCTGGATGTCCGCATCAGGCACGCGCGCCCCGTTCGTTTCGAACGCGTAGCTTACGTCGAACGCGCCCCTTGGCGCGTCGGAAACCTTTACGACAGGGACGATCGACGGCATCGATTCCACCAGGGCGGCAAGACGTTCGGCATAGCGGACCTTCCATCCAAGGCGGCGCAAACGCGGTTCTCCGCTGCCGAAGAAGTTCAGCACATTTCCAGGTTCGGTTATGAACCAGCGTCCTGAGTTCTCGTCCTGCTCGAAACCGACGGCCTTCATGGCGGCGAATGCAGCACGTTCGGCTTCAATGTTTCGCACATTGTAGCGAAGAAGATCGTCAGGGTCTGGCTGGCATATCCTCTGTCCGCCCGAACCGCACTTCACCTCCTGGTCTCCGTATCTTGCGAAGAGGTCTGCCCCCAGGGATGCGCGCGTCCCGGAAACTTTCAAATACATCGCCGGCGAACCGGGAACGAACTGGAAGAGATCTTCTGACGGCGAAAGCTGCACGTCGATCTGTCTGCGCAGAAGCGGCAGATTGGTGTGCAGGAAATCGTACATGGCGGAGCGTTCGATGATTTCGTCATGCAGATAGAGACTCTGGAACGGTTGCTTGAGGACGTTGGCAAGCGGGAAGAAGCGGGCAGGCCCGTCCTTTGCCTCGATGGGCTGGCTCCAGACGAATCCCGTCGAACCGTGGACCAGAAAACGGTCTGCGGATGCGACATGCTCGAACGGAAGTTCGGCGAAAGGGAACAGCTCGAATTTTCCGCTGTCCTCGAAGTACTCGGCGCGGAGGACGCATCTGACCGGCTTTTCCGGCGACATGACAGCGAGGACATTCAGGAAATCGGCTGGGACGAGGGCGATGTTTTCACGGGCCGGACCTTCGCATATGTCCTCGATAACGCTCAGGAGGTTTTCCGCGCCGGGGGAGATGGCGATAGGCGAATCGCCGCACAGGTCCTCGGGCCTGTGCCGGCGTCCGGCTCCATCGATGAAGGTCAGGCGGGCGTGTACGCATCCGGCCTGGAACTCGTTGAAGAAGTTCCGGCTCCATGTGAACGACAGTCGCATGGGCGTGCCGGATGGATCGCGCTGGATGTAGGCTGCCGGATCGATGGCGGCGATGCGTCTTGCGGTTCTCTGCTCGGCCTGGTACTTCTCTTCCGCTTCCGGATCGTTCATACGGCACATCAGGACAAGGGCGATAGCGATCACATGAGGGCATACCATGCCGAATTCCTGGTTCGTGCGGCATGGGCAATGCGACCGGATGAGTCCATCGGGACGCAACTCGAATCCCGTCTTCATGTCCCATCCGTTCGGAAGGGTGATCTCTCCGGTGGCCGTGCTGGATTCGGCATGCCAGTCGGCACGTTTCACCTGTCCGCGATGGGCTAGCACAAGAGCCTGGTTGAATATGTCGCCGCCGCCCCACCCGGTCAAAAGCTTGTCTGTGAAATCTTTCGGTGTCATAGCGTAATCATGGCATGAAGCCATGCGTGACAGACTGTTCCTGGATGCAAAATCATGGCGTGATTATAACGCATCGGGGCAGGCAGGGCAAGCGCATGGAACTTCCAGCTGCAGAACCTGTGGCGGCATGGGGGCGGTTTATGCTATAATCGCAACCAACTTGCAAGAGGTTTTGACATGTCCAAGGACAAGAATCGTGTAACGGCGTGTTCGCTCATGGCGGCGGTATTGTTCCAGTCGGCGGTTTTCGCGGCAGGCGAACGGCTGCCGTTGTCTTCGCTCGTAGTTCCACGCGGCGAAGACGTCCGCAACCCCACTACGGAGATCGCTGTCGGTTTCGGAGATGTTCGCCACCTTTCGCCATGGCGGATCAAACGCCGCTTCCCACGCAATGGCGGGGTGCGTGGCGGCCAGCCGGTGATGCTGCGCGATGCGCTTCTCGCCATCAGCGAGGTTGTCGCCAAGGATGAAGAAATGCCGGAGCACACGTTTGCATTCGATGCAGACGGAACGCTGGCGTCCGTATGCGACGTGCCTCTCGCGAAGACCGTCGTTCTCGCCGACGGCGTGGAGAAGACCGTTTCCGCCGCGATGCTTGACCACCCCGTGCGCGATTTCGGCAAGGTGGAGTTCCGCAAGGCCGATGTGGCGCGGCAGGGCGGTTCCGCCCCCGGCGCCGAGAATGGCGGACGCAAGACAGGCGATGTCAAGACGGTAACGCTTCCCGGCGGCGCGAAGATGGAGATGATATGGTGCGGATCCGGTTCGTTCATGATGGGCAGTCCCAGAGGCGAGGTGGGGCGTTTCGAGGATGAACAGCTGCATCCGGTCAGGCTAACCAGGGGGTTCTGGCTTGGCAAGTACGAGGTGACGCAGGCGCAATGGGAGTGCGTGATGGGGGAGAACCATTCGCGTTTCAAGGGACGGAACCTTCCGGTGGAGAACGTGTCTTGGGAGGACTGCAGGAATTTCATCGAGAAGGTCAACAGCACGCTTGGCGGATGCGCCCGTTTCCCGACCGAGGCGGAGTGGGAATATGCCTGCCGGGCCGGCAGCGATGCGGCTGTCGCGGGAAGTGGCTATCTCCATGACATGGCCTGGTATGACGACAACAGCGACAACCAGACCCATGAGGTCGGCAGAAACAAGCCTAACGCATGGGGCTTCTATGACATGCACGGCAATGTGCTTGAATGGTGCTACGACTGGTTCTCGAATTCCGAGATGCAGTCGGTAGACCCGAAGGGGCCGCCTTCCGGTTCATTCCGCGTCCTGCGCGGGGGATGCTGGTTCTTCTACGCGAGAGACTGCAGATCCGCGTATCGTCTCAAACGCGATCCCGGAATTCGCAATTGCATATATGGTTTTCGGCTGGCCTGTTCTGAAAAATGAAAATACACCTCTCTATCGTGCTGTCTCTCGTCCTGCCCTTCGCGGGCTGCCAATGGTGCGGGAGTTCTTCACCTTACGACTATGTGGAGAACTGGCTCATTCGCGAGGATCCTGTCCGGACTTTCGTCATTCCCGCCGACGTCTTTTACGTGCAGAACGACCTTTTCCTGAACGTGGCACACGTGCAGATCATGCACGATTATGCAATAACGGAGGTGGGCAATGGACGGTTCAGAGGCCTCGCTCGCGTGTTCTCGCCGCTCATCGCCACTCCCGAAGACCTGGAAAAAGCCATAAAGTGGTATTTCGACTACCATCATGACCAGCATCGGCCGTTCGTGTTCATCGGCGAAGGAGAGGGGGGCGCTTTTCTCAAGGCGTACGAAATGGAACATGAAGAGGAATTGCTGAAAGAGGGACTGGTTGCCAGCTTCTACACCGATGCCGCGCGCAAGGGCTTCGTCACATCGGAGATGGTGCGGCAGATAAAGGAAGCTGTAGCACGTGCGCGTTTTCGCAGCATCTGGGGACGCGAAATGCCCGAGGGGATGCTGAACGAATGAATGGCGCATTGTTCATGGTCGCCGCAGCAATGCTGCGTTTTCTGGATCCCTACACGAGCATCTATCAGACCGACGCCCCTGACGAAGGGCGCGGCCTTGCGTCGGAATCCGGCTACTGGCCGGTTCCGCAAGGGCTTGCGGACCCCTGCGCCCAATGGGGCAAATGGAAGCCGCGCGTGGTGCATGCCGTATTCCGCGTGCAGGACAGGCCGTTCGCCGGATACAAGCCCGACGTGCCCAGTCCGCTCTTCAAGGTGAACCAGGTGGGCTATCTCCCCTGCGCACCGAAGTTCGCGTACGTCGGCGCGTGGCTTGGACCCGTGTACGGCGCATGGAAGCCGAAGACGCCAATGGCGGGCTGGGAACTGGTGGATGCGGAATCGGGAACTGCCGTCCTGCGCTGCGATGGAGATGCCGCGCCGCACGTGCGGGTCCACGACGATGTGACGAAAGAAGGCGTGCCTTTTACGGGCGAGGAGACGTATGAGATGGACTTCTCGTCCGTCACGAACGAGGGAACGTATTACGTGCGGATCCCGGACGTTGGACGGAGCGCCGCATTCCGTATCGCGGCCAGTGCGGCCGAGGATGCGTTTCGCGTCCATATGGGCGGCCTCTACCAGAAACGCTGCGGAATCGCGAAGGAGGAGCCGTACACGCACTGGACCGCCGGCGCATGCCATACGGAGGTGGTGCGCGGCACGTTCGCGCCCGACGAGGGGAAGCTGGATTCCAAGGTGCGGTGGTTTGACATCATCCGCGACAACACGGACTGGGAGAAAGGGGAACGGCTGCATCTCGTTGGCGGATGGCACGATGCGGCGGACTACGACCGCCGCCCCATGCATCTCAACATCGTGAACGACCTCTGCGCCGTCTATTTGATGCGCCCTGGAAACTTCTATGACGGGCAACTGTCCATTCCCGAGAACGACAACGGAATTCCCGACATCCTTGATGAGGCGGAGTGGGGTCTCAGGCACCTGCTCGCAGGCCAGCAGAAGGATGGCGGAGTCGGCACGTGGATCGAATCGACCGGGCATCCAGGACCCGGCAATGTCGCGGAAAAGGATCTTATGCGCTATGCCCTGTCGCGCGCCACGCGCAGAAGTTCTCTCATGTACGCCGCACATGCGGCGCTTCTCGCGCGCTGCCATCCCTCGTTCCGCGAAAAGTACCTTGGTTCGGCGAGGCGCGCGTGGGACTTTGCCGTCAACGGGAAGCCAAGTTCGGAGGTGTACGAAGTCAAGCATAAGCGTCTCAGATTCTTTACGTGGTCGGAAATGGTATATTGGGACGAAGACGAGGATTTGCCTGTAAACTATCTCGTAAAGGCCGCCATCAACCTGTCCGCGCTGACTGGAGACGACAGATTCATCGCTGTCGCGGCGAGGGACGAGTCCCGCCTTTTCGCCAGCCAGGCGAAATACATCTGGACGTGGATTCCGCTGTTGTACGCCGGCGAGCGCACATTCGGCTGCGGGGGAGGATTCGAGAAGTTTTTCAAAGAATGGGACAGGCGGACGCTGAACAACGCCAATGCCATTTGCGGACAGATCGATACGGCATATGCCTACCGCGCGCCATGGTGGGCGCCGCGCAAGGGCTGGGTTCATGCAATGGGCTGGGGGGCATCTCATCCGCTTCGACGCGCCCAATGGCTTGTGGCGGCGCATGGGATGACAGGTGACAGGAAGTATTTGGACGCCATGTCGCTGGCTGTCGATTTCCATAACGGCTGCAACCCCCAGGGCACGACTCTTACGAGTGGCCTCGGAACCGTATATCCGGTCGTGTTTCTGGACCTGCCGTCTTACGTGGACGGCATTGCGGAATTCGTTCCCGGCATAACGCCCTACAGATGGAACTACGGGATGCCGTGGAAAGTGGTGGATATGGTCTTTCGGGGGGACAAGGATCGCGCGTCCAAGTGGCCGATCTGGAGACGGTGGGGGAATCTGGAAAGCCAGACCGTCGCCTCAAGCGAATATACCGTGTGGGAGACTATAGCTCCGGCCGCAAGCGTCACGGGCTACCTGATCCGGCCTGGCGTGAAAACGGCCGTTCAACCTCGTCGACGGCCGGCGACGAAACTAGACGATCTTCCCGGCTATTGGCTGTTGCCTTGACCGGAATGCTCATGTGGCCCGGCGAAACGCGGAGAAATTCGAAAAATGATCGAGTGGATGAAGATGATCAAGCGGATGGTGTCGGCGTGGCGTCTCAGGGCATCTCAGAAGAGGGATGCCATGGAGGCTTTCCGGTACGATCGCGCGCAGTTCCTGGCCAACGCAGGTGCATTGCACCTCGACCGCAAGGCCGCTGCGTGCGCGGAGATCGTCATGGGATACCACGTACTGGAGAAAGGGTTGACGATGCCGCATCGCCGGTTGGGGTTTGGGAAGGGTACGGTCGCCCATCTTGTCAATCTCGTCACGTCATTCGAGAAGCGATTCGGTCTTGACGATTTTCAGGTCGTGCATGCCATTGGCGTTCTACGGGCCTATCGCGAGCTGCACCGGGAGTGGCCGGAACCGTTTCCCAGGCTTGACGCGTTCCTTGCCGCGCATCCGGAGGTTCTCGCTTCAGTCCAGCCGCATGTGACGCGTGCCGGGTTCTTCGCGGCGAAAGATTCGCCGTTTCCGCAGTTCGCCGCATCGCGCCATGTAGTGCGCCACTTCGCGGGGTCTGTCCCCAAGGACGTAATCGCGCGCGCCGTCGAGCTGGCGATGACCGCGCCCAGCGCGTGCAACCGCCAGCCCGCGCGCGTCCATGTCATAGACGATCCTGGCCTCAGGGACAGGCTTTTCGCCCTCCAGGGCGGCACGCGCGGCTTCGGGCAGGACGCCGACAAGGTGCTTGTGGTGACGGCGGACTTCTCTTCCGTCCGTTGGGCGTGGGAACGCCACGACTGCTACGTGAACGGCGGCATCTTCGTCATGAACCTCTGCTACGCGCTCCATTGGCACGGCGTGGCCCACTGCATCCTGCACTGGAGCGTGGCGCCGGCGGCGGATCGGGCGGCGCACGAATTGCTGGACATCCCCGCGAACGAGGCGATCGTCCAGTTGCTGGCCTGCGGACAGGCGCCCGAGGAGTTCGACGTGGCCGCGTCGCCGCGCCGTTCCTCGGCGGAAATCATCACGTGGCACGGAGGCGGACGATGAGGATTCTCCTTGGCGGCATTCCGCTTGGATGTGACAACATAGGCGACGAGGCGATCATAGCCTGCGTCGTGAAGATGCTGAAAGATTCCATCCCCGGCGCGCAGCTGACGGTGGCGACGGCCGATCCGTCCACGGCCGCGCGCCTCGGCGTGAACGTCGTGCCCGTGTTCGGGTTCCAGGACGTCGGCTTCGACGGCTTCTCAGCCGAGGTCCGTCGCCACGATGCCTACGTATGGTGCGGCGCGACCGGCCTTTCCGACTACCCGCACGTCGGCCTCGAGCTGCTTGAACGCGCCCAGAAAGCGGGAGTACGCACGTTCGTGTGGAGCGTAGGGATGGATGACGAACTGAACCCCGTTTTCTTCAAGGCCGCCGGAAAACGTCGCTTCCTGCTCTCGCTCTTCGGACTCGTCGGCCGGTACGAGCTCCATCTCCGCGCACGTCTCGCGCGACGCATCTCGCGCGTTCTGCCGCGCTGCAAGGGCGTGTGGCTCCGCGATCCGCAAAGCGCCGCCATGCTCGCGTCGATGGGTTTCCCAAACGCCGGCGTCGCCGCCGACACGGCGATCCTGTATGCCGAAAGTTCCGGAATCTCCGGAAAATCCGGAATCTCCGGTAGGGCGGTCGCCCCGCGACCGCCGCATACGCCGCAGCTTGGCCTCTGCATCTCCACCCAGCGTCAGGTGGCTGACCTCGACGGCGTGCGCCGCCTCATCTCCGCCGTGCGAGCCGCCGGCGCTCGCGTCACCGGCATCCCGATGAACGTCAAGACCGACCGTGCGCTCCTGGAGAAGCTTGGCGTGGAGTGCATCCCCGGCACCACGCCGGAGGCGGTCATGGCGGCGGCGGCGGAATGCGACGTTGTGCTTTCCAGCCGCCTGCATCTGCTGATCCTCGCCGCCAACGCCGGCACGTTTGGATTCGGTATCGCGCGCGGGTCGAAGCTCGCCAACTGGCTCTCCAACTTCGGGCAGAGCGTCGTGGGCAGCGTGTACGAATGCGACTGGGACAAGGTGGCGGAGCAGGTCCTCGCCGCGCTCAGGGATCGCGGCGACTGGGATGCCGTCCGCGCCGAGGCGTATGCTCGACTGAACGAACGTTTTGCACGCGCCCGTTCTGAATTCGTTGCGAGGTTGGCCCAATGAAACTCTCCGTCATCATACCCGTACACAACTGCGAGGCGCATCTTGCTGATGCGGTGAAGTGTCTGCAGTTGCAGGACTTCGCCGACTGGGAGGCGGTCGTCGTAGACGACGGCTCCACCGACGCGACCCCGCAAATCGCCGACGGTCTCGCGCAGAAAGACGTCCGCGTCCGCGTTATCCACCAGCCAAACGGCGGCGTATCGGTGGCGCGGAACCGCGGGCTCGACGAGGTGTGCGGCGACTGGATCGTGTGGCTCGACGCCGACGACGCCTACGTCCCCGGCGCGCTGCGCCGCATCTCCGAACTGACCAATGCGAACGCCGCCTGCAACTGCCTCCAGTTCCCGTACAACACCATCCAGCCGGACGGCTCGTTGCATCCCTGCGTACCGTCCGCCTATTCGGAATTCGGCGGAAAGAGCTATCCCGGCCTCGAGGCGTTCGACATCCTCTTCGCCCGCAGGAACGTCGGCGGCATGAACTGGCAGCCATGGCGGTTCGTCTATCGACGCGATTCGCTTCCGCGTTTCCGCACGGGCGTGATCCACGAGGACATGGACGTTCTTCCGCTCCAGCTCGTCGGTTTCAGCCGTGTGTACATCGCGAAGGAACCGCTCTACGCCTACCTGCCGGCGCGCGCGGGCGCGGCCACCGAGACGTTCACGCCCCGGCGCGTGCGCGACATCCTCGACGTGACGGCGCACGTCTACGCGCAGCTCGACGCGGCAGAGCTTCCCAAAGACGTCAGGCGAGGCTTCACGTCCACCTTGGCCTGCAACCTCTTTGGATTCTATCTCGCGGCGCCTGGATTCCCCGAACCGGACCGGACGGAACTCCTCGACGCCTTCGCCGCGCACCCGGAGTGGCTGCGCGCGATCGACTGGCCGCCGCGCACGGCGTGGCTCAAGCGCCTCATCCTGCGCGTGCTGGGCGTGCGCCTCACGGCGCGCCTCGTGGGGCGGCTCACCGGCTACAAAGGCTTTCATGCGGGGAGGAAAGGATGAAGATTCTCTTCACCGGCGTCTATCCGCATCTCTACGGCGGACTCGAACGTTTTGCCGAACGCGCGGCGGCGGCGCTGCGCGCGCGAGGACACGTGGTCGATGTAGTGGGCGACCCGCCGCGCGAGCTGGACGACCGCGACCTCGTGCTGATGCAGAAGATCCCGCCGACCGTGGCCGACCTCCGCCGCCTTAAGGCCCGCTACGGCGACAGGTTGCGCTTTTACGCGCACGACCACGAGCTGTACTGCCTGCGGAAGCACTACTACGATCCGTTCCGGCATCTCTGCGACCGCACGTATTCGTTCTTCCCCTGCCGCCTGTGCGCGGCCGTCACGCGCCCGCAGTGGGTTTTGCGTAACGTGATGCGTCCGCTCTGCGCATTTATCGGGGAAATGCGCGATGTGCGCACGTTCGTACCGGCTACCTACATCAAGGAAAACCTTGTCAAAAACGGATTCCCCCCAGAACGGGTCAAGGTCCTTTATCCACTCTTTGTACGCCCATTCCGCGAAGAGGCAGCCGCGCACACGTGGATGCCCGATGGCAAACTGCGCATCCTCTTCATGGGACAGCTGATCGCCGGGAAGGGCGTGGGGATGCTGATCGATGCCGTCGGCAAGATGTCGCGCCCGCACGAGTTGATGGTCGTCGGCGCGGGGCGCGACGGGGCGAAGCTGCGCAAGCGCGCGTCCGAGGGAGTGAAGTTCCTCGGCTGGCAGGAGAACGCACAGCGGTTCTTCATGGATGCGGACGTCTGTGCACTGCCGTCGCTCTGGAACGAGCCGTACGGAACGGTGGGGGCGGAGGCTCTGTCGCATGGCGTACCCGTGGTCACGTTCGATGTTGGAGGTCTTGCGGACTGGCTGATCCCGGGAAAGACTGGTCTCTTTGCCAGGGCACCGAACGGGCAAACGCGTGTCCCCGAAGCCCGCACGCCCGCGACCCTTGCGGCGGCACTTGACCAGATGGCCGATCCGCAGAAGCTCAAGGACATGAGCGGCCATGCGCTGGAAATCGTCGAGCGGCTCTTCGACCCCGACCGTTTCATGGAAGACCTTCTGACCTGGAATCTCCCGGCAGGGCGGCATTGATGACGGCCTTAAAAAACGCGGCGGTGCGACGGTGTGGTTAAGACGGCATGGATTTGGTATAATTCGCGCATGGCAGGCAAGTACATAGTCGCATGCGGCGGAACTGGCGGGCATACTTTCCCCGGGCTGGCCGTCGCGAATGCGTTGAGGGCGCGAGGTCATGAGGTCGTGGTGTGGGCTTCCGGACGCGCTATCGAAGGAACCGTGTTGAAGGGATGGGATGGAGCGGTATTCTCCACCGGCGCGCGGCCGCTGGTCGCGAAGAATCTGTTAGCCAATCTCATATCTTTGCTCCGTTGCCGCCGTGAGATGAAGCGTTTCAAGCCGTCGGCATTGCTGGCGATGGGATCGTACGCGAGCCTTGAGCCAGTCATGGCTGCCGTGGTCCGGCGGGTGCCTGTAGTCTTGCACGAGGCGAATACCGTGCCGGGACGGGCGGTCGATTGGCTTGCTCGCCACGCTAAGACGGTCGCAGTCTCGTTCGCCATGACGTCGGAATATCTCAAAGGGCGCAACGTGGTACGCACCGGGCTTCCCGTCCGTTCCGAAATCGCCTCTCGGCCAAGGCTGGACGAAGTGCCGCCGGATGATTTCTGCGTATTCGTCACCGGAGGAAGCCAGGGGGCACATCGCGTCAACGAACTAGCCTCGCAGGCGATGCTTCTTGTGCAGAGGGGACTTGCCAAACGTCACGACGGGCGGCGGCTGTTCGTCATACACCAGACAGGCAAGGCCGACGAGGAGATGGTAAGGCGGCGCTACGCAGACGCGGGGATGCCTTCCCGCGTGCAGGCGTTCGAGCATGAGATGGGGCGCGCGTTCGCGACGGCTGACATGGTTGTCGCCCGGGCTGGCGCGTCCACCTGCTTTGAACTGGCCCTTGTCGGGAAGCCGGCGTTCTTCATTCCCCTGCCGGGCGCCGTGCGCAACCATCAGCATTTCAACGCTCTGGCATTCGTCCAGGCAGGTGCAGCCGACGAAGGAATGCAGGACGTGCTGACGCCGCGTGCTCTGGCAAACTTCATTCTTCACAAGATAGACCATCCTGAAGAACTTGCCCGCAAGGCGGCTGCAATGCACACGTTGGCAGCGCCTGATGCGGCCGACAAGGTTGCGGATCTCGTAGAGCAGGCTGCGGGGGATTCGCATTGAGCAACGGTCTCTACAGCGTCAAGATGCGCGCGTCGTGCAATGGCGTCCATCTTTCCGGCGCTGAACGGATCGTGACGCGCCAGAGGATCGAGTCCGTGCTGCCGGCAATGGCCAGACGCGCATTCGGCCATGAACGCGGCGAGCCTGATGCCGTCTACATGAAGATTGAAGCGCAGAATGACGTACGGCATCTGAAGGCGCTCCCCGTATTCACCGAAACGGTGGCTGACGAAGTCGAGGGTTGGGCGAAAGTCCGGAATATCCTCTCGGCTGCCGGTTTTGCCAGGACCGATGAGGTTTGCGGCCTGTTCAAGGAGACCTATCCGATGCGAGGCGCCATGCTCCTGGATGCCGACACGCTTGAAAGGCTCGAGCCGGACAGGGAACGCGGCATCAGGGCGACAAACATGGACAGCACCGTTTCGCCGGCAGTGGACAGAAAGAACCATTTCGCAGAAGCTCTTGTGCTTGCAAGCAAGGTCCTTTCAGCGCCAGGGATTGTCGGGGAAATATGCGTGTCCGACGACCCGCAGTATGTGACAGGATATGTGGCGGTCAAGGACGGATACCATCGGATTACGGTTCTGAAGAGGAAAGGGGAGCCGACTGGCGGAAGGATATTCCTCTATCGTGGATCGCGTGATGCCGTCGCGGAAACCATCCGCTATCTCGAAAAGCAGGCGGTTGTCGTGGAATGTCCAGAACCAGCGAGGCGATTCCGCCATGACGGAATTGCCGCAGATCTGGCGGCAATAGATGCGGCGGGGCTAAAGCGTGAGATCAGAATGGCGGACGGTCACCTGGTGTCGTTTGCCGGCAACGACTATCTGGGGCTTTCGTCTGATTCGCGGGTAAAGGAAGCTGCTGCCGGCGCAGCGCTGGAATTCGGCGCCGGTTCCGGCGCTTCGCGGCTGATCACTGGCACTCTTGCGCCACACGTCAGGCTGGAGCGGCACTTGGCGGATTTCAAGGGCGCAGAGGCGGCAATCGTGTTTTCAACGGGCTACATGGCGAACCTCGGCGCCATATCGGCGTTGGTAGGAAAGGGTGATGTCGTTCTGTCAGACGAATTGAACCACGCATCCATCATAGATGGTTGCCGGTTGAGCAGGGCCGAAACGATCGTGTACCCGCATCTTGACATGGACGGACTGGAACGGCTTCTGGATGGAGTTCGTGGCGCACGGCGCATCCTTGTTGTCTCCGATGGCGTGTTTTCCATGGATGGAGACGTTCTGGACCTGCCCCGCTTCATTGAAATATGCGAACGGCACGATGCTTTCTCGATGGTGGATGAAGCGCATGCGCTTGGCGTCGTAGGCAAGACCGGGCACGGGCTTTCAGAACTTTTTGGATGCGGACGTCCAGATCTGATGATGGGTACGCTTTCCAAGGCATTGGGTTCTTCCGGAGGATACATAGCCGGAAGTTCGGCAATGATCGAATACCTGCGCCAGAAGTCGCGTGCATTCATATTCAACACGGCGCCCAACCCGGCTGCGATGGCGGCTGCCGACGCCGCGCTTTCCATAATAGAGTCGGAGCCGTGGCGAGTAGGGGCCTTGCGGGAGAATATAGTGGCCTTCAAGACTGCCGCCGGCTTGCGGCAATTGTCGACGGACGGATGCGGCGAGACGGCTATTGCGCCTGTCATCATAGGCGACGAGAGGAAAGCCCTGGACATCTCAAAGAAGCTGGAAGGCATGGGCTTTCTCGTGCCGGCAATCCGCTATCCGACTGTCGCGATGGGACAGGCGAGGCTTCGCGTAGCGATAAACGCGACGCATGGACGGAGCCAGCTGGAATCGCTTGCCGGTGCGATACGGTTTTCGGTATAACGCTCCCATGCGATACATTTGTGCAAACCGTAGCGGCCGCCCCGCCGCTGTGCGGCGACATTGCAGACCGTCAAAACAAAGGTAGTTCATGGTGTCTGCGCTAAAAAAGTGGCCTCCTATATGGAAGCGAATGAATGTCGTTTTGCAGGGCAATGTCTATGTACTACATTGTTCATGAACGTGCATCTCAAATGATCGGATTGCCGTAAAAAGGCGTGGTATATCCTTACATTTTTCGTCCAGGGCGGCAGTGGACGGGAATCACGGGATCAAGCGCGTGGTACTTGCGCACACGCTCTGCAAGCTGTTAAACATCAAGCTTTCTTGCCTGCCCGCTTTACTTAAAGGTAAGGAAATGATATCATGCTGGCGCAACGGAAATGAGGTCAATCATGTGTTCGATTTTGTCATCCAAAGGACAGATAACAATACCGGTAGAAATCAGAAACCAGCTTCGGCTTAACGTTGGAGATAGGCTTGAATTTGTCATTCTTGAATCCAACCGGGTGGAAATGATTCCTAGACGGGGTGGCGTAAAGGCGTTGAAGGGCGTTGTCAAGTGGTCGGGCGGTCCTGTGTCTCTGGCCGAGATGGACAATGCCATAGTTCTGGAGGCTGGCAAGTGATTGGGCTGGATACGAATGTACTGGTGCGGTTCATCGTTCAGGATGATCCCTTGCAGTCTCGAGTGGCAACTTGCCTGATTGAGGAACGATTGTCGCTGGAAGCGAGGGGGTTTATTTCGTCAATTGTCTTATGTGAAGTGATTTGGGTATTGAAGAGGGCGTATCGGCAACCGAAAGAACAGCTCCTTGCAGTAATGAAGTTGATTCTTGAGACCGAAGTATTCGAGATAGAAAATCGGGACTGCGCATGGCGGGCATATTATGATTTCGATGAGGGACAGGCTGACTTTTCGGATTATTTCATAGCTCAGATCAACAAGGCTCATGGCGCATCGGTCACGGTGACGTTCGATGAACGCGCCATGACACACCGGCTGTTCAAGTCGCCAGGTTTTCAGTTCTAGCGAAGGAGGATGCAGGCAAGTAAATCAGCGCGTGTTCCAAGATGTAGAACGACAGGTTGACCGATGAAGCGTATTTTATATGTCTCCAGCACCCGATTCCCTTGGTTTGAGAGCCAAAGTTGTGCCGAGCATTTTGCCGTCGCGCCTTACTCGATAAATGCAATAGGCTTCAATTTAGAGAGGATGGGTTGGTCGGTCGGCTGGTGCGGCTGGAATTGCTCGAAGAACTCATTTGCGCTCGCGAGGCGAATCGACGACTTCAAGCCCGACATTGTCTATACCTACGGCTCAACCGTTGCCTTGCATCCGCTGTTTTGCCGCAGGTTTCTCTGCAAGCACAAGGCGTTCAAGGTCGTACATGGGTGGGATGACCACTACGGGCGGATATGGGGTGATATGTTTGGCTTGCTGGGCAAGGTGTTCATGAACTGGATGGAGAAACGCATCGTGAAAAATTCCGATGCCGTGGTGACGCTCAGTCATGAACTACAGAAGATAGGCCGTCGCTGGGGCGTCGAGTGCAAGTACATCCCCAATGGCGCCGACCCGATTGAGAACTTGCCACGGTCGGACAAGATAAAGCTCGAGGGGCGCTTCAATATTGTCTACACTGGTGACAAGGCGAAGTGGAAACGCACGAGCGACATCTGTAAGGCTATGCGACTCGTCCAAAAGGACATAAAGCTGTATCTTACAGGGCGTGACGAAGACTACTTGAGACCGTACGCAAGCGACAATTGCATTTTCCTCGGGTGGTTATCTAAGGAAGAGCAGTTTGGCGTAATGGCGCAGGCTGATGCTTTCGTTTGCACCTCGGATCAAGACTGCAATGCCAAGCTTCAGGAATATCTTCGCTGGAAGAAGCCGATTCTCGCCTTTGACGGCGAAGCCAACAACTTCTTCAAGAACGGCGAGACAGCGCTTCTTGCGAAGGACGGCGACTATGCGCCGCTTATTGAAAAGCTCGCCGCAGATCCCGAGTTGTGTAAGCGCATGGCCGACAATGCAGCGAGAGAAATCCCCGTGTTCAGCTGGCGCGAAATAGCCGAGCAGTTTGACAAGTTCTTCGTGGAGATCTCGCCTCTGTGAAACTGTTGTTTGTAGATCATGAATGCCACAAGAAGACTCGCTCAGCTGAGTTCTTCCTTGCTGTTGTCCGCAAGGCGTTTGAAGTAGTTGAGCATTATTATTCGCAGTATTATCGAACCGGAGCCCAGAAAGTTGCGAAGGATTGTGACATTGCTGTGATATGGGAGTTCCCGATTTCTAGATGGCGTTTCTTCTTCCCGGGTAAGCGCAATGTCTTCGTACCAATGTACGACAATGAATGGGCGAGCTACTGGCAGTGGAAGCGCATTGCCTGGAGTGGAATGGGAGTTATCTCGTTTTGCGACAAGGTGACGGAACATGCGAGACGCTGTGGCGTGACTAATATTCTTGACGTGAGATATTTTCCTGACCCTGATAGCTTGCCGAAGGAGAAAGGGGATCCCAAGCGTGTGTTCCTTTGGGAACGAGGAGAGGTTACTCAATCGGTTGCGGAGAAGTTGTTTCCGCCGTCAGACGGGTATATATTTGACGTAAAGCGTGCAGACGAGTTCCTTGAACGCGATGCTTACCTTGCGCGAATTGCAAAATGTTGTATCGTAATCGCTCCGCGCCGCAAGGAAGGCATAGGCATGGTGTTTCTCGAGGCTATGGCCATGGGGAGGTGCGTTGTCGCAAACGATGATGCCACGATGAACGAGTACATCAAGAACGGCGCGAACGGCATTTTGTTTTCGGCAGATCATGCAGAACCGGTTCCTTCGGAGGCGATTTCCCGCGCAATGGCGGGCGTTGGAGCTTCGGCTACGCGACTGCGCTTGCGGTGGCTTGCCGATGCCGGGAAGATCAACGACTTCATGGCGACCCAGAGACCTTGCCGCCCGTCGCTGTTGAACCGCGTCAAGCTCGCGCTCTCCTACCCGCTATACCTTTTGGAGGGAGGATGGCATGTTTTAGCCGAACGTAGTTCGGCCATTTGCCGAAAAAACGGAACTCTATAGCCGGAAAAACGGAATTCATTTCCCAGAAAAACGGAATTGACTATTGCTGATGCTCAGAAAATATGGTATAATACCTGCAAATGAGTGGAAAAACTTACATAAATCGCCATGTGGAGGCTGTCTTGTCAAATGCAGCAGAAACCTTCAAGGTTGTGATTCTTGGCGGCTCGCGGCAAGTCGGTAAGTCAACGCTGATGAAGCGGTTTTTATCTGGCAAAGGCGTACGCATGGTGAGTTTTGACAATCCCACCCTTAAAGAAGCGGCTAAAAACGACCCGGAGCTTTTTCTCGCGCAGTATGAGCCGCCATTGATGATAGACGAGTTCCAGTATGTCCCTGAATTGCTTCCCTTCATCAAGATGGCGGTAGACGAGCGCAACGGAGCGGGACTTTATTTCCTGACGGGATCTCAGCTTTTCAAGATGATGGACAAAGTCGGCGAATCGCTTGCCGGCCGGGCGGCGGTGCTTTCCTTGTCGTCGTTTTCTCAGGCGGAAATCAAAGGGATGTCTGCCTCCGCCCCGTTTCTGCCTTCCGATTATGCACCTTTTACTGAGCCGATGTCGCTCAAGGAAGCGCAAGAGGCGGTGTTTCGCGGAGGAATGCCTGCGCTTGTCTGCGCAGGAGAGAAGATGAACAGGGATCTGTTCTTTTCATCTTATGTCCAGACATACATTGAACGCGACATACGCAAAGTGATAAACGTCCGCGACATCGGCCGCTTTGAAAGCTTCCTTGCCTGCGTTGCCGCGCGGACGGGCGAGGAGCTGGTATATGAGGACATCGCCTCGTCCATCGGTGTGGACGCCAAGACCGTCAAGTCGTGGATTGGCGTGTTGGAAGCTACCGGTCTTGTGTTTCTGCTTCATTCATGGTCGGGGAATCCGGTGAAGCGCGTGGTCAAGCGGCCGAAGCTGCATTTCATGGATACCGGTCTTGCGTGCCATCTGGCCAGGATAGCCGATTCTTCCGCGCTTTTTGCCTCGAATCAGGCGGGGCATTTTTTCGAGTCGTGGGTCGTGGGGCAGATTGTTCGCTCATATCAGGCGGCTGGGCTTGATCCTTCGCACTATCTTTACTACTATCGCGATGACGCAATGAGGGAGATCGATCTGCTTATATCCCGTTCGGGCAGACTTTATCCCGTGGAAATAAAGATGTCGGCGAATCCAGGGATGGATGCGATGCGACATTTCACCGTGATTGACGGAATGGGCGTGGAACGCGCACCTGGCTGCGTCCTGTCGCTCACGCAGAATCCAGTCCCAGTCAGAGACCGGGGGCTTGTAGTCAATGTCGCGGCGCTTTGGGGGCAGGGAATATGAGCGCATTCTGGTTTTTGAGTTTTGCCAACAGTGCGCTTGACGGGTTGATTCGCAGCCCGCTGAAGCGCATAAGGCGGCAGGCAGAGTCAATGGGAGTGTTTGAAGACCGCATCCGGGTCTGGACGGAGAACGATCTTGACGAAGACTTCAGGGTGAAGATGAAGGATCGCCTGATCCCTGGTTCCCGCGGCTATGGCTACTGGTGCTGGAAACCGCAGATAGTCCTTCAGCTGCTGCGGGAAATGAAGGATGGTGACGTGCTTCTTTATGCGGATGCCGGTTGCCATCTCAACCCCAAGGGCCTCCCGAGGCTGATGGACTATTTCAACCTCGCACAAGAACATGGCATCGTCGCGTTTCAGGCGCGCTCCATGGATGGATCGCGGAAGGACGATCTGACGCAGCATTTTCTTCCCGATGGTGAATGGTGCAAAGGCGACTTGCTTGATAACTTCGGTGTGCGCGATAACGCCGCGGTTGTGAATACCGGGCAACTGGGCGGTACGGCGTTTCTCGTTCGAAGGGATGCCGGAGCAGAGCGCTTTTTCATGGAATTCCGACAGGTGTTCTACGACCGCTTCGAGCTTTGCGACGACAGTCCGTCAAAGTCGCCGAACCTGCCGGGGTTTGTCGAGAACAGGCACGACCAGGCTGTGCTTTCCTTATTGGGGAAGACGGCGGGTGTGTTTTCGCTGTCATCTAAGGAATACGATCCGATGAATGGCGGAGATGATTGGTCTGGAATGTCCCAATTCCCCATTTGGTCGAAGCACGATAAAGGAGGTGTCAGATCTTTGTTTCCGGTATGGTTCAAGAATGTCGTCCATCGAGTTACTGGTGGGAGGATATGACAGTGGGACACGAATGGAAGCGATGTCAATGGACATGCAAAGCGAAATCATAGAAATTGGTCTAGCCGCGGATGATGGCTATTTTCCGGGTCTTTTCTTGACGGCGGCATCAATTGCGGCCTCTGCACGTGGCGAATCCATGCTGCGGTTCAATATCATCGATGGAGGAATTGAAAAAAACAATTTGGAGGCTCTAAAAGACAAGATACGCGAGGTTCATCCCAAAAGCATAGTCAGGGTAATTGCGTTTAAGCCGTTACCTATAAAAGCAAGAGGTCCGGCGATGGCGTATGCACGATTGTGCTTTCCGGACAGTATTCCAGACGTTGAGCATCTGATATATTGCGATGTCGACTTCTATTGGACGCTTGATGTGGCGGAAGTCTGGGCGAGACGTTCTTCCGATTTTGCAATGCAAGCCGTTATCGATATTGAGAGTTCGCGTGAAAGCGAAGCAAAATGGCTGGCGGAAAGGGGTATCCGAGTCGACGTCGACAGATACTTCTGTTCTGGTTTTTCATTGATGAATCTCCGACTGTTTAGAACTAGGGACATTGTAGGCAAGTGCCTACGTTTTCTAGAGAGGCATCTGGATGTTCCGCTATACGACCAGACCGCTCTCAATGCCATTTTGCTCCTGGAGGATAAAGGGGTAGGCGAATTGCCGAGAAGTTGGGAAAAATACGCAATTGAAGTGATGGATGCTGATTTTGCCGCTCCTATGGCCTTGCATTTTGTAAGTATATGCCCTTGGAAGAAGCGTTATGCCATAACGGACATTGTCGATTATTGGCACCGATTGTACGCAGAATATCGTGGGTTGAAAAGACCTGGAGAGATTTGGTATTCTCGATCGAGATATATAGTTGGGCGCTTGATTTTCATTTTTTTCTCAAGCATATGGCCAGCAAGAAAATTGATTCTGCTATATGTCTACGTGAAATACGGAAGGAAGGCGCAGCAATATGCGGCGCAGACGATACGGCGGATTAAATGCCCCAAAACCGCATGTCAAGGCTGTTAAGCACAGAGTATGGCTATTATAATTGGAGATATGGTTCAGAAAGGATGACCAAAATGGATGGTAAAATTCAGATATTCAACGCGTATCATAAGGTTGCGCCTGTCTACACTGCAGATTGTCTCACCCCGATTCAGGTCGGCTGTGCAAACAGCAAATTCGACTTGCACATGCTGAGGGATGACACGGGCGACAATATTTCAGCCTTGAATGGCGACTGTTGCGAACTTACGGCCCAGTATTGGGTCTGGAAAAACTATCTTCCAGTGCATGACGATGTGGGATGGGTTGGATTCTGCCATTACCGACGATATTTGAATTTTTGGAAAAAGTCGGAAGCCGAGCCGTCGATGGCGACATTTGATGCGATTGACAAGGATGACTTCAGGACGAATATTCTTCCACGGTACAATGACCGTGAGATACATTCAGCCATTCCTCGAGAATGCGGAATCGTCCTGCCAAAGTCCTACAGCATACCCGACGGGAAGACGATGTTGGAATGGTATATGATGGGCATGCACGGGTACGGACTCGACGATGCCCTTAGCGTGATTAAAAAGCAGTTCCCCGACTATATTGAGGATTTGGTCTGCGCTGCATCAATGCGCAAGGAGTATAGGTGTCTTACATATTTAATGCGGCGAGACGTATTTGAGCGATATGCATCATGGCTGTTCCCGTTTCTGGAGTCCGTTCGGAAGCTTTGGTGCAAGTTGCCAGAGTACCGCAGAAACGGCAGGCAGGAAGGTCTGGTCGCAGAGCATCTGTTTATGATATGGCTTTGCCACGAGTCACGGGTGTTTGGCACCAAGGTGGCGGAATGCGATGGCGTCCTGCTTGAAGTACCTTCGGCCGAAATGCATGTCGGCCTGTTGAGAAAGGCATTTGAAAGATTGAAATTGCGAGCAGCATGGATAAAGGCATCAATAAAAGCACGGCGGTTTCTCGGCAAATGTAGATAGTTCCCTGATTATGCGATGCAAAATCATCTATATCCTTTTTCAAGAAGGCGAAAGTACAGCCAGTCCTTGACTCTTTGCGGCAGTAGCGGGCGCAGCAAATTCCTGCCATAGCGCCTCGCGATCACCAATAGTCTCGGGATAGCGGTTTCTACCATGTATTGAAACGAAACCGGATAAATCAAAAGAGAGAGCGCGTCTGCGTTGTTGCGTATGTACTCCGGGAATGAGCCGTCTATCTGGACAGCGAAGAAACGGTCCAAGTTTTTGTATGGCGCCATTCCGGAAAGGACTTTGCTTTCTATGTTGCGGGACAATGTATTTTCGGGCGTGTTTATTTCGGTGTGGGCATACGCCATCAATTTTGAGCGAACAGCATCGGCACCGCCGCAGAAAGAAAAGTGCCATCCGGCGTTTTCAATGACATGATGCGGTTTTAAGTGTCGAACAAGCGTGGGGGTCATGCCTTGATTGACTCTTCGATCAACTATCAGATTCAAATCTTTGTCGTCTGGTGCTTTGCCTGACCTCAACACGCCCAGAGGCAGAATTTGCCCTCCACCGGTCCATACTGGTGTGAAATAGTTTCGGTAGTTGAGAAAGTAAGAGTAGAAATCCAAATACAGGTGGCTTATGCCATTGTACTTTGCCGCAACTTCCACGGCTTTAGGGCTGGGAATCTCGTCCAGATCCGAGATGATGACACAGTCATCATCATTCGCGCTCTCTGGTATGCCTCTTATAATGGCATTCCGCTGCCAGTTTTCGCGAATCCAAGCCATTTCACGGTATGTTGCATCTGGGAAGGACGGAAAGTCGTCAACGACGATATGGATGATACGGTCGCAGAATTTTGCAAATCTAGCTTTATTCTCCGCAAAATAAAGCGGCTTGGGGGTTCCGGAGTGAGTAAGCGTCGATTCGACAAGAACAAATCTGTCGACAACATCACAAAGCGTATTCAGTCTGATTTCGAGCAGATCCAGCTCATTGAAAAAACTGAAACAGTCGTAGATCATTGCTTTGTCGCCTCAAGGGGTTTGGAGTTATCGTCCCGAAGTACTATCTTGTGGATGCGGACTGCGTTCGGAAGCGAGTAGGCAAGTTTCATCGCAAGGCGGTCGTACAGCGACGGTTTGCCGCCAATGACATTTTCCAGCGCGTTGCAGATTTCATGCTCCGGGATTTCGGTTTCAAATCCGGCGAATCTGAATTTGTGTTCCAGGTCCAGTCCTCTTGTTTCGGATAGAATCGAATACGCATTCAAGAGCTTTGGCGCAAAATTCTTTGAAGAATACCGGTCCACGATGCTTTTTCTGCAAAGCGCCCTATGTGTCGCATCCGGCGGGTTGGCCGCGATCTCCATGATCGTTTTTTGTGCGGCTGCGGCGTCGCGCACCGGATAGCCGCCGGCTGCCGTGGAGGCCACCTCTATCTGCGCATTGTCGTTGCGGGGCTTGGAATGGGCTATGCACGGCGTCCCGCAGGCCATCGCCTCCGCAACGACATATCCAAAAGACTCCCCGATGGGCGAAAAGTTCAGCGTCGCGTCGCAGGCGGTGTAGAATGCGCTCAGCTCGTCAGCGCCTTTGAG
>DFLH01000065.1 GCA_002373695.1 Verrucomicrobia bacterium UBA3624
TCAAAAAATGGGTAAACTCCAGCCAGTTCGCCCCTTGACATCACGTACGAGATTTCGTACAATATTGCGAACCAAAGCCAAAGGAGAAAAAGACATGTTCGACTTCAAGCCAACCGAAGACATCATTTCCATGAGTGAGTTCCGCAACACGCTCGCAGATTGCGTCGCCCGTGCCGCCGAGACGCATCGCCCCATCATCCTTACGCAGAACGGGCGCGCAACTTCCGTGTTCCTCTCCGCCGAAGAGTGGGAAAAGATCACGGAGAAGCTGTACAACGCCGAAGTGTATGAGGACATTCTCGTCGGCGAAGGCGAGTCCGAACGCGGTGAGGTGTACACGCAGGATGAGGTCAAGCGGATGCTCGATGACGAGTTAAAGAAACTCAATTCTCGTAAAAGCCCTAAAAAGCGCTCAAAGAAATTGGCGGTGGCATGATGAATCCTGTTCCGCGCTGGACCATGCGCGCAAAAACGCGCCTTCGCGATGCGTTTCTGTATATCGCGACCAACTTCTATCCCGGATACGCCGTCGCATTTGAAAACGATGTGTTCGCCACAACGGAGACCATCCCGCAAAATCCTGAAATAGGCGTTGAAGCATTTTGCAGCATGAAGCGTCCGCAGTACCGCAAGATCCTCTGCAAGAACCGCAATTGGTGGGTGTACTATCGCATCAGGAAGGATTGCATCGAAGTCCTGTCGGTGAAGCACATTCTTCAGCAAGTCCGTACATTCCGAGATTTGTAGATAGTTTCTTCGCAGTTGCCTGTAGCCATCAAGATGGCGTACCGGGCGGCGGCCGCGGGGCGACCGCCCTACCAGAGTCGCCAACTTGACAACCTAACGGCGTGCGCGGAGCGTCCGCCCTACCAGAGTCGCCAACTTGACAACCTAACGGCGTGCGCGGAGCGTCCGCCCTACCGGAATCGGCAGACTGGTAGGGCGCGTCGCCCCGCGACCGCCGCAGAGGGCGTGGGCCTGAATGATGGCGAGGATCGCGAAGACGGCGATCAGCATCTCGCCCCCTTCCTCGAGCGCAGTGAAGAGCGAGGAAATGGAATCAATCTCGTCGCCTTTGGGCTTGGGGAGATGGCGGATGTGGCGCACCCAGGCGGGCATTCGGTCGCAGAGCTGCACCATCACCCCGGCCGTGCCGAAGCAGCACATCGTCCAGGCGGGCGCGACCTTCCTGAAGAAGCCCAAGAGCAGGTCCTTCGCGAAGTACGCGAGCGTGACGCCAAACACTCCGAAGAACAGCGAAAAATAGGCAAGGGCGAGAACCTTTGCGCCAAACGGCGCGCCAGCGTTCGTGAGGAACCGCATCTTGAAGGGAGTGCCGGTCAACGCCTCTCCGTTGGGCTTGACGAGTCCACGCACGCTGCCATCGGCCCCCACTACGTCCGGGAACAGGTTGTGCATTGCCCACAGATGCCAGTCCAGCTCCTTGACTACGGCCATGGACGCAATGCACGAGACGGCCAGGCAGAGGATAGTCCTGCGCGCGCGCGAGCCCGTGAACGGGCATTTCCACCAGACGAGCGGGACAATGGCCACGTAGAACGGGATCGTGGCCAGTTCGAACGGCGAGTAGCCGTCCTGGTCGAACGCATGGTGCAGCGCCGCCGGCTCCATGGCAAGCCAGGCCGCGATCAAGGCCAGCAGGCCAAGCACGAAGACGACGGGCCCGGTCAGATACGCTTTGGGGCTATTCATCCAGAGTCCCTTTGTAGGCGACACGCCTGACCTTTTGGATCGAAGTGCGGACGAGGGGTTCTTTAGCGACGAGGATCTTGCGGACGCGCTTGTAGTCGGCAAGATCCTGGCACCGCGAGCGGACGTGATCCTTCGCGATTTTCTCAGCCTGTTCCCATCCAACGGGCTTGCCGTCGTTTTTTTCCGCAAGCAGATCCATGTCGGGATGGACGACACATCCCACCTTCTCGCCCGGAATGCCACCTGTAGTATAGCCGACCACCACACAGTCGGCGATGATCGGGTCTGCGGCAAGATGGTTCTCGACCTCTTCGGGATAGATGTTCTTTCCCTCACGGTTGACTATCAGGGCCTTCTTGCGTCCGCGTATGGTGATCAGCCCCAACTCGTCGATGGATGCAAGGTCGCCGGTTTTCAGCCAGGCGCCATCGAACGACTCTTCCGTGGCCGCTTTGTTGTGCCAGTATCCCTTCATGGTGATCGGACCGCGAATCTGCAGTTCGCCAACGCCCTGTTCGTTCTTTTCGGACAGGCGCACCTCGATGTTCGGGAGCTTGACCCCTATGGTGCCGATACGCGCGCACTTCGGACCCGCGATCGAGACGACTGGCGCGCACTCGGTGAGGCCGTACCCCTCCAGAATCGGAACCCCCATCGACTTGTAGCCCTGCAACACGTGCACTGGACATGGCGCGCCGCCCACGATCATGAAACGCAACCGTCCGCCGAGGCCCTTCTTGACGTTGGCGTAGACGAGCTTCTTCAATCCGATCTTGATCAGGAACTGCGCCCGTTTCGACGCCTTGATCTTCGCATCGATCCTGTCGTATATCTTCTCCGCGAGAAGCGGAACGCTCATGATGATCGTCGGACGGAGAAGCTTCACGTCCTCTCCGATGGTGTAGAGCGAACGGACGAAATGCATTCCAGCGCCCACTGCCATCGGCACGATGAAGTTCGTGCAGAACGAGAAGGCGTGGAAGAGCGGCAGCACCACGAGAAACACGTCGTCCGGCGTCACATGCTCGCCTTCGTCGACGAACGTGGAAAGCGCACCCTCGGCATCTGCAGCAAAGTTGGCGTGCGTCAGCATCGCGCCTTTGGGCCTGCCGGTGGTACCGCTCGTATAGATGACGGATGCGACATCCTCAGGACGGGCCTTGTTCCTGTCGTACCATGCGCCGCCATCCTGCACCTCCGCTGCCGCCTTCAGCGCGGCATAGCAGTAGACGGGAACCGTGCCGATCGCCTTGGGAAGCGAATCCGCGCCATCGACAATAACGATGGCGCGGACGTCTGGCAACTTGGGCAGTATGCTCTGCATCATCTCGAAATGCGAGGAATCGGTCGTCACCACTACGGCGCCGGAATCCTGCAATATGTATTCGACTTCGCCAGGATGCAGTTTCGGATCCAACGGCACGACGCTCACGCCGGCACCACTGCAGGCCAGATAGGCTTCCAGCCAATCCGGGCCGTTCGGAAGAATCAAAGCGACGTTTTCTTCGCGTGGTCGCAAAGAGAAAACAGTCCCATAGGCTTCCGCTGTCAAGCGAACGCCCGCAAGAAATTCTGCGTAAGTGCGATTACGCCACTCCTTGCCGCAGAAATACCTCAATGCTACGCTTTGAGGTGTCTCTTTGGCAAATTTTTCAAGATATGAACGAATTGTCATCGCGCAACAATCTCTTTACGCTGGATATTCTATCAAATCTTGCGCTTACTAGCAAGTGTGCCCATGGAACACGCGTGGGGCCATGATCGGGCTGGATGCCTTGCCGAAGCAGTTGCACGCACGCACCTCTATCGTGTAATCCTTGCCCTGCGGCAGCTCGGCCACGTCGAACCAGAACCGTTGGCGTACCGGCTCGCAGCACGGAAGCTTGTGGTAGGCTGGCGACAGGAACTTCTTGACGAGCGGCGCCGATCCATCCTTCGGTACTGCGCGAATCTCGTAGTCAAACACGCGCCAGCCGTCAGGCACGACGGCGGACGGAAACTCGCAAGTCATCACTATCGTCCACTTGCCCTGGCGGTTCTCCGTGTTGCGAGTTTCGCACCGCACCTTGGCGCCGCCTGGGAACGCTGGCACCGGCACACGCCTTTCCACTTCGGCGAGCGAGAACGGCTTCGTGCCAGATAGCGGCACGATCCACGCCGGGGCGGCCATGGCCCCGTCCGCCTCGATGTCGATGCGCTCCACTACGATCCGGTCTTCGTACACGTTCACGAAAAAGCCCTGGGTGCCTTCCAGGTCACGGCGCGCCGGAATCATCCTCATGGCGTTCGTGGCCGTGCCGTCGCGCTTCGCGCCGCCGTTCTCGTGGCCGTCTGGGAAGCTGGGATAGGACAGCGACGGCGTGCCGATGGCCGTGAATTCGCCCTGCCAGATCTGGCGTTCGTCCACGAAGGGACGGTGCGTATGGCCTGTAAAGGCGATGGCGTTCGGGAAGTCCTTCAACGCCGGGAACGCGCTGCCATCGTCCGACCAGCCGAAACTGTCGCAGGTTGTCCCCTTGATCGGCAGATGCTGGAAAAAGAAGAACGGCTTGCCGGAATCGCGCAGACGCTTGGCATGCGTTGTGAGAAAGCCTGCCACGTCTGGACGGCGCTTGCCGTCATCTCCTGCGTATTCCGCCGAGACGAAATCGTATCCTTTCACCGTGCGCAGACGCATCGGCGCGTATTTCTCGCCGAACACCCGCTTCCATGCGGCCTTCATGCCGCCAGGTGACTTCACGGCGGCTTCTGCCCCGGAATGGCCAGAGGCATGCATGTCCATCGCCATGTCGCCGTACCACCAGCCGTCGAAGTCGTGATTGCCGGTGCAGAGGAGCGGTACGGTGTCCGTGCCGCCTAACACGCGTTTCCAGGCGTCGCGCACGTGTTCCAGGGAGTTGACAGTGCCCCAGTCGGCGATATCGCCGCAGACCATCACGGCATCGGCGCCACGATCCCTGAATATCCGGAGAGCCTTTTCGTAACGTGCTTCCGTACCGCTGGAGGTCACGTGAATGTCGCTAACCACGCCGAACGCAAGCGCCGGACGGCCGAAGATGTCCAGCGTACGGCACCCTGCCACGCAAGACGCCGCAAGGCCGGAGAGAATGAAATCCCGCCTGCTCGCACTGCATGCCGGAGAATTTGAAAATTTCGTCTTCATCGCGGACACAAGTATACCATATGTTCATGCGGCGTGCGGGAAAATGCTTTCCCGAACAACTGCGGATATTTGACGGCAGAACGCCGGCGGATGTGCTAGAATAGACGGCATGAGATTCGCACATTTGCTGCTTTTCGCCTCCATGCTGGTCCGCGCCGGGGGCATCCCCGACATGCCGGCGGAGTATCGTGCCGATCCGGCGGCGACGATCGCCATGGCCGGAGGAGTGACGGCAGAACGGTTCCCCGACGCGGATTCCGTCACGGTGGACGATCGCATCCACACCGCCTACGAGCCGGACGGCTCGGACTGCACGTGGGACGACGAGTGGATAAAGGTTCTCACCGAAAAGGGGCGCCGGGCGCACGCGACACTCGCCGTGTCCTTCAATGCCCGCTATGGAGACGCCGCCGTCCATTGCGTCGAGATCGTCGGCACGAACGGGCAGGTGAGGACGGTCGATTTCGCCCGTTCGCTGAAAACGACCACGGACAATTCCGGCATGAGCGCGAACATCTTCGATCCGCAGCAGAGGCGGATGACATGCGCGATTCCCGGCCTCGCCGTCGGCGAGATCCGGCATGTGCGCTATTGCCGCCGGACGCGCAAGCCTCGCATGAAGGGCACGTGGGCCGATTTCAATCTGCTGGAATACACGGCGCCGATCATCTCGACAGTGGTAACCGTAGACCAGCCGGACGCCAATCCCGTCCGCCACGCCATCCTTCGCCGGCCTTTCGGCGAGACAGTCGTCCGCGCGCCTGACGCACCCTTGGGGAACGGACGTACGCTCTTGCGCTGGGCGGCCAGAGACGTGCCGCAGGTCTTCTCCGAACCCAACATGCCGCCGCTTTCCCGCTGCGTCCAGGGGGTATGGCTGTCTACGGCCGAGGACTGGCCTGCGGTCTCGCGCTGGTACTGGCGTCTTTGCGAGCCGCACATGGCCGCCACGTCTGCTTCCATGACCAACCTCGTGCAGAGCCTTGCGAACGGGTGTGCCACACGCGATGCGACGATACGGGCGCTGTTCAAGTTCGTTTCGCAAGAGGTGCGCTACATGGGATTGACGATGGAGAGCGACGCGCCGGGCTATGAACCGCATGACGTGAAGATCACCTTCGACAACAGGTACGGCGTCTGCCGCGACAAAGCCGCGCTTCTCGTGTCGCTTCTGCGCATCGCCGGCCTCCCCGCCTATCCCGTCCTCATACATGCAGGCGCGAAAATGGATCCCGACGTGCCGCTTCCGTACTTCAACCATGCCATCGTTGCGGTCGCCAGGCAGGAGGAAGACGCTTCTGCAGGTCCGTACGTTCTCATGGATCCTACGGACGAGTCGAGCCGGGACCTGCTGCCGTCGTACCTCTCGGACCGTTCGTATCTGGTGGCGACGCCGGCTGGCGACGTGTTACGCGTGTCGCCCGTGAAGCCTGCGGATGAGAACATGCTGCGCATCGATTCCACCGGGACTTTGTCGCCTGACGGCGCCATTCTGCTTACCAGCCGGTTCGCGTTCGACGGGATAAACGATACGGCCATCCGCCATATGCTTCTGAAACGCACGCCGGACGAGCGGCGCAGGGCGTTCGAATCGTTCGTCCGTTCCGTGGCGCCTGGCGCGGAGCTGCTTTCGCTCGATCTGCTGCCGGCGGATCTGCGAGATACCGACGCGCGCCTCTCGGCGACGGCCGTCGCGCGCCTGCCGGAGGCCGTGCTGCGCGGCGAGACGCGAGACACGCTGTCGGCACCGTTCATCACGCAGGGGTTGAGCGTGGCGAACGCGCTTCTCGACGAGAACACCGCGCTGGAGCGGCGGCGCTTCCCGCTCGTGCTGACATCCACGGCCGGTACGCGGGAGACGCTGGCGCTGTCGCTCGGCGACGAGGCGCTGGGGAAACTGGCGTCGCTGCCGCCTTCCTGCAACGTCACCAACGCGGAGGGTTATCTTTTCATGCGCACGATGTCCGTGACAGGCGGGGTGCTTTCCGCTACGCGCGCCATGGAGGTGCGCGATGTCAATTTTGGGGTGGAGGCATATGACAATCTGAGGAACGCGCGCAAGGAAGTGGAAACCGCCGAACGGGCGCAACCGGTCTTTTCCGCACGTGTGGACGACAATGCGCATGTGCGGATACGCGAATCGCGCACGGTCGTCCATTTCAAGTCCCCCACAAGCTGGGTCTCGACGAATATCGTCGAGAAGGAGGTTCTTACGTATAGCGGGAAGAAGGCGAATGCGGAACTGAAGTTCGCCTATGCGCCATGTACGCGAGGGATCGAAATAGTTTCAGCGACAGTGTCGAATGCCGATGGACGGGTCTATGCCGTGACGCCGAAGGAAATCAACGAGATGGACTGCGGCTGGGCTTCGTCGGCGCCGCGCTACCCGTCATCCAAGATACTGGTGGCGAACCTTCCTGGCGTGGAGATAGGCAGCGTGATCCGTACCGAGGTTGTGCATACGGTCACGAATTCCCCTGTCGCATATGCAAGCCTGTTCACGTTCGGAGGTCAGGCGCCGCACGGCCTGGACAGTTTTGAATACCATGTGCCGGCCGGGATGCGCGGCGATTTCAAGATGCTGGAGGACATGAAGGGGGCCGAAGACGTGGAGATTGTCAAGGACAGGGCTGGCGGCGTCTATCGCTGGGCGTGGACGAATCCGCCGAGGGTGCCGGACGAGCCGTCCCAGCCGCCGCTGGCGAACTGGCGTCCGTCCGTTGTCGTATCCTTGTCGGACTGGAAGAGGCAGGGCCTGGAAATCCTTGAAGCGCTGGAGCGCGCGCGCGCATCCGGCTCCGCGTCCGCGCGCCGCAAGGGCTGTGAACTCGCTTTGGCGGCAGGAGATGCGCCTGGGGCGCGTATCACTGCCATCCGCACGTTTCTGGCGCACAATCTGCGCGTGGCCGGGCCGGGATTGTTCGAGCTCCCGTTCGGATGCGCCTTTTCGCCGCCAGATCGCGCGATGGCAGATGCCTACGCTTCGGAGGCGGATCGCATGAACCTCTTGCTGGCGATGCTGGAAGGGGCGGGGTTCGGCTGCGAGTTCGTATTCGTGGCGGATACGGCGCACGGTTTTACGCTCACGGAGGCGGAACGCCGCCGGGCTCCGCGTCCGGGCAGCTTCAACGCGCTTGCAATACGGGCCATGACCGCGGACGGGCGCGTGTTCTGGGTGGCGGGCGAGAACGAATATACGCCGCCGGAGACGACGTCACGCGAGGGCGACGACTTCTACGACCCCGTGCGGGACGTGTTCGGCACGGTGGACGTGCCGCTGGATTCGCCATGGCGCGGGCATGCGGAGTCGTATTGCAGGATTACGGTACGCGAGAACGGTGCGGCCGATTTCGACATCACGAATCTCACGTACGGTTCAGCCGTCGGCGGATTTCGCAAGCGCTACGAGGAGATGCGCCCTGAGATGCGCAGCCGCTTCTTCCAGCAGCTTGTCGGGAATCTGTCGGACAACGCCACCGCCACATCCGAACTTGCGACCGATACGCGCGGATATCCTGCGAGCCTTTCGTTCTCCGCCTACGTGGCCGACTTCGCGGTCATGCAGGACGATACGCTTACGCTTACGATCCCGGATTTCTCCGGGAACCTGTTCTCCGTGGGCGGGGCGGTGAGGGAATCCCCTCTGGGCATTTCCGGCAGGTCTGCCGCCGTGGACGCGTACGAGATCGTCCTGCCGCCCGGATATACGGAATTGGAGCATCTGCCGGAACAGATGCAGCTGGCCAATCCGATGCGTCCCGGCGAAAAGTGGCTGGTGCATGAAGTCTCGCACAGGATGGTGGACGGCAGGATGCATGTGACGGTGCGCCGGCGCGTCCGCAGGGAGCGGGCGACGATGCTTTCCGCAGACTACCATCCGTTCCTGCGCGGCTGGAACCGGCGTGCCGCTTCGTCTGCGGCGAGGGTGGTTGTGGTTAGGCGGCATTCGAAGCGGCGTGCGTCTGGCGCACCGTCAAAGGCGGGAGGCGATTGCAAAACCCGGTAGGGACGCGCGGGAGGTTTGGCAATTGCCTTGCGGGAATATCAGGAAAGGAACAAGAGAAATGAAAAAACTGAAAATGGCAATGGTAGGCGGGGGCGTCGGCGCGTTCGTCGGGAAGATTCATCGCGAAGCCGTGCGGCTGGACGGCGGAGTTGAAGTGGTGGCAGGGATGTTCAACCGCGACCCGGCGCAGAACGCCCAGATGGGCGACGCGATAGGCGTGGCCCCCGGTCGCCTGTACGCATCGTGGCAGGAGCTGATAGCCGGAGAGTCGTCTCTCCCCGCCGCCGCGCGCGCCGACTTCATCGCCATATGCACTCCCAACCATCTGCACTACCCTGTGGCAAAGGCCGCCCTGGAGGCCGGATTCCATGTGATGTGCGAGAAGCCCATGACGCTCACGCGGGCCGAGGCCGAGGAACTTGAGGATCTTGTCGCGCGGACAGGCCGCGTATTCGGGCTGATGCACACTTACGCAGGGTATCCGATGGTGAAGCTTGCGCACGATCTCATCGCGCGTGGCGATGTCGGCAAGGTGTGCAAGGTGGTGGTGGAGTACGCGCAGGGATCCTTCCGCAAGATGGACTTCTCCCAGCCGCTGGACAAGCGCAACAAGTGGAAGATGGATCCCGCCTGTGCGGGCAAGAGCTGCTGCATGAGCGACATAGGCGTGCATGCGGCGCATCTGGTGGAATACGTTACTGGCCTGAAGATCGAGTCGCTGCTGGCCGACCTTTCGAGTTTCGTGGCGCCGAAGGGACTGGATGACGACGGGAGCGTGCTGCTGCGCTTCGAAGGTGGCGCCAAAGGCGTGCTCGTGGCGTCGAAGGTCGCGACAGGGGAGGAGAACGGCTTGCGGCTGCGGATATACGGCGACAGGAAGGGCCTGGTGTGGAAGCAGGAGAACCCGAACATCCTGCGCGTACGGGCGCAGCGCGAGCCGGAGCAGACGTGGAAACGCGCCAATCCGTACGTGCGCGAGGTCTCGGAATCGTCCGCGCGCGCATCCCGTCCGCCAGCCGGACATCCGGAAGGATATATCGAGGGCTTCGCGAACCATTACCTGAACTTCTGCGATACGATCCGTGCGGTGGATGCCGGGGACACGCCTACGCCTGCGATGCTCGACTTCCCCGGCGTGCATGATGGCGTCCGCGGGTTGCGGTTCATAGACGCCGTCGTGGCTTCCAATGCCGCCGGCGGTATCTGGACGCCAGTTTGACCTGTGGCCGGGAACGGATGGGCCGAAACCCGGCTGCGCATATGCGCCGGTGCGGGAATTTGATATAATCGCGCCATGAAAAAACTATTTATGACGCTGGGGCTGGCCGTCATGCTGGCCGGTTGCGACGAGAATGCGGGCCGGACGGTGGTCTCGCTCTGCGGCGACTGGAAGTTCACAAAGGATCCGTCCGCGACGCTCGATGCTGCTGCGGTGGCGTTCGACGACAGCGCGTGGCAGGTGGTGGAGGTTCCGCACGATTGGGCGATTTCCGGCCCTTTCGATCCTGAAAGCCCTGGCGGCTCAGGCAAGCTCCCATGGCAGGGCGTTGGCTGGTACAGGCGTGCATTCGAGCTGGGCGAAGCGGAGTTTGCCCGCGTCAAGGCCGGCGGTGCACTGTGGCTTGAGTTCGACGGGGTGATGGCCAGCCCGAAGGTGTACGTCAACGGAAAGCCTGCTGGCGGCTGGGACTACGGATACATGGGCTTCCGGGTGGACGTGGCGCCGTTCGCCAGGGCGGGCGAGAACGTGCTGGCCGTGCGTGCGGATACGCGCGACCACAAGAGCCGCTGGTATCCAGGCGCAGGCATATACCGTGCCGTACGGCTCGTTTCGGCCGAACCTTTGCACGTCGTGCCTGGCACCGAGTTCGTGACGACGCCGTCCATAGGGAAGGATATCGCCAAGGTGCGGATCGCCTTCACGGTGACGAACCGCCTGGCGGCGGCGGCGAACGTGGAGGCGGGAGTGAGGGTGCTTGATGCGGCCGGGCAGGTCGCAGGCAAGGCCCGCCTCGGTCCGCGCAGGCTTCGCGCCGGCGGCGCTTTCGATTTCGCGCTGGACGTGGATGTGCGGAGCCCGAAGATGTGGGACGTAGAGTCTCCGAACCTCTACGCCGCCGAGATAGGCCTGCGTTCGGACGGTGCCGTCGACACGCAGACGGTGCGCTTCGGAATCCGCAAGGCGGAGTTCACTGCCGACGACGGCTTCCATCTGAACGGGCGGCGGTTGCAGCTCAAGGGCGTGGACCTCCATGCGGACATGGGGCCGCTCGGAATGGCCTTCAACCGCAGCGTGATGAAGAGGCAGCTTTCGATAATGAAGGACATGGGCGCGAATGCGCTCCGCACGAGCCACAACGCGTGCGATCCGCAGGTGCTGGATCTGTGTGACGAGATGGGCATCGTTGTGTGGAACGAATGTTTCGACAAGTGGGACGGCACGGCAGGCCGCCGCGCGGACCAGAACCTGGAGGAGTACGTGAGCCGCAACCTGCGCGCGTTCGCCAGGCGCGACCGCAACCATCCGTCGGTCGTGGTCTGGTCGATCGGCAACGAGATACCGCCCAAAGGGTACGATTGGAACGGCAAGAACCCGAAGGCGACCGACGGCATGAGCGCAGAGCGCTTCCGCCTGTTCCGCGCGGCGATACGCGAATTCGACACGACGCGTCCCGTAGGCATCGGCTGCTGCCACGCGAACGCGATCCGCATGGGAATGTTCGAGGAGCTGGATATCACCGGCTGGAACTACAGGCGAGGATACAAGTACATGAAAGACGCATACCCTAAAATGCCGGTCCTCTACTCCGAAAGCGCATCCGCTCTCAGCAGCTGCGGGCATTTCGAGCAGCCGCCGGCGGCTTGCAAGACGGAATACGACGTGCCGGCGCGCGAGGTGGGGGGCTACGACCACAACGCCGCGCCGTGGAGCGACATCCCGGATCTCGAGTTCTGGCGCATGGAGAAGGACCGCTACTGCGCAGGCGAATTCGTCTGGACGGGCATAGACTATCTTGGCGAGCCGACGCCGTACATCCACAACGGAAACTTCCCGATGATGAAGGACGTGCCCAAGCGCGAGCTGGCGCGCAGCTCGTACTTCGGAATCGTCGACCTGATGGGCATCCCGAAGGACCGATTCTGGCTCTACCGCAGCCACTGGAACGGGAATGACGAGACGGTCCACATCCTGCCGCACTGGAACTGGGACGGGCACCTGCCCAAAGCGGCGAACGGCAAGGTGCAGCCGGCGGTTCCGGTATATGTGTACACCAGCGGAGACTCCGCCGAACTCTTCCTCAACGGAAAATCCCTGGGAAGGCGGGCGAAGGAGAAGAATGCGGACTATCCCCTCGACGACGACAAGAGGTGGGTGGGGGCGTATGGCGATTTTCGCACCAACGACTACTATCGCGTCTGCGGGCGCTACCGTCTGCGCTGGTTCGACGTACCTTGCGAGAAGGGCGAGCTGAAGGCCGTGGCGTACCGCAACGGAAAGAAGATAGGAGAACAGACGATGCGCACGGCGGGCCGGCCTGTCGCAGTGAAGCTGACGCCGGAAACGGAAGAGCTGCCGGCGGACGGTGAAACTTGCGTATTTGTGCAGGTGGATGTGGTGGATGCGCATGGAGTGCGCGATCCCTGGGCGGACAATCGCGTGTCCTTCAGGATTGAAGGCCCGGGCCGGATTCTTGCCGTAGGCAACGGAAATCCGCGTTGGCATGAGCCGTTTACGGTGGTTTCTTCGCATCCGCTCTACTATGGCAAGGCGGTGGCGGTGGTGCGCCGCGACAAAGGCGCCTCCGGGCCGATACGCATTGTCGCGTCCGCCGACGGGCTTGCGCCGGCATCGGCGACATTCCGTTGACGTATGTGCGGCTGGTCTTGTTGCGGACAGGGATTTCGGCTATAATGGTGACGTTTCAAACAGGAGAACAAGATGTCTGACGAAATGAATGACGGACCGATGATACAGACGCCGTCCGATTTCGGGCATTTTTTGCTCGAAAAGGAACTGGGGCATGGCGGCATGGGCGGCGTGTATCTGGCTCGCGACAAGATGCTGGACCGCAAGGTCGCGATCAAGGTGATGCTCAAGGAGCTGGGGTCGGATCCTACCTTCGTGGAGCGTTTCCAGCGCGAGGCGCAGGCGGCTGCGCGGCTCAACCATCCCAACATCGCGCAGATATATTCGTTCGGCCAGGAGCAGGGAATGCCGTATATAGCGATGGAGCTCGTGCCAGGCGGTTCGCTCGACAAGGAAATGGAGCAGAACCCCGGCGCCCTCGATCCCGTGCATGTGATGCGCATCGGCCAGCAGCTCGTCGACGCCCTTGCGCTTGCCGCCGAGCAGGGGCTGGTGCATGGCGACGTCAAGCCGGAGAACGTGCTGTTCACGGAAGATGGATCTGCAAAGCTGGTGGATTTCGGCCTGGCGGCCATGCAGGGCGACTCCAACGAGATATGGGGCACGCCGTACTATATTTCGCCTGAGAAGTGCAGGCGGCAGAAGATCGACTTCCGGGCCGACATCTATTCGCTTGGCGGCACTCTCTACCATGCGTTGACGGGCCAGCCGCCTTTCGAGGGGGCTGACGCCAACGCCGTCGTGATGGCGCGTTTCAACGGGCCGCCGCGAAAGCCCAGCGAGGTGCGCCCGGGCCTGCCGCCCGAGCTTGACGCCATACTCATGCGCATGCTCGAGCTTGAGCCGGCGATGCGCTATCCAACCTACCAGTCGCTAATGGGCGACATCAAGCGGTATCTGGCCAAGGCGGGCCCGGCCACGCCATCGAGCAAGCTCGGCGGACCACGCGTACGCATAAAGGGCAAGAAGCCGAAGATGAACCTGGGCGGCGGGGAAATCGAATCCAGCGTCGCCGCGCCCGACGGCATTGCCGATCTCATGCCCGAAGAGGGGGCCGGAGAAGAGAAGCGCCTGAATCTGGGGCTTGTCGTAGGAGGTGTCGTAGGTGGCATAGTGCTGCTGATACTGCTGGTTGTCGGCGGACTTTTCTGGTACGTGCATGCTGAAAAGGAGCGCGAGGCCCGCCAGCGCCAGACGGAGATCGTAGACAAGCAGACGCAGGCGCGCAACGCCATAGCCACGACGGTGAAGTCGATCACCGAGTTTGGCGCCAACTTCCACGAGCTGGTGGTCAAAGGCGACAAGGAGATCGCCGCGGCCGTACGCGAACTGCGCGGCGTAATCCCTGAAGAGCTGCGTCCGATCGCCGCCGGATTCATAGAGCCGCCGCCTGCCGCGGATATCGCGGATGCGATCGCCTATACGAACGCGCTCCTCTCGCCGCAGCCTGTGGCGGCGCCGGCGGAAGAGGCTCCCAAGGCCGAGGCGGCCACCAACGCGCCGCCGGCCGCAGCCAAGGACGGGAAGCCTGCGGCGACGAATGCGCCGCCAGACGCCGTAAAGAACGCCAAGGAGGCACCGGACGCGAAAGAGAAACCCGCAGAAGAGGCGAAACCCGCCGAGGATGAGAAGCCGGATGACGACAAGAAGCCCGAGGTCGAGGTGCCAATGGCCGTGAAACAGTTCATGGAGTTGTGGAACGACGTGTACTTCTGCAGGGGTGCGGACATCCGTGTGCAGGGGCATGTGATAAAACTGCTCCGCGAGGCGGAGGCCGTCAAGGACATGACGGCGGAAGATCTCGAAACCGTCGAGAAGATGGCCAAGCTTTCGCAGAACCTCGTCGAGGGGTTTGACGCGCTCCGCGGACAGAAGTTCGTCGAACAGACTCAACGGAAGGCCAATGTCATCCGCACGCGTTCCGTCTCGCTCGTGAAGACGGCCACGCAGCAGATCGCCCGTGCAAAGGCCAAGGCCGAGAAGGCGGCCAGGGAGGCGGCCGAGAAGGCGGCCAGGGAGGAAGCCGCGGCTAAGGCCGCCGAAGAGCACAAGGCCAAGGTTGAGGAGGAGACGGCACTTGCCGGCGAGACGTTCGAGAAGCTCGTCGGCATGCGCCTGAAGACCCTTGACTGGGAGCCGGCGCTCAAGGAGCTGAAACGCGTCATGGGCGACATGGAGACGCTGGAGGGCAAGGATGCAATGCGTACCCAGCAGAAGAAGGTGGAGTGCATGCGGGCGCTGCAGCAGCTGTTCGTCGCGAAGACCAAGGGCTTCAAGTTCAAGTCAGGACGCGTCGTCACGGCGGTCGTGACGGCCGTGGACGACAAGTCGATCACGATCCAGAACCAGCGGCAGGTCCGCGGGAAGACCGTAGCGGAACGGGAGCAGAAGATCGACTGGACGCGGTTCTACGGCAAGAAGGAGCATGTGGGGCTGATGAACCAGCTCATCAACCAGCTGGTCCTCAACGGTCGCGAGACGGTCCATACTCCGCCGCTGCGCTGGTCCGAGCAGATGTTTGGCGCGGCGCTCACGCTCCAGCTCCTCTACACGGAGGTTGAGGGCGCGGCCGAATTCGCGCCGACGCTCGTGAAGAAGGCCGCGGCCGAATTCGAGCCGGCCAGGAAGCTGGCGAAGAAGATGTTCCCTGATGTCGAAGTCGGCGAGGTGGACGAATGAAGCCCCTTTCCACCCTTGACATCTGCATCATCGTCGCATTTCTGGCCAGCGTCGTCGTGATAGGCGCCTGGGCGGCGAAACGCGCTTCGAAAAGCGCGGAGGATTTCTTCCTCTCAGGCCGTTCCATGCCGTGGTGGCTGCTGGGCGTGTCCATGGTGGCATGCACGTTCTCGTGCGACACGCCGAACCTCGTCACGGACATCGTGCGCACGCAGGGCGTCGCGGGCAACTGGGCGTGGTGGGCGTTTTTGCTCACGGGCATGCTTACCGTGTTCGTCTACGCGAAGTTGTGGCGGCGCAGCGAACTGGCCACGGATCTCGGTTTCTACGAGATCCGCTATGCAGGGGCGCCGGCGCGCGCGCTGCGCGGATTCCGCGCAGTGTACCTGGGCCTCGTCTTCAACGTGGTGATCATGGGCACGGTGTCGCTTGCGGCCATCAAGATAGGTGCGGCGATCTTCGGGCTGTCTCCTGTGGCGACGCTTGCGATCGCGCTGGCGGCGGTAGGCGTTTATGCGACGCTTGGAGGATTGACGGGATCCATCTGGGCGGACTTCTACCAGTACGCCATGGCGATGGTCGGCGCGGTGGCGGCGGCATGGTTCGCCGTGAAAATGTGCGGGCCGGACGGCACGGGGACGCTGGCGGGACTCTTCAAGCATCCCGCGGTGGCCGGCAAGATGCACCTGTTCCCGGCGATGTCGGGGCCTGACTGGAAGTCTACGCTGATGACGATCTTCATACTGCCCGTGGCCGTGCAATGGTGGGCCACGTGGTATCCGGGCGCGGAACCCGGCGGCGGCGGATACATCGCGCAGCGGATGCTTTCGGCGAAGGACGAAAAGAACGCCGTTGGCGCGGTGATGCTTTTCAATTTCCTCCATTACGCGCTTCGCAGCTGGCCGTGGCTCGTAGTCGCCCTCGCCTCGCTGGTGGTGTTCCCTGACATCAGCGACCTCAGGGCCGCGTTCCCGGATGCCGCCGAGCAGTTCGTGAAGCACGACATGGCGTATCCCGCCATGATATCCAGGCTTCCGTCAGGATGGCTTGGCCTTGTGGCGGCGTCGCTGATAGCCGCCTACATGAGCACGATCGCAACGCACCTCAACTGGGGGTCTTCATATCTGGTCCAAGACTTCTACGTGCGGTTCATAAACAAGAAGGCGTCCCCCAGGAACCAGGTGCTGGTCGGGCGGATCTGCATGCTCCTGCTGCTTCTGGGATGCGCAGGCATGGCGCTCGTGCTGCAAAACGCGAAGGGCGGATTCGACCTCATCCTCCAGGTGGGCGCTGGGACCGGGCTCATATACATCCTTCGCTGGTTCTGGCACAGGCTCAACGCCTGGAGCGAGATTTCGGCCATGGTCATCTCGTTCCTTGTCGCGTGCTTCTTCCAGTGGGGCGCCGGACCGTGCGGGCTCACGGGTTGGCTCGAGAGCGGATGGCGGGCCGAATGGCTGAATCTTTCGGCGTGGAAGCTTGTGCTGGGCGTCCTTGTGACGACAGTCGGCTGGCTGGCCGTAACGTTCCTTACGCCGCCTGAACCCAAGGCTATCCTTGATGCGTTCGATGCCAAGATCAAGGCGGATCTGCGCGTCTTGCCGCGTGGCGTCCTATGCATGGCGCTGGGGTGCCTTGCCGTATGGAGCTGCCTGTTTGGATGCGGTTATCTCATCTACGGGGCTGGAGGCATGGCGAACGGCGGGCTGTATGGCGCGGGGTTGCTTGCAGTGTCTGCTGTCTCGACGGCAATTCTGATGAGGCTCGTTCGCAACTAGCGGGAAGAGCATGGAGACGGCACGTTTGGGCCGGTATGTAGAAGGCGTTGAAATGTCAAATGCAGGTCTTTCGCCGATAGATTATTCTGTCGTGGGTGTGTTTTTCGCCGTCATGGTGGGCGTTGGCGTGTACTTCTCGCGGCGCCGGCAGGACGCTGGCATGTTTTTCGGTAGCGACAAGTCGGTGCCGTGGTGGCTTTCCGGCATTTCGTTCTACATGAACAGCTTCTCTGCGCTGGCGTTCGTGATGTATTCCGCCCTGGCGTACAAATACGGCTGGGTTCCAGTTACCGTCAGCTGGCTCTCCGTCCCTGCCGTTCTTCTCGGGGCGAGATTTCTGGCCGTGCGGTGGCGCCGCGCTGCAAAGGGGAGCCCGATCGACTTCATAGCCACGCGCTACACGCCCGCCATGTGCAAGACCTTGGCGTGGCTGGGGCTTCCAATGCAGCTCATAGATAACGCGTTGAAGCTTCTGGCCATCGGCACCGTGGTGGGAGTGGGCATGGGTTTTCCGCTGGTTTGGGCTATTTCGATCTCTGGCGTGATCATCGTGCTCTACACCTTCCTTGGCGGCTTGCGGGCAACGCTGGTATGCGACTTCATACAGTTCTTCGTGATACTGGCGGTAGTGTTCACGCTGCCGTTCCTGTGCCTGGAACGCGTCGGCGGTTTTGCGGCGTTTGTAGACAAGGCCCCGGACGGCTTCTTCGCCTTTACCGCCGACAAGTACGACTGGCCCTACATGATCGTCTTCTTCCTGATGGTCGGTTCGACGCTCTCGACGAACTGGTCGCTGGTGCAACGCTACTATTCCACCAAGTCGGACGGCGATGCGAAGAAGATGGCCTATCTCGTGTCGGCGCTGCTCTTCGCCGGTCCGCCGCTCTTCTTCTTCCCCGCCATGGCCGCCCGGATATTTCTCCCCGAACTGGCGGAATCGGACATGAACGGCGTATACGCGATCCTTTGCAGGGAGATTCTCCCCGTAGGAATGATGGGGCTTGTCATCGCCGCCATGTTCTCGGCGACGATGAGTTCCCTGGCCGGCAACTTCAATGCCGCCGCCAGCGTGCTGGTCAACGAGATATACGGGCGGTTCGTCCGGCGGGATTCGCCACGCAAGAGGATGGTTGCGGCACGTGCGGCCACCGTATTCGTAGGCTTGGCGGTCATCGCCCTGACTTTCGTGATGCAGTATGCCCAGGGGGCGGACGACCTTTTCAATCTGACGAACAAGGCGTTCAGCGTCTTCCTGGCGCCGGTTTCCATCCCAATGCTGGCGGGAGTGTTCTCCAGTCGGCTTTCGAAACGTGCCGGCCTTTGCGGACTCGTCGGCGGCATGATGTTCGGGCTTGCAATGTTTGCGGCCGGCGCCTGGTGGCCCGTCCTCCGTGAAATGAAGCCGTGCTACCTCGCTACTGCCGCTGCAACGACCGTCAGTCTCGTTCTGGGATCGATCATCTTCAGGGACTCTCCCTCCGAACGAAAAGAGGTTGAGGACTTCGTCAGCCGCCTTGACGCATAGCGGCCCGGAAATCGGCGACCCATCGCGCCGAAAGGTAGGGCGGGCGCGCCGCGCACGCCGGTAGGGTCACGCGTCCCGCGTGACCGCTGATATCCTTGGCGCGTTGCGGCTGAAGAGGTCTTTGCCGGCGGGTTGTGGTATAATTGGCCGCATGAACCCGCAATGGATTGACCTGCAGATAAACGGCTACGGAGGCATCGACTTCAATTCTTCCGGGCTGACCGTAGATAAAGTAAAGGCCGTAACGCGACGGCTGGCCGCCGATGGCACGGCCGGATACCTGCCAACCTTCGTCACCGGCGACCCTGAGACCGTATGTGCAAATCTGCGTATTGTGGCCGAGGCCCGCCGTGCGGACGTTGAATGCCGCGATCGCATACTTGGCGTCCATCTGGAAGGACCCTTTATATCTCCCGAACCTGGCGCCGTAGGTACGCATCCGCTGGAATGGGTTCGCAAGCCGGACCTGGCGCTTTTCGACCGTTTTCAGGATGCGGCCGACGGCGCCGTGAGACTTGTCACCGTGGCGGCCGAGATAGACGGGATGCCGGCTTTCGTCAAGGAGCTCTCGTCTCGCGGCATAGCCGTTTCGCTTGGCCATCAGATGGCCGCCACGCCATCCGATATCGAACCATGCGTTACCGCAGGGGCCAAGGCTTTCACGCACCTCGGCAACGGCATCCCGAACATGATTCCACGCCACGACAACATCGTCATGACGGCTCTTGCCGAAGACCGCGCGAGCGTGATGTTCATCCCTGACGGGCACCATTTGCCGGATACGATGCTGAAAGTGTATTGTCGTGCCGTGCCGGTCAAGCGGCTTGTCGCCGTGTCGGATGCGCAGTATCCGGCAGGCATGCCGCCTGGCGAATACGACGTATGCGGCGCCAGGGCCCGGCTGGAGCCAGACGGGCTTCTCTGGAATCCTGCCCGCAAATGTCTTGTGGGTGCCACGACGCCGATGGCCAGGATGATGCAGCTGCTGCACGACCGGATAGGACTCTCCGGCGGCGAACTTGCGGTGATTGGCCACGACAATCCGCTCAGGCTGATAGGGATGTAGCGATGTCCGGCCATGACAATGGCGGGTTTCATCGCCATTTGATATAATGGCCGCCGGTTTCCGTCATTGCAGATTTAGAAATTGGAGAAAACATGAACAGAAGAAATTTCATCAAGGCTGGCGGCGGCGCTTTCTTCATAGCGGCAGCCGGCAAGGCCATCGGTGCGGGAGCGCCGTCCAACCGTATCCGTCTTTGCATCATGGGATGTGCGCGGACGGCTTTCGACGGGACGCGTTTCAGCGTCAATCCGAAAGGTGCCCGCGGACGCGGCTATCAGGTCATGAGCCGAGTGTGCGAGATGAAGGATGCGGAGATTGCGGCAGTGTGCGACGTGGATGCCGCTGCGCGTGCGTATGCCGCGGCCGAGGTCATGCGCATGGGCGGCAACGAGCCCAAGCAGTTCACTGACATCCGCGACGTCTTGAAGGATCCTGGCATCGACGGCGTGATAGTGGCGACGCCCGACCATTGGCACGTGCTGGCCGGCATCTGGACTATGCAGGCGGGCAAGGCGCTCTACCTCGAGAAGCCTATCGGCGTCACGGCGGGCGAGGCCGAGGTTCTCGCGGCCGTGCAGAAGAAGACAGGCATGGTGTTCCAGCTTGGCACCCAGCGCCGCAGCTCCTTCGCCACCCAGCAGGCCGTCGCGGCCATCAGATCCGGCGTGATGGGCAATCCGCACTGGGCCAAGGCGTGGTGCCTCTCCGACAGGCCCGCGATCCGTCCGGTCAAGGGCGCTACGATCCCGCGCGGGCTTGATTGGGATCTCTGGCAGGGTCCGGCTCCGCGCAGGGCCTACAAGCCCGAACTCGTTCATTACAACTGGCGCTTCTTCCGCGGTTATGGCACGGGAGACCTGCCGAACAACGGGTTGCACTTCGTCGATATCGCCCGCTGGGCGTTGGGCGCGGGATATCCGACGCGCGTATACGCCGGAGGCGACAAGCTCTTCTACGAGGGCGAGGATTTCGAGTACGAGGACACGCATATGCTGACGGCGCAGTTCGCCGACCGCAAGTATCTCACATGGGAAGGGTGCTCGCACGCTGCGGGCAAGCCGTTCATGGACAAGTGGACGGGGTGCCTCGTCTACTGCGACGACGGCTTGGCGTACTTCGGCCCGATGGGCGAGTCGGCCCTCTACGACCGCAAGGGGAAGAAGGTCGTCAAGGAATGGTCTGCCGGAGATACGGATCCTTCCGCGCAGGACGGCGACAACCGCCTGTCCAATCCTATCCAGTCTTGCGACCAGGCGCATGTCAGGCGGTTCGTCAATTGCGTACGCGAGAAGAATCTCGCTACCGCGATGCCGATGGACGAGGCGCTGAAGTCGAACATCATCACCGAACTTGGCAATGTTTCGCTTCTCACCGGAGATGCCGTCCGTCTCGATCCGACGACGGGCAGGCTGGCCGACCCATCCTGTGCGGCTGCGAAATTCTGGAATCGCACGTACGAGCCTGGCTGGGAAGTAAAGGCGTGAGCCGGCCCGGACCGTTTGGCATGCCACGGTGGACACGATGAGAAAACGAGTTCTGTTCTGGGGCCGGTTCGATCCAGGCTATTCCCGCAACCGCGTGTATGCGGCCCTCTTCCGCGAACTGGGCTGGGAGGTCGACTGCTTCTTCGTGAAGTGGTTTCCCCGGTTCGGCGATGTGGAGGCGGTTTTGCGTGGGCTTGGCCGCAGGCCGAGACCCGATCTCGTGTGGGTGCCGGTCTGCCGCCAGCGTGACATCCTCGCCGCCTGCCGGTGGGCTCGCAGGCGCGGCGTAAAGGTCCTGTTCGATCCGATGATATCCGCCTGGGACAAGAAGGTGCTGGAGCAGCGCAAGTGGAAGGCCGACGAACCGCGGGCGCGCAAGCTTCTCGCAAGAGAGACGAAGATGATGCATTCGCCCGACATGGTGACCTGGGATACCTCCTGCCACCTTGACTTCTGCGCCCGTACGTTCGGCGTGCCCCGCGAGAAGATGCGCGTTCTGTTCACCGGCACCGACGAGTCCGTCTTCAAGCCGCAGATGGCGGCCGGCGCGGCGCGAGCCGCGAACCGCGAACCGCGTCCTTTCACCGTCCTGTACCATGGCGCCTACCTGCCGCTCCACGGCACGGAGTACATCGTGGAGGCCGCACGGATGACGCAGGCCGAGAACATCCAATGGGATTTCCTCGGCTGGGGCGCGTACAAAGCGGAGACGGAGGCCAAGGCGTCCGGAATATCCAACATCCGCTTCCTTGACAAGGTGCCGTACACCGAAGTTCCCAAGGTGATCTGCGCGCATGACGTGGTGCTGGGCGTCTTCGGGACCACTGAAAAGGCTTCGCGGGTGATCGGCAACAAGGTCTACGAGTGCATGGCTTGCGCCCGGCCGACCATCAACGAATTCTGCACCGGCTATCCTCCGGAGGCCGGGGCTTGCCCAGCCATCAAGTTCGTTCCGCCGGGCGACGCCAAGGCGATCGCCGATGCGGTCCGCGCCTATCGTGACGACTGGGCGCGCAGGGATTTCTATTTTGCCGCGGCCCGGGACTTCTTCGACAGGCATCTCTCGATGGCGGTCATCAAGGGCCAGCTTGCCGGCATACTGAAGGATATGGGGCTATGACGGAAGTGGATGCGATCGTCGCCGGCGCGGGCTTGTGGGGGTGTGCCGCCGCCCGCATATTGGCCGAGAAGGGCCGAGCGGTGCTGGTGCTCGAAAGGCGTCCGCACGTTGGCGGCAACGTGCGTTGCGATACCGATCCCGAGACCGGCATAGAGCTGCACGCCTACGGTTCCCACATCTTCCATACGCACATCGATCGCGTGTGGGATTTCGTGCGCAGGTTCGCGGAGTTCAACGGCTATCAGCACAAGGTGCTTGCGCGCCATGCGGGCAAGACGTATTTCCTTCCGCTCGGCCTCGCGCTCGTGAACCAGTTCTACGGCCTCGACATGGCGCCGTCCGAGCTGCCGGCGTTCATAGCCGCAGAGGCCGCAAAGGGTTTCGCCGGCGGTCGTGCGCCGGCGAACTTCGAGGAGCAGGCGATATCGTCCATAGGCAAGCCGCTCTACGACGCATTCATACGCGAGTATACGCGCAAGCAATGGGGGACCGATCCTTGCAACCTGGGCGCGGACATCGTCAAACGCCTGCCGGTGCGCGCGAGCTACGACATCAACTATTTCCCGGACTACAGGCAAGGCATTCCGCTTGCAGGCTACAATTCGCTTTTCGACCGCATGCTGGACCATCCGAAAATCACGGTAGAATGCAATGTGGACTGGGCGGCACGCCGTTCGGAGTTTCCGCATGGCGTGCCGGTCTTCTATTCGGGTCCTGTCGACGAACTGTTCGGCTACAAGTTCGGACCTCTTCCATGGCGATCCCTCCGTTTCGAGCAGGAACGGATGCCATTGGCGGATTTCCAGGGCACGAGCGTGGTCAACTATGTTGATGCCGACGTGCCGTATACCCGCATACACGAGTTCAAGCACTACCATCCCGAGAATGCCGCCGTGATGGCATCGCGCCAGACGATCGTCTGTCGCGAGTATCCCAGGGCGTGGAAGCCTGGCGACGAGCCGTACTATCCTGTGGACACGGCTGAATCGCGTGAACTTCTGGCCCTCTACCAGGCCGAGGCCGCGAACGTGCCGAACCTCGTCTTGGGCGGTCGCCTGGGGGAATACAAGTACTATGACATGGACCGGTCCGTAGATCGGGCCATGGAGGCGACCTCGCGTTTCTGATGAAACGTACGTACACCCACCGGGCGATGGACACCGAGTTCAGGGTGTCTTTCGGCGAACAGGAGGACGGATCCCTGTGCGAATCTGCGGCGGCGGTCGCTTTCGGACGTATCGATGCGCTTGAAAACCTGCTCAGCCGGTTCAACGACACGAGCGACGTCGCTGTCATACGTGCGCTTGTCCCCGGACAGGTGGCCGTAGTCGCCCCGGAAACGATGGCGATTCTGGTGGAGAGCGCGCGTGTATGCGCCGCTACAGGAGGGGCCTTCGATCCGACGGTCGGTGCGATGATGGCGCGCTTGCGCAATGAAACCGGTGAAGGCATGGATCCGTGGCGTATCGGCAAGGCCGAAAGGACGGATATTTTCGCACGCGGAGGACTGCACAGGCTCGTGCTGGACGTGGACAACCTGCGTGTCGCCGTTAAGGAGGACGGCTTGGGGCGCAATACGCCTCTTGAGCTGGATTTCGGCGGGATAGGGAAAGGGTTCGCCATCGACGAATGCCGCAAGATCCTTTGCGGCGAGCAATTCGAAATCGCCAATTTTCTTATCGACGCGGGCACCTCTACGCAATGGGCGCAGGGGACGGGCTGGAGGCTAGGCGTGGGAGGCGCCTGGAAAGGCAGGACAAGGCTGAATACCGTTCTCGAGGTGACGGATGCGGCATTGTCGGGATCGGGATTTGAGCTGCAGGGAGAACATGTCGTGGATGTTCGCCGTCATGCGGCCGCGCACCGCTGGGAACAGGCATGGGCATGGTGCGCGAAATCCGCCGCCGCTGCAGACGCCCTTTCGACGGCCGCGCTCTCGCTTTCCTCGCGCGAACTGTCCGCCGCCGCGCGCGCGCTTGACGCGCGCATTCTCGTCGCCCGCCGGCAGCCGAAGGCGTTTGACCGATTCCGCGATCCGCTGGCCTGGTACGCTTGACAATCAGGTAGGGATTGGGCATAATCTTTCCATCGCAAAAATGCCAAAGGAGTATCAATGCAGAACCAAGAAGTCTATGACGAGCTGATCGCCAAATTCGAGAAGCTGTTCGGAAGCAAGCCTGCCGTGGTGGCCTATGCGCCGGGCCGGATAGAGGTGCTGGGCAACCATACCGACTACAACGAGGGATTCGTGTTCTCCGCCGCCATAGACAAGGGAACGTTCTTCGCGGCTTCTCCGGCGGACGACGATACGGTAACGCTCGTTGCGCGAGACATCGGTCCTGATGGCGAGACGTACACGTGCAAGCTCTCCGACGTGAAGAAGGTGGAATCTGGCGCCACGTGGGCCAACTATCCCCTCGGCACGTTCAATTGGCTCTTCGATGGAGAGCCTTCGAAGGCGGGCAGGGGTTTCAAGGCCGTCTTCGGTGGCAACATCCCGCTTGGCGCAGGTCTCAGCTCCAGCGCGGCGCTCGAAATGTCCACAGTCCTCGCGTTGTCGAAAATCTACGGCATCAAGAAGGACAAGGTGGCGCTCGCAAAGATCGGGCAGAAGGCGGAGCATACGTTCGCCGGCTGTCCGTGCGGACTTCTCGACCAGGCTTCATCTCTCTATGGCAAGGCCGGGGCGCTCGTGAAGAGCGATTTCCGCTCCTGTACGTTCGAGAACGTTTCTATGGGCGATTCCGTGGCGTTCATGATGGTGAAGTCCAACGCCAAGCACGCGCTCGTGGACGGCGCGTACGCGAGCCGTCGCCAGGCGTGTGAAGACGCGGCCAGGCACTTCGCCTCCGTGTTGCGCCATCCGGTGACGCATCTGCGCGACGTGTCGACGGCGGAATGGGTTTTGTATCGCGGCGGTCTCGATGAGACCAAGGCAAGACGCGCCATCCATCCGATCGGCGAGGACGAGCGCGTGCTCAAGGGCGCAGAACTTCTGGAGAAGGGCGATGTGGCGGGTTTTGGTGCCCTGATGTTCGATTCGCACGAGTCCAGCCGCAACTGGTTCGAGAATTCATGCGAAGAGCTGGACACTATCGTGGACGCGGCAAAGACCATCCCCGGCGTCCTGGGCGCGAGGCTTTCCGGCGGCGGGTTCGGCGGCAGCTGCTGCCTGCTCGTGAGACCGGAAGCGGCAGATGAAATCTCAGCCAAGATCAAGGCCAAATACAAGGCCGTGCATGGAGACGAGCCGACGTGTGCCGTCATCAAGCCGTCCGAGGGCGCCCATCTGGTCTGAGCGGAAGACGTGTCATGACGAAAAACGGAGGGCCGTTCCGAAAGGAGCGGCCCTTGGCGTGTACGCGGCGCATATCCACGTCATGATGCCCAGTCGGCTTCATACTGCGCCTGCTTGGCGGTGTTGCCAGCTGGGTCGATTACGCCGATGAACGAAATGCCGGTTCCGCTGTTGCCTAGACCTGTGTTCTGCTTGAAGAGAAGGATGTAGTTGCGGTAGTTCGTCTTGTCTAGCGTGGGGCAGCGCGGCGCGTTCTCGAAGAATTTCGTTGTCGCCTCGCAGTCGCGCCCGAGACCGAACGCATAGAGCTTGCAGCAGATGCCCTTCGAGTAGTATGTGGAGGGGTCGTTCGGATCGAGACCGTCCACGTTGTATGTGGAAGCGTAATCTAGTCCGAGATCGCGGTAGATAGACTCGCAGGCCGCAGGGTTCAGGATTGCTACGGCCGAGCCGTTCGTCAGCACGACGGGATAGCACGCCGAGAGATCGGGCCGCAGGCCGGGGCCGCCGCCCGTCGAGTGAAGCCCCAACTGCGTATAGTATATGCTCGACGTCCAGTTGAGGACGTCCTTAGCTTGTCCGTTCGAGTAGTTGTGGCGCGAGACTATGCTCACGCCCGCATCCTTGAGCGCGGAGACGTCGCCTTCGGTGAGATAGTAGATGCAGAGCTTCGCCGGCGTTATTGCTCCGCGTGACGCCTTGGACCGTGCCATAGACTCCAGCCCTACGTTGTTCTCGTGGGCGTCCGATATCGCGGCGATCACGCCCGTTCCCACGCCTTCCGCGTTGTTGACGGCCGTGGTCGTCTTGATGCCGCAGTAGATGCCGGGGATCACGCCGCCGCCACCGTCATACCATGAATCGCGCACGTAGTACGTCCCCTCGGCGCCCTGCGGGTCGCCACCGCCTATGGCTGAATCGATAAGCGATTCAGCATACGCGAACATGCCCTTCTGGGTGTCGCCCTCAAGCCGTGCTATTTCAGTGTTTATCGTACGCGTAATGTTCTTGATGTTGGCGACGTTCGCCCGTCTCGCCGCAGTTTTTCGCAGGTCTGTGAACTTGCCGATGGCGATGACGGATATGATTGCTATGATGGCCATCACGAGAATCAGCTCTATCAGCGTGAAGCCGGCTTTCAGTTGTCTTTTCATGCGACGTTTTCCTGTCGGTTCCTTCCTGGTTTTCCTTCTTCGCTAAATCACCGGCAAAGTTCCAGGGCCAGCATGGAGAACGACGTGCAGAGCACGGGGTCGCCTTCCCAGAACCGGTTGTTGTCGTTCGCCCAGCTTCCATCCTCCTGCTGCAGCGAAAGCAGTTTCTTCGCGAGCTCCTGCTTCCAGTAGATCGTCCGGCCTTCATCGGTGAACAGTTCGTCAACGCCGGCCGCGGACAGGGCGCGCGCGAGGATGTCGTAGTAGTAGTAGAGGCCCTGGCTGCCCATGCCTGGATTCTCGTCCACCGTCCAGTACCTGGTGCAGTATTCGAGGGTGCTGCGCACACGAGGATCGGCCTTCGTGAGATGGGCGCTGCACATGGAAAGGACTGCCGCATAGCTCATCGAACCGTATGCGCGAAGATGCACCCTGCCCGCCTGGTTCGTGGCGACGCCACCTTGCGGCGTGCGGTCGTTGTACGCCGCGCCGCCCTTGTCCGCGCCTTCCTTCTTTTGCAGATGCTCCACAAAGGCGATTGCCTGCGCCCAATTGAGGTCGACCTTCTTGCCGCTCGTGCGGAGCTCTTCGAGCGTGGCCGTTCGGCTCATGGCATCAAGGGCATAGCTGGTGTTTGAGAGGTCGGCGTAGCGCCTGCGCGAAATCTTGTCGTAGCCGAACCCGCCGGCCATCGTGTCGTCTCCGGTGAGCTGGGACGCGGCGATGTATTCACGCGCCTTCAGCAGCGCGGCCGTGGGCGCCTTCTTGGATTCGAAGAGGGACGAGAGGCATACGGCCGTGTTGTAGTTGCCGAGGCCGGAACCTCCGCGTCCAGGCTTGGGGACGTAGAAGCCGCCATCGTCCTTCTGCGTGGCGAGGATGAACTTGACGCCTTTTTCAATGGCCGCTTCAGCACCGTTGGCGCCCTTGGCGCCAACAAGCGCCCATACGGGAAGTGCGGACAAGGCCGGCATTTGCGGATCGCTCCAGTGGCCGTCGTCAGCCTGCTTCGAAAGCAGGAACTTGGCGCCTTTTTCAATGGCTTTGCCGATTGCAGGCGACGCCTCGGTGGCGACAAGGCTGCCAGCCAGCAGCACAGAGACGCATGCGAACAGTTTCTTCATTTGCTACAACCTCGTGATGACATGTTGTGCGGCGCGGAGAGAGTTGCCCTCGCAGTCGAGAACGCCGGCGAATTCGGGAATCACCTGCGACACGGAACCAGATCCTATCGTCTTGAGCCGGAAGAGCAGGATATAGCGCGAGTAGTACTTCTTCTGGGTGAACGTGGAGTACGAAGCGCTTTCCAGGCCGGCGTCCGACTTGCCGATGATCGAAGCCGAATCGCCTAGGCCAAATGCTATCAGCGGACCGCCAGACGCCGATACTTCGGCCCGGACTGCGGTTTCATCATAGCTTTGACCCCAGCTGAGCGTGTTCATCAGCTCCTGTCCGCAGGCCTGGTAGATGGTCCTGCCGAGATCCGTCATGGGATTGATGGCGGCAACCGTCATTCTGTTGGTGACGAACGTGGCGACGCACGCCGATTCGTTCGCGTCCAGCCCGTCCGAGGCGTTTGGAACGGTCCCGTCGCCATATGCGCGTTCCTTGGGATAGTGCGCGGCAGGATATGCGTTTGCCGCCGCATCGGCATATGCGGTATGCGCCATGACGTGGCGGAGTCCAAGGCGCGTGCCCAGCGCGTCGGCCTGTACGGCGTTCAGGCCGTACGGGCAGAGGATCTTCTTGAGATCGGGATGGATTCCGGCGTTGTACTCGCTGCGGTACGTGCCATCGGGATCGTCCTCCTTCGGCCCGAGGTATATCCAGTCGGTCGAGTCGCTGGCAGAACCTCCCGCATCTGAAAACGTGGACGAGAAGTCGAAGTCACCCGTTCGCGAACTGAATATCGGCGCACCGCCGCCTCCGGCGTAGATGAGCGAGTCCAGCCGGTTCAGGCGCCCGCCATTCGTCAGGTACGCCTCTACCGCCCGTTCGATGGCTTTCTGGTTGGCGAGCGAAACCTTTCGCGCGGCCACTTCCCGTACGCCGCCAAGCTTGCTGACGGCCAATGTGGATACTATGGCAATCAACGCGATCACCATCAACAGTTCTATTAGCGTGAATCCTTTTTTCATGTCTTGGCTTTCCTGGTTTTAACTTCCTCTGGAGAGATTAAACGCCGTCCGGCGGTTGGCGGTTCATGCATCGTCGGAATGAACGGCTGCGCTTTATTTCGTCATGTTTTCGACGTCGTCGGCGACGGTATGCGCCTTGTCTGGCTTGTGGACGCCCATGGAATCGCGTCCGTCGGCGGCCGGATGGGCGGAAAGCGCCTTCATCAGCTTCGCTGATATCTTGCCGCCCTCCATCGGCGTGAGGATGACGTGCGGCTTGATGAGGACGATCAGCTCGGTGCGCTGCTTGACCTTGTCCGTTCCCCGGAACAGCCATCCGAGAAGCGGGATCGAGCCAAGCACTGGCGTACGCCAGTAGGTTTCGCCCTCCGTCTCCTTCACGAGGCCGCCTGCCATCACCGTCATGCCGTCCTTGGCGATGAAAGTGCCAGCGAGAGATCTGGATTCGACATACTCTATCGCCTTCGACTCTCCGCTTCCGCCATCGACGGGGATGTTCACCTTGTCCGGGCTGACTTCGCTGTTTTCCTGGAGCAGGCGGAGCGTCACGGTCTTGTCCGCATTGATGTTCGGCGTTATGAGAAGCATCGTGCCAACGTCTTCCTTCGTTATCTGCACGGTCATGTTGCCTTGCACTATGCCGCTTTCCGACACTACCGTATCGCCTTGCGTCCAGCCGCTGACAAGCGGATATTCCTTTCCGCTGAAGATGCGAGACACCTCGTTGTTGGCGACGAGCAGCGTAGGCGTGGCGAGCGTCTTGACCTTGCCGTCCTGCTGCAGGAGCTGTATCTGCGCAGTGATGTTGTCGCCGACGACCTTGAACGCGAACGAGGGGTCGTATGACGGTCGGCCTGCCTGCAGCACGTCGGCGAATATGTTGGCGGGGTTTGGCGTGCCGCCGTCGTGCCCGGCCGTGTGCGTTCCGCGGTTGAAGGAATACTTGAACGATGCGGCGTAGTTGTCGTCCACGGCTATCTCCAGCACCTTGACCTCCATGAGGATCATAGGCGTAGGCACGTCCAGCTTCTTCACGAGGCCGCGGATCTCGTCCATCACCCGTACGTCGCTCGTGCGGACCACCAGCATGTTGTTCTTCCGGGAGAGCGATACGAAGATGTTGGCGGTGGATGCGGCGGTTTGGGCGCGAACGCTGTCGACAAGATTGGTGTCTCCTGCGCGGTAGGCGTCTTCCAGAAGGCGGGCGTCGTCCGCGCCCAGCACTGGTTCGTTGCCGAACCTGTTGCGTCTCGAGCGCTGGCGCAGCTGGTCCCATTGCGTAAGCCGGCTTGTGGCGCCGCCACGGGAGAACGAGAAGTTTCCGCTGCCCGAGCGGGAACCGGAGCTGGAAGCCTGGGGCGGCTCTACAGACATGAACTGCGAACCGCCATTGTCCTCCAGCACCCGGAACCTGCGGAATCTGCGCGAGAGGTCGTATTCGGCGTCCTCGTCGAATTCCTCCTCGCCGAGGGATACCAGCGTACGGTCTGGATACAGCCCGTAGATCACATTTGCCACTTCTACGACATTTGGATACAGGAGCGTGAACATTTCCGTCGTCTCCTCGCGGAACGTGTTGAGATTTTCGGAATACTCGTCCATCGTCATGATCCGGATTACATTGCCGTTCGGTTCTCTCCTGAACCACAGCCCGGTTGCGCGGCAGATTTCCTCAACGGCGGAATCTGCGGCCACGTTGCGGAGAAATATGGATACCGCCTTTTTAGATGCCGCGTCGGAAACCGAGATGTTGACGCCAGTCTGATCGGATACGAGCCGCATCAGGGAACCGATTGGCACCTTTTCGCTTTCGAGGTAGCGAAGCAGTTCGGCAGGGGCGTTTGCCGGCACTGCGAGCGGAGTGAACGACCCTGGCAGAAATACGCCAGTGCGCCCGGTTGAGGTCGCGAGCTCCACGCCAAATGGCGTTACCGACTTGATGGACGCCTCCACCTTCACGCCGTCTACGGTCTGCGTCAGCTTGCTGCCGCGCCGTACGGCGGTCGTGTGCGCGGCGTTGGCGCCGATGAGGGCCACGCCATCGTCCGCCGCGCCGACGACCAGCGCGTGCAATTTCATGTCCGCGGCCTCCGTCAGCCGCTGCCGCAGCACGTCCGCCATCGCATCCGCCGCCACCGTAGGGTCGGATGTGGCGAAGATGGGGGATGCGGCGAGCAGGACGATTGCCGCGAACTGCGAGACGTGTGATGCGGACATTGGCATTTTGTTTCCTCAGTTGGTCCCTGCGATGGCGAAGAGCGCCATGAAGAACGCGATGTACACGAAACCGACTATTCCGCCGGTAATGACGATCATGACCGGTTCTATCAGCATGCCGAAGCGTTTTATGGCTATTGCGAGAAGCATTTCGTGGAAACGCGCCGTTTCGCCGAACGATTCCGGCAGGGAACCGCTGACCTCGCCGACAGCCGTCATGCGCTGGAGCATGGGCATGAATTCCACCGCAGCCGCCAGCGATTCGGCCAGAGACTGTCCGCGCATCACCCCGTCGTGCGCAGCGGCAACACGGTGGCGGAAGCGGCGGTTTGACATGAGCCACCTGCCTGTGGCGAGCGCATCGAGCAGTGGCACGCCGGACGCTGTCATGATTTCCATCGAACGGGCGAAGAGCGCCGTGCCTGAAAGACGCAGTATGCGCCCCGTCACCGGAACCTTCAGCAGAAAGACATCCTCAAGTTCGCGCCCGCCCTCGTGCAGGCGTATGGCGCACCATGCCGCTATGGCGGCACCCGTCCCCGCGAGGACCGTCAGCCCGTTCACGTTCACCCAGGCGGAAAAATCCATGAGCATCCTTGTGATTGGCGGCAGTTCGGCGCCGCCAGCCTGCAGGAACTCTGCAACCTTTGGAATGACTGCCACTACCAGATATGCGCTTACGCCTACGGCCATGAGGACGGCGATGGCCGGATACATCAGCGCGTTTACGACTGCCGTCCGGAGGTTGCGCCGCGCCTCCATCTGGTCTGCGGCACGGGAAACCGCCTGCTCCAGTTCGCCGGATTTTTCACCTACTTCTGCAAGGCGCACAATGATTTCCCCGAAACGTTTGGGTTGTTCGGACAGGGTCTCCGAAAAAGAACCGCCTTGCAGAACGCGGTTCTTTACGCGCATCCAGGTACGCTTTGCGCGCGGGGAGAAAGCCTGCTCCTGCACCGTCGCAAGGCTTTTCAGCAATGTGACGCCGCTTCGCAGCATCGAGGCCAGCTGGCGAAGCCCCATCTCGATGTCGAATCCTGTCACTGGCTTGAGCCATGATGGATGCCACAAGGGGGGCAGTTCGCGAACTTCTACAATCTCCTTCACGTTGAGGACGAGCAGCTTTTCGGCGCGGAGTTGCAGCATCAGGCCGTCCCGCGTCTCCGCTTCCCGCGAAAACGTCCGCTTGACACCAGCCGTGTCCCTCGCTGTCACCTCAAAGCGCATTTTACGGTTAAACGCGGCTTGCCCTCCGTTGGTTCACGCTGTCACCAGCATGCAAATGCGGAAAGGCGGGCGCATATGCACAAATCATCCGTAAATCGCAATACGTCTTGCGCTTTGCGGAATTTCAAAGCCCCTCGCGCATTTGGAATTCCATCTTGTGCCGTGCAGAAGTGCGTGGTACAATGTCACGCGCACTTGAGGGCGATTTTACACATCTTGAAGAGGCAGGGTTTTGGCCTTGCGATTCTCGCTAGCGCGGCGCTCGCGTTCGCGTTCCCGGGCGCATTCACGGAATGGTGCGGAGTCAAGCTGATGTCGTGTGTCGTGCCGGCGATACAGCTGATCATGTTCGGGATGGGGACAACGTTGTCCCCTGGCGACTTTCTTCGCGTGGCGCAACGTCCATGGGCCGTGGCGACAGGGGTCGTCCTTCAGTTTCTTGTAATGCCGGCCGTCGGTTTTTTCATCGCGAAGTGCCTTGGCTTTTCAGGAGAGCTGGCGGCAGGATGCGTTTTGGTGGGGTCGGTCGCCGGCGGCACGGCATCAAACGTGGTAGCCTATCTCGCCAAGGCGGATGTCGCGCTGTCGGTGACGATGACATGCTGCTCCACGCTTCTTTCTCCGCTGGTCACGCCGTTGGCGATGAAATTGCTTGCCGGACGGTTCGTGGAGATCGACATCGCGAAAATGATGTGGGAGATCGTGAAGGTGGTCGTTCTTCCGATTGTCGCCGGCGGGGGCGCGCATTGGCTGCTCAAACGGCAGTTCGATGCGCACAAGGCACTTTTAGACCACATCCTTTCCTTGCTTTCGATGGCGGGAATCTGCTTTACGATACTCGCCTTGACCGCGCCCAGCCGCGATACGTTTGCATCGGCCGGGGTGCTTATCATCGTGGCCGCCGTGACCCACAACACCATCGGCTACGCAAGCGGATATTGGCTGACGCGGCTTGTCGGGCGCTTCACGCGCATGGGCGAGGTCGAGGCCCGTACTGTCGCCATTGAAGTCGGTATGCAGAACAGCGGCATGGCTGGAGCGCTCGCCGCAGGCGTCCTTGGCAGCGCCGTTGCCGCGCTTCCGGCGAACGTGTTTTCCATATGGATGAATTTTTCAGGTTCCGTGCTTGCCAGCGTATGGAGCAAAAAGACGGACGGCGGTCCTTGATCGCGTGTTAGCGGCATGTTAGAAATTGGAGGAAAGAGGCGGTTATCCTCTTGCAGGGAAGGGGGTGATTGCGGTATATTTATGCCGCATCCGCGAATAGGGGCGTCGCAGGCCCCGTCCGGATCCAGTCAGTGAAAGGAACAAGACAGATGGATTTGCAGAATGCGACAAACAGGATCGCCGCGCAGGGCGAGCTGGTGACGAAGATCAAGGAAGAGGTCGGCAAGGTGATCGTCGGGCAGGAGAAGCTGATAGATCGTCTCGTGCTGGCGCTGGTGACGGACGGGCACATTCTTCTGGAGGGCGTGCCGGGCCTCGCCAAGACCTTGAGCGTAAACACGCTCGCCAAGGTGCTCGGCCTCGATTTCAAGCGCATCTCGTTCACTCCGGATCTGCTGCCGGCAGACGTGGTGGGTACGCTCATCTATTCCCCGAAGACGGGCGAGTTTTCGCCGAAGAAAGGCCCTGTATTTACCAATTTGCTCCTTGCGGACGAAATCAACCGCGCTCCCGCGAAGGTGCAGAGCGCACTGCTGGAATCAATGCAGGAGAAGCAGGTGACGATCGGCGAGACCACCTACCGGCTGCCAAAGCCGTTCCTCGTGCTGGCTACGCAGAACCCGATCGAGCAGGAGGGCACCTATCCGCTTCCCGAGGCGCAGGTGGACCGTTTCATGTTCAAGTGCCTCGTGGAGACGCCCAGCCGCAGCGACGAGCGCCGTATAATGGAGAGGTTCGCCCAGCAGGCGAAAGCGCCGGAAGTCTCCGCCGTCGCCACTATGGACGACATCCTGGCCCTGCGCGAGACGTTGAAGGAAGTGTACTGCGACGAGAAGGTGGGCGACTACATTCTCGACATCGTCTTCGCCACGCGCGAGCCTGATAAGGTGAAGGGGCTCGAGTCGCTCAAGGAGCAGATACAGGTGGGCGCCTCGCCGCGTGCCACGCTCTGCCTGAACAAAGCCGCCCGCGCGAACGCGCTTCTGCACGGCCGCGCCTACGCCACGCCCCAGGATGTGAAGGAGATCGCGCATGACGTGCTCCGCCATCGCATCCTCCTCACCTACGAGGCCGAGGCGGAAAACGTGGACAGCGACATGGTCATCGACAAGATGCTCTCCACCATCCCGGTTCCGTGACAGTACGCAAGGCGCAGGGTGGCGCCGGCGCGGCGCCGCGAGGGCGAACTGCTACGCGAGCAGTTCGTTGACCCTCTTCATGACCGCGAAGGCGTCAGCCACGTACAGGATGTCCGCCTTGCCTTGCGCCCAGCCGCAATTTGCATCCAGGTTCACGGCACGGCGGTCGTTGACGAAACGCCATCCGACGACATGCGGTTCCTCGCCATGGCAACATGTCGAAAGGCCCTTTGCGTGGCGCGGCGTGGCGCCCGTCTGTCCGACCTGGTTCATGTGGCTCATGAAACGGAACGCCTTTGCAGCTTCCGGCATGTCGACAAGCGACTTGGACGAACCGAGCGATGCGCCAGACTTCGCCAGGAAACCGGTGATGGTGGCCGCTGCCTCGTCAAGGTGTGTTGCGCCGTCTGCCTGCTTTTTGGTCCAGCCCGCTCCGGCGACAAAAAGGAGGGGCGAATCGGGCTTGATCGTCGATTCTCCGCCCGTTCCGGCCGCGACGACGCCGTTGATCTTCGTGCGAGTTGACGCTTCTGCATCTGCCGCCAGCGGTTCTGGCTGCACGCCGAGGCTTGCGCATATGTCGGCGAAGAGCGCAGGATCGGTCGCGATTATCCACGGGCGGGCCTTGCGTGTGAATGTGGTGAGGATGCGCTGGCGGTAGGCCCAGCGCTGGACGGAAACCTTGTCGCCGTCCGCCAGCACGGCCACTGCGTTTGTATCGATCGCGGCGCCTGCGCGCAGGGCGGCGGCGGGGAAAGACCGGCGTACGCGCGATGTGCCAGGGACGAGTATCACATCCGCTCCCGCGGCTGCGATGGCGGCGGCAAATGCCGGCACGTCCTGCGCGAATGTTCCATTTCCGTCAATCGTGAATGCTGCTATCTTCATTGTATGCCTCAACCCTTGATCCACTCGACAATTTCTCTGGCGATATCGTCAACCGCCATGTCCTTCTTCACGACCGTAGCGCGTTTGGCAGACGGCACTTCGGCCTTTTCGTACGATATGCCGCCAATGCCGACATTTGCGACAGGCGCCTTCATAAGCGCCGGCATTATGCCGCGCATGTTCATCATGCCCGTCTGCGGGTTGTTCGGCGGTTCGGGGAGGCTGCCGGTGGCCCAGCCAACCGCGACGGGAAAACCTGCACAGGTGGAGGACAGGTACTTGCCGCCCTCGATGCGCTCCAGCACGGTGAACGAATCGTCGTCCGCGAGCTTCAATTCGTCTACGCCCATGAAGAACTCCGTGATGCCAAGCATCTCGGCAACGAACTGGAGCGTCACCCCGGCGTCGCGAGAGGCGGAAGCGCAGCCCCCGAAAAGAAGCGTGGACGGGAGATCGAGGTCAGGCATGGCCTTGATAGCCTTTGCAAGCTCGGTTGCCGTCTCTTGCGCGTCCGTGAAACCTCCGGCGGGAGCATTTACCGCTACAAGCTGGAATGGGGCCTTCTGAGCAACCGTCATCATCAGCTGCTGAAGTTTCGCCTTCGGACCGACTGCAACTAGCGTCACTTTCGAGCCGGGGCGCAGCTTGGCCAGGTTGGCCGCTTCGTAGAGGGCGCATGCCGCCCATGGATCGAGCACGCTCGGGAGCATCTGCTCGTTCTTGAGTCCAGGTCCCTGAGGCGTCTGGACGGGTTCCAGCGTTTGGAGCGGATCGGGCACCAGCGATCCGCATACTATCATATTCAACGGTTTTGCCATATCTGTTCCTTTTAAGTCGTCCACATGCCGCAGACGGTGAAAAGTATACCACAAAATAAACGCGAGTGCCCTGAAACTATGCTAGAATAGCGGCATGCAAATCACAGAAATACTCGCCCGCAACGCCAAGGAGTGGCCGAACGACGTCGCGCTCGTGGAAATCAACCCGCAGGAGCTGGAGAAGCGCAACACCACCTGGCGCGAATACTCGCTCATCGAATCGTCGCCCGTGGAGGCGTTCCGGAGTGAGATCACATGGTCTGAATTCGACGAGAAGGCGAACCGCTTCGCGAACTTCCTCCTCTCGCGCGGACTCAAGAAGGGCGACAAGGTGGCCATCCTCCTGATGAACTGCCTGGAGTGGCTGCCCATCTACTTCGGCGTGCTGCGCACGGGCTGCCTTGCCGTGCCGCTCAACTTCCGCTACACGGCGGACGAGATAAAGTACTGCCTGGAGCTCGCGGACGCCGACGTGCTCGTGTTCGGCCCCGAGTTCATCGGCCGCGTGGAGCAGATTGCAGACCGCGTGCCACGCGTGAAGCTGCGCCTCTACGTGGGCGACGACTGCCCCACCTTTGCCGAGAGCTACCGCAACCTCGTGGGCTACTGCTCGTCGCGCATGCCCGCCGTTCCTCTCACGCCGGACGACGAGGCGGCCATCTACTTCAGCTCCGGCACCACAGGCTTCCCCAAGGCCATCGTGCTGCAGCATCATTGCCTTTCGCACTCGTGCGAGGTGGAACGGCATCACCACGGCCAGACGAAGGACGACACATTCCTCTGCATCCCGCCGCTCTACCACACGGGCGCGAAGATGCACTGGTTCGGGAGTTTCCTCGTGGGTGGCAAAGCCGTCCTGCTCAAGGGCGTGAAGCCCGAGTGGATACTCCGCGCCGTTAGCGAGGAGCGATGCACGATCGTGTGGCTGCTCGTCCCCTGGGCGCAGGATATTCTCGACGCCATCGAGCGCGGCGACGTGAAGCTCGCCGACTACCGTCTCGACCAGTGGCGTCTTATGCACATCGGAGCCCAGCCCGTGCCGCCCGCGCTTATCAAGCGCTGGAAGGCCGTGTTCCCGAAGCACGACTACGACACGAACTACGGCCTCTCCGAATCCACAGGCCCCGGCGCCGTGCATCTCGGCATCGAGAACATCGACCACGTGGGCGCGATCGGCGTGGCGGGCTACGGCTGGCAGACCAAGATCGTCCGCCCCGACGGCAGCGAGGTGAACCCCGGCGAGGTTGGCGAGCTGGCCGTTAAGGGCCCCGGCGTGCTCAAGTGCTACTACAAGAACCCGGAGGCGACGAAGGAGATACTCTCCGACGACGGCTGGCTCCGCACGGGCGACATGGCCGAGCTGCGCGACGGGTTCATCTACCTCGTGGATCGCGCGAAGGATGTGATCATCACCGGTGGCGAAAATCTCTATCCCGTCCAGATCGAGGATTTCCTGCGGGCGCACCCCGCCATCAAGGACGTGGCCGTGATCGGTCTCGCGGACGCGCGCCTCGGCGAGATCGCCGCCGCGATCATCGAGGTGAAGGAGGGACAGACCCTCACCGAGGAGGAAGTGAACCGCTTCTGCCTCGACCTGCCACGCTACAAGCGTCCGCGCAAGGTCATCTTCGCGCCCGTGCCGCGCAACCCCACCGGGAAGATCGAGAAGCCGAAGCTCCGCAAGATGTACGGCGCGGATACCCTCATCGCCAGGCAGAACGGTCTGTAGCACGCATGCCATCGCCTATAATGAACAACGATGAAAGACTGGCAGAGGTGACGGCGAGGTTTCCGTTCGTCGCCTGCGACTATGCGCGAGCGCTCGCAGACGCAAGCGACGCGTTCCGGCTGCAGATGGAGCCGGATGTGCGGGAACTGGAGGACGAAGAGGAATTTGGCCCCGATCCCTTCGACGAGGAGGGCGAGGCTGGCGGCTGCTTCGGCTTGAAGCAGCGCTTCCCCGACCGTGTGCTGATCATGACCTCGAACGCCTGCTTCATGAATTGCCGCCATTGTACGCGAAAAGGGCTGCTGCAGCACGCGGAGGTGGTACGGTCGGACGAGGAGCTGGCCGCATGCGCCGCCTACGTGCAGGAGCATCCGCTGGTGCGCGACGTGCTGCTTTCCGGCGGCGATCCGCTCGTGCTGCCAGACGACGAGGTGATGCGTTTCGTCCGGGCGTTCGCCGACCTGCCGCAGATCGATGTGGTACGGCTCTGCACGCGCGCCCCCTGTGTGAACCCCGCGCGCGTGACGCGCGAAATCGCCGCCCGGCTCGCGGTCGGCGGCAAGGTGTGGGTGAATACGCAGTTCAACCATGCCGACGAAGTGACGCCCGAAGCGGCTGCCGCCTGCGTGAACCTCGTCAATGCAGGCATCCCTGTTTCATGCCAGACCGTGCTGCTCGCCGGCGTGAACGATTCGGCGGACGCGATGCTTGATCTCTTTCGCGCACTTCAGCGTGCGCGCGTGCGCCCATACTACGTGTTCCAGTGCGACCCTGTGGCCGGCATCGCCCACTTTCGCGTTCCGCTGGAACGCGCCATAGAGATCGAACGCGAGTGCGCCGCCCGGATTGGCGGGCTCGGACTGCCTCGTTTCGTGGCGGACGTCCCAGGCGCGTCCCGAAAGATTCCCATCGCGGAACTTTCCTGCTGAAGGCCATCAGACCATGGCCAGCAGCTCCTCCCGCAGGAGCTTGCAGGCGAGGGCGGTGGAGCGTCCGGATGGATCGAGCGGCGGCGAAAGCTCCACGTTGTCGAGCGCGACGACGCGGAAGCGCGACAGGATTTCGGTCAGCGCCGGCAGCAGTTCGCCGAACCGCAGTCCGCCAGCCTCCTGCGTGCCGGTCCCCGGAAAATCCGACGGGTCTAGCACGTCCAGGTCTACCGTCAGATAGACGGGCGTGTCCGCCGGGAAGGAGAGGCTCGCCAGCGTTCTTGCGGAGAATGGCTCGGTGACAACATGCCCATTGCGCATGAACATGAATTCGTCACGCGTGCCGGAACGGATGCCGAACTGCCAGATGCGCCCGTCGCCAAGAAGGTCGTGGCACCGGCGGAGGACGCAGGCGTGGGAAAGCTTGACGCCAAGATAGTCCTCTCGCAAGTCGGCGTGGGCGTCGAAATGGATGATGCGCAGGTTGGGGAAGCGCTTTGCCGCCGCTCGCACGCTGCCAAGCGTCACGAGGTGTTCGCCGCCGAGGAGGAATGGCGTCTTGCCGTCCGCAAGGATTGCCGCCGCCTGCGCCTCGATCATGTCGAGCGCGCGGTCTGGAGCGCCGAACGGAAGTTCCAGATCGCCAGCATCGTGTACGCGGACGTCTTCCAGGTCCTTGTCCTGGTATGGCGAATACGTCTCTATGCCGAACGACTCGTTGCGTATCGCCGCCGGTCCGAAGCGCGTCCCCGGACGGAAGCTCGTGGTGGAGTCGTACGGCGCGCCGAAGAGCACGATGTCGGCGTTGGTGTAGCTTGAAGTGGCTGCGATGAACATAAGAGTTGAAAGGTTGAGGGGTTAGCTTTTCAACAGCTCCCTCACGTAATTTGGCAGCGCGAACGCGCCGCGATGAAGCTCCGTGTTGTAGTAGCGCGTCTTGATGCCAAGTTTGTTCCAGCGGGCCTCGTCGAGGTCGCCGATGGGATGGTACTTCTTGGAGGCGAAACCGAAGAGCCAGTGCCCTGACGGATAGCTTGGAATGTGGCACTGGTAGACGGTGGACACGGGGAACTCGACGGCGATGTGCGCATGGGCGTTCCTGACGCTCGTCTGGTGGGCGGCGTAGAAAGGCGACTCGTGCTGGTTGATCAGGATGCCGTCGTCGCGCAGCGCCTTGAAGCACGTGCCGTAGAATTCACGCGTGAAGAGTCCTTCCGCCGGCCCATAGGGGTCGGACGAGTCGACTATGATGAGGTCGTATTCCGCCTTCTTGCCGCGCACGTACCGGAGTCCTTCCTCGAACCACACGCTAACGCGCCTGTCCTTCAGCTTGCACGAGGTGAACGGCAGGAACTTCTTGGCGAGCAGCACCACGTCCTTGTCCACCTCGACGAGATCGATCGAGTCGATGGTGCGGTACTTCGTCAGCTCTCGCACGGTTCCTCCGTCTCCGCCACCGATAACAAGCACGTTCTTGACGTGCGGGTTTACGGCCATGGGGACGTGGGTTATCATCTCGTGGTAGATGAATTCGTCCTTTTCGGTTGTCATGAGGCCGCCATCCAGCACCAGCACGCGTCCGTAGGCGGGCGTATCGAGTATGTCGATCTGCTGGACCGCACTCTTCTTCGAGGCGACCTGGACGGACGCCTTCATCGAGAAGCGCACGTCGCTCGTGTGTTCGTCGGTATACCAGAGTTCCATAGGAGTTGAAAGGTTGAAGGGTTGAAAGGTTGGAGGGCTAAAAGGTTGACCTTTTAACTTACTACTTGAATGTAATCCAAGTTCATGTCTTCCGTGCCGGTCATGAAGCAGCCTTTGTCCTTGGCGAAGAGGATGTGTTCCAGTATGTCCGGGGTGATGCGTTCGCCAGGGGCGACGATCGGGATGCCCGGCGGGTAGCTCATCACGAATTCGCCGGCCACGAGGCCGGTGGATTCCGCCATTGGCACGCGGCGCTTTCTGGCGTAGAAGGCTTCCTGCGGCGCCATCGCGATTGCAGGATCGATGTATTCGTGGTCGAAGAGCCCTGCCGCGCTGCGTTCGTGGAGCCGCTTTATCTCCGCGAGCGCGGAGATGAGCCGTTCCACGTCCATCATGCGATCTCCTGCCGAGAGTATGGCCAGGAGGTTGCCGATGTCGCCGAATTCGATCTGGATGCCGTAGTCGTCGCGAAGATGGTCGTACACCTCGATGCCTGCAAGTCCGATGTCGCGCGTATGCACCGAGAGTTTCGTGCGGTCGAACGCGAAAGCGGCATCCCCGTCCACCAGTTCGGGGCCGAATGCGTAGTAGCCGCCCAGGGCGTTGATCTCCTCGCGGGCGTAGTCGGCGAATTCCATCGTCTTCTGATACATGGCGCGGCCCTTGAAGTGAAGTTTGCGGCGCGCGATGTCGAGCGACGAGAGGAGCAGGTACGAGGCCGACGTGGACTGCGTGAGCGTTATGACCTGGCGGACGTAGTCCGGGTTCACCGGTTTGCGTGTGAGCAGGATGGAACTTTGCGTCAGGCTGCCGCCGGTCTTGTGGAGCGAGGCTGCGGCCATGTCGCATCCCGCAGCCATTGCGGAAACGGGCAGGTCTTCGTGGAAGTAGAAGTGCGTGCCGTGCGCTTCGTCTGCAAGAACCATCATCCCCGCTTCGTGCGCCATCTTCACTATCTCGACGAGATTGGAGCAGATGCCGTAGTAGGTGGGGTTGTTGACAAGTATCGCCTTGGCGTCTGGATGCTCCGCGATGGCCCGTTTCACATCCGCCACTCCCATGCCAAGCGGTATGCCGAGGCGGGCGTTGCGGCCGGGATTGATATAGACTGGCACCGCGCCGTTCACGACAAGCGCGTTGATCGCGCTGCGGTGCACGTTGCGCGGCAGGATGATCTTCTCGCCGCGTCCGCACGAGGCCCATATCATGGTCTGCACCGCCGATGTGGTGCCGTTGACCATGAAGAAGGCATGGTCCGCGCCGAACGCCTCTGCCGCCAGCTCCTGCGCCGCCTTGATGACGGAGACGGGATGCCCAAGGTTGTCGAGGGGCTTCATGGAATTGACGTCCAACGACATGCAGAGCGGCCCGAAGTAGTCGGGCAGTTCGGGGTTCATTCGCCCGCCTTTGTGTCCGGGCACGTCAAAATGCGCCAAGCGGTTGATGCGCTGGGCGTTCAGCGCCTCGGCGAGAGGCGTCGCTTGCTGAGATAGGCGAGACAATTCATATGCCCTCCTAGCAAGTTGATCCGTAGAGACGTCGCTTCCCGTCGTGCACCCGCACGTGGAGAGTCGCCTTGTCCGGAACGAGCGGCGCGTAGATTATCAAACCAGACCCGATCTGTCAACGGCGCAGGCGTTTTTGCCGGATTGCGAACCCGTTTTTGCCTTAATTGACGCTTCTCTGCGGCGCTTTTTTGCTATACTCACGTGCGGCAAAGGCAGGTTAGGAGAGTGCAGCCATGATCATTTCCGACTATTTGAGGAGTGCTCCAGACATGCAGTGGGACTATGCGGCGCAGATCGGCGTGACGCACGCCGTCGGCCGCATGCCGGACGGCCGCATGGAAGAGGTCGCCCGCAGCCTCGACAAGCTGGCAGCCATGCAGAAGACGTATCGCGACCACGGTTTCACCCTGGACGTCATTGAGCCAGCCCCTCCGAACCAGAAGCTGAAACGCGGACTCCCAGGACGCGACGAGGAGCTTGAAAACATGGTCTCGCTCGTGCGCAACATGGGGACTCTCGGCATCGGCACGCTCTGCTACAACTGGACCGCCCACTTCAACTGGGTACGCAACCGTTTCGATATCCGCGAACGCGGCGGCGCCCTTACATGCGGCTACCGCCATGCGGACTGGCCGCAGGACGAACCTACGGAGATCGGCGAGCTGACGCGCGAGACGCTGTGGGAGAATCTCGCCTACATGCTCAAGGCTCTCGTGCCGGTGGCCGAGGAGGCGGGCGTCAACCTGGCCCTCCACCCCTCCGACCCCCCTGTGCCGGAAATCCGCCATGTAGGGCGCATCGGCATCTCGGTTGCGGATTTCGATCGCGTCCTTTCGCTGGCGCCCAGCGACCGCAACGGCATCACCATGTGCCAGGGAACGTTCGCGCTTATGGACGATTGCCCGGACATCCCTGCTGCGATCCGCCATTTCGGCTCCGCAATCAAGTTCGTCCACTTCCGGGACGTGCGCGGCACCAAAACCGATTTTCACGAAACCTTCCACGACAACGGCCCGACCGACATGGCCGCCTGCATCCGCGCCTATCGCGAGATCGGGTATTCCGGCCCCGCTCGCGTGGATCACGTGCCTACCATGGCCGGTGAAGCCAACGACCGTCCAGGCTACGAATCCCTGGGCCGTCTTTTCGCGATCGGATATCTGAAAGGACTTCTAGAAATGGCATCATGATCCAGGCCATGCCAGATTTGCGGTTTTTCGTCGCTCTCCCCTGCGGATGCGCGTCTCTGCCGTCGCTATCCCATCGGGGAAGCGGCGCTCCCGCCGCTTCGGCCTCCAGCTTCTGGCTCTCGCAGATCGGCCCGTCCTCCAACTCGGTCGCGCCCATGTCAAAGGACAAGACGCTTACGACGGCGTTAGCCGCGAACAAATCCACGTGTTAGAACAAGAAAGGAACGAACAATGAAAACGACAATGAAGATGCTGGTTGCAGCGGCCGTTGGTCTCTGTACGTCTATCGCCATCGCCGTGACCAACGTAGTCCTTCTGGCCGGTGAAAGCTATGTCGTCATCGGTTCCGGCGCGGACGCTCTCAACGTGCGCGGCAGCACGATCGACGCGCATGGCGGTGCGACCATCGTGTGCAAGCCCACCGATGGAACATCCTACACCAGCTGCTGGTATTCGCTTCAGGCGACAAACGGCATAGTCACGCTTGACGTCACTGCCGACGCCGCCGCTGGACTGATTCGCCGGCTGCGCGCCGTCTATACGTCAGGCACGGGCGGCTTCCGCGTAAAGGGCGCAACGCAGATCGACGCGGGGCGCAGCGACGAGGGAGCGGATGCCGCGCCTTTCGATGCGGCGAATTTCGGATTCGTGGACGACGACGGCAACGCGGTCGCCGGTACCGTGCATTTCAAAGGCACCAGCTGCATCGTCAAGGCGCCCGCCGCCGAAAAATGCACGTGGACGATCGATTCGGACGATGTCGCCATCGCAGGTACGAACGCGCTCGGTCTTGCGGCAGGAGAAACGTTCGCACCTTCCCGTGGTTTCAATATCTTCACGGATACTGCCGTACCGGCGTCATCCGCCATCCAGATTCCTGCAGGCAAGACGGTGACAATCAAGCCGTCCGTTCCGGCGCCGTTTGGCGGAACTGTCGCCCAGTCTGCAGCATGGGGGGGCAACGCCAACAATTTCGTTTTGGGCGGCAATTCGCATCTGGTGTTCCACGAACGCTTGACAAACTTCACGGGAACGGTATCTGGATCGGGCAGCGTTGTTCCAGATGGCAACTGCAGCATCTGCCGTGTGCCGGTGTCCGGCGATGTCAGCGCGTTGACCATCGCACCTGGCATGGCAGCCGTCGTGGAGGAGGGGGCTTCCGCCACGTTTTCTGTCGGTTCCAGCGCTCTCATTCGCTCTGACGGCGGTTCGATAGCGCTGGCTGGCGAAAGCTGGCGCGATTCGGTCGCGCTCTGGTTCGATCCTTCCCAGACGGAAACCTGCCACAATGTGGGCCGTACGACCAGTTACGATGGCGAAAGCTGCGCTGGCAAGTACGATCTCTTCTACACGAACCGCTACCCGCTGATCGAGGCGGTAGACGATTGCCGCGCTTCACAGACGTCCTGGCGCTTGCGGAATAATCGACTGACTTCCAATGGCGCTCCGAACAGCAATATATTCCCCCATGTGTATCCATATCTTGTCACTAACGGATTGAACGGTCTTTCATACATCTGCTGTGGCGAATATTCGTCTGCAGGAACACGGAAGTACACAAGAAACAACAATGGTACCGAATCGGATGTAAATAGTACCAGTTCCGAGCAGCGGCGGTTGATGATCCAGGAGGTCGGTGGGGAAAACCAAGACCAGACGTACGGAATCAAGAGCGTCGTCATGGTATTCGGCAGCGCCTTTGGCGGAGGTGCCGCGATGCTGGGCACCTACACGCGCGCCCTTGGACGCGGGGCCGACTTCTCCCATGCGCCATCTGATCCGATCACCACAAACCAGTCCGTTTCCGTCTGGATTGACGGGCGTTCCATAGACCCTGCTGAAACGACCTTCAACGCCAGCGGCTGGCAGATCGTCAGCGTCAGTTCGCCTTCCGCCATGTCCTTTACCGCACTTGGCATGCCCGGGCGCTCCGGCGCGAGCGATTGGCAGAAGTCTGGCGGACAGTGCTACGGCGAAATGATGTTCTTCGCAGATGAGATCACCGATGTCCAGCGTGTGGCGGCAGAACGCTATCTCGCCAGGAAATGGGGGCTCGTGTCGCAATATGGCGGCCCCGGCCCCGCACGCGCAGAACTTTACGGAACTGGTTCGGTTGACGCTACGGAAGTCGGCGAGCTGACCCTCGGCGGCAGCTTCTCCGGCACGCTGACGCTGGCCGGCGGCGAGATTGCGATTCCGGACGAGCCGTTGCCGTATACGGAGAACACGCTGCCCGCGGATGGCCGCGTCGGCTGGTTCGATCCTAGCGTGCGTACGGCGGTCTACACGCGCAAAGACCACGCCCCCAACAGTGGCCGTCCTGACGAGATATATGCCATTTGGGAACGCGAAGCCGAGCCATATAAGACGGGAACCCGTTTGCTTTGGGGCGTTGGCGAACGCTTGCCAACGCTTCGCCAGGAGGCGCGTGGCGTAGGACCGGTCTGCAACTGGATAGACTACAACCATTTCTACGATTATTCAAGGACGGCGCAAAACAGCGGCAATGCCATGCGTGTGGTCGGCTGGCAGGATGGCATGGCGATCCAGACAGGCGACACCAGCCACGATGCGCCGATTCCCGCGCGTACCGTATTTATCGTGCAGGACTCCGTTCGCGGCGGCGGCACGCCGGTCTTGGACAACATCTCCGCCGGCGGCAAGATCAAGAACCGGGCGCGCGGCAATGTGTCGGCGCCGATCTTTACGGATGATACCGACAGCAACATCAGGGACGGGCTGATCCACCTCAACGGCGTGGAAACCGACCGTTCGAGCGGGTTCACGGGCAGGCCGGAAGTGTTTTCCTTCACGACTGTATCCGATCTTTTCAACGTCGGATTTTTTGCAAATTTCTACAATACGCAGGAATATGATAATGGCGAGATACAGGGCGAGATACTTCTCTACGGCCGCGAGGTGACAGGGACGGAACGTCTGGCGATCGAAGCCTATCTGATGCGCAAGTGGCTGGGCTGGCTGCCGTCTGGATTCTCTGACGTATCCGGCGTGACTGTGGCCGGCGAGGGGGCTGTCAGCGCGCCATCGGCGGCCCGCCTGCCATCGTTCGCGCAGGATTTCAAAGGTGACATCCAGGTCGCATCGGGCGATTTCACTTTTACCTATGACTCGGCTGAAACTCCCATCATAGGGGGGGGGTGCGTGATTTCGGCACCTTTGGCGACGTTGGCGCTTCCTGCCGCCTGCACTGCCAGCGTCACGTTCGCGACGCCTCCCGCAGAGGGATCGTACGCGCTGATCACGTCTGCCGGCTTCAAGACGCCTGTCACATGGACGCTGGCGGTTGCCGGTCCTGCAGGCGGCCGTCCCGTGAATCTGCGTTCCGAAGGCGGATGCTTGTATCTTGACGTCCAACAGGGTGGAATGACAGTGATCGTCCGTTGAGAGGGAGACAGGCAATGAAAACGCTGGCAGCATCCGTGTTGTTTGCAGCGTCTGCCGCTTTTGCGGCGGGGCGCATAGCGGTGCTGGACATGTCGGTTGCGGGGCATGGCCAGTACGGTTTTGCCACGCCCCCCGCCACTTTCGAGACCTTGCTGGGAACAGATTATGAAGTCCGCCGCATAACGGCCGACGAGTTGGCCGCCCCAGGTTTCCCGGCGGCACGGTACGACCTGCTTGTCGTGCCGTGCGGAGCCTTGTTCCCGATACAGGCGGCGGAGAATCTGGTGTCTTACCTCAAAGCCGGCGGCAATCTGCTCACATCGGGGGGCTACGCGTTCGACGCTCCATCGGTGTTGCGCGGCGGCGAATGGAGGCGGCCTGTCGATCTGCTTCCGGAACTTCCGCCGGGCGCTACCCCCCGTCCTCTTCCGAAAGCGGCAGGCTGGGCGCATGCGCATTCCGATGCCGAGGCGGCGGCCACCTTTGTCGATGTTGTCGCCCCTGACGGCGCGCCCGGCCTGGAGATCGCCGTGCCCGGCCTCCGGTACTACAACAGCGTGGTCGCCCGTCTGCCTGCCGGATTCTTCGCGAAGGACGATGCGATCTCATTGCTTGTAAGGGGAAAGTACGGTACGCCGTTCGCCGCGCTGGAACTTGACGAGGAGGACGGATCGCGTTGGCGGGTGAAGGTGCCGCTGTCAGACGACTGGCAAGAGGTGCGTTTCGCCGAATGGGATTTCGCGTTCATGGGGGATCGTTCTCCAAAGACGCGCGGCGGCGTGGGCGACAAAGTGCATTTCGACCGCGTCCGGCGCGTGAACTTCGGGCTCTCGTGCGCGTTCATCAGGAACTGGACGGGACCGTGCGGAGCCGCCATCGCAGACTTGCGAAGCGGACGCGATCCTGATCCCGAAGTGCGCCGTTTGGCGAAGTCCTCCACGCGCATCAACACCCGCTACGCCTTCATCCGTACAGCCCTCTTCCCGGCACCGGAACAGATAGGCGTCTTCGATCCTTCGTTCCTGCTGGAGGACGTGCGCAACGTGACGAGATCGCCGGAGATGGCGGGCATTCTACCAGAGGCTTCCATCGCCGGACGGCACGGCGGCTATGCGGCCGTAGGGCCGCTAGGCCTGGACGGCAGGGGGTTCTCCGCCAACCGGTGCGCCTGGCGGCCAGTCCTGTCAACTACGGACGCGCATGGCGAGGCGTGGGGCCCTGCGGCGGCGATCCTGCATCACTTCAACGGCACGTTCGCCGGCTCCAGCTGGGCGTTCTTCGGCATTGACGACGCCGACGTGTTCGCCGCCGGCTCGCCTGTCCGCGAAAAGATGCTGGCTCCGCTTGTCGCCAAGCTCGTGTCGCGCACGTTCATCCATGAAACCGAGACCGGTTGGGCGGCATACGATCGCGGCGAGACCGCCACGCTCCAGACCCGCGCCTCGAATTTCTCGAAGACGGCGAGGAAGGGGAACGTGCGTTTCACGCTTGCGAACGAGAATGGAGAGGTACTGTGCGTCAAGGATTGCCCGCTCGATCTTCCGCCAGGGAAGACGCAGGACGTGGCAGTGCCGTGGGAAATACCCCTCGTCGCGCCAGACATCGTTTTCCTTACCGCAGAACTGGCAGTGGACGGGCAGCTCTGGGATCGCGAGAAGACCGCGTTCGTGGTGAAGGATGCGAAGGTTCGCGCCTCGCTTCCTTCGCCGCGTGTCGTCGGCGACCATATCGCGTTCGATGACGCCCCGCGCTTCACGGTCGGCACGCAGAACTTCTGGGGACAGTCCGGGAGCGTCACCGGCCGTTCGCCGCTCTACTACTACGAAGACTTCAAGAAGATGCGGGCATATGGCCTGAAATGGACGCGGTGCTCCTGCATGTTCGGCAGCGAACGCGAGGTGCGCTTCTTCGATGCGCTCGTCCAGCTTGCGCAGAAGTTCGGCATCACGATGTACTGGTGCACGTGGGGGCAGGTGCAGACCAGGCCGGCGGAGTACGCAAAGAAGCTGGCGCTCACAGCGTCCGGAACCGCTCGATACCGGGATGTGGGCGGATTCATGGTCGACATCTGCAACGAGCCGACCGTGGATATCAAGGAGCTTGGCGGCACGGAAAAGACGGCCGTCGACTACATGGCCAAGGCGGCGGAACACATGCGCGCTTGGGCGACTGACAACCGCGCCGCCGCCCGGGTGGCGCGTCCAGGCGTCCTCTGTTCGGTCGGCAACAACCAGGGATGGGGATCTGCCGTCCGCACCCTCGATCCGCAGCTGTCCGCCGCCAATCTGGATTTCACGGACAGGCACTACTACAAGTCGCCCGACTGCTTTGCGCGCGAATTGAAGTTCGTCGACCGGCGGGTCTTCGGACAACCGCTCGTCCAGGGCGAGTGCGGCGCGAAATGCCACCCCACGAACAAGGAGCTGGATCCACGCGGAGATGGCGACGACGAGGAAGGCTACTGCCGCCGTTTCCGCCAGCTCGTGTCGCATGCGTTCGGGCTGGGCGCATCGGCGATTTCCATCTGGCAGTGGCGCGATCCCATGGAGGGGATCATGGCCGCGGGGCTGATGCACCAGACCAACGTGCCTCGTCCGGCGGCACGTGTCGTGAGCGACATGGCCAAGACGTTCGGCGGCCTTGCGCTTGCGGACAATCCGCCTGACGTGGTGATGGTGCTGGACGAGGCCCGGCGGTTCAGAACCGGCAGGTTCCGCGCACTGGAGGAGGAGGCTCGCGTGATCGACGCGCTCGTATGGTGGGGGGCGAACTTTTCGTGCGTCTCGTCTTCAGAGACGGATCGGCTGCCTGCCACGGTGAAGCTGCAGCTTCGCGCCGAAGGGTTGCCGGCCACCGACGATTCGACCAGGGCCGGACTTCGGGCCGAGGTGGGTCGCAGGCTGTCGGCGGCAGGCGCAGCTTCCACTCGGCAGCCGGGGGATCCCGACAATGTCGTTACCTTCAAGGTCCCGGGGTGCGATGCCACGGGCTGGGTGCTCTGGAACGGCGGCACGGCGCCGTTCACGCTGTCGCGTGGCGGCCGTTCCGTGGTCGTACGGCCTGGCCGCGTCGGATATATCCAGGTTTCAAAGGACGGAATAGCGGAGATAGACAAGGAACTTTGACTCGCCGGCGATGCCGGCATGCGAAGGAAAAAAGAAATGAACGAACAACCAGACCAGATACACGACGAATACGAACTCAAGCCCCTCAAGGTGTGCTACGACATCGAAGACATGCGGCGGCGCTACCTGAAGCTCTATACCGCGCTCATCTACGATTCGATGGAGGCGTACGGAATGCCGGGGCGCAGCATGGAAAGCGGCGTATACCCGCTGACCGTCGACATGAAGGTGGCCGGCCCCGCCTTTACCGTGCGCCGCAAGTCCACGCCGGAGAGCGACCCCTACACGCACAACATCCGCCTCGGCCTCATGAAGAGCATGTGCCAGGGATGCATCCTCCTTTCCGACGTCCAGGGCAACAGGAACTGCGGACAGTTCGGCGAGATCACCGCCACCGCCATGCGGGCGCACGGCTGCTGCGGCGCCGTGATCGACGGCTCCACACGCGATTCCAACTACCTCATCAACATGGGCTTCCCTACTTTCTGCCGCTTCCGCAATCCCGTGGAGGGCCTGGGCCGCTCGATGATCACGGAGTACATGATTCCAATCTTCGTAAACGGCATCGACGGACAGATTCGCGTCGACCCCGGCGACTTCATCTTCGGCGACAACGATGGCGTCGTCATCGTGCCGCAGAAGGACACCGTGCGCGTCCTCGAACAGGCGGAGACCTGGTTCGAGAACGAGAAGAAGAGCCGCGAGGCGATGGCCGCGGGCATGGATCCGTTCGAGGTCTACAACAAGTTCGGGCGGTTCTGATGGCGGAATTCTGCAATCTCGCCGGCAAGACGGCTCTAGTCACGGGATCCAGCCGGGGCATCGGGTTCGCGCTCGCGCGCGGGCTCGGCGCCCGCGGCGCCCGCGTGTTCCTGCATGGCGCGTCCGACTCGCCGAAACTCCGCTCCGCCGCGGACGCGCTGAAGGCCGACGGCGTGTCCGCCGCGGCCGTCGTGGCGGACTTTGCGCGTCCCGACGGCCCGGACGCCCTGGCACGGCAGCTCGGCCCGGAAGGGGTCGATATCCTGATCCTGAACGCTTCCCTCCAGCTGCCGAAACCATGGAATGAGATTTCGGACGACGACATGCTCGCGCAGTACAGGATCGACTTCATGTCGTCCGTGCGGCTCATCCAGCTCCTGCAGCCCGCCATGGCCGCGCGGAAGTGGGGGCGCATCGTCACCGTAGGTTCGCTGCAGCAGCAGCGTCCCCTGCGCCACATGGCGGTTTACAGCGCGCTCAAGAGCGCCCAGGAGAACCTGGCGCGCAACTTTGCGATGCAGTTCGCCAAGGACGGCATCACCGTCAACAACGTCGCGCCGGGCACGATACGTACCGACCGCAATGTCGCGGCTCTCGCCGACAAGGCGTACGAGCGCAAGATCGAAGAGGCGATCCCCGCCGGCTTCATCGGCGCTCCGGAAGATTGCGTCTCCGCGGTCGTGATGCTCTGCGCGCCCGAAAGCCGTTACATCACAGGCGTCGACCTGATGGTCGATGGCGGCAAGCACCTGTCAAGCGTATGAAAAAGGCGGACTACAAGTGGATAGCCCTCGCGCTGCTGTTCGTGGCGTTCTTCCTGCATCAGGGGACCCGGCAGATCTTCGGCGCGATGCTTCCGCAGATACAGGGCTTTTTCGGCGTCAGCCGCACGGAGATAGGCGTGGTGGGCACGATCTTCCAGCTCGCCTACGGGCTGTCCCTGCCGTTCGCAGGGCTGGCCGCCGACCTCTTCGGGCGCAAGCGCATGGTCGTCATAGGCGTCGCAATGTTCTGCGGCGGCATATTCCTTGGCGGATTTGCCGCCGGCGTCGGGACGCTCGCTCTGGCATACGGGCTGATGAACGGTTCGGGGCAGGCGTCGTACTATCCCGGCATGACCTCGCTCGTGAGCCAGCTCCATTCCGATTCCCGCGCGACCGCCTTCTCGATCATTCAGTGCGGGCTGTACGGCGGCATACTGATCTGCTCCACCCTGTCGGGATGGGTGGCGGGCTGGTCCGCCGAGGCGTGGCGCATTCCGTTCTGGGCGTTTGGCGGCCTCGGCCTGGCATGGGCGGCCGTCCTGGCGCTGGCGCTCCGGAACACGCAACCGCCCGCCGCCGCCGCAAACGTTCCCGCCAGGCCGTCGTTCGGCGAGGCGATGAAGGCGATCGTGCCCAAGCGGTCCATGTGGCTGCTGACGTTCGCTCTCGGCATGATGATCTATGTGGACGTGGGGTTCAAGATATGGACGCCTACGTTCCTGCGCGACAGCTTTGCGGATCTTGCGCCCGGCGCGGCCGCCATGCACGCCGTGCTGTGGCACTACATCGGCGCGTTCTGCGGAATAACCGCCGCCGCGCGCGTGACGGACCGGTTCGCCGCGTCCCGCCGCGGCATCCGCATGGAAATCAACGCCCTTGGCCTTGCGCTGGCCGCCCCGTTCATCCTCCTCATGGCCAAGGCGGGATCGCTTCCGCTCTGCTGCGTGGCGATGGGGGCGTTCGGATTCTTCCGGGGCGTCTACGATTCGAACATCCTCGCCGCGCTGTTCGACGTGATCGATCCCCGCTACCACGCCACCGCCAGCTCGTGCATGCTCGCGTGCGCGGCCACCATGGGATCCGCCGCGCCGACCGTCCTCGGCTGGATCGGCGACCATTCGTCGCTCCGCAGCGGCTTCTCGTCCCTCGCTTTGTTCTATCTCGCTGGCGCGGCGGCCGTCGCCGTAGCCAGGATGTTCTTCCTTGAAAAGGAGTATGTGAAAAAATGAATGCACTTGACAAGATAGCCGGCATAGGCATCCTTCCCGTTATTGCCGTTCCTTCCGCCGATGCGGCCGTGCCGCTCGCCTCCGCGCTCGTGCGCGGCGGCGTGCCGGCCATCGAGGTGACGTTCCGCAACCCTTGGGCGGCGGAAGCCGTCGCCGCCATCCGTGCGGCTCACCCGCAGATGGCGATCGGCGCAGGTACGATCCTGAAGGAAGGGCAGATCGCGGCGGCAAAGGCCGCCGGTGCCGATTTTCTCGTCGCTCCCGGCCTGGATGCGGACATCGTTCGCGCCGCACAGGCTGAAGGCATGCCGATCGTCCCGGGCGTCACCAACCCTTCGGAAATCACCGCCGCTATCAAGCTCGGCCTCGCCACGCTGAAGTTCTTCCCCGCGGAGATATCAGGCGGCGTGGCGGCCCTGACGCTCTACCACGGCCCGTTCCCGGATATCCGGTTCGTCCCGACCGGCGGAATGACATTTGACAACATCGCATCCTATCTAGCCAAGCCTTTCGTCGCCGCCTGCGGCGGAAGCTACATGGCAAAGACGGCCGATATCAAGGCCGGCGAATGGGACAAGATAGAGGCAAACTGCAGGCGGTGCGCGGAAATAGCCCGATCGGCAAGGGCCAATATTCGATGACAGGATCAGCCATACGTTCCAATCCCGCTTCGCCGCGCCGCGTGCTGCTCGCCATACGCATGGCCGGCATACCGGGCCGGCGCAAGCTGGCTGGCGTGTTCCGCTACCTGGAAGAGTCCCAGGCCCACTGGGACATACGCTTCGTACGTACGCGGGAATACTTCACGCGCGCGTTCGTAAGGACGCTTTCGCGCGCCGGCATAGACGGCGTCATAGCATCTTTCCCTGACGCCCACGAGGCGAATGCCGAGCTGGAACGGTCCTGCATACCTACCGTGATGCTCGATCCTCTCGACAGTTCGCTCTTCCCAAAGGACAGCCGTGGGATAGCATGGCTTCAGAGCGATTCGGCCGCCATAGGCAGAGAGGCGGCCGCGCATCTCCTGGCGCAGGGACGTTTCAGGTCCTTCGGGTTCGTCCACGACTACGACCGCAGCTCGTGGAGCGAGGCGCGCGCCGCCGCTTTCTCCGCCGCGGTCGGCCAGTGCGCCGTCTTTTCAGGCAAGGGCCTTTCGCCGGATCGCGACTTCGCGCGGCTGATCGCGTGGATACGGGATCTGCCGAAGCCGGCAGGCGTGATGGTGGCTTACGACGACAGGGCAATACTTGTCATGGAGGCTTGCCGCCAGGCCGGCGTGTCGGTGCCGGCGGACGTGGCGCTGGTGAGCTGCGACAACGACGAGCTTCTCTGCAACCACCTTTCTCCGGGATTGACGAGCATCGAGGCGGATTTCCCCAGGGTCGGATATCGCGCCGCAGAAATACTCGCAGGTATGATGTCTGTGCGCAAGCCGCCCGCGGCGCTGATGGAGACGTGCGGCGGCGTCCGCCTTGTGGCGCGCGGCTCGTCGGCGCCGGTGTCCTCCGGCGGAGCGCTCGTGGTACGCGCCCTTGCGTTCATCGATGCGAACGCCGACAGCGGCATCGGCGTCGAGGATGTGGTAAGGCACCTGAAGGTGTCGCGGCGCCTGGCGGACCTGCGGTTCCGCGAGGTGCGCGGGATGTCGATCGCAGCTGCCATCCGTGCCCGCAGGATCGAGACGGTAAAGGACTGTCTGGCCAGGACGGACGACAAGATAGAGGCGATCGCCGCCCGTACCGGTTTCGCCAGCGAAAAGCATCTCATGACCTGTTTCAGGCGCGCTACGGGCTGCTCCATGCGCGAATGGCGCGAGAAGTCGCGCCACGACATATGGTCGTAGCCGCGCGTTGCGGCCCTGCACCTGTTTTGCTATCATTGCCGGACGGAGATCACGATGGAAGGAACAAGATTGCTGATGGCCACGTGCCTTTGCGGAATCATGCGCGTCGCCGCCGCTACGATCGGCGTGTCGCCTGTCGATCCGCACTATTTCGCCGACGATGCCGGAAAGACCTGGATACCCGTCGGCTGCAACATGTGCTTCGACCGCAACGCCAATCCTTCCCAGCAGGCCCGGGAGCTGTACGACGGCTGGATGACCAAGTTCGCTGCAAACGGCGGAAACTTCATGCGCGTGTGGCTTTCAGTGCCGTTTGTGGATGTGATGCCAGCCAAGGCGTACGAGTTCTCCGATGAGGCTACGGACAACCTCAAGTGGCTCGTCGGCCGGGCCGGGCAGCTTGGAATCAGGCTGAAGTTCACGTTCGAGAATTTCCGACGTCTTGGACCAAAGGTAGATGCGGATCCTGCCGCCGGCGTGATCTCGTTCATGAACACGTCCTACATGCCGTACGCTAAAAACATGTATGACGTGTTCGCCAGCGACAAGTGCTTCGACATCTACCTTGCGAAGGCGCGCCACGTGGCAGAGGCCGTCGGCAGCTCTGACGCGTTGATAGCCGTGGAGTTGTGGAACGAGATCACGTCCGTCAGGATGGACGGCCCGTCCGTAAGCGCTACGGCCAAAGGTTCCTGTCTCGATGTCATCGGCGCATGGAGCGAAAAGATGCTCGCCGAGCTGAAGCGGCTGTACCCCGGCAAGATGACGCTGCAGAATCTCGGCAGCTTCGCGACCGCCGGTTCGTTCCGTACGTACGACTGGATGGCAGGCCTCAAGGGGAACGATTACATGCAGGTGCACAGGTATCTCGACCCGGCGGCATCGCTAGACGTCTGCAGCGGCCCGATGGACGTGCTGTGCGCGGACGCGATCCGCGAACTGCGCGACAGGCGGGACGACTGCCCGGCCATCCTGGCCGAAACCGGCGCCGTGGAACGCGGGCACAAGACGTTTTCACACCTGTACATGCTGGATTCGGCGGGCATGCTCCTGCACGACGAGATATTCGCGGCGTTCTTCGCAGGATCTGCCGGCAGCGGACAGCCGTGGCATTGGGACCACCAGTACATCTCGCAGCACGGCCTTTGGCGCCACTTCAGGCGTTTCGCGACGGCGATAGACGGCCTTGACCCCGCAGCAGAGCATTTCCGTCCGTTTCATGCAGCCACGCGCAGGCTGCGCATCTGGGGGCTGAAAGGCAGGAATACGACAGTCATGTGGCTGCGTGACAAGCGCAACACGTGGGCGACGGAACTCGACAAGGGACTCAAGCCAGAACCGGTAGAAGGCGAAAAGATGCCCCCGTTCTTCTGCCGCAGGAAGCTCGACTGGTATCTGCCGTGGGCCGACCGCCGCCTGACAACGGATTCCGCAGAGATCCCCGCGTTCGTCCGTTCCGCCGTGGTGCGATTCGCCACGAAGGAGGACTGACCCGGCTTGCGCGGATGGAGAGGCCGGGACGTTTTTCGCATCAATGAATAAAGGAGACAATGACATGAAGAAGACAGTTGGTTTCGGAGATTTCCTGTTGCGCCTTTCGCCGCCCGGATACAGGCGTTTCGCGCAGGCTTCCACGTTCGAGACTTACTATACCGGCGCCGAGGCCAACGTCTGCGCCTCGCTCGCCGTCATGGGCGAACCGGCGGCATTCGTCACTCGCGTCCCCGAAAACCCCATAGCCGACACCGGGCTCGGCGAACTTCGCCGTCTGGGCGTGGACGTCTCCGGAGTCGTGCGCGGCGGCGACAGGCTGGGGATATACTACGTCGAGAAGGGCGCGTCCCAGCGTCCGTCCAAGGTCGTGTACGACCGCATGAACTCCGGCGTCACCACCGCACGAAGGGGAGACTTCGACTGGAAACGCATCCTCAAGGGAGCGGGCTTCTTCCATTTCACAGGCATCACCCCGGCGCTGGGCGGCGAATTGCCGCTGATAGTTGAGGACGCGTGCAAGGCCGCGCGCGCCGCCGGGGCGCGGATATCGTGCGATCTCAACTACAGGAAGAACCTGTGGACGCCGGCGCAGGCGAAGAAGACGATGACCAGGCTTCTGCCCCATGTGGACCATCTTGTCGCCAACGAAGAGGACGCGGAAAAGGTGCTGGGCATAAAGGCGGAGGATACGGACATAACGGGCGGCAAGCTGAGCCGCGACGGATACGTCGGCGTGGCGCGCAAGCTCGTCAAGGCGTTCCCGAACGTCAAGACCGTGGCGATAACCCTGCGCCGCTCCATATCCGCGTCCGACAACATCTGGGGCGCCATGCTGTACGCGGGCGGAAAGGCGTATTTCTCCCGCGACTACAACGTGCACATAGTAGACCGCGTGGGCGGCGGAGATTCGTTTGCCGCCGGGCTCGTGTACGCGATAGGCCACGGCTTCGGCCCGCAGGAGACCATCGAGTACGCCGCCGCCGCCAGCTGCCTGAAGCATTCCATCGAGCTTGATGTGAACCTTTCAACCGTCGCCGAAATACGCCAGCTCATGGCGGGGGACGGATCCGGACGCGTCCAGCGCTGACAGATGGCGCGACGGCCGGAATATATGGTATACTGTCCGCACCAAACGGAGATAGAACATGGCACAACCCGTACATGCCGTAATAGAACTGAAGATCACTCCGCAGCGCGATTGCGGTTTCGGAAAGATCGCAGAGCGGGTCGCTCGCTTTGCGCAGGTGGAGGCTTGCTTCCTCATGAGCGGCGGCTACGACCTGCTCGTTTTCGCCAAGGGCGATTCCCTCCAGGAGGTCGCGCATTTCGTGGCGGCCGAACTGTCCACTCTCGATGGCGTGCTTTCCACGGCGACGCACTTCATGTTGAAGACCTACAAGGCGAAAGGCGTCTTCGAGGAGGGGTTCGAGACGGACGACCGCCTGTCGGTTTCCCCGTGAGGCAGGGGCGATCTCCATTTTTTCTTGATTTCGCGCTTGATTTCCAGGCCGAAAAGTTTGTAGAATATCCGCTCATTTGCAGACAATAGGAGTTAACGAAGATGGCAAGCAAAGTGTTCCCGCTCGAACGCGTGCGGAATTTCGGCATCATGGCGCATATCGACGGCGGCAAGACGACGACGTCCGAGCGCATCCTCTACTATTCGGGCAAGAACTACAAGATCGGCGAAGTGCATGACGGCGCCGCCACGATGGACTTCATGGTCCAGGAGCAGGAGCGCGGCATCACGATCCAGTCCGCCGCCACGTGCGTGTCGTGGGGCGACTACCGCCTGTCGCTGATCGACACTCCCGGACACGTGGACTTCACGGCCGAGGTGGAGCGCTCCCTGCGCGTCCTCGACGGAGCCGTGGCCCTCTACTGCGCGGTGGGCGGCGTGCAGCCGCAGTCCGAGCAGGTGTGGCGCCAGTCCGAGAAGTACAAGGTGCCGAAGATCGCTTTCGTAAACAAGATGGACCGCGTGGGCGCGAACTTCTACAGCGTCATGCAGCAGATGAAGGACCAGCTCGGCGCGAACCCAGTGCCGATGGTGATTCCGATCGGCTCCGCCGAGACCTTCGACGGCATCATCGACCTTATCAAGATGAAGGCCCTCCGCTATGACATGAAGACCCTAGGCAAGACGGTCATCGAGGAGGAGATTCCCGCCGACATGCTCGAAAAGGCGAAGGAGTACCGCCACCAGATGGTGGAGGCCGCCGCCGAGCAGGACGACGCCCTCATGGAGAAGTACTTCGCAGGCGAAGAACTCACGAACGACGAGATCAAGAAGGCCATCCGCAAGGGGTGCATCGCCCGCACGATCACGCCCGCGTTCTGCGGCAGCGCGTTCAAGGACAAGGGCGTCCAGCAGCTCCTCGATGGCGTGTGCGACTATCTGCCGTCCCCGCTCGACGCGGGTGCGGCCGTCTCCGCCGACGATCCTTCCCAGAAGCGCGAGCCTAGCGACAGCGAGCCGTTCTGCGGCCTTGCGTTCAAGATCATGTCCGACAAGGCGATGGGCAAGATCACATTCGTGCGCGTCTACTCGGGCACGCTCAAGCTTGGCGCCGAGCTGCTCGACTCCACGATCAACCAGGAGCAGCGCATCTCCCGCCTCTTTCGCATGCACGCGAACAAGCAGGAGGCGCTTGACGAGGCGCACGCCGGCGACATCGTGGCGTGCGTGGGCCTCACGCAGACCCGTACGGGCGATACGCTTTGCGACCCCGAGCACCCGATCACGCTGGAGTCCATCGACTTCCCGGCGCCTGTGATCTCCGTCGCGGTCAAGCCCCAGTCCCGCCAGGACAACGAGAAGCTCGGCGTGGCCCTCCACGCGCTTGCGATGGAAGACCCGACCTTCGTCGTGACCTTCGACCAGGAGACGAGCGAGACGATCATCGCCGGCATGGGCGAACTCTACCTTGAAGTCATCGTCGACCGTCTGAAGCGCGAGTTCAACGTGGCTTGCGACGTGGGCGCCCCGCAGGTGGCCTACCGCGAGACGATCCGCAAGCCGGTGGAGAGCGAGTACAAGCACGTCAAGCAGTCCGGCGGCCGCGGCCAGTACGCGCACGTCTGCCTCAAGCTCGAGCCGCAGGAGCCCGGAAAGGGTTTCGAGTTCGTCAACGAGGTCAAGGGCGGCGTGATCCCGACGGAATACATCCCGGCGGTCGAGAAGGGCGTCAAGAAGGCTCTCGAGTCCGGTCCGCTCGCCGGCTTCCCGGTCGTGGACGTCAAGGCCACGGTGTACTTCGGCTCGTATCACGAGGTCGACTCGAACGAATTCGCGTTCATCGAGTGCGCCCGCCAGTGCTTCAAGCAGGGCTTCCTCAAGGCCCAGCCGCAGCTGCTGGAGCCGATGATGGACGTGGAAGTGGCGGTGCCAGAGCAGTACATGGGCGCGGCGAACGGCTCCATCAACCAGCGGCGCGGCCGCGTGGAAGGCATGGAGGACCGTGCCGGCGTCAAGCTCATCAAGGCGACCGTCCCGCTTGGCGAGATGTTCGGCTACTCCAACGCCATCCGCACCGTCACGCAGGGCCGTGGCACGTTCACGATGATCTTCAAGCAGTACGAGGCGGTGCCCAAGAACATCGCCGAGGAAGTCGTGCAGAAGCGCATCAAGGAAGGCAAGGTCCGTCCGAGCGCGGACTGACCGGCAGATCATTCCTCCCAGGCCCGGAAGCCTGAATAAAACCGTCATGCGAGTGGCGGTTTTTTGCTATACTAGACGCATGGTCAACTTTACACCTTCCCAGAACCGCATGGTGGCGACGGGTGCGACAGTGCTCGCGTTTACGCTTGTCATGGCTTTTGCGCTGTTTGTCGGCTGGGCCATGCTCCGTTTTCTGGCGTTCGCTTCTCCCGCGCTGACGCCCGTGATCGCCGGGCTGTTCCTGGCCTTGCTGTTCAAGCCGTACTATGGATGGTTCCTGGCGCATGTGCGCAACCCCACCCTTTCGCTCGTGCTGATGTTCGCGTCGGTCCTCATCCCGCTCGGCCTCATCTGCTGGTTCGGTGGCGCGCTGGTGATAGAGCAGGTGAGCCACCTGATGAAGACCGCCCCTACCATCATCACGCGCGCCAGCGACTGGGTGAATCTCCACTACCCGAATGCCCAGGCGATACTTTCCCAGTTCGGTTCGGCGCCTGACGACCTGCAGCTCATGTTCCTGACCGATCCTGCGAGGTTCTCGCGGGACCTGCTTTCCGAACTCGGTACGACGTATGGCGCAAACGCCATGAAGGCCGGCGTCGGATTCCTCAAGTATCTTATGGGCCTGGCTTCGTCCCTCGTGGCTCTGCTGTTCTTCGTGTTCTTCCTGATGCGGCCCGACATGCGCGGCGAAGACTACGTGCGCCAGATGCCCTTCCTCAAGGAGGACACCAAAGATTTCGTGGCCCGGCAGATAGATACGTTCTTCGACATACTGGTGAACTTCTTCCAGCGGCAAGTCGTCATATGCCTGATCGAAGGCGTGTTCTACGGCATCGGTTTCATGCTCGTCGGGCTTCCGTACGGGTTCGTCCTCGGCTTCCTCCTGGGCGTCTTGAACCTCGTGCCGCTCTTTGGAACCGTACTTTGCCTGCCCGTCGCCCTGCCTATCGCGTATTTCGGCGATGGCGGCAGCCTGCTGCGGCTCTTTGGCGTTCTGGGCGTGTGGCTCACAGGGCAGATACTCGACGGATATCTCATCACGCCGAAGATACAGGGCGAGAAGACCGGGCTCGGCTACGCCGGCGTGATCTTCAGCTTCTTCTTCTGGGGCGTGGTCTTCCATTCGATGCTCGGCCTTCTCCTCGCAATCCCGCTCAGCGCCTTTTGCGTGGTGCTCTGGCGCGCGTTGAAGGCCCGTTACATAAAAGGCGTGATTTGACGCATCTCAACCAAAACCAAAACGACAGGACGGTTACATGAAAAAGCTATCATTCGGATTGTTCGCGGCGGCTGCGTTTGCCGCCGCCGCCGTGCCAAACATCCAGGAGCCGGCCGACATCTGCAACGTTCGCCTCAAGGGTTATGTGGCCGACCGCATGGAGGATTGCATCCGCAACCACGTGCTGAAGACGGATGCCACCTACCTTTCCCGCATATTCGGATACCAGGAGGACGTTGGGAACTGGCAGACCGAGTTCTGGGGCAAGTACATGCATTCGGCCGTTCCCTTCTGGCGCTACACGGGCGATGCCGCGCTGAAAAGACGCATCGACAAGTCTACGGCGGATATCGTCTCGTACCAGCTGCCTGACGGCTACATCGGCAACTATGCCGCAGGCAAGCGTTCCGCCGCCGGATGGGACGTGTGGGGCAACAAGTACACTCTGCTCGGTCTGCTCCACTACCACGATGCGACCGGCGACAAGGCTTCCCTTTCCGCGGCCTGCAAGCTCGTCGACTATCTGATGTCCCAGTTCGGCCCTGGCAAGCGGGAACTCCACAAGACGGGATGCTGGCGCGGCCTGCCGAGCGGTTCCGTCCTGGAGCCTGTCGTGTGGCTGTATAGGGCCACCGGCGACGGGAAGTACCTCGATTTCGCCACCTGGATCATCGAGGACATGGACAGGCCCGATTCGTCGTCCCGTATCATACGCGACGCCCTCGCCGGCGTGGACGTGGGCGATCGCGTCACCGGTTCGCAGAACTTCTGGCTGCAGTCCAGCCGCAAGGCGTACGAGATGATGAGTTGCTACCAGGGCCTGCTCGAATACTATTCCGTCACCGGCCGCAAGGATTGCCTCGATGCGGCCGTCGCCGCCGCCAGGTCCATCGCCGCCACCGAAGTCAACATCGCCGGCGGCTCGTCCGCGCACGAGAACTGGTACCATGGCGCGAAGAACCAGACGAAGGTGTTCGAATACGAGCAGGAGACGTGCGTGGTGACCACATGGCTGCGCCTCTGCGAGAAGCTGCTTTCAGTCACCGGCGACAGCTTCTGGGCCGACGAGCTGGAGCGCTGCTTCTACAACGCCTACCTCGCGTCCCTCCGGCGCGACGGCGGTGCGTTCGTCCAGTACAATCCCCTCATGGGGACGCGCCATCTCGGCGAAGACCATTGCCGCCTCCACACGAACTGCTGCAACGCGAACGGTCCGCGCGGCTTCCTCGCTTTTCTGCGCAGTTTCCTCGCCGCAACCTCCGATGGCGCCGCGCTCAACTTCTACGCATCCGGCACCGCCAGCGTGGATCTGCCCGGCGATGGCGGCCGCGTGACGATCGAGGGCTACACCGAATATCCCAAGTCGAATGCCGTCTACCTCCGCAACCGCACCGGTTCCGTCCGCACTTTCACGCTGAAGCTCCGCATCCCGCGGTGGAGCGAAAAGACGGTGGTGAAGGTCAACGGAGAGGACATGAAAAATGTCGTTCCAGGCGCATACCTGTCGATCTCGCGCGAATGGAAGCCCGGCGACCACATCGATCTCTACTTCGACATGACTCCGCGCGTCCACGAGCTTGATGGCGCCGTGGCGTTCACAGCCGGCCCGATCGCCCTCGCCCGCGATGTCCGCTTCGCCGACGGCCCGATCGACGAGGTCGTCAACCAGCGCATGAAATTCAAGACGCTGGACCTCAAGCCGATCCGTACGACAAATCCCGATCTGTGGATCACATACGGCGGTTTCATCAACCTTGGCACGCACCACAAGAACTACAACGAACGGCTTCCAAACCTGGTCCACTTCTGCGACTACGCGTCTGCCGGCAACACCTGGGGGCCGGACAGCGCCTACCGCGTGTGGTTGCCCCGCGAGCAGATCGTCAGGGAGAAGTAGTCCGCAGATATGGTATAATCTAGCACATGCACGAGAGATTCAGACGATCCGGCGGCGGAAAGGGATTCCGCAGCGACAAGCCGATGTTTTTCAACAAGCGCAAACGCCGCCATGGCGCGTCAGGCGGCGGCCGCAAGCCGCATTTCGGGCTCGCCGAGCGCGATGCGCCGCCTGCAGTTCCGCCATTGCCGCAGACGCCTCCGCCGGCAGCGTTCGAGGCGAACGTTTTCGGGAAGCTGGACTTGAGGCTTCAGCACGCCGTCGCCGATGCCGGCTACGCCGTCCCCACTCCCATCCAGGAGAAGGCCATCCCCTACCTGCTGGAAGGGCGCGACCTGATCGGCTGCGCCCAGACCGGTACCGGCAAGACCGCCGCCTTCATGCTCCCGATCCTCCATAAGCTGCTGTCCGCCTCCGCCGCTGGCAGCGAGCCGCAGGCCAAGGATCGCGCCGCCGGTCACCCGCGGGCTCTCATCTTGTCGCCGACCCGCGAACTCGCCGCGCAGACGGCGGAGAATACCGCCAAGTTCTCGAAATACGCCGGGCTCCCGTTCGCCGTCGTCTTCGGCGGCGTTTCGCAGTTCCCGCAGGTGAAGGCCCTCCAGAAGGGGGCGGAAACCGTCATCGCAACGCCTGGCCGCCTGATGGATTTGATGTCGCAGGGCGTAGTGTTTCTCGACAGGGTGGAGATGTTCGTCCTCGACGAGGCCGACCGGATGCTCGACATGGGCTTCCTTCCCGACATCAAGCGGATCATATCCAAGCTGCCGCCAAACAGGTCCGTGCCCGGCGCGGAGGGCAATGGCCGCCCCGTTCGCCAATCCCTCTTCTTCAGCGCGACGCTCTCCCCTGAGGTGCTCAAGCTAGCCGGCGAACTTGTGGTCGATCCTATGCAGATCACCATCTCGCCAGACGCACCTACGGTGGACCGTATCAAGCAGAGTTGCATGTTCGTGGAGAAGGGGAACAAGGACAACCTGCTCGTACACCTTCTCCAGAACCATCCGGAATGGTATCGCGTGATAGTCTTCGCCCGTACGCGCCATGGCGCCGATCGCATCGAACGCAAGCTCGGCAAGCAGGACATACCGACGGTTGCGATCCATTCCGACAAGACGCAAAACCAGCGCACGCGGGCCCTGCAGGGTTTCAAGAGCGGCAAGGTGCGCGTGCTCGTGGCAACCGATATCGCCAGCCGCGGCATAGACGTTCCGGACATCGACCTCGTGGTGAACATGGAACTTCCCGTGGAGACCGAGAGCTACGTCCATCGCATCGGCCGCACGGCGCGCGCCGGAGAAAGCGGCATGGCAATATCTTTCGTCGCGTCCGAGGAGCGCAACCTGCTCAAGGCCGTTGAACGTTTCATACGCAAGTCCATCCCGGTCGACCGCGACCAGCCGTTCCACTCCGAGGCCGCCGAACTCAAGGCCGGCAAGCAGGACGACGGCCTTCCGCAGGCGCCGTGGATTCGCGGCGGACAGCGCAACGACAAGGGCAATCGCCGTCACCCCGCCGCTCATTTCTTCGGTTCGCGCAAGGGTGGTCCGAATGGCGGACACCGGCCGGGCGGCGGCAGGCCGCATTTCGGCAAGGGGCCGCGTTTCGGCGGCAAACCGCGTCACGGATGACCGACTTGTGCTATAATCCTCGAGGTTGCCGCAGTAATCTGTCTCGTTTCATGGAGAAAAAAGTCATGCAATGCAATTCCCGTATGTTCCTGGGTTCGTTGGCTGGCGTCGTGCTGCTTGCCATCGGTCCGTTCGCGCTGCAGGCCGCAGTGGAGCAGGTTTCGCCCGTCGGCGGAGAAACCGTGCGGCTTCTGCCGGACGAGCAGATCAAGATAATGGCCATGCCGACATACGCCGAACGGCTCGCCGCGTTGAAGGCGGATCTTGAGAAGCCCCATGACTCCCGTTGCTACGGCAAGAATCGCGACAAGAAGTGGCGCGTTTCGAAACCGCTCGTCCTGCGGTGGCGGGCTACCGAGGGTGAAAAGGGGCCTTGGCTCGTGAAAATCGGAAAACAGCCGGATCTTTCCGATGCGAGGGATTTCTGGATCTCGGCGAGCACGCCCAAGTCTCGTAGCGAAAAGGGGGGCGTTCGCTTCAAGTGGACAGTCCCTTTTGCCAATCTCGAGATCGGCCGCACTTATTACTGGAAGATATGGAGCAACGTCAAATGCCCAACCTGGGGCTGCCCGTCCACCATCGATGCGGCTTGCCCCTGTGGCAAGGGACCCAAGGCGCATTCGTCAGGAATAGCCTCGTTCGTCACCGATGGCCAGCCCCCGCGCTGGATCGCTATCGAGGGCCGAACTTCTAATATCCGCGACCTCGGCGGCTGGAAGACGCGTGACGGCCGCCGCGTCCGGCAGGGCATGCTGTTCCGCGGCCAGGGGTTGAACGACAACAGCGTCTCCGGTGTCAGGAAGGGTCGCAACCGGCTTATGGTGGAGGATGTTGAATATTTTACGAAGACGCTCGGCATCAAAACCGATCTCGATCTGCGTTCCAAAGTTGAGATCGCCGACCTCTCCGAGTCTCCGCTCGGCCCGGGCGTCGCTTTCATCCCGCGTTCTTCGCCTGCATACAAGGGCATCTTCAGCAGCTCGAAGGGCGAGAACGACTTGAAGTCGCGCGGCAAGCAGATCATGGCCGAAAACTTCCGCGTGTTTTGCGACGAGAAGAACTACCCCATCTACTTCCACTGCATCGGGGGCGCGGATCGCACAGGTTCGCTCGCATACGTGCTCAACGGCATCCTCGGCGTGGACCGCCACGACCTGGAAACGGATTGGGAGTCGACGTTCTATCCGGATCGCCTGCCCGAACTGCGCAAGGAATATACCGGACCCGAATACTGGTGCGGCGAAAACCACTTCAATGACGGTTTCTCGCAGTACGGCGACGCCGGCACGTCGTGGAACGACCGCATTGAACTGTACCTCCTCGACTGCGGCATCACGAAGGAGGAGATCGCCAAGTTCCGGTCGATCATGCTGGAATAGAAGGAAGGATTGGCATGTTGAGGGGTTGGGGCAAACAGAAACAAGGAGCTGGATTCATGAGATTGAGATGGTTGCATGCAGGGGCGCTGTTCGTGCTTTTTAACTTTTTGGTTCTTCCGTTTCTTGACCTCAATGCGGCGCCTGCCAAGCGCGTGGCGGGTTCGGGCGTGGGAAGCAATTCGCCATATGCCACGGACGCCTATCCCGGATTCGACGATCTCGACACTCTTCCCAAGCCGGAAAAGAAGGATACAAGCTGGTTCCTGCATGTGAGCCGTGACACTCCAGCCGAACAGCTGGCCTACGCACGGCAGATGGAGGACGAGGGTTCGCTTCGCGCCGCCAGGCGCGGCTATGACGCGTTGGTTCGCGAATGGCCCGCATCGCCGGAAGCCCCCAAGGCGCAGCTTGCCCTCGCAATGATATGGGCCAGGAAATACAAAGACTACGACGAGGCGTTCGAGGCTATTGAATACCTGCTCGACTTCTATCCACGCGATTGCGACTATCTCGAGATGGTCGGCTACCAGTATCAGCTTGCCAACCTCATCGTAAAGGAAAAGAAGACGTTCCTCGGTATGTCGTTCACCTCCACTCGCATCTGCCGCCAGCACTACGAGTCGATCGTGCGCCGCGCCCCGGGCGCTTCATACGTGCCGGAGGCGATGCTGAAGATCGCCGATCTTCGCGAGCAGGAGGATCAGTACGAGGAGGCCGTGCAGGTCTACGCTACGCTCGCCAGCAAGTTTCCGCTTACTCCAGAGGCGCAGCTGGCGACATATCTTGAGGCAAAGGCCCGCATGTGGCTCTGCCGCCGCCTCGCATACAACATACCGCGCTGCAAGGATACCGCAGGATACCTCGCCATGGCTTTGAAGCGTTTCCCCGACCTGGAACAGGCCGGCGAAATCAGGGAGTGGCGCGCGGAACTGATGAACTACATGAGCGAGGACGCCTACAAGACGGCGAAGTTCTACGATTCGAGACAGCGTACCCGCCATGCCGCCCTCTCCTCTTGGGAGCGCTATTTGAAGGAATATCCCGATTCCGCCCACGCCGCTGAGGTGCGTGCGAGGATCGAGGAGTTGAGGGGAGAGTGAAGAGTTGAGAGTGAAGAGTGAAGAGTTGAGAGTTGAAAGTTGAAAGTTGAGATGAATTAGGAGTTGTTGCCATGAAGAAAACTTTTGCCTTGCGTCTGTCGTCTGTCGTCGTATGCCTCGCGGCGCTTGCGGGTTGTTCCAGCTACCGGTGGACTTCTCGCGTTCCGGAGGAGCTTCGCACCGTAGCGGTGCCCGTGTTTGAAAACCGTACCGCCAGTGCCGAGCTCGGGCCGATCGTTACGCAGTACGTGCTGCGCGAATTCCAGCGCGAAGGCACTTTCTCCATTCGTCGCTCGGGTGATTCCGCGCTGGAAGTCCAGGGGACGATCGTCAAGGCGTCGCGAGACGGTGCCGCCTTCAATCGCGGCTATGGTTCGCGCGCGAGCGAATACCGCTACACGGTCACGGCGGAAGTCTCGCTCATCAACAAGGATACTGGCAAGGTGTTGCTGAACAACCGGCGATATGTGGCCGAAACTACATTTCTCACCCGTGGCGACCTGCTTACGACACAACGTGACGCCGCCGCACGTATCGCACAGGAATTCGCCCGCCAGATCGTAGACGATGTCACGTCCTATCCCTACAACCGGTAGTTGTCCGCCCTTGCACTTGAGCCGGTTGCAAAACCCGGTAGGGCGGTCGCCCTGCGACCGCCGCGGACGGCACGGGGTGCCGTCCCTACCGGATGTGCGTCAGGTTTTGCAACTGGATCGCTCGTCAAAGTTGCTTGCAATGCTCCAGCAGGGAATCCCGCTTTGCAGGCGGCCGTTTGCGGAGCTGGCCGATGAAATCGGCTGTGAAGAAGCCGACGTGCTGTCCTTTCTTGGGGATTGCAGGCGGCAGGGGATCGTTCGCCGTTTTGGAGCGGTTTTCGATACGCGACGCCTCGGCTATCGCTCCGCGCTCTGTGCCGCCACCATCCCATCGTCCGAATTGGACGCGTTTGCCGTTCGCCTTACCCCCCTCGCCGGCGTTACGCATTGCTATCTGCGGGAACCGGCAGCCGCAATAGGGCCTGTCCCCAACCTATGGTTCACGCTAAGCTATCCGGCGGACATATTTGCGGCAATGGCCGATGAGGTGGCCGCAAGGCTTAAGCCGTATGCCGTACATCTCCTTCCGGCGACGAAACGCTACAAGGTTGATGTGGTGTTTGGAGCGGAGACACGTGCCCGCGACGAATCGGTGGAGGATGGCAGCCCCGTCACCGCTCGCGACAGGGCGATAATTGGCGCATTGCAGGGTGATACGGCAGCCGTCCCGGACTATTTTGCCGCCATGTCGGAAAAAATCGGCATGAAGGAGTGGGAGCTTCTTTCGACGCTTGAACTTTGGCGGCGGCATGGCCGCCTGAAACGTATCGGGCTGCTGCTGGCGCATCGAAATGCCGGATGGACCGCCAATGGAATGTGTTGCTGGCACATCGATGGCGATACCACGGTCGCCGGACGCTCTCTCGCTGCCTGCGCCGAGGTGACGCACTGCTACGAACGCCCCGCGATGCCCAGTTTCCCGTTCAACCTCTTTGCCATGATACATGCACGTTCGCAGGAAGAGGCAGCCGGGACGTTTGAACGGCTTGAAAAGACATGTCTTCTTTCAAACGGCGTGATGCTCGTGTCCACCAGGGAATACAAGAAGACGTCTATGACCTTCTTCGCCGGTCAGTCGGCGTAGAACCGGCTGCGGGCTATGAGATCGCGATATGTATCGTCTGCAGAAGGATCCGCCACCTCTGAAGGATGCGCGTCTTTCCATGTCTTGTAGCGGGCGTTCGCAATTGCAACTTCGTCTTTGAGAGGCGCGAGTTCGAGGCGTAGAGACCAGAGCCTGTCGTCGGCCGCGCCATGTTTCGCCTCAAGCCGTTTCATCTCGTCTACCTTGGCACGATATGCCAGCGTGGCTTTGAGGGCGTCACGCCCTTCCTGGCTCTTCATAAGATTTGCCCTCAGAACATCCAGCTTCCGCGCCTTGGCTGCGGCTAACAGTTCGTCGTGCTTGCGCTTGCGCTGTTCGGGGGTAAGGGTGGAAGGATCAGGATCGTCGTTTGCCAGCATCGCGGTGAATTGCCTTGCGCCGCCTGCATGCGCTACTTCGTCTTCAGGCCATTCAACAAGTTCCAGCATGTCGTCCGGTGTGGTTCTCGGCGTCAAACGCGCCCAGGCGCGTCTGAACTCCTCGGCGAACGATGTGCAGAATGACGATACGACCGGCCCTGCCGACGCTTTCAAACGCGGATACGCACGCCACCGCCATGCCCCTGCCACGGACAGGGCGAGCAACAAGACAAGAACCGGCCAGAAGTACCTGCCCACTCCGGCTGCTCCATTCATATGCAGCGTTACTTCACAGGCGCTAGACGATCAATGCCGCCCATGTACGGGCGGATCGCCTCCGGCAGAAGGACGCTGCCGTCTTCCTGCAGATGCTGTTCGAGGAGCGCCACCATGAGGCGCGGCAAGGCTACGCCCGAACCGTTGAGCGTATGGACGAGCTTCGTCTTGCCGTCGGCATCCTTGAAACGGCAGTTCAGGCGGCGGGCCTGATAGTCCGTGAAGCAGCTGCACGACGAGACTTCAAGCCACTGCTGCTCGCCCGGAGCCCAAAGCTCCAGATCGTAGCACTTGGCGGCGGAGAAGCCCATGTCGCCAGAGCAGAGCATCAGCACCCGGAAATGGAGTCCGAGTCCGGTAAGGATCGCCTCCGCCTCCTTCACTAGCGTTTCAAGCTGCTGGAAGGAAGTGTCTGGATGGACGAAATTGACCATCTCCACCTTGTCGAACTGATGGACGCGGAGCATGCCGCGCGTCATTTTGCCCGCACTGCCCGCCTCGCGCCGGAAACATGGCGTGTAGGCTGTGAGTTTCACAGGCGATTCGGGCGTGATTTTCGGCAGCTTTACGCCATCGAGGATGTCGTCGCGGTAGAAGTTTGTGACAGGCACCTCCGCCGTTGGAATCAGCCAGAAGTCGTCGGCGTTCGAATGGTAGAGGTCTTCGGCGAACTTCGGCAGCTGGCCGGTGCCGGTCATTGACGCCGTGTTCACCATGAAGGGGGGAAGCATCTCCGTATAGCCCTGCTGCTGGCAATGGACGTCAAGCATGTACTGGATGAGCGCGCGCTGGAGCTTTGCTCCCTGGCCGAGGATGATCGGGAAGCCGGTGCCGGTGAGCTTCACGCCGCGCGGGAAATCGAATATCCCCAGCTTCTCGCCGATCTGCATGTGGTCGGGAATCGGATAGGCCGGATCCTTCCATTCGCCGACGAAACGTACTACCTTGTTGGCGGAAGAGTCGGGGCCTGTGGGGATCTCCGGAGCCGGCAGATTGGGGATCATGAGCATCGTCTCGCGGAGATCTGTCTCCACTTGGGCGAGCTCCTTGTCGATTTCGGCAATGCGGTCGCCGATGGCGCGCACTTCGGCCTTGGCCGCCGCTATGTCGCCGCCGGCCTTTGCCAGATTGCCGATTTCCTTTGATGCCGCGTTGCGTTTCGCCTTGAGCGATTCGGTCTCGCCTAGGAGCGACCGTCTTCTTGCATCGAGATCGCGGGCCTTTTCCACGGTCTCCTTCTCCACGCCACGCCGCGCCAGTTGCGCAACGGTACCTTCGAAATCGTCACGGATTTTCTTGATGTCGATCATGATGATGCTCTTTCCAGAATTAGGACGGATATTATACCCCGACTTTCCCCCATTGACAATCATGAAATCCACAAGCTCGTTTCGCGGGGCGCATCTGTTTAATTCACCGTACGCCATTCATGTTCAAGACAGAAACTCCGAAGGTTGTCAAATGGGCTCCGCTAACGCTTCGCCTGCGTTTCGCGCCATGGAACCGCTTTCAACCTAGGGCGTGATATTTGTGGCTGCGGCTTCGCCGCAGGTGGCCGGAGCGCCCGGCGACGTTGCGGAGGGCAGACGGTCCAGATCAAACGTGTCGTACTGCAAAACCGGCCTGCCGAAGTTGACAAGCAGGGCGTGCGGAATGCGCGTGGCGTCAGGCGCAACGTTAGTGAAGTCTTTTTGCCAGCCATCGGAGTTTCTCTTCACGATGGGTGAAAAACGCAGATGCGCCCCGTTTCGCGGGGCATCCGCGAAACGAGCAATCTCCGGTCCCGCGTCCCGCCGGTAGGGTCCCGCGTACCCGCCGGTAGGGGCACGCCGGCGCGATGGCCGCCATCGGCTCACGTCCCCGGCGGCCGTATGGTTATCGGCTTCGCCGGCCCGCGCTCCTTGTCGGCCCTCACCTGCTCCCAGATCGCCCGCTGCACGTCGTTCGTCGGCGCCGGCGCCCAGCCCTCCTGGCAGGCACGCCGGTAGGTCGCGCTCACAACAGGTCTGATACCGAGCGCCGTCATGTGCTCGCGCATTCGCATCAATGGTTCTGGAGAGAGGGTTCTCGCTTTCAGGTGATCAAGATCCGACAGATTCTCCACGGGGCGCAACAGGCATTCGCCATGCAACGTATTGGCCGCACCTCCCGCAATGGCAAGCGCCCTCAAGGTCTCCTTGTGGACACGTTCTTCCAGCTTGCCCGCATTTTTGTCGGCCGCCAATCGCCCGGTGTCGATAACGGCCCACCTGGATTCGGGTGCGACAAGAAGTGTCGTCGGAAAGCCAGTTGCATGGGCGAATACTATCAACAGACCTATTCGCTGGTCTTGTAGCGCATTTTCCGGGAGTCTTGTATCAAATCCACCATCGTGATCGAGGACATCTACTTCTATGGATAGACTTCTTGCGATCTCGGCAGCGACCGCATCTAAGACATGGCGTGGCACTTCTGATCGAACATCCATAAGAACGACACGCTTTCGCATGGGATCGGGTCGTACGACGATACCGCCCTCCTTCATTGTCTGCCGTTGACGATATCTCTGATATATCTCCGCACGTTTTTCTGCGGTAGGCATCTTCCTCGTTCCGCGAACCAGCTCCTCAACGCCATTTGCCGCAATGGTCGCGGCAAGCACAATCGCCATTGTGGTTTTTCTCATTTGTCATCTCCTTTAACGTGCCCCATGTCATTTCGCCGTCCTGCGTCTGCGGCCGGTCGCCTCTTGCGCCCTTTACCGCCGTCTGCGGGAATGCCTATCGGCTCTATTCCCATCTGTTGGAGAGCTGCGTTCACGCTGTTCGCGTACCGCCGCGCACTTTCAACATCGCCCGAGGCGGCAATTTCCCGAAGCTCCTTCTCCGCCTTGGCCCGTATTTCACGGTTCTCGTCTTTCAGCTTCTGGTGTTCCGCAATGACCTCGGATACGGTATAGCCTTTCGCCAGCATTCTCGACATTTCCGACCGAGCCTCGATCACCGCCTCCTTCAGCTCCTTTACGGACTGAGGATCGTCATCGGATACCGTGATTGGAGTAGCCAAAGACTTGCGGAATTCCTCGTTGGATATTGTCCCCGCCGGTATTGGCGGCATCGCCGCGCTTCCGCCGGATACGGCCATGGCAAGAACCTGATCGGATGCCGTCTTGAAAACCCTGTTCGAAATGGCGGCAAGTCTCTTCCTGTACAGTCGCTGCTCCGGGGTCTTGGCCTCGCCGTCCAGGTTCATTATGTCGGCAGAAGTCTGCACACGGCTTTGAGGCACATCGGCAAGACCGGCGGCAACGGCAACACCACGGCCATTCGATGAGCCCGTTCCCGCCACAACCTTCGCCCCGTTTGTCACCTCCGCCACATCCGTCTCAACCGGCCCGCCCGTTTCGTGCGTTTCCACTTGTGGCTTTTCACGGCGCCCGTCCTGCGCGCCCGCCATCCACCACCACGCGCCGCCCGCGACGGCAAGAACAACGGCCGCGACAACCGCCACCCGGTAGGGCGGCCGCCCCGCGGCCGCCGCCTGGCAGGGGCGTTCGTCCCGCGCGACAGCCCGGCCCTTCGGCCCTTCCGCGATCGCCACAGGCGCGACGCCCCGCCGGCGGCACTCCGCCACGCACTCCCCGCGCCCGGACGCCTCCATGCGCTCAGCGCGCAACGCGCCATCCGCGCCCCTGTATGTCACCTTGAACGTCATCGTCGCCATCAGATCGGCAACGGAAGGAAAATCAGAGTTCGTCCGGCGTGATTCCCGCATCGCGCATGATCGCGCGCTGCGTCCCCGGCGGAAGAGTCTTGCCCTTGTGGAACGGCACGACCGTATGCTTGAACGGATCGTCCCAGTTCTTGAAGAACTTGTGGCTTCCCTGCTGCCGCACCTCGTACCAGCCGCGCTTCTCAAGCAAAGCGATCAACTGCCGGGCCGTCAGGGCTTTCACAGCGCCACTCTCCGAAGTCGCGCACCCGCAGGAGCCCCACGGACCTCCTCGTTCACGCAATCAAGCCACAATCTGGCAGCCTCGCGGATGTTCGCCACCGCCTCCTCGTAGGTGTCACCGCACGAATGGCATCCGGGGAATGCAGGAACCTCGGCGCAATAAGCACCGCTTTCATCCTGATATATGACCGCCTGAAGACTCATCCTGGCTCACCTCCGACTGGACGCATTATCCCATTTTCCCGTTCCGCCGTCAATCGCCTTCTTGTTTGTTGAACGGCCCACCCGCGCAAGCGGACGGGCCGTTCTCATAGGGCGGGCTTGTTGAAGCCGCCGCCTGGTAGGGGCACGCGTCCCGCGTGCCCGCACGGCAGGGCGGTCGCCCCTTGGGTCGCCGTCGTATTCCTTACTTCTGCTTCCGGCGCAACGCGAGTGCCCCAAGGCCCACAAGCATCAGCAAGCCGCTCGTCGGCTCAGGCGTCTGCGATGAGAACTTCACAGACGACGACAGGTTTGAACTGCTGACCGCAAGCGCGGGATACGATGTCGAAGGCGATGTCTCCGAAAACGCCGTAGCGGTCACCGTGTCTGATGTGATCCTGTAGGCGGGATCCGAACCGCCAATCGTCACGAAAAACAGATTGTAGTTGCTACCAGTGGTGAGAGCAGAACTGGCTAGAGATCCCTGTGCCGCACTAGCCGCACCATTTGCCTGTCCGTACGCAAGACCACTCGATGTGAGACTGGACGTGAACGCATCAGCCGACGTAGCAGCCGTCAGAAGCGCCGTCACGGCAGAGCGATCACTCTCCAGAAACGCATAGACGGTCTTGTTGTTGACCAGCGAACCGGTCGTTTTCCAGTTGACCGCCGCCGCCTGCGCACCAAGTACGCACACCGCCGCCAACACCAATAACACTAGTTTCTTCATTTTCGTTTTCCTTTGTTTTCGTTTTTTCTCGGGAAGGCGGCTGTACCCAGCCGCCGCATCCCTTGAAATTTCTTAGATCGCCTTACTTGGTGAACGTAACCGTATCTGCGGACGGCATCTGAATCCAGAAACCGTATCCAACACCTGTAACATCACCTGTCACAAGAGCACTATTACCGAGCGCCCATCCGGTCTTATGGTATTTCGGATCAGCGGCGGCGTTGTCGTACATCTCGGCGGCGGCATCCTCGTCCTCTTCCGACAACTCTTCCCACGCATCCCAATCGAAGTCCGCGTCAAATGCGTCACTGTCAAACGCATCGGCGAGATAGTAGTAGGTAGAATAAGTTCCACTTGTTCCCATCACCATGAGTAGCACGGCATCGTCCGTCGATGCGGCAGGAGTAAGGGTACTAAACGCAATGTTATTAAACTTGAGCGCGGTCGGGTAGGGATTGGCAATCATCGACATACCGGACGCGCATGGAATCGGAAACGATGCCGTACCGTTCACTTCGCCGGAAAGCGTCAACTCGGATGCCTGTCCGGCGTTGTAGTACCAGACCGAATCGCCAATGTCAACAGGAATGGAAGTCACCAATGCACTGTTTCCAAGCGCCCAACCCTCTGAGTAGTACTTTGGATCAGCGGCGGCGTTGTCGTACATCTCGGCGGCGGCATCCTCGTCCTCTTCCGACAACTCTTCCCACGCATCCCAATCGAAGTCCGCGTCAAATGCGTCACTGTCAAACGCATCAGACAAGTAGTAGTAAGAAGTATACGCGCCATTCGACCCCATCACGAGCATCATGGCGCCATTGTCCATGTTCGCCTTTGTCACGGCGGTGGCTGACGTCTTTACATATTCAAGCAGGTTCTTGGAAGTCGTGCCGGTATCCTCGAACTGGACGCCGACCATCGTCCATTTTCCTTGCCCCGCAGTAAGAGTGGCATACCCCACCGTGTTGGCGCTTTCGATCGCGCCTGCGATTCCCGCCACTGCGGCGACCGCCGCTGCAAACATCATCTTCTTCATTTTCTTTTTCCTTTCGCTTTCCGGCCACGCTGTACGCGCGGCCCTACCAGTTTCGCTC
>DFLH01000002.1 GCA_002373695.1 Verrucomicrobia bacterium UBA3624
GCGGCGAGGATGGGCGTCCACGGCGTGCCGTATTTCGTCATAAACGGCAAGCTCGCCATCCCAGGCGCAATGTCGAAGAACGACTTTGCCGCCGCGCTGAACCAGTTTATTGGCGACGCAAAACCTGCCGGGGAAGCGAAACCGAAAACGCATGTCTGCGGTCCTGACGGATGCCGACTTGAATAAGGAGGCGCGTCATGGTTGCGAGAGTCGTCGTGCGGGACGTCTTCGAGACGAACGCCGGACTCAGCCACATATTATCTGCCTTCCGAGAGCTGCGCCTTTGTGGGCGATTCAATCATCGGCGGGGGCATCGGCCTCTTGTGACCGCTTCGCGGCTCAGTCGCTGCGACATCGCCATCGGCTACCTCGCGAGCTTCCAGCAGAGCCAGGCGGAGAGCGTCTTGGAATCGAAGATGGTCCCGTTGCGGATTCCGTCCTCGACTTCCGCCTCGGAGAGAACGACAGGAAACACATTCTCGTCTGGGTCCAGGTCTTGTGCGTTGGCGGTGTCGGAAAGTTCCGCGTAGTAGAGATGAATGCGCTCTTCGCAGTAGCCGGGCGTGCAGATTATGGTCGAGAGGAACTTGAGGCTCGTCACCTCATAGCCCGTCTCCTTCGAGGCACCGGTGCTGGCGTTGAGCCTGGGAACGAGAGGTGAAAGCCGGCCGATGGATGATTCCGTCGGCCGGTTCTCTTTTCGGCATCGGCCCTTGGCGCAAAGGCCCGATTTCATTCGGCCCGCCTCGACTGTCGGCATCCGCCCCCCGAGAAAATGCGGCCTCCATGCTCACGCTACCCCCGTAAACAGCGGGTGCGGGTCTTCCGGGCGAATGCTCAGCGGGGTTCGCCCACTTCACCCAAGAGCGAAAAAATGGTAAAATATTCCTTGTTCAGTCGAACAGGAAACGGCAAGTGAAATTCATATATTCGTACAATACGAAGCAGAACGAGAGGCGCGAGGGTCTGACGATCTCCGCGCCTAATCGTGACGCGGCGTTTTCCGAACTGAACAAGCGCGGCATCAGGCCGTACAAGCTCTATCCCGCCCCTGGACTCTTGAACAGGATGTCGGCAATCGGCGGTCGCGGGCTTGCGATTATCGTTCTGGCCGTCGCCCTTGGGCTGTTCATGGCTATCGCTCTGACACAACACAAGGACATAGTAGAGCTGGAGCAGGATGGTGACGTGCGCGAGATCGTGACGGGCGCGATCACCTCGAAGGTGCGCCGTCAGCTCATCGGCGACCAGGGCTTCATCGAGAAAGGCATCCGCACAGGATGGTCGGATGTGTTCGACCACGAGGGCGAGCGTTTCCTCGCCTCGTTTGCGATTCCCGGCGTTCCGGCCACCGTGCGCACGACGAAAGTCGCCGCCCTTGAAGAAGCGCTGAAACGCAGGGTCGAGGCCAAGGAGAGCGACGGCATGGAGGCGCGGCAGATCAAGGCGATGGTCGAGGGCATGAAGGATGAGCTGCGTCGCTTTGTCGCGGCTGGCGGAACCATCGAGCAGTACGGACGCCGCCTCGTCGCCCGTCAGGACGAGGAGATAGCGATCTTCAACCGCGCCAGCAATGAAATCGAACAGGCGTCCAAAGGCAGCCTCGACAAGGCGGAGCTTTCCGAACTCGTCGACAGGCGCAACGGAGAACTGCGACGGATGGGCATCCGCCTCATCGCGATGCCGGAAGTGTCGGACTGAACCATGCAAGGGGCGCTGAGATGGTCACGGGCATGGCACCTGGAGATTCCGCGCAATCCGCTGCGATAACGCCATCAAGGGATGGTTCTCGGCGTGAACCGCCCGCAAGCCTGTCTTTGTCGACAACCCGTCCGTACCTAAAATGGACGGCGGTCGTCTTGCCGTGTTCAAGTGGCTTGCCAAGGTCTGCAAGAAGAACGGCGGCAAGCCAATCGTCCTCAATGTCGCCGGGCCGAGGGAGTCAAAGGAGCCGGGCCTTGAAGCAGCGACCGAACAATACATTGCAAATCTGATCAACATGAATGAAGGAGAACAATGAAAAAGAACCTCGGAGCAAAGAACTGGATGTTCCCGATGCCGGTCTTGATGATCGGCACCTACGGCGAAGATGGAACGCCAGACGTGATGAACGCCGCGTGGGGCGGAATCACTCTGGAGGACGAGATAACGATCTGCATCGACACCTCGCACAAGACGTGGGCGAACATCGCCGCGAAAAAGGCGTTCACCGTCGCTTTCGGGACGGCTGACAAGGTCGCGGCCTGCGACTACTTGGGACTCGTCAGCGGCAACAAGACGTCCGACAAGGTCAAGAAGAGCGGCTTCACGCTCACGAAGAGCGAGTTTGTGGACGCGCCGGTCGTCAACGAGCTGCCGCTCGTCCTGGAGTGTAAACTCGTTTCGATGAACGAGGAGAACTGCAACGTAGTCGGGAAGATTGTCAACTGCGCGGTCGAGGAGTCGGCACTTACCGATGGCAAGCCCGACGCCGCGAAAATGAAGCCCATCTGCTTCGACACCTGCGCCCACGTCTATCGCATCATGGGCGATGCCGTCGCCCCCGCATTCTCCGTCGGGAAGTTACTGCATTCATGACTCCGAACGAACTATTAGACCACCCTGCGCTCGTCGCGCTCTTGGGCACGGCGGCGGCAGTTTGTTTGTGCTTTCTCGTGGCATGGTGCTACATCGCGATTAGGGGCCTTCGCACGCTAAGGATATTGTTTCACATGGAGA
>DFLH01000076.1:0-105901 GCA_002373695.1 Verrucomicrobia bacterium UBA3624
TTTTGACATGCCGGAAGATGACCGTTTTGTCCTTCCCAAACAACTTCGCCATCTGCAGCAACGACAACCATACGGTATCAGCAGTCACCGACACCGGCAGCGAAACCGCGCCATCGCGCGATTCAAACAGCACTATCTCATTTTTATTCATCATCAACCTTCCTCTCTGCGCCTCTGCGTCTCTGCGGGAAATGACTACAGATACTTCCTCACCGTGTTGCGGCTCACGTCGAGCGCTTCGGCGGCGCGGGTGAGATTTTGGCCGTACTTCTCGTATACGCGGCGCACATGAAGTCGAGTTGCATCCTCAAGTTTGTCCGGGATGCGCCCCGACTTCAATTCGAGGTTGCCCGCAAGCCCCGCGTTCATCTCCTTGTGCTCGCGCATGAGAAGATCGAAATCGTCCTCTTCCAGCGCGGTCGCCCGGTCGAGGATGTTGATGAGTTCGCGGACGTTGCCGGGATAGTCGTAGTCCATCAGCGCGGCAATCTGCCCGTCATCCAAAACGCGGTTGTCGTGGAACTTGCGCCACCAGGCGTTGGCGATGACCGGTATGTCGTCCTTGTGTTCGCGCAGCGCCGGTGTTCGCATCTGCACCACGTTGAGGCGCTGGTAGAGGTCCTCGCGGAACTTGCCCTCCGCGACGAGTTTCGGAAGATCGCGGTTCGTGGCCGTGACGAGCCGCACGTCGCATTTCAGCTCCTCCCTGCCGCCCACGCGCATGAACCGTCCTCCTTCGAGAACGCGCAGCAGGAGCGCCTGAACCTCCAACGGCATCTCGCCGATCTCGTCGAGGAAGAGAGTGCCGCCGTCCGCCTGAAGGAAGAGCCCGTCCGTCCGCTCGATGGCGTTTGTGAATGCGCCTTTCTCATGCCCGAAAAACCGATCCTCAAGAAGCTCCTTCGTCACGCTCGCGCAGTTGAACGGAACGAACGGCATGTTCGCGCGGGGACTCTTGTTGTGTATCTGGTTCGCGACCGTCTCCTTGCCGGTTCCGCTCTCGCCGAGAATCAGAACGCGCGCGCGGTCGTGCTTCGCGACACGGTTGATGCGCTCCTGCAGCGTCGTCATCACGCGGCTTTTGCCGACGAGCTCGCGTCCGCCGTAGCGCTCGAAATGCGCGATGGCGGACCTCGTCTCCTCGTCCCACGCGGCCGGCTTGACGCCGCTCGCGATGTACCGGACGGCCTTCGCGTACAGCGATTCGTCCTGATAGTTGCGGTAGTAGAACTGCGCCGTGTCGATCAGCGCGAGATAGGCCTGTATGACGTAGGAACGGTCACGCGGGACGCGTGACCCTACCGGCTTTGTGAACGGAATGTATTCCGTGACATCGACGGCAAAAAAGCGTCCTACCACGTCAAGAAGCGTATCGGTAGGGGCACGCGTCCCGCGTGCCCGATCTTCCAGCTCGCCTTTCAGCGCCGCTGCCGCCTCCTCGGGCATTTCGAGCGCGCTTATCCACGTCGCTTTCACGCCGCGCGCCTTCAGCCGCCGCAGCGCGTCCGCGAGCCGCACGGGATCGCCCGACACGGAAACGCCGATGATGTAGACATGCCTGCAGCGACACTTCCCTCCGGCGCCCCGCCCCTCTCTTGCATCGGCCAGCTCCTCCATGAGCTCGGGAAGCCTCCTGCGGCTCACGCCGAACACTTCGGCATTGCCTTTGAGCGCCTTCAGCGCGACGGCGGCCGCCGCCACGTATTCGACATAGCCCCATCCGGTCAGTATGAGATTTTCAGAACCGTCCATCGCGACCTCCTGTCTTTTCGCAGATTCATTCGGCGGACATTCTATCATATTTTTGACCAGCATGGTTAATTTTATTTCATCCATATCCCGTCAACCCCTATGAGGCGGCCTACAACCTTCTTGTCTGATGTGCCTTTCGCCGTTGATTGTTCATGTCCAACCGTTAGCAATTCTCATGCCAACACAAAACAACGCCAGAAAAGCATCGTTCCCAGTACTGCGCGATTCATATTCTTAGCAACTGCTCAATAATTGACTTCCTGCAGAATCATAGAGTTCTGAGTGGGTTATATCGTGTTCATAGTGATGCCGAATCTGAAATTGCCTCTCTTATGTTTTTGCAAACGTTACCGTCTGCGCCAAGGACAACAGTGTCTGAAGTCCTTGCATTAAACCAGAGGCTTCGATTCTCGCCGTCGAACGTCAGATCAATGCGGACAACACCTGTATCGGCAGCCAACAATTCAACCGTCTCCCCTTCCTCGCGCAGCGCGGCAACATATCGGCGAAACGCACCGCCGATGTCTTTCTCTGACGTGTCCCTCCACTCAATATCGGGCAAAATGAGAAACTCCTTCGGCAATCCGCCAACACGTGGCGAAAAGTGGTAGCTTGTGTTGCCCTCCTTACCGATTTTCAGCCGCACAACCTTCAGGGGCTTCATCCCCAAAAGTTTCACCTCTCCGACATGTGCCATTCGCACGCCTTGTTTCGGCGCTGCCGTTTGCTTCTCGTTGTCCGCATGACGTGCCATCAGATGCTCCTTGCGATGTTATGCCTACCCAACTGCACCATCCGTGCCAACGGCATTTGATCGGCACACTTTTTGTTACCCTGCCAATACCCATCACATGTCCCCTTGGTTATGCCGTTCTGGTATTGCGCCCGTGCAACATCTGCCCAGGAAACTCCAAGGCGCGTCGTTTCATGCGGATTGCAGCCGAGATCGACAAGCATCTTCGCCAACTTCGGATAGACTTTGCCTGCGCGATGCGACGTTTGAGCGCGAAAGAACGTCTGCCACAGGAGATCGTTTCCGAATGGATCTCTGATCTTCCGCATGCATCCCGGATTTTTTGATTCAAGGAGATGCATGAAAGCGTATACGTCACCATCAACCTGCCAAGGCGTCGTGTGGCCCTCAATGTGCATCTCTCCGTCCGAACATATCCTTAAAATAACCTCGTTCGCGGGTAAAACACGCTGGCACGCGTCAAAAGTTCCGTACAGGAATTTCAGAATACTCCATCTGTGCGCATATACCAGACCCAGAAGCAGCGTCCGTCTAATCCGATGCCCGGAAAGCGACATGGCAAGCGCAAATCGCGCACCATCGTCACGGGTCATCTCCGCCTCCTCTTCGGCAGTCATGAACCGTTCTTCCCATGTGTAGCGGGTGCTGTAAGCCGCAGGATTGGCATCCTCACCCGCCGAAACGGCCACCTCCCGCCAGCCAGGAAGCCGGCGGCGGCAGTATTCGACACGGGCGAGGAGAGCCGGAAACAGAGCATCGATTCGCGAACTGTCCTCGTCAAGAACCTTGACAAGCGCCTCGCTCCGTCCGGGAACGTTCATCGCCGGCAGATACATCATCCATGCAACAAGCTGCGCTTTCGTCGCGCGCGGAATACGCTCGTCGCGCAAGGCATCTGCACAGAAACGCCACCGGATATCGTCGGGGCACGCACAAAACAGCCGTACCGGAAATTCATCCAATCTTGCCTGTCCAGAGAGGAACCAGTCAACGCTCTTGAAGATCCGCCCTGCCGTTGTGGTCATTGCGCTATTGCGCTTGTTCAAAGCACGAACAGCCATCTGCCTTTCGCCTTCACGCGCAAGCTGGCGGTGGAGTTCTGGCCGCCTGTCGGCATCAACGAAGGCTTCAGCCCGTTCGAGACGCACCGCCTCTTGTGCAATGTGTGTTTCTGCGTATGACACGGAATTCTACTTTCGCTTGCGTTTTCTCATCAGAGACTTCGGCCAGTAGCGTGCGAACGAATCGAACAGTCCAGCCGGGCGCGGAAACTTTTCGTTTCTGTCGAAATCTTTGTCTGCTTCATTTGTCGCCTTGTTGCGGGCATTCCACGCCGTGTTCATGTGATGGTAGGCGTGGGCAAGCGACACTTCAAGACTTACTTCAGTGAGATCTCCCCATGCGGCAACGTGCAATTCCCCCGCCTTGTTCGGGCGTCCCAGCATGAACTGGATGCGGCTCAACAGCGAATCCAGCTCTCCCGCCGCCTCGCGTATGTGGAACTCCAGAAGTTCATAGTTCAGCTTGTTCTTCATTTTCTACACGCTTTTCATTATGGAGAATCGCGATTCGTTAAAGCCACGTTTCCTGGCCTGATCAAGCCAATACTCAGCCGTGTCAATGTCCTTGAACTCACCCTTTGAGTAGAATTCGATCAGTTTGAAGAACGCAAACTCAAATCCCTCGTTGGCAGACTCCTCAAACAACTTCAACGCCTTCTCGCGGTTCGCGTCTCCGCCTTGCTTCATATGCCAGTCAGCCATGCCACATTTAAGCGCACGATTTGGATGATTCGTCAAAAGAAACTGCCACCAGTCAATAGTCCCATGCAGCAGCAGAAACTCCGAAGTCACTTCACCATCATAATCTTCCATGATCGACATATTGTCCTCCGGATCAATCGGGACCCAATCGCACTCCTCGCCCTTGCGAAAAGATACATACGCCTTCTCGTAGTTTCGCGGCAAGGTCTCACCCGACCGATATTCATGTCCGAGCCGGTAGTTTGCATCCGGCGAACCCAATTCCGCGGCCTCAACGAACAATTCCAGCGCCCGTCGCTTATCACCTTTGACCTCCTCAAACCATACAGACGCCAGATAAGCCAACACATCCCCGTCATGTCGTTTCCGCGCCTCGCCGAGCATAAATGAAATCGATGCGTCTTCCAGATCGATGCACCCCATTGCAAGCTTCTTTGCAATCTCTTCATAGTTCCAGTTCATATCCTTATCCATATCACACTCCTCTTTTGATCACATGAGCCAATCTGGCTTGGGGCGCGGCAAGACGCCAAGGGCGACTGCCTCACTTTTGAACGAACGGATAGAACCGCAACTCGTGCTGCCGTCCGACCCCAAGAATGACACTGCTGCATCAACAGACAACGGCCTTCCCTCTTCATCGCACGGAAGCGCATGATACCCCGCAAGAAAGCCCATCATGGTTTGCTCATCCGTGAGCTGAACCAACACCGGCCATACATTCTGGTTCCAGACAATCGACTCCATTCGGGCGGTGGCCTCCAACAAGGCATCTTCATCTAAGAAATTACTTGTTAGGTCAATCCCCCGATACGGCGATTCGCTACCAAGTTCTTTTATCCAGGCGGCAATACCGTATGGGACGCCCTCTTTCTCGATTCGTCTTACCCTCCGGCAAATCTCGAGTCCAATCTTGTTGAAGCGAGGTTCGTCGCCGACAGCGATGTCAGCATGGAAATTGCCACACACTTTGGCAAGCGTGTCACCAATCCATGCGGCCTCTTTATCGCCTCTCTTCAAGTCAATACGCCCAAACATGATAGCCACGCGCCGCCCATCTTGAAGCGCGTTCGCGACATCATTCAAAGACACCGCGCCCAACGCCCTACGCGAGCTTGGCTGAGTACTGACTGCATGTTCCTTACCTTTCACACGATTTGCCATTTGCTGTTCCTTTCGCTGTTCATTGATCATGCCCAGCCAATAGCAACATCCGTGCCAATACAAAACGAGGCCGGAACAATATCGTTTCCAGCCTCGTTTCGCACAAATTTAGCCCATCTGCTCAAATTCTGAATGGGCGTATTCCTCTATTGGCAGTATGTTTTATAACTCAAGATCATCTTTAGGAACCCAATTGCCCTCTGCGTCTTGAGCAATATCCATATCCCATTCAGGTGCGATGTTGTCAAGTTCAAATTCAACTAGCTGCTTTCCACATACAGGGCAATTTGGATCATGGGGAAATGTATTAGGAACATCCTTCCTTTGAAAGGCACATTCGCACCACTCGCACCAATAAGACGCCAGTTCTTTTATTTGCGTTTTATGAGATAGTCCTCCCTCGCAACGCTCATCATAAAGTTCTTCCTCTTCAACCTTTTACGTCTTTGCATTCCAAATTGAAAAGGACACTCGATCGTTATAAAGTTCTAAACTCATAATAGTCTCTCTGTTTCTCGTCACGTCGCCAAGCTGTACTTTGTGCAATGATTTTTACATAGGAATTCAATAGCGTCGTGCGAACGCCCTTAAACTCCACTCTGCAAGACCTACATGATTTTGTTGTTCGAAGCCTCAAGGATTTTCTTGCACAAAGTGCTCCAGTTCCTCGCGAAGCAACAACACATTGTTACATATCGCTCCCTTAACCACATCTCGATATGTTGGTTTGGTTTCAATCTTATCATAAAATCTGGCGTTCCACTCTATATTCGGGAAATCTGCACCAGAAACGGTACGCCACAATGGGTATGGCCTCTCCAGAACATTCCATCTGCCATCTTCAAGACGTGCCCTGTTGTTCTCACACCATTTTACAAAGTCCTTTTCTGCCTTCTTGCAAACAAAATCTGGCTGGAACACTCCTACTTGGCATTCATCTTCTATGAATACACGCAACCATATCTCACGCTTGTTCTTCTTCTTTTCACGAAGTCGCCAGCCCCATCCTCGCTCACCCTGGGAAGAAGTTGCGGACAAGCCCTCCCAAACATCATATTCGGACTGAATTATCAAACCATGTGAGGACAATTGTTCACCAATCTCTAGAAACAATTTCCGCTCTATCACCTTTTTAATTTTCTCATAACTATCATAGATTATACGAGCCCATTCCATTTTACCTTTCATTACGCCAACAATTGCTTCACTCATTGCTTGTTCTCCTGTTGCTAGATTAATGACAAGTTTCTTGTACTGCTTCAATGCAGATTGAATAAAAGGCTTATCCTCGCCACCGATCTCCTTTAAGCATGAATCTATCCAATCAACCAGACATGGCTTTTTGTCTTGCGAAACATAGGCTAGTTTCTGATATAGTTCCTGATCCTTGATTGACCATGCTTCCCGCCCATTGAGCGTCAGAAACATCAACACACTCTTTTCAGGCTCAAACTTCTGCTTTTTTAACCACTTCGAATAACGCTCAAGTTGCTCTGGTTGCTCACCGGCGAAGATTTTATTCTCAATAACACAAATACTTTTCTTGGATTCATCTTCAATCAATATATCTAATCTACCATCATCAAATGAAACCTCTGTTGTGACACTCGTCCTATCTGAAAACTCACCTTTAAACTTAAAATGCTCTTTTAATAACTTCTGAAAACATTCCAGAAAAAGAGTTCTCTGCCCATGGCTTCCTTGCGGATTGAGAAACTCCGCCAAGATTTTTGAATGCATTGTTTCATAATGATCCACGCCACAAAGGCGAAACACATTGAAGCCCGCGCCTTCGAACACCTTTTTATCAATGTCCGTCAGCACCTTCCCGGCTTCTTCCAGAAGCCGCTTTACACCTTCGATTTCTTCTTCTCTTTCCATTTCCTCCTCCTTACCTCGCCGGACTGTGCTTGCCGCGACTTGGGCCGTTGGGATGTTTCGGGCACCAACCGTTGACCATTGATGCGATGTCACGGAACTCGCGCCCACAATATTTGCACTCGTATGGGCCATTTTCGCGTCCGTCGTACGCGACATGTTTCCCGCGACTTGGGCCGTCTGGATGCTTTGGACACCAACCGTTCAGCAGAGAACTCAACGATCTGTTTTTCGTGCCGCAATAGACGCACACGTACTCACTGCGCTCTCCACCCTCGTACAGAGCATGTTTACCCTTGCTGGGTCCGCTCGGGTGCTTCGGACACCAGCCGTTCAACAGCGTCCGCGCATCGCGCGCCGACGTTCCACAGTACTTGCAGTATTCGCTCATTGTTGTTCCTCCGTTAGAATTCGAAGTTGAAATGAAGAAGATGATCAAACTTGTCCCAAAAATCACGACTTTGCACATTACAAAACAAACTCTCCCAATACGCTTCTGTTTCCTCTGAAATTCGCGAATGCTTTCGCTGATAATCGCGATAATCTTTTTTTAGTTCGGCGACAATAGCTTCTACCATCTCTTGAACCTCTTGCCCTTTTCGGTCATCGTCCCAGTTTTCCGAGATGTATCGGATTAACTTTCCATCACAGTTGATTTTCATCTGATTCTCCTTTAGGTGTTATTTGTTGTTTTAATGCGATAGCCCAACAGGCCGGAGAACGCCCCCGCCAACTTTGCCAGGCTACCGCAAAGATTTTGTGAAAACGCCTCGCTGACAAGTTCTTCATGCGAAGCGAATGGAATCGTGACATTCCACCAGATATCCTCTGGATTGTGTCCGCAGTTCACGACCTTGCCGAACACGTCGAACGCCTTGCCGATGGCCGTTTCCGCCGTAGCGAGATCGGCCTGAATGGCATCAGCCGTAAAGTCGATTCCCTTGTATTTCTCCTTGGGCCACGCGCCCCAGAATTCGCCCCACATCTTCAACTGGAACGACTTTCCGTCATGGAAGATATGGAATATTGGCGAAGTGATGTAATCTCCGCATTCTTCCTTGACTGATTTCCTGTTGAGCCATATACGACATTCCAGATTGGTTTGAACCCTTTTCTGCCAAGAGTAGATGCAACTGCCGTCCGGCAGTCCGGCATCCCACAACCGGTCTTTCTTGAACGTGACCTCCCGCATCTTGAGGGCATGCCGGCGCAAGGTCTTCAAATACTCGGACTTGTTGAAGTTCACCGCCTCCTGCGCCTTTTCCGGTTCGTTCTTCACGCTTGTCACTGCCGAGAGGCGCATCAGCCACTGTACCATCTCGCCCACGGGCTGATTGCTGTCCACAATGCGGCTTTTCACCCGATTCAACGTGCGCGAAATATTGATGGACCGCGCCTCAAGGAAGGTGTCGCGTCGGCAAAAACGGAACAGCATCTTCTCCCATGCCTCGTCAAACTCCTCCATCTCGTCCAACTTCGCCACTTCTTCCGCTTCAAGTTTCGGCAGTCGCATCTTCTGCTCGAAAGCCTCGCCCCATGCAGGGAAATCTGGCTCGTCGACGAGCGCGTCATAGATCTTCGGATATTGAATCTGCAGGCAGACCAAGGCAAAAAGGACGTCCTTCCAATCCTTGAAATCTGAATCATCCTCCTTCGTCTCCGTCTGTTCGATAAGCAACCGTATGAGCGACAGATAGTTGATGAGGCGCTTCAAGGAGCGGGGGTTCGTACCGACCGATTCAAGGGCATAAGAAGTGAGAACCCGTTTCATGTCTTCGTTGTTGCGCTCGGTATCGTTCAAGAAACCGATGGAGACAAGTGACTCGGTCAGAAAATCATCAATCTTGTAGCGACCTACCGGCATCGAGAATGGAAGCTGGATGATTTTGTCGAAAAACGAACGGAACTCGCGCTCGTTCTCGGGCGTCATCGCACCGAACTTCGGCTTGAGTCCCTTCACCACCACGCCGTAGTCGATGGCAAGAACGAAGATGCAGTTCTCAAGGTCAAAGATGTTCTTGAGCAGTTCCAGAATCTGGACCGCCACGGGTGGATCGATGCGGTCCAGGTCATCGATGAAGAAGAGGTATCCATGTTTTCCAGAATTGTTTTTCAGCGATGCCTGTATGATACCGGACAACTCTTCCTTCAATGACTGTACGCCGGATTTGCCGTCCGAACTCTCATCTTGCAAGTCTGCGAGCGTCTTTTCAAAATCCACGCCTGTCTGCTTGGCGATGACCTGCGAGGCGACACTTCGCCCAACCGACCACACCTTCTTCAACAGGCTCGTCTTGGTATTTTCGGTCGTTTGGGAAGCCGATGTGATCTGACCTATCATACCAAGAAGTATCTTGATGATCGCCTCTTCGGAATCGGACATCAGCGCGAACTGCCAGGTATTCACCCACACGCCGAAATACGGCGCGTTCACATCGTCAACCAGATTCTTCTTCAGCGCGTTCATGAGCGAAGTCTTGCCGCTGCCCCATTCGCCCTGGAGGGCAATTGTAAGCGGAGCCTGCGCGTCTTTGATGAACTTCGTCAGCGCTTCGGCATACGCCTTCATGTCGAGACGGTCCTCATTCGCCTCTGCGGGTTTGTCAATCACGTTGGATGCCATCTGTCCCTTCTCCCTTGCTCTTCGTTTCTGAATCCGAGGGAGAAAGAAAGAGCGCAATCCCTCTCGGTTTCAGAGTGAGGCCCGCAAAAGCCTTGCAAGAAAACACGAAAGGAGATGCGCCCATCGGACGCATCCACCGTATCGTAGCCCTTGCAGATGAATTTTGCGGTTTCACTCTGGCCACCATGCGACGAACGCAATGTTGCTGAATTGTCTGGCGGGCAGTGTAGCAAAACGGCCTTGCGTGTGCAAGCCGTTCGGGCGAACCATTTACCGGCGTAAACGATTCACCCCTGTCCGTCATCTTTTCCAACAACATCACATCTCCTTCCGTGAAAGGTCATGTCTGTCCACTAGCAATCTCCGTGCCAAGGCGAAAACAGGCCGGAAACACCTCGTTTCCGGCCTCGCCTTGCTTAATTTTTTAGCAGATGGTCAGTTTGTGAACATTCACGCGGTTAGGACGCCGCTAGTCCCTCAGAACATTGTCCAAAATCGTAGCATCAAGCAAAAACGGTATGACGCCAACATAGATGATTCCCTCTTCCGAGGTACGAGGAGCCGAATATCCGGAAGTCACCACCATCTTTCTGAAGAAGTCGCCGCTCCGCCTAAGCGGCAGCGACTCCTGACTCTCCTTTTCCTGGATAGGCATCGAAAACGCGCTCTGTATGTAAAGCTTTCCCGGCGCGCGATTGACCACGAAATCAATTTCGTGGTAGCGAAGCTCCTGACGTCCTTCCGAATTGACGGTCACAACGGGAACCACACCGACATCGACCGTGCAGCCGCGACGCACAAGCTCGTTGTAGATTACGTTCTCCATTGCGTGCGACGGATCGACGTCGCGGAAGTCCAGCCTCGCATTCCTGAGGCCGATGTCCTCTGCGTAGTACTTCATCGGATAATCAAAGTAACGCTTGCCTTTCACATCCCACCGTTTTGCCTCCGAGAACAAAAACGCATCTTCCAAATAGGAGAGGTACTTGGCGATTGTGGCATCCGAGGTCTCGACCTTCAACGCGGATCGCAGCGTATCGACCAGCTTGTGGGGATTGGTAAGAGAGCCTGTTGCCGATGAAACAACATCTATGAGACGCGCCAAGACATAGTCGTCGCGCAAGCGGTATCGCCTGCGTATGTCGTTTATGTACACCTCGGCATAAAGGTTCCTGAGGTATTCCGCCCTCAAACGCTCATCGGTCTCTGCGACGGCAAGCGGCATCCCGCCCCAGATGAGATATTTGTCAAACGCCGCAAGCTTGTCCTCTGGCTTGATTGCATCGCAGTACTCGGCAAAGGAGAACGGATGCATTCGAATCTGAGAGCTACGGTCTGCGAAATTCGTGTCGATGTCGCTCGACAAGGTCTTCGAGTTTGAACCTGTCACATAGACATCGACATTTTGCAGCTGCCTGAGTCCGTTCAACGTGTCATAGAACGTAACGTAAGCGCTTTCACGATCCTCAGGAGCAATGCGTTTCAAGTCCACACCCTTGGGCAGGATTTTACGCGCCAACTGTATCTCATCTATGAAAACATAGTTCCATTTGCCGTCATTAACGAGACGCGAACGCACATAGTCACCCAAGGCTATTGCATCACGATAGTCACGGAATTCGTCTTTGTCGAGCGGCACTTCAACGATATGATTTTCCTCCACACCCTCACCAAGCAGATATTCCTTGAAAAGGACGGAAAGAAGATAGGACTTGCCCGAACGCCTGATGCCCGTAATGATCTTGACCAAACCATTGTGCATCCTGTGCCGTAAAGCCTCAAGATATTGTTTTCGCTGTACTCTCATTCGTTAAACTTCCTCCATTTGTTGAGTAAGTTTGAAGCGAATTATACCACAACATGGCCTAACACGTCAATCAGGCTTAAAACTTACTCAATAATGCGAGCAAGTTTTAAGTCTTAGTCCTTTTTATGCCACTGGGTCGCCACAGTGTTCGCGCCGCCCGCGCGGCCTCTTACGACCTTGCTTCGCAAGGTTCCTCGTTACACTCGTCTGGCAACCCGACGCCTTCGGCGCGGGCGAATTTTCGCGGTAGCGTCGCCAGTTCAAAGGCGATGCCCCCGCCCTGTTCGTCGCGCCTCAGCACGACCTTGAGTCTATGATTCTTTTCCAAAATGGCCTGACGAGATGGACTGATCCGATCCACCTGTTCCACTTGATCTTGCATGTCAGCCTGTTGTCCCCGAGCAGCTTGACCATGTGGCTGACGCGTTCCCACGAGCGCGGAGACGGCCAACCTCGTTCGAGATTCTCGCCCTCTTGGTTGAACAGGCACGTTGGGCGGAACCGGATGAACCCTGCCACAGACGGATGGATGTCGTGTGCCGAAGCCCATGCAATCCAGCTCTCGACGTCATCCACCATCTCGACGTGGAGAAATCTGTTCGCAAGCGCCGACGACATCGTCGCCGCGACAGCCCGGTCCTGCGTCCTGTTCCCTGCTGCACAGATGTACCAGCCGTCCGGCACCCTGTACAGTTCGCCAAGCCTCCGGTCGAGAATGAATTCGTAGGCCGCAACCTGCAACGACCTGTCGGCCGCCGTGATTTCATCGAAGAGTATTATGCCGCGCGACTTCGGATCTCGCGGCCATTCGCTTGCGACAAGCCACTTCACGCCGTCTTCGCCCGGAACCGGCAGCCCCCGGATGTCCACCGGCTCGCGTTGCGCGAGGCGGACATCAATAAACCCAATACCCCTCTCGGCGGCGACGTCGCGCAGGATGCTCGACTTCCCGAGGCCCGTCGCACCCCACACCATAAGCGGCGGCAGGGCCTTTGCGAGTGACCGGATCGACGCCCTCAAGGCAGACCTCCGCCGCGAACTCGGGCGCGACGGGCATTGAACTGAGCCAGACGGTTCGCACTCCCTTGGTCTTGAGATCCATCAACGTCGAGATTGTCTGCGCTATGTTCTTCTTGAGCCCTACACCCAAGACGAAGACCGTCTTGTAGTTAGGCGCTCGATCCTTCAGGGCACCCACCAGCGCATCCATCGATACACCGGCCACGTCGGTCGGCCTTCCACTTTAACGCTTCCAGCGCCGCAGCCGCAGCCGTCATGGCAAGCGACTTCAGCGCCGAGGACGCCGTTCCTTTTATCTCGTATTGCCATTGTCTTCTTATGCTCCACTTAAGAATGAAAGGATCGAGCGGCGGAATGCGCTCTCACGCGAGGCGGCGGCGCGGCGCTTGAAGAGGTCGGACGGCGTGCCGCGCTCGCTTAGGCACATATTGCTCGTCCGCTGAACAGGCAGATACTCCGTCCAATGCACTGGCACATCGTGCCAATTGCCGTCGCCGCCGTACACCTCTTCGTAATCGATCCGCTCCACCCCGCGATAACCGTAGGCCGTCACCGCAATCGTGCTTTCGCCACTCTCCCGCTGGATCACGTGTGTCTTCAGGATGCTGCGGGTGATGCAGCTCGGATGCTCGAACTTGTCCTCTCCGTGGTAGTTGGCGACGGCCTCATGCTCCCAGAAGGACGATGCTTTGCGTCCAAGAACGCCTTTCCATATGTCCTCGTGCGTCCGCATCTGCTGGTAGAGCGGGATCGCAAGCAGCGGCGCCATTACAAAGTAGGCGTCCTTGAAGTACCTCTCGTTGAACTGGACGAAAAAGGAGAACGCAGAATCGTAGTCCCAGTTGTGGAATCGCGAAGGATCTGTGTCGATGGTCGCCTCGTCAAGGTGCTGCGAGAACAGCACGTTTATCTTCTTCTGCTTGATGAAGGTGAAATCGTCACCGTAGCCAACCGTCGTGTCCTTCATCAGATTCAGCATCTGCGTCTGCGCAATCGGCGTGAACAGCAGGCGGAACTCGACCTCGTGGTCTCGGTCTTTCGCATGGAACCAAGTCTCGAACTCGTGGTTGCTCATCAGAGTGAAGTTGGAGTCGTCGGTCAAGTCGCGTGAATACGCCTTCAATCGGCTCAAGCGCCACTTCTTGCGGATCGAGCTCCAGAGTTCTCCGTCCTTCCCGGTCAGTCCGGATGGCTGGCGCGAAAACGAAAGATTGGGTGCGGCGTCGTTCCCGTATATGAGGAGCTTCTGTTCGCTGTACACGGGTATCGGCTTTGTAACATGGGCGTGTAGCGTCTCGTATCGCGTGACGCGATGCCGTTTCCCGTCGGCGTCTTCTTCCCACTCCGTCCATGAGATTTCCTTTGTGCCCTCGTATGTCTTTTCGCCCCATTCCATGTCGAGGTAGTGCCCGAACACAAATGGATTCCCGTTTATGACGCCGGACTGCGCGAAGATTATGGACTTGCCGTCGTTAAAGGAATCGTCCCACCCGAACTGCCTGTGCAAGGATGCGAGCCTGTCCGCCGTGAAATACGGATCGAATTCCAGACGAGGCACCGTCGCCTCTATCAACTTGACGGTCACATCCCAGGTGTAGAGTCGGTTCAGCGGCTCCATCTGCTTCCATGCGATTCCTTTCTTCGCGGCAATCTGCGATTCGAGACTGGCGAGAAGTTCCGCCACCGCGTTGAAGAGAGGAATCATGACGATTCCCAGAACAAGTCCAACGACTATGCCGAGGATGCACAGTCCCTGCGTCTCGGAGTCAGTGCCGTTCGCGGCTATCGCGCCTATGAGCGCAGCCACCGCGCCGACGAAGCCGACGGCCATCAGGCAACCATAGCATGTCTTCTTGGTGCTTGCCGAATCGGCCAGCTCCCGCAATTTCTTGATTTGGGCTACGAGCGCACGATTCGCCCTGACGTCAATGCCAGAGCGTTTCGTAAGTTCCTTGAACTTCTCACGCGTCAGCGTGGCGAACTTCTGGCGGAATTCGTCACGATAACGCGCGAGCGGCTCATATACATCCTCAATCAAAAGAAGGTTCCCCTCGCCTGTGCCTTGATTTCGGCGGATGCGGTAAACGGTATGCGCGTCGTGTAGCCGGCGCGTGCGGCGACAATCTGCTTCGTCGGCCAGTCGAAGATGTCCGCGTTCCACTGCATGACGGAGTCGTTGTACAGCTGGCGAGCGGCGGTGATCTCCTTCTGGAGATAGCTGTTCTGCTGAATGGCCTCTGCGATTGCGGCGTGCGCCTTGAGGTCGGGGTACGCCTCGACCTGCGGGAAGAGACGCCCGAAGCATCCGTCGATCTGGTTGGCGACGGCGTTCCGGTCGCCGTCGGCCAGGCGCCCGCCACGGAACGCGGCGACGGCCTTCATGACGTCCTTGTCGAGGTCGATTGCCTTTTCGACGAGCTTGGCCAGGTTCTTCAGGATCTGAACCCGCTGCTCAAGGTAGTTGTCGATGGTCGATGCGTCCGCCTGAATCTTCTGCTGAAGCTGCTGGAAGTAGTTCTTGGCGCCGATCTTCATGAAAAGGAAGATCAGTCCCGGAACTATGCCGAGGCACCACAGCACGATCTCGAACAGCGTCGATCCCCAGCCGACTCGCGCCGGGAGCTGCTTTTCGATCACGTTTATGTCGCGCCCCGCACCGTTTACGGGGCCGGTCATTTCGTCCAGTTCATTAGCCATTTTTGTGTTCCTTTCTTTTGTTGGTTGTGTTGCATGGTCGCGATATGGGCGTGTGATTCACGGGAAATTCCATCGGTCAGGTCGAGGCGGTGAATGCGAGTGGGTGCAGTGCGTGGAGAGAGACGTAAACACCGTCGCCGAGAACAAGGTGGTCGAGAAATCTTATCTCCGCAATCTTGGCGAGGGCGACGAGACGCTCGGTGAACTTGAGGTCGGCTTTGCTGGGCTTGGGGTCGCGGTCGGGATGGGTCTTGTTCCAGTCCTTGATGCGCTCCTCCAGCGTGCGCCAGTCGCCGGAGACGAGCGATTTCATGGAGCCGAACGCCTCGATGAGGCGGCGCGAGAGTTCGATGACGTTCAGCCCGTGCGCCCCCGTCTTTAGGAGAACGGCGACAAGAGCCTCGTCCGGGACGAGCGCAGGGTCTGCGGCCCGTTCCATCAGCTCGCGCGGCATCAGTTCGCCGCCGCGCTTGTCGAAGTTGTTCTTCCCGGTCATCATCTGTTCAGGAAATAACTTCGGTGTCTGGAAGACGGCGGAACGACTTCTCGCACGACAGCGTGACCTGCCCCTTTGACGCATAGCCCGACACAAGCATTCGGTCAACGAACCCCGGGCTGGCCTTGTGGATATTCGGCGTTTTGATCGCCGCCATGAAATCAGGGGAGAAAGAAATCCCTTCGCCGCTCGAAAACGCCATCAACGCGGCCAGCGATTCCTCCTTCGTCTTACCGTAATGGTGTTGCAGGGCATAGTACGTCTCTGCCGCGACAACATCGCTTACCGCAAAGTCGTCGCCATTGGCCATCCCCTGCTGATAGCGCGCAAGCGCGTGCGCGGCGAGTTCCGGAGGCTCGCCCGTCAGAAGCCGCAGGACAACCGAAGTGTCAAGTCCGAAGGTCATGGTTCATTCCCCATGATGATGTGCGATGCTCTCGCGGACTGAGTCCATGTCGTGCGGGAGCGACTTGTCCACCTTGACGCTTCCGAACCACGACGGCTTCGCCGTCCGCCTGCGGCGAGTCGCCCCCCGACGTTCCTCCGGCTGCGAATCGCCCAGCCATTGCGAATAAAGGACGAGCGTGATCGAACGGACCGTCCGCCCTTCCTCCGCAGACCGTGCCTTGATGCGCCGATACATCGCATCAGGTATATCCAATGTTGTTCTCATGACAACCAGCATATCATATCAGCACACATTCCACAATATGGATTTATTGATTTATGTATAAGTCATCCTATTGCAGCGAGATAATCCGATAATCGTTGACGTTCCCGTTCGGCGAATATGGCGAGCATGGACAAGAGGTCGCCATCTTTGTGGTAGGAGGTGAAGGCATCATAGTAGGCCCGGCGGTTTTCGTATTTGATGCTGACCGGCAGATACCCCGAACGCATCAGAATGAAGTTCGCCAGCAGGCGGCCCGTCCTGCCGTTGCCGTCGATGAAAGGATGAATGGCCTCGAAGCGGATGTGGAACTCCGTTGCGGCAACGAGGGGATGATGTCGCGTCGAGAGTAAATCGCGCACCCACTCCTCCATCATCGGCGCGACCATGTAGGGTTGCGGCGGCGTGTGAACCGCTCCCGTTATGATGACGGGGATGCGACGATAGACGCCTCTATCCATCGGCTTGTCCGCAAGGACGAGCGCATGAAGTTGCCGGACGAACGATTCGCTGACGGCTTCGCCGGACTTGACGAAATCCTCAAGAAAGCAGAACGCATCCCTGTGTCCGGTCGCTTCAAGATGATCCTTGAGTGGCTTCTCGCCGATTGTCATCCCGGCAAGCACCATCGCCGTTTCGCTGAGCGTGAGCGTATTCCCCTCGATGGCGTTGGACGAATAGGTATAATCGACAAGGAATGCGTTGCGCAACTGTTCGCGCTCGCCGTCTGTGAGCGGGCGCTTGGCGGCAAGCCGATCCTTGAGTGCGTCAATCTCCTCGATGACTCCGCGCATGGCAGACGGAATGCCCAATCTGCGCATCGTCCTGCCATCACGCGGTTTCTCGGCGGAAACAGGAATCTTCCAGAGTTTTCCGCTGCGTATCGCGCCGGGAATCTGCCCGTTTTCGCACAGAACGCGCACCCGCCGGTCGGATATTCCCCACCGGCTCGCAGTCTCCTCGCTTGAGAGATAGACTATTCCGTCTTCATTCATGCCGCACATAATATCACGTTTTCGGAATAATAGCAATGGAAGGATTTGGCATTATTGCAACTATATCATTCCGAAATGGAGCTAACAATCCATAGGGCGGCCTATGAGAAGTTCGGAAGCGGATTTTTATCTCACGCAGAGGCGCAGAGGCGCGGAGAGGGATGGCGCACGTCTTCACGCGCCGTAACGGGAGGGCCGACCTCCGTGTCGGCCGTTAATGTACTACAATACGATGGTGTTTGTGGCCTAATGTGGCATGTGACAGAACGCTCTGCCGTATCTTCAAGGCGGAATGCGAAAGCCTCGTCAGCCGAGCATTAACAAGCTCCTGCGCGAACAGTTACGTGAGGCACATCCAGTGCCCGTGTAACAGTGCCTTGCCGGCATAATACTCTCTTGCGGTAGCGTTAGTCGCATGTGAAGCACACGGCCATTTCCTCCTGCTCGCGGCGAGGGATGCCGAGGCGCACGGCCACGTCGCGCCACTTGGCGACTGCGGAGCGGATGCGTTCGAGCTGCGCGTTCGCCTCTTCATTGCCAAGCCGGAAGTATTCGGCGGCGTCGAGGAGCGTGTCGATGCTTTCAATCGGCACTCCAGCATCCAGTTCGAGCGAAAGCGACTGGGGACGCTTCACGTTCGAGTTGAGGTCGTAGGCTGGCGAGAGACGCCACTTGCCGTTCTCCGCAATGAAGCCGTGGTTGCGCAGGTGGTCGTCCGTGTTCGAGACGAGGAGCGAGAACGCCATGCGCCGCCAGAGTTCCGGGAGGTCGGTGTTGGGCTTCGCGCCGTGCTGCATGAGGAATCCGGCGATGTCGATGTAGGTGCCGTTGCCGTCCTCCTGGCGGTCTTCACAGCCAAGCATCGTCATCGCGGAGGCGAACGGCATGCGGCGCGAGCCGTCACGGTCGAAACGGCGGCACAGGAACGTCGTGCCAATCTTGGAGAACTTCTGCGCCTGCGCCTCCGGGACGCGGATGCCGGACTCCTCGGCGAGGATGTGGACGAGGTATTCCCATGCGCCCGTGTCGACATCGTCCTCCTTGGATGGGAACTTGGCAATCCAGAGGCTTCCGTCGGGAGCTGTCACGCTCGCCTTCGGTCGCGCCCCGCCGAGGGAGGTGCCGGGGCGAAGGAGAACGGCGAGCGCGGATTCGTCGGTGTCGTCCTCCTCAAAGCGGCGAGAGGAGTCCTCAAGGGTGCGAAGCGTCGTCCAGGGCGGCGCGGGGTTGTCGCGCGGGCTCTTGCGACCGCTTCGCGGCTCATTCGCTTCGCTCATTCGGCCAACCTGATCGCTTCGCGACAGGCGCATGTCGGCGTTCACGAAGGCGTCCACCCCTTCGGCCTTGAATCGCAACGCCCCGACGCGAGTCAAGTCGAACACGCCAAGTAGATAGTCGCTTTCGCGAAGGTTGCCGCGCTTCTCTCGGCGTCGGATGATCTTGCGCCCCCATGAGTCTGGCGCGGCGTCCTGGAACAGCCCGAAGCCGTATGAAAGCGTCGGGTACTGCTTGCCCCTGAAAAGGCCAACATCCGGGCCAAGGAACGAGACGGACGGATGAAGGACAAAGTCGCCGTCAAGCTCGAACGACGACACCTCCTTGCCGCGCAGCTCGTCGTATTCGAGCGTACCGAGGCGCCTGTCGGCATCGCCCTCGGAAATGAAAACCTCTATGCGCTTCATGAATGAACCCTCTTGGGAAGCTGCAAGTCCTGCAATTCGCGCCCGAGTACATCGTCCGACGCGACCTTTTCCATGTCCGTGTGCATATTGAGGCAGAAGAGGACGGACATATACCCGGCCATTGAGACGGAGGGTTTCCCCTGTTCGATGGCGGTCAGCGTGGCATGGCTCACGCAGGCCCGTTCGCACATCATGGCGGCGGATATCCGCCGACGTATGCGGGCGAGCTTCAGGTTCTGTCCCAGAATCTCCAGAGATTTCCGGGCCTTGGGCATCAGCAATGTCTTTCTCGGTCTCATGGTCGCTTCTCCAGCCTAAAACAATGTCTTATATTTTAGCATTTATTGCCATGTGAATCAACTACTCAAGATGAAATTTTTGATTTCTTGGATTTGCCCTATTGTATGATTGGGCCAAATTTGGTGAAATATGCAACATCTTTTTGAACGAAAAGGAAGAAACATACGGCAAACATGCGCAGAGAGGATTTAGGACGGTGCGGAGAAACGGGGAGAGATTTTGTATCTCTCCTCTTGAAAACCACGGAGGTGGCAGTCCCCTGAAAAGCGAAAAAACCCAAATTACTTGGGGTTTCTGGGGTTCGTATTACACGGTAATAGGGAGAGATTCTCTTAGTACCGTTTGAAGATGGTCGGGGCGGCGGGATTTGAACCCACGACAACCTGCGCCCAAGGCAGGTGCGCTACCAGACTGCGCTACGCCCCGAAAACAACGAATAGGTCAAAGTAATGATGAATAGCTGTAACGGGAAGGTGAATCATGTGATGTGAGATTTTAAAGATTCTTTCTGGAGGTCTCGTATTCCGAGATCTCGCGGGAGATAATGCCTGTAACATCGTTGCGCGCGGCATTCGCCCCTACGCGCACCGCATGGTAGATTGCCTTGTGCGACGAACTTCCATGCGTGATGATCACGGCACCTGGCACGCCCAGAAGGGGAGCACCACCATAGATGTCCGGGTCCAGCTGCTGCTTGAGGGAATTGAACGCTCCCTTGAGCAGCAAGGCTCCAAGTACCCTGAAAATCCCCTTGAAGCATTCCTTCTTGAGGAAGTAGCCAATCGCATGCGCCAGAGATTCCGATGTCTTTAGGACGACATTGCCGACAAAACCATCGCATACAACGACATCGGTCTGTCCCTTGAACAGGTCGTGGCCTTCCACATTGCCTCGGAAATCTATCCCCTTGACCTCCTTGAGGAGGGGGAACGTCTCCTTGGTCATCTCGTTGCCCTTGCAATCTTCGGTCCCGATGGACAGCAGGCCAACTAGAGGCTTCGAACGCTTCAATACGGATTTAGAGTAGGCGCTCCCCATGATGGCGAATTGCACCAGCCAGTCCGCATGGCAGTCCATGTTGGCGCCTGCATCTAGCAGGAGCAACGGCCTTACAGGGCGTCGCGTCGGCAGGACCGTAGCGATTGCCGGCCTCAACACACCGGGGATGCGGCCTAGATTAAGGATCGCGCTTGTGGCCACGGCCCCGGAATTCCCGGCGGAGACAAACGCATCGGCTTTCCCCTCCTTGACAAGGCGCATGGCAACATTGATGGAACAGTCCTTCTTCTTGCGGACCGCACTCACCGGCGATTCATCCATCTCCGCCACGTCCGGAGCATGCACGATCTCCAGCTTGCCGGACCTGAGAGCCGCGGAAGACTCCTTTGGATGCTTTGCGAATTCAGCTTCGATTTGACTCTGAACACCGACCAGGAGGACTTTTATGTCCTCCAGACCAAGGGCCGCCTCAATGCCGCCAAGGACGATTTCGCCCGGGGCATTGTCGCCACCCATCGCATCAAGGGCTACCCGCGTCATGACCCTTACTTGGCGGTGACGGAAAGGACCTTGCGACCGTTATACATGCCGCAGTTCGGGCACACATGGTGCGCCTGCTTCATGCCACCGCATTCGGGGCAAGCCTGAACCGACGCCAGTATCGCCTTCTCCAGCTGACCAACACGCTGGCGCTTGCGCATTTTCGATTTCTTGTTCTTTGGTGATGCCATTTCTATTTCCTTTCCAGATTCAATCCGTCCAACACGCCCCATCGGTCGTCTGGCTTGTCATGGGCGCATCCACACGAGCCCTCGTTGAGGTTCTTCCCGCAGGATGGGCACACGCCAAGGCAATCCGGACGACAAACCGGGTATGTCGGCAAGGCGAGTATTATACTCTGTCTTGCCTCATCCGTCAAATCCACATATTCGGTTTTCTCGTCCGTCTCGATGCTGACAGTGAAATCGGGCACTTTCATGGTGAAGTCGAAATCGCCGCCGCACCGCGAACAGACGGCGTCGAAATCCTGTTCAAGGGAACCGCGGACGAGCAACTCGCGACCAAGCAGCTGGGCGAATATGCCATAGCGGATGCCGGCGAACGGATGCAGGAACTCGTCGTTCAAGTCCAGCACCACGTCGTCCAGCACACCTTCGAAAGTCTCTCCGTCCTTGTCCAGCCGGGATACGTCTATGAGAAGTTGCTCATCCATCTTTACAGCATTCCTTGCGGCAATATTGTACCATAACATTACTGCGTGTCCGTTCAGCGCGCCCATCCGATTCCGTTCGGCGATTCGAGCCGTCGCCATCCGTTTACGCGCGCGCGTTCCACCACTGGAGTCCCTGGCGGAACGGTGGTTACGGCCGGCGAGGAATCTGAGGGCGCGATACGCAGTACGATTGGCCCTGTGCCGTTTACGCCGGCGGGTAGGCCGTTCTGGCCAGCATTCCCGGGCTTGGTCTCCGTTACGACTATCGCCGTGTTTTTCGTGGAAGCCGCCTCATCCGACACAAAGACCAGGCGTTGCGGCACGGCCTGCGTTCGTTCGTATCGTTTGGTACGGACGTTGTAGTAGCATACCGATATGTTCGCCGACCGGTCTGCATCCGGAGTCTGCGGAACGAGCACCTGCGTCCAGACTATCTTGCCAGGCGTCCTTGAGTCCACTTTAGGTTCGTACGCCTTGAAGTCGTCAGGCAACCTTTCTATTGCGGGCCAGAAGTTTGTGGGGCAGTAGCCATCGTAGGAAAGCGTGTATGTGGCCGTGACAAGGTCGCCGGGGTGGACATGATCGGGCGACAATGTCTGTGCGATCTTGAAACCGGAACCTATCGCGCCAGAGAAATCGGATGGTCGTCCGATGTCCGGGAGCGGATCCACCTGCAGGTGGAAGGTGGGCAGCCTCGTCCTGAAACTAGATGACGACGTCATGCTCATTCCACCCTGCTGGCGGCGCACGGCAGCCATTCCCTGCACGACGACGGCTATGTCCTGCGTACAAGACGACAGGAAACGGGCCTGCAACTCCATCCTTTTAACGACCCGTCCTGGCTTGGACGATTTGCCGTCCGGCAGATTCTCGAAGTTCGGTCCGTATTCAACCCGTTCTCCGCCTTCGGCATCAGGCAGGCCGGATACATTCAGGTCTTCGAGGCCAACGTCCTTCTCCACCTCCAGTTCAAGGACGAATGAACACTGCTCGCCTACGACGACATCGGCTGGCACCAGGCGCAGCACCCCGGAGACATCTACGTCTCTTGCCGGCCCGAACCTGCGGAAATTGAAAATCTGTGCGTACACGGACGTGGCCAATGCCATAGCTACGGCAAACACGGCACTAGACCTTTTCATGGATGCCTCCTTCCGCGATATGTTCTTCGACGAGCGAAACGGAAGTGGAAAGTGCCGCCGCAACGAACAGAATCGCGCCGCATGTCATCAGAAATCTTCTGGCGGAGCCTGGCGGGAGAAGCGCCGCCAGCCAGGCAAGGCTCCACACGCATGCGGCGAAAAGCAACCGTGCATCGGTGGAGTAGAGAAAGTGCGGCCTGAAGAAGACCCTTGCGAGCGGAAGGTCCACGTTCGGATCCTGCATCCGCCTCGCCGTCGCGGCGAGAATTCCACGCCGCGTGGAAGGGGTTTCGCCACATAGCCGTTCCGCCCTGGAATATGCAGCAGTGGCCGCATAGACCTCTCCAGCCAGCAGTCGGCACGTCCCAAGGTTCAGGAGAAGAACAGGATTTACGGCACCCGACTTGAGGCACGCTTCATACGCATCAGCCGCCTCGCGGAAGCCGGTTTCACCGGTTGCACGCGTCGCCAGCACCCCGGCCCTGCGGTATGTGAAATCCAGGTTCGAAGTGGCGTCGGCCTGCAACACGGCGGCTCCAAGGACGCAGGACAAAAGAACTGCCAGCGAGACGAGAGTCTTTTTTGCCGAGTATTCGGAACGGTCCATCTCTGCCAGAGCGGAGACGACGAGAGATATTTCATCTGCGGAAAAGTCCGGCGACATGGTCCGTTCGGCATCCGCCGCCGTGACGGTCGCGCCATTAATGCCGTATCGCACTTCGAAGAATCTGCGTATCGCATCGCGACGCGTGGAAACGTTGCGGCTTTTCAGCGCGCGGCGGCAGCGGGCAAATGCCGTCGTCCGGCGATATGCTTCGTTGCGGGCTGCGATACGGCGGTGCACCGGCGGCGCAATTCTTGCCAGCATGAAAAGGACCGGCGGCAATATGAATAGAAGCATCGCAAGCGTCAGATGCGGCAGGAAGGGCTGCGCGGCCGTGCCACGAGGATCGAAATCTATTCCATCCGGCATGGGCATGGCTTTTTTTTCGCCGTCCAACGCGTCGATCGAACCGAGGACGGCCTGAGCTCCGGCCTTCACCTGAATTGGAATGGATTCGGTATGGACGGTTTCGTAGCTTCTCGTCGTGAGGTTGAAGAACGATATCGGAAGCGAAGGGAACTCCATCGTTCCGGCCTTGACGGCGCGGACGCGCCATGTGAAACGGCGCGCGCCAGAAAGAGTGTCCGTCTTGACCGAGGCGTCGTCCAGCCGGAAAATTCCATTCGTGACGAAAGGGGCCAGCACGGGCGGGTGCACGGCGGACGGATCATCTGGCCCGGACACGTCCAGTGTCAGAACTAACGGATCGCCAGCGGTACAGACGCTTGTATCGAGCGATGCCTTTGCCGAAAAATTGGAACAGATCGCACCGCAGAAGGATTGCGGACGGCCCTCTTGCGGAGGTGCCGAGACGACTATCTCCAGCGGTTTTGTGACAAGCTGCACTTCCTTCAGGGCCGGGACGTTTACGGTACGGCCAAATCGGTCCCGCACGGTTCTGACTGCGGAAATGAGCGGAATGCTGATGCTGACCGGCGGCAAGACGACGGTGCCTGCGGATACGGCGCGGTATGGCATGGTAGAGACGGTGAAATGCCATATGTTGGAGCCGTTCCCGGCATGTCTCTGCGTCACGAAAGGAAACAGTCTCCGCTTGGGGCCGAGTATCGACTGACCGAAGAAATCGTCGTTCATAATCCCGAACGGATCGCCCATCGATGAAAACATGTCATTCGAGACGTAGTCGTTGAGAGTGAACGCCGGCTCCTGCCGGCTTTGGCGTCCGGTATCGGGAAAAGGCTGACGTGCGTCCTGGTTCGCCGGCTGGAGGGGCGCTGACGTCCAGTCTGGCGCGAGAAACGGCGCGTTCATGTGCGGAGGCCGCTGGTTCAAGAAGGGCGGCTGTTCCTCGAACTTGTCGTCAAGTCCCTGCAGCCAGAGGTCGAACGAGATGACAAGCTGTTCCGTGACCACTAGGTTGGTCGCAGAAGCCGACATCTCGAAAACGGGTTCGGCCGCGGCGAGATCGGTGGCCAGGCATGAGGCGCACAAGGCTGCAAGAACGCTACACGCGGCATGCGACGCGCCGTCGCGCCGCATGCGGGCCGCATAATGCTTCAACACCTTACGCATTACAGCGCCAGTCCTTTCTCCTACTGTATCACCACGACCGCGACATCGCGATGCGCACCATCCCCGGAAGAAGACGACATCAGGGGGACGATATTGGTGGTGACGGCGTCTGGAGGAAGATTCAGCCTTGAAAGGGCTTGTGCCAGCCTGGCCTCGCGCTGGCGTTGCTGGCGGCCCTCCATCACCGAGATCCCCGTCAGCAGCCCGCCGGCAAAGCACGAAGCGGCGAGCAAGGCCACGGCGGCGACGGCGAGGAAGGGGCGATGGCGCGTCTGCGCAATCCGGGCCTCTTCCTCCGCATGCATGCGGGCGGATACGAGCCGTTCGCGCTCGACGGCCAAGGCTTCCCGCTCAAGGCGCAGACGCTCCTCTGCCAGGTTGACGGCTGTGTTTTCCTCGTTCATGGCAGCAAACAGATACTACTCTCGACCACTCAACCCCTGCCCAAAGAAATAATCCTTTGCGTTGTCATAGCAGATGCCTTTTACGAGTCCGCCGATCCATGGGATGTCGTTCGGCAACTCGCCGGCCTCGATTTCCTTGCCGAGCATCTGGCAGAGGATGCGACGGAAGTACTCGTGGCGCGTATAGCTGAGGAATGAACGCGAGTCGGTGAGCATGCCAACGAAACGCCCCAGCAGGCCTAACGCGCCCAACGCCTCCAGCTGCTTGCGCATGCCGTCCTTCTGGTCGAGGAACCACCAGGCCGCGCCAAGTTGCATCCGCCCCTTCTCCGGACCATGCTGGAAACAGCCCATGAGCGTCGCCAGCATTTCGGTATCCTTGGGATTGAGGGAATAAAGGATGGTGCGGGGGAGGGCGTCGTTCTGCTCCAAGCGGTCGAAGAGGCGAGAAAGCGATTCGGTTACGCTCCAGTCGCCGATGCAGTCGAAGCCGGTGTCGGGACCGAGCATCCTGAACATCTTCGTGTTGTTGTCGCGCAGGCAGCAGTAGTGGATCTGCGCCGCCCAGCCTGCCTTGGCGTCCGCCGCCAATCCTTCGTACAGCCACGCGCTCTTGAACTTCAAGGCCTCGTCTGGAGCGAGCGCCTTGCCGCCTCGCGCCTTCTTGAAGATGCGCCTTGCCTCGGCTTCGGTGTACGGGGCGGCGAAAATCTCGGTGACGCCATAGTCGGACAGGACGCATCCGCACTTCGCGAAGAAGTCGTGTCTCTTCGCCATCGCCTCAAGAAAGTCGTCCCACGTTTTCACTGGCATCTTCGCCGCCTTGGAGAGCCTGTCCATCCATTCGTTCCACGCTTTCAGGTTCTCGACCTTGCTGGCCTTGTCGCTTCGCCATGCAGGGAGGATGCGCGTGCCGAAAGGCTTCTTTGAAATGGCGATGTGATGTTCCAGGGAATCCACGGGATCGTCGGTGGTGCACACCACCTTGACGTTGGATTTCTTCATCAGCCCCTGGGCCGAGAACCCCGGCTTTGCCAATGCGGAGTTGCACTTCCTCCATATCTTCTCGGCCGTCTTGCGCGAGAGGCGGTCGGTTACTCCAAAATAGCGGGCGAGCTCGAGGTGCGACCAGTCGAAGAGCGGGTTTTTCAGGAGAACCTCCATGGTCTCCGCGAACGCCACGAACTTGTCGTGCCAGCTGGCGTTTCCCGTTATGAACTTTTCGTCTATGCCGTTGGAGCGCATCTGGCGCCATTTGTAGTGGTCCCCGCCCAGCCATACCTGCGCGATGTTTTCCCAGCGCTGGTCATTGGCGATCTCCGCCGGCGGCAGATGGCAATGGTAGTCGATTATCGGCATCTGTTCTGCATATCCGTGGTAAAGTTCCCTCGCGGTCTTGGTCGTCAGCAGGAAGTCGTCGTTGATGAATTTCATGTCGTCTCCTCGTGTATGGATTTGTCAAGCAGGACAATTATACCACAAATCGCCCTTGTCGCGCAGGGGGCATGTTTTTCGCGCGGGTGCGGCGTGGGGACGACGCAGGCCTGCTGTCGTGCGGCTTGAAAGCGGAAATGCGATCTGCTACAATTCGCGCGATGGAAAACCTGCGAGAAATCGTCTGCGTGCTGCTGCTGGCCGCCTGCTGCGTGGCATTGTGGTTCGTGCCGCCGCCGCAAGCTTTGGCGATGTCCGAGGGAGAAGCCGTACGTGCGCGGGTGGTGTCGGTCGACGACAGTCTGCTTGAAACGCACGGATTCCTCGAGTTCGGGACGCAGCATCTGGAAGTGGAGATCCTCCAAGGCCAGAAGAAGGGGCAGACGTTTCGGGCGGCGAACGAGTTGCGCGCGCAAATGGAGCTGGACAAGCGTTTCTCGGCGGGGGATACGGCGCTTGTCATAGTGCGAACAGACGACGTCCCCGGCAAATCTGTCCTTGTCGCTCGCGACCACTGGCGGTTGGGATGGGCCATCGGGCTGTTCGGGGCGTTCTGTCTGCTTCTGTGCGCATTCGGCGGCTGGACGGGCGTCAAGGCTCTCTTCAGCTTCGTATTCAGCTGCTTCGTCGTATGGAAGGGGATGATCCCGCTCGCCTTGCGCGGATGGCCGGCGAGCTGGACGGCATTTGCCGCGACGTGTCTCCTTACCGCGGTGATCATGTATCTTGTTGCGGGACCCACCCGAAAGGGGCTTGCGGCATTTCTCGGTTCTTCGCTTGGCGTTTTCGCGGGGCTTGCCATGGCGCACGTCTTCGGCCGGCTCATGCATATCAACGGCGCCACGCTGCCATACGTGCAGGCTCTGTTGTATTCCGGCTATGATTTTCTGGATTTGCCGGATGTTTTCATAGGGGCTGCTGTTCTGGCGAGTTCCGGGGCTGTGATGGATCTGGCGATGGACATCGCGAGCGGCGTGGAGGAAGTGGCGCGGCACAATCCGTCGCTTCCGGCACGCGAACTGCTGAAATCCGGGTTGCGTATCGGGCGTAGCGTGACAGGAACCATGACGACGACGCTGCTTCTGGCCTATTCCGGCGGCTTTCTCACGCTTCTGATGGCATTTGCGGCACAGGGTACGGCCCCGCGCGATTTCTTGAACTCCATGCTCGTCTCCGCCGAACTGGTGAAGACGCTCATCGGCAGCTTCTCGCTCGTCCTCGTGGCGCCGTTTACGGCGTTTGTCTCTGCGCGCGTCTTTCGCCCGGCCTGAAAAGGACGGCCATCATCAGGGTGATCGCCAGCGCGAGCGCAAAGGCGACAAGATAGCCGCGGCCGAACAGCTGCAGATCCGCCCGTTCAAGCGGCACGATCCGCCCGAACAGGAAATTCGAAGCCAGCACGCCCAGCCCGCCGCTGACAAGCATCACAAAACCCTGCGCCTGGTTGCGGATGTCCGCAGGTGCCACTTCGTCCACGTACATCTGCGCACCTACGATAAGCAGTCCGAATATCAGGCCGTGCAGAAGTATTCCAAGCATGTCGCACGTTTCGCCAGGCCATCCGGCAAGCGAACTTCCCGCGAAGAATGCGCCATAGCGCAACGACAGCATGGCCAGTCCCATCACCATGGCCCATTTGTACCCGGCTTTCCGCAGAATGACCGGCACCAGCAGCATGAAGCATATCTCTGCGCCTTGGCCCCAGCTCATCATGGACACTCCCAGCTCGAATCCCTTCTGGGACAGGTATGGAACCGTCCAGCTGTTGTACCACTGGAACGGGATCATGGAGAGGAAGAAAAGACATGTGAAGATGGCAAAGGCTGGATTTCGCATGAGCACGAGGGAGCGAAGCCCCAGCGCGTCGGTGACGGAAAGAGGTTTGTCTCGTCCCCTGGGAGGCGTCGCCGGAAGGAACAGCGCGAGCACAGCGCCAGCCAGCGAAACGCTTCCGCCGCAGAGGAAGATTGCAGGCGTGGCTTCGAAGTTCGGCGTGTCGAACAGATATTTCGCCGCCAGGCCGAAGACGGCGGCCGCAGCCCAGCCCATTGAGCCGAAAACGCGGATCTGCGGGAATGCCGCCGTGGTGGAGTTGGACATGGCGATCGCCGCCGTGAGCGACCATGTCGGCATGTAGAACAGCATGGCAATGAGCAGAAGCGTGAAAAGAACGCCGGGATGCATGGTCTGCGCAGCGGCAAAAAGAGCCGCGCCAGACACTGCGTTGCATATCAGCAGCATCCTTTCGCTGTTTAGGAACTTGTCGGCGAACATGCAGACGACAGGCGACGCCATCGTGCCGAATGCCATCGTGTTGAACGTCCAGAACATCCATGGCCCGGAACCGTCGAGTCCTACCATGTATTTGCCCAGTGCAAGAAACCAGACCGGCATCATGAGATACTGCAGAAACATCATAGCCGATAGCTTCACGCGTGTTGCCAGTGACATGACGGGATCCTTCCTTCCCTATGGTTGCGACGGTATCTTCAAAAGCGCTCTTGCCTTTGCAAATGCTCCTGAAAGGTCGATCTTTCGCGAACCGTCGAGATGCCCGGCGGCGGCAAGGTCGTCGATGAACCGCCGGAACTTGTTCGGTCCCGAATGGAGATTGTCAAGCGCATGGACTTCCGCCGTCCCGGAAGTGCACGCTTCGGAAAGCATTCCGGTGGACTCGGCTGTCACGAAGAGGACGCGCGCACGCGACACGAAGGCCGGAATCGGATTGAAATGGTCGCGGGAGTACAGAAGCTTGTAATCGAAGGGGAACGAGTCGACTACCGCTTCGACGTCTGGCGGAGTCCGGCGGGAGGTGGTTGCCCAGATCTCGTGGCCTGCTGCCCGTGGATCGCCACCAGCGGGCTTGTACATGGCGAATATCCTCTCAAGCTGCGTTCTCATCCAGTCGGCCGTAAGGGTGGCGCACTTGTTCGGTCCGCCTACGATGACGGCGACGGCCGGACGTCCTGACGGCTTGTAGCGGTCTAGAAAGGCTTTTGTCCCGGCCTCGTAGAAGGCCGCGTCCGACGCGACGAGGTTCGCGGGGATGGGGATGACATTCGGTACGGCGTCGGGCCGGTCGAAGGACGGGGCCAGAATGCAGTCAAATCCTGAAAGGCGGTAGCCACGCGGATACAAGACCACGCCGCACGGCACGCCAAGCCGTTTTGCAAGCGCCTTGGCCGGGTAGAATGTGCCGCTGCCCGTACCGATGACAGCAACGCAGCTCGGGCGTTCGGGCGTCGCAACCGCCTTTTTGAAATGTTCAAGCCCGTCAAGGAGACGCAAGGAGAGGATGCCAAGCCAATCGAAGAGATAGGACGCGGCCTTGGCAAACGGAGATTTGAATCTTACCGGCAGAAGCACAGGTTCGCATCCCAGTGCGCGGGCGAACGCCCGCGACTGGTTTTCATGTCCGGCCTTGCCGTCCGTCAGTATCAAGACTTTGTCCATCTCAACCCTTTAAAAACTCTCTTACCGCCCGTCGCATCTGGCGTTTGGCTATGCCCATGGCGCCCTTTATGGTGCAGCCGGCTGCGCGGACGTGGCCGCCGCCGCCAAAACGCGTGGCGAGCCGGGTCGCGTCCCAGGGGGCTCGCGTACGGATGGAGACGCGCGTTTCGTGCGTACGGTCGGGGATCTGGTAGAAGAAAAGCGCGATTTCGTTCCTGGCCACCTGGCGGGGAATCTCGATTACGTCCTCGGCATCGGCCTTGGTACCGCGCACCTCCCGGAAATCATCGCGGTCGAGCGACACTTCCGCGACCTTGCGGTTCTTCCAGATGTGGAGCGAGCGCCAGGCACGGCGCTTCAGTTCCATGGCCTTGGTGGAGAACGAGCAGTACAGGATGTCGTTGATGAAGGCGGTGCGCACGCCGTGCTTCAGAAGGTCGCAGGCGGCACGAAGGGTGCCGGGGCGCGTGGAATCGTAGGCGAAACGTCCTGAATCCGTGACGATCGCCACCCAAAGGGCTTCGGCGATGGCCCTGTCTAGCGGCCATTCCATCCATTTGGCGAAACGCCAGACGATCTCGCCGGCGGCCGACGCGTCGGGATCTATGATCGATGCGGTTCCAAATGCGGAATTGGTGACATGGTGGTCGATAACGAGAAGCGGCAGCTTTTCCGCAAAAGGTCTCGCCTCCGGCGGCAGGCGTTCGAACGTGGCGCAGTCCACGGACAGAAACAGATCGAACTTCCTCCGCTTGAGCCGGCGCAGGGGGACGATGTCGGCCACGCCCTCCAGGAAGCCTGGCTTGCCCAGCGCCTTTATGTCCGCCGTGGCTACGGCCTCGTGCCCTGCCGCATTGAGGAGGCGGGCAAGCGCGATCATCGAACCGAGCGAATCCCCGTCGGGGCTGAGGTGCCCCGAGATGAGGATGCGTCTGGACCTCTCCAGCAGCTCCTTGGCCGCCGCAAACCCCGTTCGTGTCTCCAATTGTGTCATGAGGGGAACTATTTAACCACATATCGCGCGAACTGGAAAGATAAAACCGCCGCTCCGGATTTTGTGCTATAATCTTCCCCTGCGATTTCAAGGAGACACCGACAATGGCACACGACAAGATAAAGGTTCCTTCGGGCGAGAAGATCACGATGGCGGGCGGCAGGCTGCAGGTGCCGGACAACCCCGTCATCCCGTTCGTTGAGGGCGACGGAACGGGCCCGGACATCACGCGCGCGGCCATGACCGCGTGGAACGCCGCCGTGGAGGCCGCCTACGGCGACGCGCGGAAGATCTCGTGGATGGAAGTGTACGCGGGCGAGAAGGCCAACGCAGTATACGGTCCGGACACATGGCTGCCACAGGAGACGCTCGACGCATGCCGCGAGTACCTCGTCTCGATCAAGGGCCCGCTCACCACGCCCGTCGGCGGCGGCATACGCTCGATCAACGTGGCGATGCGCCAGCAGCTCGACCTCTACGTATGCCTGCGCCCCGTACGCTGGTTCAATGGCGTGCCCTCGCCAGTGAAGCACCCGGAGCTTACGGACATGGTGATCTTCCGAGAGAACACCGAGGACATCTACGCGGGTATCGAGTGGATGAACGGCACGCCCGAGGTGGAGAAGGTGAAGAAGTTCCTGATCGAGGAGATGGGCGTGAAGAAGATCCGGTTCCCCGAAACCGCCTCCATCGGCATCAAGCCCGTCTCGCAGGAAGGTACGGAACGTCTGGTGAAGGCCGCGCTCGACTATGCTGTGGCGAATGACCGCAAGTCCGTCACGCTCGTCCACAAGGGCAACATCCAGAAGTTCACCGAGGGCGCGTTCCGCGACTGGGGCTACGCGCTCGCCAAGCGCGAATACGGTGCCACGCCGATCGACAAGGGGCCGTGGTGCGAATTCAAGAATCCGAAGACCGGCCGCACGATCACGGTGAAGGACTGTATCTGCGACGCGTTCCTCCAGCAGATCCTCACGCGCCCCGCAGACTACGACGTGATCGCCACCTTGAACCTCAACGGCGACTACGTCTCCGACGCGCTCGCCGCGACGGTGGGCGGCATCGGCATAGCGCCCGGCGCGAACATCAACTACCAGACGGGCGTCGCCGTCTTCGAGGCCACGCACGGCACCGCGCCGAAGTACGCGAACCTCGACAAGGTGAACCCCGGCTCGCTCATCCTCTCCGGCGAGATGATGTTCCGCTACATGGGCTGGACGGAGGCCGCCGACAAGATCATCGCCGCCATGGACAAGGTAATCGCCGCGAAGACGGTGACCTACGATTTCGCCCGTCAGATGGAAGGCGCCACGGAAATCTCCTGCTCCGCGTTCGGCAAGGCCCTCGCCGCAGCTATGGAATAAGGAAACAACCATGACAACTTGTAAAAACAACATCTTCTTTCTCGCCGCGCAACCGCGCGGCGCTCTTGAAACCGGGCGCAGTTGCGCCCGGATAACAAAAGTTGTTTTTACTAGTTGTTGCTGTTGTTTCCAAAAGAACTTATAGGCAAGATGAATGTAGGCGTCATAGGGCTGGGATTGATCGGCGGGTCGTTCGCCAAGGCGGCCGCGCGGGCCGGCCATACGGTGCTAGCGTGGAACCGTACCCGCGAGACGGCCGACAGGGCCGTTGCCGACGGCGTGGCCGCCGCCGTGCTGGATGACGATATCGGCGAATGCGATATCGTGCTGGTGGCTCTGCCGCCGGACGTCGTAGTGCAGTGGATAGATGCGCACCAGGCCACGTTCCGGCGGGGAACGATCGTCGTAGACGCCACCGGCGTGAAGGGGACGATCTGCGCAGCGCTGGAAAAATACGCCTTTCAGGACCGCTGGACGTTCGTGGGCGGGCATCCGATGGCCGGCAAGGAGGTGAACGGCTGGGCAAACGCGTCAGCCGATCTTTTCCGCAACGCATCGATGATACTTACCCCATATCCTTCGTGCGGCCGCGGGCCGCTCGACCGCCTGGAGAAGTTCTTCACAGAACTTGGCTTTGGCCGCGTCATCTTCACCACGCCCCAGCACCACGACAGGATGATCGCGCTTACCAGCCAGCTTGCGCACATTGTCTCTTCCGCATACATCCAGGATCCGCTCGCGCAGGATCATGCGGGATATTCCGCCGGAAGCTTTGCCGACATGACGCGCGTGGCGCGCCTGGACGCCGACATGTGGACGAACCTCTTCCTCTCGAACCGCGACGCGCTCCTTGTGACGCTAGAAGGCCTTATCGCCAGGCTCGACGGTTTTCGCGTGGCTATCGCCGGAAACGACGCTGAAGGTCTTCGGGCCCTGCTGTCGGCAGGCCGTGCCGCCCGGCTGGCTTGTTCGTGACGAATAAAAAATAAAAAATCCACTTGCGCACAGTGGCGGTTTTGTGGTAGAGTGTCCGCAAAACTTCGACCAAGGAGGATGTTTTCAGATGAAAGAAACGAGAGTTTTGTTGGCGACGGCGGCAGGTTGCGCACTGGTTGCAGCCTCTGTCCGTGCGGCGGCGACGTCCATCATGGAGCAGACGTTCTCGACCACGACATCCGATATCGCAACGGATGCGGCGTATTCTTCGACGTGGTCTGGCACCGGCAGCGTTGCCCCCGGCAACAAGACCTCCTATGCCGCATCCGCAGGCCAGCCCATGTCCGACGATTCCAATGGCAACGTCTTGACGGTCAGCGGCAAGGTCACGGCTACCGCCGAGACTACGGCCGACAACGTTGCGACTGTTGATATGATGGTGCAGATTGCAAAACCGTATGATGCGTTGGAGTTGCCGTCCTCCGAAGCCGCCGACGAAACGACCATACAGATTGCGGTAGGGGTGGAAACGGACGGAAAGTTGAAGGCGTATTGCACATCGGCCGCCGGCGCGAAAGGCTGGTATTCGCTGGGCAACACGGAGTACGTCGCCGACACCTGGCATCGTGTCAGCTTCACGTTCGACTATACGGTCGGACGCTGCCTCATCAGCGTGGATGGCGTCGCCGCCGCCACTGAGAACGGCTATGTCACGGCGGACGGCACGACGACAGGCGGAGCCTGGTACAAGCTGGCCAACGTCCCCGCGGCGGCGGCGGACAAGAAGCTGTCCAGCGTCTCCGTGGTCGGATCGACTTCGATAGACAGCGTGGTGGTCAAGTATTCCGCCACGGCTTCGGAAGCGATGCCCGCGCTTGCAGACGGAGATTCACCTGCGTACACTGGCGGCAATGTCACGAAGAAGTGGCTGCTGGAGCAGGGCATCAGCGACTCCGGCGTTAATTCCGCTACACTCGCGCCTGACAATTCCGGCATGACGCTCAACGGAAAGTACGTTGCCGGATACACCGCCGTCGACAACAAGAAATTCGAATTGCAGGACATGGAACTTTCTGGCGAGAACGCCGTGGTGAAATTCAATCCCGCGAACATCCCCGCCGGCTACAAGTACGTTATCGAGGCGGCTGACAATCCGTCCTTCAGCGGCGCTTCCGCCACGGACGTCAAGGGAACGACGGCGGGATCCGCCACGATCAGCATGGGTAGCGACAATGTCAAGTACTACCGCATCAAGGTGGCGACCGACAACCAGTAATGCAACGGCTTGAAGAGAGGATTGCACAAATGAAGAAGACGATGGCAATGTTGGGTGCGGCGGGGCTGGCGATGGCTTCCCTCGCTGCTGTGAACGACACGCTGATCACGTTCTCGACCCCAGGGCCTGACGTGTACGGCGACGGTACGGCAGTCCTGCCAGGCGAGTGCTATGCGCTCGTCTGGTCCGCCGACGGCAAGTTCGATGGAATAAAGGCCGACGGCTCCACGGTTGATCCCGCCGACAAGGTCGTTCTCGTCGCCGACATCGCAAAGCGCGACGCCGACGGCAACGGGTACTGTCCGCTTGTCGTGTATCAGGTCGATGCCGCTACGGCCGAAACCTTGGCGGACGGCCAGTACGCCGTCTATCTGCTGGACACCCGCGTGACCGGTGCGGACGGAAAGGTGACCGTCGGTTTGGGCGCTGACGGCAAGCTGGAATCCGTCAACACGCTTGTCGCAGTCAGCGAGGGCAAGACGGCGGAAGCGGGTTCGCTGGGCGCGACCGCGCCTGTCGCCGCCAAGGCTGCGGTGGACTACAGCGTCGACTGTTACGCCAAGGTCGACGATCCTGTCATCACTGGCGTATCCGTAGATGGCGCGAAGATCACCATCACGGCGTCCGGCCTGTCGCCTGTCGCCAACTACTGGATTCTCAGCGGCAACGATCCCGGCGCGGTCAAGACGCCTGTCGCCAACGCTGCGTTCGACGAGAAGGGAACGTGTACGTTCGACAAGCCTGAAGGTGCTCCGTTCTTCAAGATTGGCGGCGGTCGCAAGGTGGAAATCAAGTGAGATTTCAGGGAGAAACGAAAATGAAATTCCGTTCAATTCTTTGTGTTGCGGCGTTTGCGGCCACCTCTTTGTTCGCTGATGATCTGCCGACTACCGACACGGTCGGCTGGCTCAAGGTGGACAGTACCGCCGTGTCGACAATCGTATCCGTGCCGTGGATCCAGGTTGGAACAACTGCCGGCAGCGTCCAGGTGGCGAAGCTCGTCAAAACCGATTCGCTGAAGGCTGATGGTGGAGTGATGCTCTACTACTATGACGGCACTGCGTACAAGGCGTGGGCGTTGCAGACGGTTGAGAACGTCAAAACGTGGGTTCCGGCCAGTACGACGATCAGTTCGAACGGCAAATCGATTACCGCCACGGCACCGACTGCCGACTTTCCGCTTCCGCGCGGCAAGGCGTTGTTCGTCTATCGTCCAAATGGCGAGGCCGATGGCTACATCTACCTCTACGGCAAGTACACGGAGACGTCGCCCGCTTCGTTCACTACTGCGACGGGGTCTGCCGATGCGCCCGCCTACACGCTCATCGGCAATCCGTCTGCGGAGGCAGTCAGCTTGAACAAGAGCGGTCTTTTCACCAATGTCGGCGGAAACGACAAGATCATGATTCCCGGTGCAAGCGGTGCGCTCGAGAAGGAGTGCACGTATGAAAACGACGAGTGGGGCTGGTGGAATCCTGCCTTGAGTACTTTGAAAGTTGGTTCCAAGACTATCAAGAAGCCTGGCCGCGACACGAATGTCTCGATTCCCGCCGGGCGCGGCGTATGGTACGTGAGCAGGGGCGGTACGGCGACTGTCCAGTTCTGACGACTTCCATTTCCATCGTAGGGAGAGAAAATGAAAATCAAGACAATTCTTCTGGGGATAGTTGCGGCGGCGCTTGCCGCATCCTTGAGGGCTGACACGCTCTATTGGCAGGTGGCCGATGGTTCGATGGGCGAGTTTGCGTATGCGACGTTGTACGCTACCCAGACGCCAGGTTCTACGGGAACGGAGATAGACTCCATACTTGCCGATGGCGTCGACGGCACCACTACTTCGGGCACCAAGGTCTCGCCTGTCATTTCCGACATAAGCGCCTACGGCAGTTCCTATTCGTTCTACGTCGAGGTGTTCAACTACAGCGGGGAAAGTCTTGGCAGCAAGAACAAGGATTATCCCTGGTCTTATACCGAGCTGCTCAACAGCGGTTACATCTCGACTGGTAGCGGTCTGTCCGTGCCGTCGGCGTTCTCCTCCGGCGCGGCGCTCAACGGCGGCGCGGTTCCGGAGCCGACTAGCGGATTGCTGCTGCTGATTGGCGGATCGCTTCTGGCGTTGCGCCGCCGCCGTCAGGCGTAAGGCGTCTTGAAAGCGCGAAGTGAAGACCCCGAAGGGCGAGCCTTTGGGGTCTTTGCGTGTACGTGGCGTGTCAAGCTACGCCTGCAGTTCCACGGAAAGCCACGTTCGGATGAAGACGGTTCTCTATTTTTACGACAACACCTTCGCCATGGTGAGGAGAAGCCTGTCGGGGATTCTGCCAGAAGCAAAGAATCTGCGCTGGCATGTTGAGCCGATCGATCTCACGGGGAGGACGCATATGCTCGGGAGACTGTTGCGTTTCTGGAATCCGGACGGAATAATCGTTCACGGAGCGCTGGCGCGCCACGCGGTGTTCCGTTCGGACATCTTTGGATCGATCCCTGTTGTCTGGTGCGATGCCGATTCATCGCGCCTGCGAAGCCCTCATTCGGGAGTTCTTCACGATTCGCGCGAGACGGCAAGGAAGATGGCTCGCGAATTGATCGGCCTTGGGTTTGATTCCTACGCATACGTCGGGTGGTTCGAACGCCGTGACTGGTCGGTTGAACGCGAGGCGGTGTTCCGCGAGGAGACGGCGCTTGCGGGGAAGATGTTTGGGGCATTCAATCCATGGAATAGAGGACGATGCGCGAATATCGTGGACTACCTTGAGAAGCTAGAAACCTTCCTTCTGAGGTTGCCGCGTCCGTGCGGAGTGCTGGCGGCCAATGACGCAACGGCGGTCTACGTGCTGAGAATAGCGGAGAAATCGGGCATCGTCGTGCCGGACGAAATGGCGGTTGCGGGCATCGACGACGATGACCTTGTCTGCGAGAACAGCGTACCGACACTCACAAGCATCGCGCCCGATTTCGCACGTTCCGGAAAACTTGCCGTGGGACTTCTTGCGCGTCGCCTGTCAAGTCCGCATATTTGCCACGAAATCGTGTCGTACGGATCCACTGACGTGGTGCGGCGGCAGTCCACGCGGCGGTTCGCACAGAAGGACATCCGTGTGATCAAGGCAGTCGAATACATCAGGCTCAACGCCTGCAAAGGCGTCGGCGTGGCGGATGTCGTGCGGGAAATGGGCGTCAATCCCCGTACGGCGGAAATCCGTTTCAAGGAAATCGCCGGGCATTCCATGCGAGATGAGATTCTGACCGTGCGCATCGCCCGGGCGAAAGAGATGCTGGCAAATCCGCGCAACTCCGTGGATGCCGTGGCATTGGCTTGCGGGTACTCGGACGCGCGTACGTTGCGCCACGTGTTCCGCAAACACTGCGGAATCTCGCTCCGCTCATGCCGTCGGTGATTCGTATTTTATCCGTTTTTTATTTCGCATATCGCACACAATCCTCAATCGTGCTTTGGTAGAATGTGAAACATCCAAACCACCTTCAGGAGAAATGACGATGATTGCGATCGAACGTATGAGATATCTCGGTGCGTTGGCCGGGTTTTTGATGTCTGCCGCTGTCTTTTCAGGGACGTTGCCCGCAGGGTACACGCAGTTGATGTATATTGAATCGACGGGTACGCAGTACATCGACACGGGCGTGGTATTCGCCTACACCAATGGCTTTTCAATCACCTACCAGGTGACGTCGGCGGAAAGCCATCAGCGGTTTTGCGGGTCTATAGGCTCTGCAACAGACTCTCGATGCTGCGTAGGGGCGAACAGTCAGGGAGACGGAGATGTGTCGCTGGCGTACGTCGGATGGAACGGGCTGGTGGTTTCATCGACAGCCGGCGTGCAGGATATGTCTATGGGCACGATCGACGTCAACTACAGAAACCTCCGATTCTACAATTGCCGTGACGCTGGGAACGGCAAGGTTGAAGTTCTCAAGACGCAAAACGCGACATTCTGTCTTTTCGCGTGTAAAAACAGCAACGGCACTCTGACGTACGGCAAATGTCGCATCATGGCGTTCAGGATCTCGAGCGGAGACAATATCGCCATGGACTGCGTACCGGCCCGGCGCGATTCCGACGGCGTTCTCGGCATGTACGATATCGTGGGAGGTGCGTTCTTCACGAACCGCGGCACGGGAACATTTACGGGCGGGGCCGCCATCGGGAAGCCCGGCCAGTCCGGGTATGTCGTGCTCGACTATCTGGAATCCACCGGCGCCGGTCAATATATCGATACCGGCGTGATCTTTACCGGGCAGCACGGTTTCGCCATCACGTACCAGAACGTGAGACCGGCAAGTTTCCATGTGTTCTGCGGCTCGCGGGCGGACGGTGATTCAAGATGTTTTCTGGGGTCGAACGGTCAGACGACCCCTACCGCCACAATAGGATGGAATACGGTCGTCGAATCCGGGAATGTCAACGACCTCTGCAAGGGAACGGCAAGCGTGAACCTCTACGCCTCGAAGTCGTACGATTGCAGAGGAACGAGCGGATCGGTCTCCGCCGATCTGGCAGACCAAGGTTCGAACACCTTCGCGCTTTTTGCGTATAAATTCAACGGGAGTATTTCCAACCACGGCAACTGCCGCATCTCTTCCTTTACCATGACAAAGGGAAGCGACGTCGTAATGAGCCTGACGCCGATCCGCCGCCTGTCGGACGGAGCGCTAGGGATGTACGACATCGACAGGCGGGTGTTCTATCCCAATCTCGGCAGCGGAGAATTCCTGGCCGGTGCGCCTTTAGAGGTCGTCTACACCGGCGGTACTGTGATCGTGGTGAGATAGGAGTTCAATTCATGCAGACGGCCATGCGACCGGGAATTCCGTTTCTTGCGGCGCTGGCGGTTTTCACAACCGCCGGCGCGGACGTCCTCGACGTGACGGCGCTGGGCGCGAAGCGCGACGGGAGCACCGATGTCAGCGAAATCGTAAATTCCAACACGCACAAGGGTGCGCTGTTCTTTCCCGCCGGGCTCTACATGGTGGAACATCCGCTCGTGCTGAAGAATCCCATACGCGGAGAAGGCTATTCGCGTTCGAGGAATATGGATGCCTCGCGAACATGGCTCGTTTCGGGAATCGATTGCGCGGACGGAACCGCAGGCGTGATGGAATTCGGCGGCGACGCGCCGATGAACGTTGAAAACCTCAATGTCATGTGCAACAGCCGCGAATGCGGCATCCGCGTTGCCGATTGCCGGCAGGGCACGTACACGTTCATCGACAAGGTGGGCATCTTCAACTGCGCGGCCTGCGGCGTCTATGTGAAAGGACGCGGATCGCGCCCCATGTTCTTGGGCAACATGACGATTTTCGGCGCCACCGGAGATCCTGATGCCCGCGCGACGGGAATCCGGCTTGAAGGCATGGCCGATTGCCGGCTCTCCAACATCGAAATCATGGGGACGAGCATCGGCCTTGAATTGCTCAGCGGCCACACGTACGGCGACAATCTCCACCTGTGGACGGGAGCGATGGGGAAACGAGGCCCGGGATGGTGGAAGAGCACCCGAGGGATTGTCGTCGGGCGAGACGCCCATTTCACCGGGTCGGAAATATATCCCGATACGTGCTATCACGCATTCGACATGCTCGGCGAAGGTTCGTTCTGCGAAATCAGGAACATCATGGTCTGGGAAGACCGTAGTGTCGCCGGCGAAGCCGACCGCGGCGGGTCTTTCGTCCGGTACGCGGATCCGCGCCGTCCCGGCAGGCTCGCCATAGGCGGCGGTCTCGTCGGCGTGCGCGGGAACGACAAGTCTCCGGGTACCGTCTCGAAATTCTACTCCCCGTCCGTGGAAGTCCGCGACGTCATTCTCAAGAGCGACTACGCCATAACTGGCGCGAACATGGACAGTCTGTGCCTCGGACGTGCGCTGCCGGACTACACGGTGCGTTATGCCGACAAGGGATGGTGCAAGGTGGCGGACGTGTTCACCGTGGCGAATACCGGTTCCTGTGCTGGCGTGCTGACCATCGAAAGCGGTGCTTCATGGCGGATTGCGCTGGAGAAAGGGTCGGATGCATGCGTACGCATGGCGATTACGCCGCTCAATGCGTTGTGCGATGGAAGGGAAATCGCAGGGATAGAGGAGGACGGCGTATTCAAGGTCTACATTCGATGCCCGGACACGAAACCGATGGTTGCACGATTCGTCACAGAGTCCATGTGCGACCGTTTCCGTCCCCTGGACCACGGGTCGCTCCGCTCTTTCCGCAACGGTTCGTCAAGATACCGTGACGTACGTGAGACGCTGGCGTATGTCCGCAATGCCCGCATGCCCGGCAAGTGGCCGGGCTTTACGCGCGGCATGGGCATCGGCGGATGGCTCACGAACTACAAGCGGTTCAACGTGCTGCCGGAGAACCAGCGCCTCAAGATCACGGTCGGCGATCTGGAGCATTTCGATTCGTACATCACCGAGGCCGATGTCGCGAACATCAAGTCCATGGGTTTCGACCACATCCGCCTCGGCTTCGACCAGATCGTGCTCGAGGAGTCGCCCGGTAAGTACCGCGAACGCACGTTCCGCAAGATCGACGACTTCATCCGCTGGTGCGGCAAGCACAAGATGAACGTGGTACTCAACCTCCACAAGGCGATCGGCAACTACTGCGACATCAAGGAAAAAATCGAGCTGCTCGACGACGACGGTCTCCAGCGGCGGTTCATCGACCTGTGGATCGAGTTCGAACGCCGCTACCATGATTTCCCCGGCCTTGCGTTCGAACTTCTGAACGAGGTTAGGGACGTCGATCCGAAGAAGTGGAACGACCTCGCAGACCGTACGCTGCGGGCGATTCGCGAGAAGAACCCGGACCGCTGGGTAGTGGTCGGCTCGACGTGCTGGAATTCCGCAGACACGCTGAAGGACCTCAAGGTTTGGGACGATCCGAAGGTGGTGTACACATTCCACATGTATTCGCCGTTCGAGTTCACGCACCAGCGCGGCGTGCTGCAGGCGCCGACGCTCTACTATAACCGCGTGATGGAGTATCCGTCCACCGATGTGGAGCGCTATCGCGACTACAACCGGCTGCACGGCAAGGACGGCGGATACAGGGACGTCAAGGCCGTCGACAGGGAGTTTTTGAAGGCGTGCTTGGGCGGGGCGCTCGACTTTGCGGAGAAACATCCAGACAAGATCCTCTGGAACGGCGAGTTCGGCACCATCCGGCACGCGCCGCCCGCGAGCCGCGTGGCGTACATGCGCGACGTCGTCTCGATCTGCAAGGAGGCGGGCATCCCGTGGTGCGTGTGGAACTACCTCTCCACGCCGAACGACGGCAACCGGTTCTCGCTGGTGGACGACGACACGCGTCGCATCCTGTCGCCGGAACTTCTGAAAGCGTGCCTTGGCGAGTAATGGCCCGCCCGGCGCTGGCGGCACGCTCGCGCCCATTCCCGCCGGCGCGCGCGACGGCAACATCGCCATCGTGGGCGGACGTTGGGAGGACTGCTGCACGCGGCGCGCGGGCTACGGCCGCACCGGCATGTTCAACCTCCTGCCGCGCAAGAAGGGGAACTTCTACGGCGTCTCCACGCTCATGTTCTTCAACAACTGCGACCACGTGAGCGTCGTGGGCGCGACCTTGGAAAGGACGGAAAGCCCGGCACGGAGATATTCGATCCGTGGCGTGATCGAGAAAATTGACCGGCCGGAATAGCAACGAGGAGGTAGGGAGGGATGGTGGTCAGTCATCCACCATCGGCCTGGCGCCAGGCGCGCATCGTGGTTCCGTAACGTTGGCGAAAAAGCTTCTTCGGGTGATTGGCGCTGCCGAAGCCGCACTTCCGGCAGACGACCGAGATCGGGTCGCTGGATGATCTGAGCAGCTTGCGCAACGCCTCAAGGCGACGGGCCGTTATGGCTTCCTTGGGCGACAGACCCCGAATCTCCTTGAAGCGCATGTCCAGAAGCCGCCGTGAAATCTTCAGGCTTTCGCACACGTCCGATACGGTCAGGCCGGACGCCGCCTTGTCGTTGATGATCGACATCGCGCGGTTCACGAGGCTTTCGGCATAGCGTTCGCCCATGGCTGATTTCCTGACGACCGTGGGTTGCAGTCCGCACGCGACCAGTGGCGGAACCGCTTTCCCCGCGAGCATGGCGGAAAGCATGGCAATGGCCGTGTACCCCTCGTCCTCGAAGTCCGGGCAGATCGACGTCAGCGCGGGGGTGGTGTTCTCGCACAGGAACTCCTCGTTGTCCACTCCGACGACAGAGGCGTCGGACGGGATGGAAAGACCGGCCTTGCGGCACGCATCCATCAGCTCCACGGCGTAGGAGTCGTTCGCGGCGAAAAGCCCCATGGGGCGCGGCAGGGAGCGGAGCGTGGCGATCAACGTGTCGCGCGAAAGCATCACGGCGCTGCATTTGGATTGCCGGGAAACCCTGTCCAGAAAGTGTCGGCCGCGCACGTCGGACCATTCCGGGTTCCCGTTGGCCGGGTAGTATGCGTACGATGCGAAGCGCCGGTTGCCGAAGAGGATGCGGACGGCCTCCTTCGCGATGGCTTCGTTGTCCGTATGCACGGCGCATAAGTTCCTTCTGGGGGGAGCGGGAAGGGATATCGTCACGAGCGGCAGAGTGAGGTCGCAGATATGCGCAATGGCGTCTCCAACGCCAAGCGCGCCGACCACAAACGCGCCCACGCCGTCCTTCACAACATCGTCGACGTACTGGCGCGTGAGCTCGCGCCCGTCGTCCATGATGCGCAGGGAGATGTTCCCCCTCTCTGTCGCCGCTCGGTACATGCCGCACAGCTTTCGCATCCTGGAAATCAGCGAACGTTCCATCGCGACGAGGACCTCTACGGCTCTGCTTTTGGTTTTCATGGCAACCAGTATAACACATGATTTCCCAAAATGATACATAATAGTGCTTGTTTGGATATGCGGACGGGCTTATAATATTTGGCACAGACGTTGAAGGATGTTGCAGGGAAAGCAATCTTCCATAAAAGAGCAATTGACAAGGAAATCCAGATGCAAAGAAGAGAATTCATCAAGTCGGGTGCGATGGCAGCAGGTGCGGTGGCCGTGCCGAACATGCTACGTGCGCAGGGATCGAAGGCGCGCGTGCGCATGGGCTTCATCGGCGTGGGCAACCGCGGCACGCAGCTCATGCACATCTTCATGAAGAACCCGCTCGTCGAAGTGACGGCACTGTGCGACATCTACGAGCCTTACCTGAAGCGCGACGAGTCGGCCTACGACCCCAAGTTCTTCGAATGGGGGCTGAAGGGGCGCATACCCTCGTTTCACCAGAAGGACGGTTCCCTCAAGCCGCAGGAGGTGGCGCTGGCCGCGCGCGTCAAGGCCGGAACGTGCAGGCTCTACAAGGACTACAAGGCGCTGCTGGCCGACCCCGAGGTTGACGCCGTCTGCATCGCCACGCCCGACCACTGGCACGCGATACAGACGATCGACGCGATCAAGGCCGGCAAGGACGTCTACTGCGAGAAACCCCTCACGGCGACTGTCGCCGAGGGCCGCGCGATGGTGAACGCGCAGAAGAACTCGCGCCAGATCGTGGCCGTGGGCCTCAACAGGCGCGGCAACGACGCGTACCGCGAGTTGAAGAAGGCGATCGACTCGGGCAAGTTCGGAACGTTCCGCACAGGCCGCGCCGCGCGCGTGTCGAATATCTTCCCTAACGGCATCGGCAAGTGTCCACCGTGCGACCCGCCGAAGGGCATGGACTGGGACGCCTGGCTCGGGCCGCGCGCGTATCGTCCCTACAAGTACACCACGGCCCCCTACTATTTCCGCTGGCACGTGGACTTCTCCAGCCAGGTCGGCAACTGGGGCGTGCACTATCTCGACGCGATGCGCTGGATGATGGACGAGCGCGCGCCGTGCGCCGTCACGGCCGTGGGCGGGAAGTACTACACGGGGGACCGGTCCGACGCGGAGATCCCGGACACGATGTTCTGCCTCTACGAGTTCGCGAGCGGCAAGGCGATGGAGTTCAACGTGTTCGAGGGCGGACGCTCCAACCCGATCAGGCAGGGCGAGCTGGAGCTGGCCTCCGGCGACGCGACAGTGTTCGCCGACCAGCGCGGATGGCAGATACTCCCGTCGAAGGGCAAGGAGTTCAACAACCCGCTCAATCCGTTCGAGCCGCAGAAGTACGTGTTCAAGGAGGCCTTGCTGGACGACGGGTCGGCGGAAAGCGCGACGAGGAACGTGATCGGCGATTTCATCGACCGCTGCCTCGACCGCAATCCGCAGGTGCTCTGTCCGCTGGATGAGGGCCATCGCTCGACATGCTTCGCCCATCTCGCGAACATCGCCTACAAGCTCGGCAAGCGCCTTGAATGGGACGCCGACGCCGAACGCTTCACGAACTGCGACGAGGCGAACAAGCTGCTGCACTACCAGTACCGCGAAGGCTACCGTCTGGGTTGATCGTTTTGCTTTTCCCTGGAATTGTTCATTTTCCAAGGAGAAAAACATGAAGAAAATCAACGTTAAGCATCTAGTCTGGACAATGGCCTTGGTCGCGTCCCTGCCCGTGCTGGCTGGAGATGCCGGGTGGACGGTTTCGAAAAGCTGTGCGAAGTACGTGCGGATCGAAGGCGACCGGCTGATCGTGGACGTGCCGCCGGGTGTGACCAATGTCTGCGCGTACGCGACGCGGCCGATCGACCTCTCCGGCTTCTCGCAGTGCGTGCTGGAGGCGCACGTGCGGTGCCGCGGCGAGAACGTGGTGCGCGATCCGCGTCCTGCCCGGGGCGTCAAGCTGTCGCTCCACTATGACTACGAAGGCAGGCGGCGTTATCCGTGCGCGTCGGCGCCGGAAGAGGGATCTTTCGACTGGATGGAGCTCGAGCTGGGGGTGCCCTTCGGCAAGATTCCGCCGGCCGGGTGGGGCAATTCGCAGCTGGTCCTGGGGCTGCAGCAGACATCGGGCCGCGTTGAATTCGATCTGCCGTCCTTCTCCTACCGCAAGGCGCCACCGATCTTCCCGCGCGAGGACAATTCCCGCCTGGTGCGCTATCCAGAACGTATCTCTTCCCTGCCGCGGATGCGCGGCGTGATGGGGCTGGGATGCTGCCGGAACACCGAAAAGGACATCGAGGACCTGAAGAACTACGGGGCGAACCTCATCCGCCTGCAGATGAACGGGTTCGCCGCGAAGCAACCGCTGAAGGGCGGGAAGGCGAAGACGCTCGCCGACTGGGACAGATGGCTCGCGAAGAACCTCGACCATGCCGAGGTGGTGCTGGGCTGGCTGGAAAAGCGCGGCATGATGATGGTGCTCGATCTGCACAACCCTCCACTGAGAGGATATGGCAAAGACGGGGATGTCTTCTACGTGCAGGCCAACGCGGACCGGCTCGTCTCCGCCTGGCGGGAGATCGCCGCGCGGTTCAAGGGACGGAAGGGCATCTACGGCTACGACATCATGAACGAGCCGGCGCAGAACCGCCGGGCGCTGCCCGACTGCGACTACTGGAACCTCCAGAGGCGGGCGGCGGAGGCGATCCGCGAGGTCGATCCCGACGCCACCATCGTCGTCGAGAGCAACGAGTGGGACAGTCCCGGCGCATTCGAGTATCTCAAGGCGCTGGACATGGACAACGTCGTCTACCAGGTCCACATGTACTGGCCGGGGGCCTTCACCCACCAGGGGGCGAACGGAGCGGCGCGTCCGACAGCGGAACAGCTGCTTTCCTACCCGAACAAGGAGAAGGGCTGGGACAGGGAAGCTCTTCGCCGCAAGCTTGAGCCGGTGCGGGAGTTCCAGCGGCGCCACAACGCCAGGATATACGTCGGCGAGTTCTCCGCCTGCATCTACGCGCCCGGAGCGGGACAGTACCTGCGGGACTGCATCTCGATTTTCGAGGAGTACGGGTGGGACTGGACCTACCACTCCTTCCGCGAGGCGCTCTGGTGGAACGTGGAGACGGTGATCGACGAGGCGACGGGCAAGCCCGTGCCGAATAGGGACAACGACCGCTTCCGCGCCCTGGTCGACGGGTTCAAGGGAAAATGAAGCCGACACGGAGTAACTTCTTGGTTGACCGGATGAAAGTTCTGAATGTGACCGAATGGAGCGTAAAAATATGACCGAATGAAATCCAAAAATATGACCGAATGACATTGACTTCCAGCCGTCCAGAATGATATAATGGCGGCCAAAGAACTAAAAAGATGGAAATAGCAGGATATAGGCCGCGTGTCATCGATGAACGACTCGACATGTATCTTCGTACCTTCGGAGCGGTTTGCGTGGAGGGGCCGAAGTGGTGCGGAAAGACATGGACGTCGCGCAAGCATTCCGCAAGCGAGTTTCTTGTCGCATCCCCCGCCAAGAATTTCCAGAATCGCAAGCTGCTCGAAATCGACATCAACGCCGCGTTTGCAGGCGCGGCTCCTCATCTGATCGATGAATGGCAGGAGTTCCCGGAGCTTTGGGATGCAACGCGGGCTTATGTGGATGAGTCAAATGACAAGGGGCGATACATTCTGACGGGGTCATCGACGCCGAAGCGCAAGGGCGTGATGCATAGCGGTACGGGTCGTATCGCTTCATTGCGGATGCGGCCTATGACGCTTTGGGAGAGCGGCGAATCCGATGGACTTGTGTCGTTTCGCGATCTTTGCGAGAATCGGTTGGGGGGCGTGGCGCAGGGAAGAACGCCGGAGTTGAAGGATATCGCCGAATGGATCGTGCGGGGTGGGTGGCCGGAGTCGATTGGCGTGCCAATCAGGGATGCGATGTCGATTCCGCGCGAGTACATCAAGCAGGTTGAAAACAACGACATCCATCGCATTGATGAAACGCGGCGCGATGTGCATAAGGTGGATTTGCTGCTCAGGTCTTTGGCGCGAAACGAGGCCACTGCGGCTTCGCTGGCGACGCTGTGCAACGACATTACGGAATATGACGCCGAGTCGGTTGACCCGGATACCGTTTCTTCCTATTTGAATGTGTTGTCGCGGCTGTTTGTCATCGACAACCAGAAACCGTTCCATGCGAATGTCCGGTCGAAGGTCCGGATCAAGCAGTCCGAGAAACGGCATCTGTGCGACCCGTCGATCGCCGCGGCTTTGTTGAAGATGACGCCGGAAAAGGTCATTGGCGACATTCAGTACATGGGATTCCTTTTTGAATCCCTTGTCGAGCGGGATCTTGCGGTTTACGCAGAATGCATGGGAGCGGAACTGATGCATTACCAAGATTACCTGAATCGGGAGGTGGACGCGGTTGTCGAGATGGAGGACGGCGAATGGGTCGCGATTGAGATCAAGCTGGGGGCCAGGCAGGAGGATGCCGCGGCAAAGGGATTGGTCGATCTTCGCGATGCGCTGGCAGCGGAGAAGTTCGGGAAGCCGCCAAAAGCGCTTATCGTGATTCTTGGACATTCTGGCGCCGCCTATCGACGAAAGGACGGCGTGCTCGTATGTCCGATTTCGCTGCTCAAGGCCTGAGAACGTGTGCCCCGTCGCCCTCGCTGCGCACGAGAATGTAGATGAGGATAACTTTGATGATTGCTTTCGCTGCTGGGAGATTAGGAGATCAGGAGTTTCGGAGGTGATTATAAAAAACCTCCAAGCCTCCTAAACTCCAAAACTCCTAGTAGCGAAAGCAAATAAGAGGATCACAAGGAAGTTAGGAGATGGTGGAGCACCGCGACGTGGCGCCGTGCTGCGCGACACGAAGGGCGGCGTGCCGCCGGTGCTTGCCGTAAAGCCGGGGATGGCGCCGAACGAACGCGTTGTGGAACTGCGCAACATCGCGGGATGGCAGATCTGCACGATCTTCTTCGAGTAGCTCGGTTCGTCTTGTCCCGCCAAGGGAGAGTGAAGAACAAAGCTGTATCAATGGGCTTGAGTGTCCCTTAGTCGTCGGGCAGTTCGCGGTTCTGTTTACGGTAGTCACGCATCGAAAGGCCGGTGGACTTCTTGAAGAGAACGGAGAGGTGACTTTCGTTGGCGAAACCGCACTGGCCGATGATTTCACCGATAGAGAGATTACTTGACTCAAGCAGCGTCCTCACTCGCGCCAACCTCGTCCGAAGAATGACGTCTCGCACGGAGGCGTTAAGCTGTGTGCGGAAGTGCTGTTCGACATATCGCCTTGAACATCCTGCGACACGTACCACGTCGCCTACGTCTATACGTCGTTGTGGGGCTTCTGAACGGATGAACCGTAGGGCTCGCGAAAGAGCAGGATCGCGCATGGCGTCGTAGCCGGTTGATTCGCGCGTTACTATCGAAAGCGGTTCCATTACGACGTTCTTATGCTGGATGGGCCACCCATGTATTAGGGCATCAAGCAACTCGGCGGCCTTCTGCCCTCGTCTGAATCCGCCGGTCCGTATCGAGGAGAGCGCCGGTACGGTGGATTCGCAGAGGATAGGGTCGTTGTCCACGCCCAGCACGGCAATTTCTTCGGGAACGCGTATCTTTGCTTCAGCGCAGGCGTCTAACACCAAACGCGCCCGCCCGTCCATCGCGGCAAATATTGCCGTTGGCTTGGGAAGGCCTTGGAGAAATTTGATCATGCGCGGACACTCGGCGTTCCAGCTTCGGCGTTCGCGTCCATTGAATTTGCTGTAAACCGTGCAGCCGAAACCGGCATTCTTCAAGGTGTCCTCGAAACCTTGTCGTCTCTCGGCGGACCAATGCCTGCCAAGTGTCTCGTCTACGTAAGCGAACGACTTGTAGCCGCGCTCGAGGTAGTAGTTGCCCGCCAAGACGCCCACGCCGTAGGAGTCCATCTTAACATACGGCACGTTGCGCCATGGGAGCGTATCCGTTGCTCCCGGTTCGCAGAGGACGACCGGAACGCGAATCGCTGATATTCTGTCATATTCGTCGTGGGAGAGGTTGTGCGCGATCACGCCGTCGATGGCGAGGTCCTTCAGGGCGATTCCCTGTTCGCCGTCTCGTCCCTCAAGTAGCTGGCAGCGCCAAGGGCCGTGAGTGCGCGCATAGGCGAGAACGCCACGGCAGATGGTACGTACGCCCTTCAGTCGGGTTGAAAAGATCATGGCGACTTTCGGTATGCTGCCGTCTGGTTTCTGCATGGCGATATTCTACCAGAATAGAATCCGCGAGTGAAGCCTGTTCGTGCGCAAACGGAAACATTTTAATGCGCAAACAGCTATGGCGGCGTGTCCGGGGAAAGATTAGAATATCAGGAGCAAACCCGAAATAAAGACCAGGAAGGAAGCAAGAATGGGTATCTCAAGAAAGAACTTCTTCATTGGCTCCGTTGCTGCAGTCGCGACGATAGGGCTTAAGGCCGCAGACAGTGCCGGAACGGGCGGGAAGAGGAAAATGATGCAGGGCTTTGACGAGACCGACGCCGGCAAGATCTCCAAAGTGCCATGGAAGCCGTTTTCTGACAGGAAGGTGCGCGTCGGCATCGCGGGCGAGGGGGTTTGCAACTTCGGCTCGGCTTTCGCATACCAGACGCATCCGAACGCCGAGGTTGTCGCCGTGACGGATCTCAATCCTGCCAAATGCGCGCTCCTTCAGGAACGTACAGGCGCGAAGAAGACGTATTCGAGCTGCGAGGAGATGATCAAGAACGCCGCCGCCGACAGGCTTGAGGCAATCTACATCGCGACCGATGCGCCGAGCCATGCGCGTCTTGCCATCCTGGCGCTTGAGTACGGGCTCCATGTTGCGAGCGCCGTCCCCGCGATTTTCGGCAAAGACCAGCTTGAGCTTGTCCCGAAGATTGTCGAGGCGGCGAAGAAGAGTGGCCGGCTCTACATGATGAACGAAACGACCGCGTTTCGTCCGCAGTGCTTTGCCATGCGCCGAATCTTTGAAGCCGGGGCCATGGGTGCCCACGTCTACACGGAGGGTGAATACTTCCACTATTGGGGAGAGAAGGGCATCTCCTCGTACAACGGTTGGCGCCACGGACTGCCGCCGCAGTACTACTGCACGCACTCGAACGGATTCTACACCTGCACCACGCACGGCTCCTTCACGGAGGTGACATGCATCGGCATCAAGAGCGACTTGCCGGACTTCAAGGACGCAGCGAATGTGTACGGGAATCCCTACGGCAGCGAAGTCGCCCTTTTCAAGACGTCCGACGGCGGTGCTGCCCGCATGGCGGTTGTCTGGGGCGTGCCTGGATATGGTTGCGAGATGGGGCGTGTCCACGGCTCCAAAGGCAGTTATGCGGCCAAGACCGGAGCGTATTGGTACAGCGGGCGGGAGAATGAGCTTTTTGCAAAGCTCGACATCCTCAAGCCGCAGCTTCCGCCCGGCGTTCCGGCAGGGCAGCATGGGGGGTCGCATGCCTACCTGACGGACGATTTCCTTCGCGGAATCCTCATCCCAGGGCACAAGATGTGCGTCGATCTGAAGACTGCGCTTGATACGACGGTCGCCGGCATCTTCGCTCACATGTCCGCGATGAAGGACGGTGAGACGCTCAAGATACCGCAGGTGTAATTGGCACGAAAAGTGCGATCGCGCATGTGTGCGGGGTTGACAGGAAAGAATCAATCGTATAATGTACGCAAAACAGCTAGAGGAAGGAAGAGCCAATGGCTACTGGAAAAACGTTCCACAATAAGATAGCGGATATGCCGAGTGTGTCTGCAGTCGTATGCCTGGCAGCGTTGTTCGCGGCAACCTCCGCGTTCGCAGAGGCGCCGATCATCGAATTCAGCGGCTACATCAACGGCGTGATGAACATCTGGGCCACGAATGCCGTGGTTCCAGCGTCGCGGGTGGTGCAGATGAAGGCCGCGGATGCCGACGATTCGCACTACGCCGATGTCGCGTTTTCGTCCACGACCTACAAGGACAACAAGAACAACGTATACAACGTCTACTACCTTGAGACGAACTGGGCGGGATCGGCCAGTTTCAGAATCGCGAACGTCGATGGCTCTTCCGAGCGTACCTATGCTTACGTGGGAGATTTCGAGAACTCCATATCCGCCCGCCCCGTCGCCTTTCTGAACAGCACCTATCACGACGCTTATCCCGCATCCAACGCAATGGATGGAAATGTCAACACCTACGCCGACGGCAACGATCAGAGGGACGGCAGGATGTTTACGGTCGACTTCGGGGAACGCCGCACGATAACGTCCGTACGATGGGTTCTTCGCCGCTTCGGGCAGGACCTGGACCGAACTCGCAACGCCGTGGTGGAGTGTTCCGACTATCCAGATTTCGCCGAAGGCGTCACCGCCGTTCTGACGATACCTTCTGCGTCGCCCGCCTATCCGGGTTACTTCAAGATCGTGCACGAGCACGTCCTCGATGTACCAAGGACGGCTCGTTATTTCCGCTATAGATCAGCTAACGGCACATACGGCTCGCTGGCCGAACTGGAGTTCACCACTAGCGACCACGAGACATTCATGGAGGAACCTTCTGTAGCCTACTCGGACATCACGAACTTCTACCCGGTCGTTTCCGCAACGCCATACGCAAGCTTCTCGTCGCTTTCGTCCGTGGTGCAGCGCGCTTCGAGCGAAAACGGACCTTGGCGCGACGTGAGCGAATGGACGATTGGCCATGGTGTCGTAATCTACACGAACACCGTTGACGCGGTGGGGCTTGCTAGGTTCTACCGTCTTCGCACCGTGTGCGGACGCGCCGACTCCCTCGGCAAGGTATTGGACGGCCCCGCTGTCCGTGCCATCCGGTATAGGCGCCTAGATCGTTCCTGGGATGACGAAACCACTCTGCTTCCGCGAGTGGCGATCATGTCGCCCTACAGCGAAGCGTCTTCCAGCGACATCTCCAAAGTTTGCTATGCGTTCGACGGCAAAGCGGATACCGCATCCGATGTGTATCCGACCGATGGCTCGAAGAATCCGGCTATCGGACTCGACTTCGGCAATGTCGGCGTCCACATTTCCTTCGTGCGAGTTCTGCCACGCAACATCGCTCAGGGACCTGCTCGGCTCAACATGACAAGCCTTTACCTCTGCAATGAAGAAGACTGGTCCGATGCTTTTGATGTGGTAAAAGTTAGCGGTGTGACGGCGGATGAATGGAAATTGCTCCCCGTAACCCCGCTCGCCGCGCCGAACCGTTTTGTGTGGATAAGTGCTCCGGCAGGTGGCAATAACTCATCATGGTGGTACGGCAATGTCGCCGAGTTCCAGATGTTCGGCTGGACCGACGTAGATACCAGAAAGGCCGAGGCGTCCGGCACCACTATCATCTTCAAATAGCCATGAACAGCAGACTTCCGCGCGGCCGCACCGCGCTCGGTGTCCTTCTCGCGGCGGCCGTTTCGGCTGGATCTGTCCGATCCGACGCCTTCCGCGAAGGCTTCTCCAACCCTCCGAGAGAGTTCGGACTCCAGGCGTGGTACCACTGGGTGGGAGACTACGTTACCGAAAAAGGCCTCGCGGCGGACATTGCCGCCATGGACGATTTCGGAATATGCGCGGCCCACATATTCGGGCCGGGACACTGCCCTCTGCCAGGGAAGGAGACGCCCGGCACTGATCTCTGGTTTGACCGAGTCGAGTTCGCCGCGAAGGAGGCGGCGAAGCACGGCATCGCGCTCGGCGCGCACAACTGCCCCGGATGGTCAAGCTCCGGCGGACCATGGATAAAGCCGGAAGATTCGATGAAGATCGTCGTGTCGTCGCAGGTCGATGCGCACGGCGGCTCTGCGCCAGTGCGTGTCCCGCCGCCACCCTCGCTTCACGGCTTCTACCGTGACATAGCGGCGTATGCTTTTCCCGTGCCTGAAATTCCAGCGATCGTCTCGGAGAAGGGGGCGTTGGATGTCTTCAGTACCTGGATGGTGGAGTATGCGGCGCCGTGGTGCCCCAAGTCGCTTTCTTTCGACTTCACCGGTGTCCATTTGTGGGGGCGGATCCGCGTGAGCGCCTCTCCAGATGGTCTCGACTGGGAGGAGCTCGCCGACCTGAAACTGCACCTTTACCGCGTGCCGCAAGGAGTGCCGTGCATCTACGACCTGCCCGCCGCCAAGAGACCTTGCCGATTCTACAAGGCCGAGTATCTTGGGCCCTGGCCCGTGGCGAAGACAGACCGCTGGCCTCCTCACCTCACGTCACTGCGCTTTGAAGCGATTAGGCTAGTGCAGGAAGTCCATTGCCTCAATGGATCGGTGTCCGGCCCAGAATACCGTCCACAAGGTTCCAAACGTGACGAGCAGGGGTTGTCCGAAACCGGCATAATCGAAGTCGCAGGGCGTGCGCTGCCAGATGGTTCCCTCGAATGCTCGCTGCCTCCTGCCGCATCGCCGTGGCGCATCGTCCGTCTAGGCTACACGACCACCGGCGCGGTCTGCCGTCCGGCGTCGCGTGGCGCCACAGGGCTTGAGTGCGACAAGCTCTCGCGTCGTGGGCTTGATGCCCACTGGCCGCACATGCCGGCGCGCTTCACCGCAACCTCTGCCGGACGCGCCGCGTTCCGCACGCTCACCATCGACAGTTACGAGCAGCCGGGGCAAAACTGGACGGAGAATTTTCCGCAGGAGTTCCGCGCACGCCGCGGGTATCCGATCGGCCGGCGTCTCCTGTGCGTGGTGGGTTATCCCGTGGGAAGCTGGGCCGAGACGGGGCGTTTTCTCTACGATTATTCTCGCACGGTCTCAGACCTCTTCACGGAGAATTACTACGGCTATTTCACCGAACTCTGCCACAAGGCCGGACTGAAGTCCGTCGCTGAGACATACGGGGCGCCATGCGACATCCACCATGCGGCGTCGCTCGTGGACATCCCTGCCGGAGAGATATGGGACTGGAAGAACGGCGACGTGATGAGCCAGTTTTGCACGCTGGCCTCCTCCGCCGCGCATCTTTCCGGCAAGACGGGCCTCGCCGCCGCCGAGGCTTTCACCAGCTTCTCTCCATTCGCTCGCTACGAAACCACCCCCGCGGACCTCTTCCGCCGGACAGACGACATCTGGTCGCGCGGTATCAACGACATCATCTACCACAGCTACGTCCACCAACCGTGGATGAATGTCAAACCTGGTACCACCCTCGGCACCCACGGCGCGCAACTGAACCGGCACACCACATGGTGGAAAGAAGGGCGCGGCTGGTCGGACTACGTCCGCCGCGGACAATATCTCCTGCGCGCGGGGTATTCCTGTCCCGATCTACTCGTATTCGCCGGCGAGACTCATTCTTCTGGCCTTAACATCCGCATCCCCGGTGTTGAACATGACCTGGTGGGGTCACGGGATATCTGGCGGCTCGAAAATACGCCGGACGGCAGATTGCGCCTGCCTGGCAGCGGAACGTCGTATCCGGCTTTGTTCATGGGATATGTTGGTCACGTTACGATCCGCACGCTTGAAGCGATGAAACGACTGCTTGACGGCGGAGCGTCAATCGCGGCGACGCCTCCTACGGACACGCCGTCTCTTTCCGACGACCTTTCCCGCTGGAAAGAACTGAGGGAATCGATTTGGGGAACGGACGCCAAACCCTTCGACGGTGTGCGTATCGTGGGCAAAGGACGGCTTGTGTGCGCGAGCGACGTCCGTGCTGCGATGTCGGCCCTCGGGCTGGAGGGTGCCGTTCAGAATGCCGACACTCTCGCCCGCATCCACCGCCGATCCGGCAATCACGAAATCTACTACCTCTACAATCGGAGCACGAACGAAACCTTCTGCTCGTCCATCTCATTTGCCATCCCCAAGGGTCTGTCCCCAGAGATATGGGATGCAAGAACAGGCGTCATTAAACCATTGCTTTCGGAGCAAACCAACAGCCATGTTTCCATTTCTCTGAAAATCCAACCAAACAAAGGTATATTTGTCGTATTCTCCCATCTCAACAAGGGTTTGTCCCCACAAAGTGGGGGTCTGTCCCCACAAGGAGAGGGTCTGTCCCCACAAGGAGAGGGTCTGTCCCCACGGGGGAATGAAGTTGTAGACATTTCAAAAGAATGGATGGTGGAATTCTCGGGATTGGGAGCGCCCAAGGGGATTTTCAAGTTTCCCGTTCTCGCCTCGTGGAGCGAACACGAAATCGACGGCATACGCTACCTTGCCGGGCATGGCATATATCGCCGTAAATTCGTATTCGCCCACAAAAAAGAAAAGAACACAAGATGGACACTTGACCTCGGCGAAGTTCGGGACGTCGCGTCCGTTTCTCTAAATGGCGGCAAAAGCATCTGCCTTCTTGAACCGCCTTACAGAATTGACGCAACCGATTTGCTCGTGCAAGGCGAGAACACCATCGAAATAGATGTCGTGAACTGCTGGCCCAATCGGCTGATTGGAGATGCACGGGCGCGGGCGTCAGGTCGGGCGCCAGAACCGCGGTCTCCGCTCGGCAACTGGCCGGACTGGGTGATCGAAGACAAGGTAAGGACAACGGCGCCTTTCACATGGAGTACCTATCGTGATGCCTATTCGGCTTCGGACGCCTTGCTGCCGGCCGGCATGCTCGGGCCGGTAATCCTGCGTCCTCTTGCCGTCAGGTCCTTGTGACGGGGAAAAGGCGCACTACGGCTTCCATCGCCTCGCGTGGGTGGATGTGAGGCGAACTCGGAATTGACAGGAAAGAAATCGCGATCGTATAATATGTGCAAATTTCGGCTTGCGGGAGAAGGCTGGAATGTGATATGACAGCCTCATGTATAATCTAATCAGCTAAAGTCTGCGCGCCGCGTCCGGCACCGGGCACCGAGCGGCCCTACCCCGATCCCGCGCGTGGCGTGGACAAGGAGAAGCTGCGCACATGGCTGAAGCCTGTGGTGGAATTCCAGCGGCGCCACAACGCCAAGATATACGTCGGCGAGTTCTCCGCCTGCATCTATGCGCCCGGGGCGGGGCAGTATCTCAGGGACTGCATATCGCTCTTCGAGGAATACGGCTGGGACTGGACCTACCACTCCTTCCGAGAGTCTCTCTGGTGGAACGTGGAGACGGTGATCGACGAGGTGACGGGCAAGCCCGTGCCGAACAAGGACAACGACCGTTTCCGCGCCCTCATCGACGGGTTCAAGGGAAAATGAAGCCGAGTATCAAAAAGTTCAGACCCTTTTGATACAGTAGATTGATACAGTAGAATGGTCACGGAATGGCAATTCGTCCTGCTGAACGTAATGGGGTAAATGGCACATGTAGACACTTGGGGCATTGGGCGCATCTGCGTTTTTCACCCATGCGGTTTGAGATTGGAAACAACCAGAACAACTGGTAAAAACAACTTTTAGAGAGGTGCGCGGGCTAACCCGCCCGCGCTTTTTCTGCCTTCTGCATATCGTCTCCGATGGATTTTTGACATAATTGCGTCAGCGCAAGCGTGAAGAAGATTCCATGGAAGATGCCGCAGAACTGAAACGCCACATCTACGACATTGTGGGCGCATTGCACTCCGTCCACGATGAGCCAGGCCCCGGCATCAACGAATGTTCCAAAGCCGGCAAATGGGCACGGGCGAGTTAGCCCGTGCGCCAAAGGCAAGTTGTTTCAAATAGTTGTTTCCAATCATCAGAAGGCTCGACGGTGAATTACGCAGATGTGCCCTGGGGCCGCAGGCGGTGGAACATCGAGGGCGGCTTCGGGGTCGAGAAGCACGGCGGCTTCGGCCTCGAGCACACCTTCTGCAACGACGACACGGCGGGGCGCAACTACCACGTGCTCATGCAGATCGCCTACGTCCTGTGGCAGGTCTTCGACACGGGCGTGCTCTCGCGCCTCGCCGAGGGATGCCGCAAGCCGACGCAGGCGATGTGGGCGAAACTCCTCTTCGTGGCGATCCTCGTGCTTGGGCTCGCGTCGGTCCCCCGCATGGCACCGGGAGCGTTCCGAATGCGGCGCTGCCACCTCATGGCCTGAAAGCCATTGGGAGTCGGCGTCCCAAGTCTCCATGCCGCAAACGTCCTCATCCTCCTTGCCATGGGGGAAAGGGGGCGGCTTGCCGCGAATCACGACTTATTGAGTGCGACTGCATGAAAACACTGTCCCAGATGATGCGCCAGACGCGGCGAAGCCGTAGCGGCGCATCATTTGGAATTCTTGCTGGCGGCATATCGCTTTTGACATGCGGGCGGAAATCATGGTATAATACGCCTTGTCAACCACCTTTGAAAGGCAGTTCTGTAAATGTTCAGTAAAAAGACAGCAGTTGCGGCTTTGGCCGCGTCGTGCGTGTGGGCTGTGACGGCCGACACGATCGTGTTCAAGAGCGGTTCGCGCCTCAATGGCACGATAGTTCGCATCGTCGGTGGCGAAATCACCTTCAACAGCGATGATGTAGGCGAGATCAAGGTGGCCGCCGACAAGGTCGCAAGCCTGTCGACGGACAAGGCCAGCACTGTCCAGTACAACGACAAGACGACCGAAGATGGCGTCGTCAACATGAAGGACGGCGCGTACACCGTGTCGGGCAAGTCTCTCGACATGGAGAATGTCAAGGCCGTCAATCCGGAAACGGAGACGTGGCACGGCAGCGTGAATTTCAGCGGCGCTGTGGCGCGCGGAAACACGGTAAGCGAATCGGCGACGATTCTCGCCGACGTCAACCGCCGCTGGGACAAGGATCGCTTGAAGGCCAACTTCGGCTACTACTACCAGCAGACGGGCACGTCCAAGGACGACAAGGAGAAGACGGAAGACCGTATCGTCCTGGAGGCGCAGGAAGACCACTTCTGGGCGACGAAGGTCTATTCCTACGTCAACGGCCGCTACGAGCGTGACGGCATCAACAATCTGCAGTATCGCTACCGCCTTGGCGCCGGTCTCGGCTACCAGTGGCTTGAGAACCAGAACTTCGATCTCACGGGCAAGTGGAGTTTCGATCAGGAAGCCGGCATGACATACGTGAAGGAGAAGTACGAGCATGAAAAGGATGACGACTATCCCGCGTTCCGCTACGCGCACCACCTGAAGTGGGCGCCGCGCTGGGTGGACAATTTCGAGCTGTTCCACAACTTCGAGTATCTGCCTGACACGGATCAGTGGTCCGAACAGTATCTGATCATGACGGATGTCGGTTTCACGACGCAGCTGATCAAGAGCTGGCAGCTTATCGGCAAGATCGAGTGGGACTACAACTCCAATCCGCCGCCGTCTACGAAGAAGAGCGATCTTCGCTACATCCTCGGTCTCGGCTACAAGTGGTAACGGGCCACGCCATCTGACGATTGGCTGATGAAGGTGGAGAGGTGATACGATGAAGATTGCGTTCGCCTCTCCACCGCTGCCTTCCGGGAAGGGGGTGCCGCTCCTTTCCCAGAACAGGCAGTTCCAATGGTTCTCCCGTCCCACCTACATCTTTCCCGTCGTTCCGGCGACGGCGGCTACGATGTTGAAAAAGGAGGGCCACGAGGTCTTCTGGCTTGATGGCATAGCCGAAGAGTGGACGCCAGAGGAATTCGAGAGGCGGCTTGCCGCATGCGAACCGGATCTCGTCGTGGTGGAGACCAAGACGCCGGTGGTGAAACGGCACTGGAAATGGATGGCGGAGCATGCGGGCTGCGAACCGCGAACAGCGAAATACGTCCTGGTGGGAGATCATGTCACGGCATTGCCAGACGAGACCATGGCGGCGTGTCCTGTCGATTACGTGCTGACGGGCGGCGATTGGGATTTCCTGCTGAAGAACCTTGTCTGTTCCGGCTTCGATCCGTCCAGGTTCGAGCACGGAATATGGTATCGGGACGGAGGCGAGGTGCTGAACACCGGACGGTTCCAGCTTGACCACGACCTGAACTCGGCGCCGTGGATCGACCGCGACCTGTGCCATTGGAAGCTCTATGCCGTGAAGAACGGCAATTTCAGGCGTACGCCTGGCACGTACATCATGTCTGGCCGCGACTGCTGGCATGCCAAGTGCACGTTCTGCAGCTGGACGACGCTGTATCCCCGCTACCGTACGCGCAATCCTATCGACGTCGTTGACGAAATCGGAGACCTGATAGAGCGCTACGGAGTAAGGGAAATAATGGACGACTCCGGTTCCTTCCCGGTCGGGCCGTGGATGAAGACTTTCTGCGACGAGATGATCGCTCGCGGCTACAACAAGAAGCTGCGCATCGACTGCAACATGCGTTTCGGGCGTTTGACGTACGACGATTACGCGCTCATGCGCAAGGCAGGGTTTCGTCTCGTTCTTTTCGGGGTGGAGTCGGCCAACCAGTACACGCTGGACAGGTTCGTCAAGGCTCTCAAGGTTGAGGATGTCGAGAAGGGCGCGGAGTGGGCCAGCAAAGCCGGTCTTGACGTGCATCTCACGTTCATGTTCGGCCATGCCTGGGAAGGCCCTGCCGAGATCGCGAACACCGTGCGGCTAGCCCGCAAGATGCTCGCGAAGGGCTGGGCTTCCACTCTCCAGTGCACCATGACTATTCCCTACCCCGGCACGCCTCTCTTCAAGGAGCTGAAGGAGAACAACGGCCTGACCACGCTGGATTGGGACGAGTACGACATGCGACGGCAGATCACCAAGACGCCGCTTGTCACGGAGGCTGAAATCAAGGAGGCCGTCCGCGAGGTCTACAGGGGATTCTTCCAGCCGGCCGCGCTGTTTCGCCGCCTGTTCTCCACGCGTACGCTCTTCGATCTTGGATTCTACTATCGTGGGTTCCGCTCGCTGTGGGGGCATCTTCTTGATTTCCGCCGGACGTGACTTGCCTCCGAATGCCTGGCGAATCGCATTGACGGATGCTCTGCGAACGGGTATACTTGGCGCATGGATTCAATGCTTGTCTACGGCTTGTCGCTTCTTGCGGCGTATGTTATCGGTTCCATTCCGTTCGGCTTCCTGATCGGAAAGATGCGCGGCGTGGATGTCAGAACCGTCGGTTCAAGAAACATCGGAGCCACCAACGTCTATAGAACCGTCGGGCATTCATGGGGTTTCCTCGCCTTCTTCTGCGATTTTCTGAAGGGGCTGCTGCCCACGATTGTGGCCCAGACGTTGGCTGCACGGTCGGGAGAGGCGTCGCTGGCCTGTCTTCCGCTTGCAGTGGGCGTAATGACGGTCGCTGGGCACATGTGGACGTGTTTCATGCGCTTCAAGGGCGGCAAAGGCATCGCGACAGGCTTCGGCATGCTGGTGGCGCTGATACCGTGGCTGGTGCTTGCGGCGTTCGGCATCTTCGTGGTGACGGTATGGATTTCGCACTACATTTCCCTCGGATCCATCCTGGCAGCGGCATTCCTGCTTGTGTCCGTGTGGTTTCCCGTGCTTGGAACGCCGGGCTGGCGCGGCAACCTGCCGCAGTGCTTGCTGGTGGCTTTTGTGGCTGCATTTGCCATATGGAAGCACAAGTCTAACATCCAGCGCCTTGCCGCCGGGTGCGAAAACAAGATTTATTGAGGACGGACAGGAGGCGTAGGCGATGACATTGACGCGAAGGAGCTTCATGACGGCGGCGGGTGCTCTAGCGGCCGCCCCGGCGGTTCTGGGCGATGCCAGGAGGGTTTTCAAGGTGGGGCTGGTCGGTTGCGGCGGCCGCGGCACTGGCGCCATCCAGAACATCATGGATGCGGCCGAACTTCTGGGATGCAAGGTGGTGCTGACGGCGGCGGCGGACTTTTTCGTGGACAAGGCGAAAACTGTATGCAAGAAATACGGCGTGGACGAAAAACTGGCGTTTGGCGGCGCAAGCGGCTACAAGGACGTCATCGCGTCAGGATGCGAGATAGTGCTTCTCTGCACACCGCCGTTCTTCCGGCCGCGTCAGATGGCGGCCTGCGTGGCCGCGGGAAAGCACGTCTTCGCCGAGAAGCCTGTCGCCACAGACCCGCGCGGCCTTCGGGAATTCCTCAAGACCGTCGGCGATGCGAAGGCGAAGAACCTCTCCGTCCTGGCCGGAACCCTCCATCGCCATTCCAACAGGTTCCTGAAGCAGCTGGCGCCGGTGCGCAACGGGTGCATCGGAAAGATATTGTCCGGACGCGTGTATCGCTGCCACGGGCCGATATGGGTGAGACCGCGGCGCATGGAGGATACGAACGCCTCGTATCTCTGCAACAACTGGTATCATTTCTGGGAGATGAGCGGCGACCAGGTGACGGAACAGGCTATTCACGAAGTGGACAACGCCAACTGGTTCATCGGCCGCTACCCGGTCAATGCCATCGGCATTGGAGCGCGCTGGCGCCGTCCGGCCGGCATCGGCGACATCTACGACGAGATTGCCATAGATTTCGACTACGGAGACGAATTGCACGTGACGACCATCGGACGGCACATGAACGGATGCTCCAATCTCGTAGGGACGCGCCTTGTCGGGACCGAGGGCGAGATATCCATGGGGAACAGGATAAAGCGATGGGACGGAAAACCCGTGGAAGAGGATCTCGCGGCAATAGCCGGCAGGCCGGACAAGGGTGTCGTGGCGGAACATGTGGATTTCCTCGCCGGCCTGCTGGACGGGAATCTTCTCTGCGAGGGCGAGCAGGTGGCGATGTCCACCGCCACCTGCATCATGGGCACGCTCGCCGCCTATTCGGGCCGCATGGTGAGAATGCGCGACCTGCTTGAGAACGAAAGGTCGGAATTCTTCAACGGCTGGAATGCCGCATTCACTCCAAAGCAGTTCGAGGAGACGAACGACATACCGGTTCCGCCGGAAGGTGTGGCCATAATGCCGGGAAAGGCGTGAGCAGTTGGAAGAGTTTCTCACATTTGCGGCGGAAGTGATGGGCGTCCCGCGTGACATGCTGGCGCCCGGCACCGGGTATGGCACGATTCCCGAGTGGGACAGCGTGATGCATCTTCGCCTCGTGATGGAGACCGAGGCGAAGTACGGCGTGTCGGTACCGCTGGAGAAGATTCCCGAATTGAAGACGTTGGCCGACTTCGCATCCGTAGCGAAGTTGGCATGACGCTGCGATAAAAGAGAAGGAGTGCGCGATACCATGGGAAAATGCATGATGGCGACAGCGGCAATCGTCGTGGCGACATGTCTGGCGGCAGATCCGGGAGCGCGTACGACGGTGCGTCCGGATGCCACCAGGGAAGCGCTGGTCAACCCGGGCATGGGATGGGTGTTCTACTACTACGACAATTCGAACTGGAACTACGGTGCGGATACGAAGCCGGGCGACACTCTGGACTGGTTCCCCGGCTGCTCTACGATCTACTTTCGTCTGCCGTGGCGTGATCTCGAGCCGGTGGAGGGCGAGATGCGCTGGGATGTGATCGATTCCGTGGCGCAGGAGTGGATCGCGGCCGGGAAGCAGATCGCGTTTCGTTTCACATGCAGCGAGTCCGGCTACGAATTCGCCGTGCCCGAATGGCTGCCGGCCGCAGGCGCCAAAGGCGGCTTCCACCAGATGAAACGGAAAGGCAGGGATGATCCCGGCCGCCGGGTGTACGAGCCCGACTTCCTCGATCCCGTCTTCCTGGCGAAGCTGGAGAACTTCCTTGCGGCTGCCGGCAGGAGGTGGAACGGGAATCCGTCCGTGGCGTTCATCGATGTAGGCAGCTTCGGCATGTGGGGCGAGGGGCATACGGGGTTCACATCGAAGATACCTGCCGACAGGGCGCGCAAGATCGCGCTCGTGCACGCGCGGCTGCACAAGAAGCATTTTCCAGACACGCCGGTATTGATCTCCGACGACGTCGCGAGCACTTCCAGCAAGGACATGGCGGATCCGACCATGGCGGCGCTGCGTGAAATGGGCGTCGGCTTGCGAGACGATTCAATCATGGTTTCCCCGCGGCCGCGCCAATGGTTCCACGACGGGTGGGCCCGCCAGTTCGTCAAGTCAGGGCTGCCGGTGATGGTGGAGTCCCGCCATTTCTTCCCGGACAGCGTGCCGGAATGCTGGTACGAAGGAGGCTTGTACGAATCCACCATCGCCTACCAGGCGAGTTTCCAGGCCATCCACTGGTGGCCGGACGAGCTGCTGGAACGCAACCGGGCCGAAGTGGAACGGACGAATCTGCGCATGGGATACCGTTTCGTACCCAAGGAAGTCGGTTGGCCAACGACGGTTCGCCTTGGCGAGAAATGCGAGATCCTCGCCACATGGGTGAATGCCGGCGTGGCGCCGCCATGCGAAGAGCTTGTCGCCGCATGGACGCTGCTGGACGAAAAGGGTACGGTGATGTGGACGTGCGTGGACGAGAAGTTCGACTTCAGGACCCTGCCGCCTACGCTGGAGGACGGCGAAAAGCCCGTCAAGCGCGCAAGCAGCGTCAGGTTCGGGTGGGATTGGCCGTACAACGGGAACTATTACGGGACTCCAGACCCGGACGTGCGTCATGACGGCACGTTGAAGCGTCACGGCCCTCGCGTGCCGACGCTTGCGCCGGGCGAATACGACCTGTGCGTGTCGCTAGGCCGGCGCGACGGCACGCCGCGCATTGCGCTTCCGCTGAAGAGCGGCGTCGGCGCCACACGCCGGTACAGGCTGGGAACGGTTCGCGTAATGGTTCCAGCCGGCTGCGGAACGGGACAGTGACGGGGCTTTTTGATATACTTCATCCGGTCCGCCGCAGTTGCGGGCAGAAAGGATTATGATATGGCGATAGTCATCCATCCCACGGCAATCGTGGACAAGAACGCGCAGCTCGGCGAAGGCGTCGAGATCGGGCCCTATGCGACCGTGGAAGGCACGGTCAGGATCGGGGCCGGCACCGTGGTGCAGCAGGGTGCGATCATTCGCGGACATACGACAATTGGCGAGAAATGCCAGATATTCCCCTACGCGTGCATCGGCATGAAGACGCAGGATTTGAAGTACCAGGAGGGTTCCGTGAGCTATGTGGAGATCGGCGACCGCACGGTGATCCGCGAGTTCGCGACCGTCCATCTCGGCACCGCAGACGGGGAGAGGACGATCATCGGCAGCGATTGCCTCTTCATGGCCTATTGCCACGCGGCGCACGGGGTCATACTCGGAAACCATGTGATCTGCTCCAACAGCGTGCAGCTCGCCGGCGACGTGCACATACAGGACTGGGCGATCATAGGCGGATGTGCGGCGGCGCACCAGTTCTGCACCGTCGGCAGGCATGCGATGGTCGGCGGAATGTGCAAGATCCGCCAGGACGTGCCGCCGTTCATGCTGAGCGACATGCAGGACGGCTCGATGCGCGTGATAGGGCCGAACGTGGTGGGGCTTACGCGGCGCGGGTTCCCGAAGGAGGTCATACAGGCGTTGAAGGAGGCGTTCAGGTTCATATACCACAGCGGCATGAACCGTTCGCAGGCCCTGGAACGTGTGGAGAACGACGTCGAGCCGTTCGATGAAGTAAGGGAACTTGTGGCGTTCTACCGCAATTCAACCCGCGGGGTGTGCTGAAATGGCTGGAATGGAGGGGTCGTCATTGAAAGGCGGTTTCACGGGGGCGACGCTCGATTCGCGGCTTGTGAAACCGGGAATGCTGTTCGTGGCAGTCAAGGGTGAACGCGTGGACGGCCATGATTTCATTCCGCAGGCCATGGCCGCCGGCGCGGCGGGGATCGTGGACGGGCGCGAAGAGCTGGCTACGGTTGCGCGCGAATACCGGAAGACGCTGAAGGCCGTCGTGATCGGCGTCACCGGCAGCGCGGGAAAGACCACGGTGAAGGAGCTGACGGCGGCGTTTCTGCGCTCCGGAGGTTTCAAGGTGCATGCCACGGCCGGCAACTTCAACAACGATCTCGGTCTGCCGCTGACCATCCTCAACTGCCCGGAAGACGCGGATTTCCTCGTCGTGGAGATGGGCACCAACCATCCCGGTGAAATCGCGCATCTTGTCGATATAGCACGGCCTTGCGCAGGGCTGATCAGCTCCATCGGCACGGCGCATATCGAATTCTTCAAAACGCAGGACGGCATCGCCGACGAGAAGGGGATGCTGTTCAGGTCTCTTCCGCCAGACGGTTTCGCGGTGTTGGCGAGGGAGAACGACCGCTACGACCGCTTGTGCGCGATGAGCGCCGCCCCTGTCGTGACCGTTTCGCAGGACGACCGGGAGGCGGAGCCGGTGCGCAAGGCCCTCGCGGTGCGCCTGCCTGGGCGCCACAACGTCTCAAACGCCCTGATCGCCGCCGCCTGTGCGCGCAAGTTTGGCGTTCCGCTTGACAGCTGCCTGGAGGCGTTGAAGGCGTTCGCCCTGCCTGGCGACCGCTGGCGCGTGGTGGAACGTGGCGGGCTGACATACATCTCGGATTGCTACAACGCCAATCCAACAAGCATGATCGCGGCGTTGGAGACGTTTGCGGGAGTTCCGGCGCAAGGACGCAGAATCGCGGTTCTGGGGGACATGTTCGAGCTTGGCGAGAAAAGCGGCGAATTGCATGACGCGGTGCTGCGGAAGGCGTTGTCCCTGCCGCTGGACGCGGTGGCGCTCGTCGGCGGAGGATTCTCTGCGGCATGCGGCCGTGCGGGTGGCGGAGACGCCTTGGAGAGAGTGACGTCGTTGGGGAATCTTGCCGAAACGAAGAAGTTCCTGGCCGGCTTTTCCAGGGCTGGAGACGTCATCATGCTCAAGGCGTCGCATGGAATGCATCTGGAGCGGCTGCTGGAACCGGAAGAAGATGTTCGGTAGGCCGTCAAAGTTTTGCACGATGTTTCTGCCTTTGGCAGCGGCTTTGCTTTGGCTTGCCGGCTGCCTGACGCCGGAACGCGCCGAACGCGAGGCGGACGAGACGGCGACGGCTCTTGCCACCGCATGCTGGAGGGCGCAAACCGGAGCGACCAACTCGTTTGACGTGTCGCGTCCGCTTGACGTCTTGACGCTTCGCCTCGCGCTTGAAGCCGTCCGTCAAGGCGTCACCAATGCGGTGTTCCCGCGTATCGACGGCGTTTCGCCCCTCCAGCCGTCAAATGGCGTCACGCTGCTGTCTCTTGGCGACGCCCTGCGCCTTGGCGCAAGGAACAACAGGAAGTACCAGACGCTGAAGGAAGCCGTATACCAGCGGGCGCTGGCTCTCGATACGGAGAGGCATTCCTTTGAAACGTCCTTCAGCGGATTCCTGCTGGGGGCTCTTTCCGGGAATCCAGAGCTGGCCAGGGACTATGCGCAGGGCGGAGCTGGCGCAAGCCGCAAGTTCGAGCAGGGGACGACGCTCGCGGGAAACATGGCTCTTGATGTCACGAAGATGATCAGGGAAGACTGGCATTCGTTCGGATGGACGGGCGATCTGACGGCGACGGTGCCGCTCCTGCGCGGTAGCGGACGCGATATCGTGCGCGAGCCGCTTACGCAGGCCGAGCGAAATCTCGACTATGCGCTCATGACGTTCGAACGCTACCGGCAGACCTACGCGCTCTCCATAGCCAAGGCGTACTACAACGTACTGACGTATGCCCAGAACAGGCGCAACTCCGACGGAAACGCCAACCGCCTGGAACAGAACTGGAACCGCGCGGAAATGATGTTCAAGGCGGGACGTATGGACCGGATACAGGTCGACCAGGCGCGTACCGACCTGCTGACGGCAAGGCAGACGATCATCACCACGCAGAAAAACTACGAGAACGCCCTGGACGACTTCAAGATGCTGCTTGGCTTCCCGCCGGAGGCCCCCATCGCTCTACGGAACGAGGAGCTTCAGAGGCTCCAGGACGAAATGGCCGGACAGGCCCGAAACCGGCCTGACGCGCTTGCGGACTATCCTTCCGAGGGCGAAGCCCTGAACATCGCCCTCGTGGAGCGCCGCGACCTGTCCGTCGCCCGCGGCGATGTGGCCGATGCCGAACGTGCCGTGCATATTGCCGCCGATGCGCTCCGTGCCGATTTGACGGTGGAGGGTGGCGCATCCTACTCCGCAAGCAGGCGCCAGCACAGAGACAATGTCAACGAGGATGTCGCGACCGCGGCCAAGATACGGTTCTCCGCGCCTTGGGACCGCCGCAAGGAACGCAATGCCTACAGGCGGGCGTTGATTTCCCTGGAGCAGTGCCGGCGGACGCTTGAGGAGAATGCCGACGCGGTCAAGGACGAGGTCAGGACCGGATATCGCGAGCTGGTCGCGGCCCGTGCGCTATACGAAAACAAGGTCGAGGCGTTCAAGGTGGCGCAGAAGCGCGTGGAGTCGAACGATCTGTTCATGCAGTCGGGACGAAGCTCCATGCGTGACATACTCGAGGCTGAAAGCGCGTTGCTGACGGCGCAGAACGCGCTTTGCGCCGCAGTGGTGGAATGGCGCACGTGCGATCTGTCCTTGCGGACGGCGATGGGATTGCTGAAGGTGGACGACGGGAGGTGAACAGGTAATGGCCAGGAAATCGAAGAAACGTCTGATGCTTGCGGGGACGGCAGCCGTCCTTGCGTTCGCATGCCTGCTGCTGCGCGGAAAGAGCGCGAAGGAGGAGGATGTGCCGGCGTTCGCCGTCGTGGAAGGTTCCCTTACCATCGGCATCACATCGTCTGGTGCGATCCAGAGCCGCGACAAGGTCGTGCTGAAAAGCGAGCTTGAAGGCAACAACACCGTCATATGGGTCGTGGACGAAGGCGTCAACGTGAAGGCGGGAGACTTGCTGCTGGAGTTCGATTCCGCGGCGCTCGTGGACAAGCGCAACGAGCAGGAGATCACCGTGGCCACCACGGAGGGCAACCTGATAATCGCCGAGGAGAAGCTCGAAGTGACGAAGGGCGACTGCGATGCGAACCTGCTGGAACGCGAGGTGGATCTGACGCTCGCAAAGATGAATCTCGAGAAGTACGAGAAGGGCGACTATCCGCAGCAGGAGCGCGAATACGACGCAAACATCGCCCTCGCCGACGAGGAGGTGAAACGAGCGGCCGAGAAGCTGGAATGGTCGCAACGCCTTGCCAAGGAGGGGTTTCTCACGCGCACGGAGCTGCAGGCCGACGAACTTGCGCTCCGCCGGAAGGAGATCGACCTTGAGATGGCGCGGACGAAGATGAACGTCCTCACCAACTACACCGTCATACAGCAGCGCGCCACGCACGAATCGTCGCTGCGCAAGGCGACACGGGCTCTTGCCAGGACGAAATGGCAGAACAAGTCGATCATACGCCAGGTCGAAACCGAGATCGTGCAGCGCACGCGCGAGCGGGACAGGGCCACGAACCGCCTGGCAGAACTGAACTTCCAGATATCGAAATCCAAGATATACGCGCCGACAAACGGCGTCGTCCTGTACGCCTCGACGGTGCAGATCGCCAGGCGGCGCTGGTGGATTCGCCCGCTAGCCGTGGGCGAGACCGCTGTCCAGAGGCAGGAACTCATATACATCCCTCTCGATACTGGCATGATAGTGGAGATCATGGTGCCGGAGGCGTCGCTCAACAAGCTGGCGGTCGGCATGCCCGCCAACGTCAAGGTGGATGCGTTCCCAGACAAGGTGTTCCACGGCAAGCTGGCCAAGATAGGCATTCTGCCTGATGGCCAGAGCGCGCAGCTGAACCCCGATCTCAAGATGTACAAGTGCGAGCTGGAATGCGATTTCTCGGACGTGGTGATTCGTCCTGGAATGAGTTGCGACGTGGAACTTGTCAAGGATTCCCTGGAGAAGGTCGCGTACTGCCCGATGCAGTGCGTCACGCGCATCGACGGAGTTCCTCACGTGTATGTGCGCACGGATGGCGGCTGGAGTCCTCGCAAGGTTGAGGTCGGGCTGGACAACAACCGCATGATCCATCTGGTTTCTGGCGTCTCGCCTGGAGACGTGCTTATGATGGCGCCGCCGGTAAAGGAGTCGAACGACCAGGCGACGAGCGCATCGCGCGAGGCCGATGCGCCGGTGAAGTGAGACGATTCAGGAAGCTGGCGTTCCATGTTTCCAGTAGAGTCGATCATTCCGCAGATCCGCAGTTCGCTTGAACGAAACCGCGATGTGGTGCTGCGCGCGCCGCCGGGAAGCGGCAAGACGACATGCGTGCCGCCTGCGCTGCTGGACGCGCCGTTTCTCGGCGGCAAGAAGATCCTCATGCTGGAACCTCGCCGGCTGGCCGCTCGCAGCTGCGCTGCGTACATTGCGCGCAAGCTGGGCGAGGACGTGGGCGGAACGGTTGGATTCCAGGTGCGTCTGGAGCGAAAGGTGTCCGGTCGCACGCGGCTGGAGATTGTCACGGAGGGGCTTCTCGCGCAGCGGCTGGTGGCAGATCCCGAACTCGCGGATGTCGGTTTGCTGATCTTCGACGAATTCCACGAGCGGTCGCTTGCGTGCGACCTGGGTTTCGCGATGGCCGTGGACGTACGGAGGGCGCTCAGGCCCGATCTGCGGCTTCTGGTGATGTCGGCTACGCTAGACGTGGACGAAATAGCCGGCCATCTTGGCGATGCCGACATTCATGCGGCAGAGGCTCGCATGTTCCCGGTGGAGACTCGCTATCTGCAGGTGGAGTCGTCCGCGCCGGTGTCCGCGCAGATGGCGGGCGCCGTGAAACGCGCTTTGTCCGAACCTGGCGGCGACATCCTCTGTTTCCTTCCTGGCGAGGGCGAGATCAGGCGATGCCAGGAGGAGTTGCAGGCGCTGGGGAAGGAAGCCGAGGTGCTGCCGCTATACGGTGCGCTGTCCAAGGACGAGCAGGATCGCGTCGTCGCGCCGCGCCGGGCGGGGGACGACGTGCCAAGGCGTGTGATACTTGCCACTTCCATAGCGGAGACTTCGTTGACGATCGATGGTGTGACGACGGTGATCGATTCAGGTCTCATGCGCGTCAGCCGGTTTTCGCCGCGTTCTGGCATGAGCCGTCTGGAGACGCTGCGCCTCACTCGAGACAGGGCGGAACAGAGGCGCGGTCGTGCGGGACGCGTGGGCGCGGGCGTGTGCCTGCGGCTCTGGACGGAGGCGCAGGACAGGCTGCTGCAGCCGTCGATGAAACCGGAGATCGCCGATGCAGACCTGGCGCCGACGGTGCTTGTTGCGGCTTCGTGGGGGACGACGGCGATAGACGGCCTGCCATGGCTTACGCCGCCGCCGGCCGCCAGCTGGGAAAACGCCAAGGGCGTCTTGCGCATGCTTGGAGCGCTCGATGGGGACGGACGCATCACGGCGCATGGACGGCAGATGGCCAGGCTTCCGGTCCATCCACGTCTCGCGAACATGATTTTGCGCATTGGTTCGCCGCAGGCCTGCCTGCTGGCGGCAATCCTTGAGGAATTGCCGAACGGCGGGCCTCGCCGCGAGACTGACGTGCGGAAAGTGGCAGACCTCGTGCGGGAAAGGCCGAATGACCGTTTTTCGCGCCGTGTGCGCGAATTGGCGCGTCGCTGGGAACGTTTTTGCGACGGACGACGCGACGGAGAAGGGACTGTCCCCATCGAGGCCGGCGAACTGCTGTGCTTCGCCTTTCCAGACCGCATTGCGCACAACCGCGGCAACGGCACGTTCCAGATGACATGCGGACGCGGGGCGTTCATGGAACGCACCGAGTCGCTGGCGACGGCCGATTTTCTCGTGCTGTGCGATCTTGACGATGGTGGCGGCGATGCGAAGATACGCTTGGCCGCACCTGTCTCGGAGGAAGCGATAGAAGACATTTTCGCCGCAGAGATAACGGAGGGCGCCCAGACGGAGTGGGACCGCCGTACGGAATCGGTCAAGGCGGTGAAGGCCAGGCGGCTGTGGAAGATGGTGCTGCATGTCGGCGGGCAATCCCAGCCGGATGAGACGGCCGTGCAGGCGGCGCTTTTCGACGGGATTCGCCAAAAGGGCATCTCCCAACTGCCATGGACGCCGGGTGCGCGCCAGCTGCAGGCGCGCATCTGCTTCCTGCACCGGGAGCTGGGCGGCGAATGGCCCGACGTCTCGGACGATGCTCTGCTTGCGCGTCTGGACGAACTGTTCGCAGGCTTCACTCTTGGAATGAGCAGGTGGAGCCATCTGCAGAAACTCGACATGTCGGCAGTCCTTGATGTGGCGCTTGGCGAGGCCGGTCTTGACCGGCGTACGCTCGACAGGCTGGCGCCGGTGAAGATGGAGGTGCCGAGCGGTTCCCGGGTGTCAATCCACTACGAAGAGGCGGAACCGTTCGTGGCAGTTCGCCTGCAGGAGTGCTTCGGGCTTCAAGAGACTCCGAAGGTGGCTGGAGGAAAGGTGCCGGTCGTCATGCGGCTTCTTTCGCCAGCCCAGCGTCCGGTGCAGATAACGAAAGATCTGGCGGGATTCTGGAAGAGCGGCTATGCGCTCGTACGCAAGGACTTGCGCGGGCGCTACCCAAAGCACTACTGGCCAGAGGATCCGTCCAACGCCATTGCCACGCGCCGCGTCCGACCCGGGCCTTGCGAGAGGTCGTGAGGCGAGGCGGGCGCCACGGTTCCGCTCCGACGGCATGAGGCCGGGTGTGCTATAATAGCGGCATGATTTCGTTGCAGGAACTTGAAGAATTGTACGACGCCTACGTGGACACGTTCCGCGGCGGTGATGGCGTTCTGCCGCCGATGATGCGGCTGAAGCGCGAACATACCGGCCATGTGGTCGCCAATGCACGTGCGATCGCGGCGGGAGAGGGCTTCGACGGCGTGACTGCCCGCGTGTGCGAGGCGGCCGCGCTCCTGCACGATACGGGCCGTTACGAACAGCTCAGGCGCTACAACACGTTTCGCGATTCAGACAGCGTGGATCATGCAGTCTTCTCCCGCGACATAGTAGTGGAAAAAGGATGGTTGGATACATGCATCGGCGCCGGCGCCCAAGGATCGGAAGACATGCCGCATTCCGCCGCCGACATTCGCAATGCCATCCTTGTCGCCGTGCTGGTCCACAACCGTCGTGACGTGCCGGACAACCTGGATCCGCTGACGTCTGCCGCAGTGCATACTGTGCGCGATGCGGACAAGCTGGACATCTTCCGCGTGCTGGAACATCAGATATCCACTACCGACTGGCGGCACGACTGCCAGGCGTTCTGGAACCTGCCCGTCTTCGCGCCTCCAAGCCCGGCCGTGCTGGACGCCATCCGCGCAGACCGTCCGGTAGACTACCAGAACATCAAGACGCTTGCGGATTTCGTGCTGATCCAGGTGGGCTGGATGATATGCGGCCTGCGGTATCCTACAAGTCGCCGCCTGTGCGCGGAGCGCGGACATCTCGAGTTCCGCCGTTCGTTCCTGCACCGGCTGACGGACGATCCGTCCGTGGACGAACTGTGCGCCAAGGCGGATACGTTCCGCACGTGAACGCGTTCGTTCTTGCTTCCGGCGGAGATTTGTGTTTAACTTGTGCGTCCATGACACCATCCAAGGCACCAGGAACATTCGACATACTTGCGCGCGACGCCGGTTCGAGCGCGCGTACCGGCGTGTTGTGGACGGCGCACGGTCCGGTCGAGACGCCTGTCTTCATGCCCGTAGGCACGCAGGCCACCGTCAAGGCCCTGGAACCGCGGGATCTGCGGGAGAACGGGGCTTCCATCATACTCTCCAACACGTATCATCTCATGCTGCGCCCCGGGACGGACGTGGTGGCCAATGCCGGCGGCTTGCACTCGTTCATGAACTGGGACGGGCCGATCCTGACCGACAGCGGCGGATTTCAGGTGTTTTCGTTGGCGAAACTGCGCAAGCTCACTCCGGAAGGCTGCTCCTTCAACAGCCACCTTGACGGCCGGGCCGTGTTCCTGGGACCAAAGGAGTCGATGGAGGTGCAGCGCCTTCTTGGCAGCGACATTGCGATGGTATTTGACGAATGTCTGCCATGGCCTTGCGATCGCGTCCGGGCGGAGCGTAGCGTGGCGACGACCATCGAATGGGCGAAAATGTCGCAGGACGCTCCGCATGCGCCAGGCCAGCTTGTTTTTGGCATCGTACAGGGCGGCATCTACGATGACATACGGCGGCGATGCGCGGAGAGCCTTGCCTCCATGGATTTTCCTGGATACGCCATCGGCGGCGTGTCGGTAGGCGAACCAGAGACGGCGATGTACCAGGCGGTTGAAGCCAGCGTGCCGTATCTGCCGGAATCGAAGCCGCGATACGTCATGGGGCTTGGCGTCATGACGCAGATGGCGGAATGCGTTGCGCGTGGCGTGGACATGTTCGATTGCGTGCTGCCTACCCGCATCGCCCGGCACGGCACGGCGCTAACCCGCCATGGGAACGTAGCCATCAAGGCGGCGAAATGGGAGCGAGACCTCGGTCCGGTGGAGGAAGGCTGCGGCTGCTACTGCTGCCGCAACTTCTCCCGCAGCTACATACGCCATCTGCTGCACGCAGGCGAGATACTTGGCGTTCGGCTGCTTACCATCCACAACGTCCATCGTCTTCTGGAGTTCATGCGCGAGTTGCGCGCCTCCATAGCGGCCGGCGACTTTGCGGCGTTTCGCGAACAGCTTCACAAGAACCAACAACAAAAGGAAATACAATGAGCACACTGTTCTTCGCAGACACACCGGCTCCGGCGGCCACATCGGCCGTGACCGCTTCCGCGCCTGCGGCACCTGCCGCGGTCGAGGTGCAGCCCGCAGGCACCGACGCAGCCGAGGCCGGCGCTCCCGTTCAGCAGCAGGGTGGCGGTTTCGGCATGTTCGTGCCGATGCTGCTCATCTTCGCGATCTTCTACTTCATGATGATCAAGCCGCAGCAGCGCAAGGAGAAGGAGCGCCGGAAGATGATCGAGGAGTTGCGCGCCGGCGCAAAGGTCGTTTTCGCCGGCGGTTTCATCGGTACGATCGTCGAAGCCAGGGAAAAGACGTTCAAGATCGAGATCGCTGACGGCGTGACGGTCGAGATCGCACGTGCCTCGGTCCAGGGGCTTGCGGCCGAGGAGGCCCCGGCCGCGAAGTAGGCCATGGCGTTCTCGCGTGGCAAGTACGGCGTGGAATACCATCGCCATGTGTCCGGGGAACCACATCTTTTGCGATGGGTCCTCCTTGGCGTGGCGTTGCTTGCCGTCGTCTCGTTTTTCATTGCGCGAAGCCGCAGAAAGCCTGGTCCGCCAGTGCTTCCGCCAGAGACGCCCGCGGCGTCGTCCGATGTCGTCGATTCGCGTCCTGCCCGGCCGGAGACGGACTTGGGGCCGTTCGCCGCAAGGGGTGGCGAGGACGACGCTTCCGCGCGATGGACTGGAAATGGCGGTGGCGGAGGACGGGGCAGGCCACAGCCTCGCCATCTTCCCGTCGCCGTTTCGCAGGACGGGCGCGCCGGCGCGGCGAACCGCTCCGCAGGCAATGCGGCGTTTGCCGACAAGGTTGAGGGCTGGATCGCCTCCCGTTCATGGGCAAAGGCGGAACGGGAGCTGCTTGCCATCCTCCGCGATTCCGAACGGCATGGAAACGTGCAGGGCGCGCGCAACGCGATCGAGAAGCTCATGTATCACCATCCGTCTGTCGAAGACTTGAAGGATGAACTTGTACGGCGTTTCGGCGATCTCAACACGCAGCTGCTCTTTTCCGGCACAAATACGCCATGGACGGCGACTGTCACGGTAAAGCGAGGCGACACGCTTCAGCGTATCGCCATGGAGCATCGCACCACGCTGGAGGCGCTTCAGAGGCTGAATCCCATGAAGGATCCAAACAGGCTCGCGCTCGGACAGAAACTGCGAGTGCTGAATTTCCCGGATTCGGATCTGATCGTCCACAAGCAGCTCCAGTTTGCCGAACTGCTCTTGAAAAAACGTATCTTCAAACGATACTACGTCACCGTGCGCGATGATGTGGAACCAGGCGCCTACCCGGTTTCGAACGAAACGGGATCTCGTGCATCCGACCGGATCCGCAGCCTGATACGGCAGATGACCCCATCCGATCGCGACGAGCTGCGGTTGTTTCTCGCGCCTGGTTCGCGCATAACCGTTACCGCGCAATGAACGGAACGGGACGGAATAATCATTCCGTGTGCGATTTCGCTTCCAAGACGGGCCAGGATTTCATATAATACCGCCCGTTCAGAAAAAGGATAGAAAAAGCAAAGGAAAAGAAGGAAAAGATGAGCAAGGAAACGAAGTACGTATACTTCTTCGGCTGCGGCCAGACCGAAGGCAACGCCGAAATGCGCAACCTGCTGGGAGGCAAAGGGGCCAACCTCGCCGAGATGGCGGGCCTGGGCCTGCCGGTGCCGCAGGGCTTCACGATCAGCACCGAGGCCTGTACCCGGTACTACGACGACGGCAAGAAGATCGGCGATGACATCCAGAAGCAGATACTGGAGTATGTCAAGAAGCTAGAGACGAGCGCCGGCAAGAAGTTCGGCGACAAGGACAATCCGCTCCTCGTGAGCGTCCGCTCCGGCGCGCGCGCGTCGATGCCCGGCATGATGGACACGATCCTCAACCTCGGCCTGAACGAGACCGTGGTGGAGGCGCTCGCAAAGAAGAGCGGCAATCCGCGCTGGGCGTGGGACTGCTACCGCCGCTTCATCCAGATGTTCTCCGACGTCGTGATGGAGGTGGGCAAGAAGTACTTCGAGAAGCTCATCGACGACATGAAGGCCAAGAATGGCGTCAAGCAGGACGTGGAGCTGACGGCCGATGACCTGAAGGAGCTCGCGGGCCAGTTCAAGAAGGAGTACAAGGACAAGATCGGCAAGGACTTCCCGTCCGACGCGAAGGAGCAGCTCTTCGAGGCCATCAAGGCCGTGTTCCGCAGCTGGGACAACCCGCGCGCGAACGTCTACCGCCGCGACAACGACATTCCCTACAGCTGGGGCACAGCCGTGAACGTGCAGATGATGGCGTTCGGCAACCTCAACGACGAGTCCGGCACGGGCGTCGCATTCACGCGCGACCCGGCGACAGGCGAGAAGAAGCTCATGGGCGAGTTCCTGATGAACGCGCAGGGCGAGGACGTGGTGGCTGGCGTGCGCACCCCGATGCCGATCGCGAAGATGGCCGAGGTGATGCCCGAGGTGTTCAAGCAGTTCCAGGACATCTGCAACAAGCTCGAGGCCCACTACCGCGACATGCAGGACATGGAGTTCACGATCGAGAACAAGAAGCTCTTCATGCTCCAGACGCGCAACGGCAAGCGCACGGCGAAGGCCGCGCTCAAGATCGCGTGCGACCTCGTGGACGAGGGCGTCCGCACCGAGCAGGAGGCGGTGCTCATGATCGACCCCCGCAACCTTGACACGCTCCTCCACCCGCAGTTCGACGCGGTGGCGCTCAAGAAGGCGAAGCCGATGGGCCGCGGCCTGCCGGCCTCCCCGGGCGCGGCGTGCGGCAAGATCGTGTTCACGGCCGACGACGCGAAGGCGTGGAAGAAGAACGGCGAGCGCGTGGTGCTCGTGCGCCTCGAGACCTCTCCCGAGGACATCGAGGGCATGAAGGCCGCCGAGGGCATCCTCACCGTGCGCGGCGGCATGACGAGCCATGCGGCCGTCGTGGCGCGCGGCATGGGCGAGTGCTGCGTCTCCGGCTGCCAGGAGATCGCGATGGACGAGGAGAACAAGAAGTTCACGCTCGCGGGCAAGACCTTCCGCGAGGGCGACTGGATCTCCATCGACGGCGCCACCGGCAACATCTACGACGGCATCATCCCCACGGTGGACGCCACGATCGCCGGCGAGTTCGGCCGCATCATGACGTGGGCCGACAAGTTCCGCCGCCTGAAGGTCCGCACGAACGCGGATACGCCGCGCGACGCGAAGAAGGCGCGCGAGCTGGGCGCCGAGGGCATCGGCCTCTGCCGCACCGAGCACATGTTCTTCTCGCAGAGCCGCATCGCGGCGTTCCGCGAGATGATCTGCTCCGACACGGTCGAGGAGCGCGAGCTCGCCCTCGCCAAGATCCTGCCCTACCAGCAGGACGACTTCGAGCAGCTGTACGAGGCGCTCGAGGGCCAGCCGGTCACGATCCGCTTCCTCGACCCGCCGCTGCACGAGTTCGTGCCGCACACGGAGGAGGAGATCGCGCTCCTCGCGAAGACTCAGCACAAGCCGATCTTCCGCATCAAGGAGATCATTGACGGCCTCCACGAGTTCAACCCGATGATGGGCCACCGCGGCTGCCGCCTGTGCGTGACGTTCCCCGAGATCGCCGTCATGCAGACGAAGGCCGTCATCCGCGCCGCCATCAACGTGCAGCGCAAGCACAAGGCCTGGAACGTGAAGCCCGAGATCATGATCCCGCTCACGAGCGACGCGAAGGAGTTCAAGTTCGTGAAGGACATCGTCGTCCACACCGCGAACGAGGAGATCAACATGGCCGGTATCAACCTCTCCTACGAGGTCGGCACCATGATCGAGATCCCGCGCGCGGCGCTGCTCGCCGGCGAGATCGCGGACGAGGCGCAGTTCTTCTGCTTCGGCACGAATGACCTCACGCAGATGACGTTCGGCTTCAGCCGCGACGACGCCGGCAAGTTCCTCGGCGCGTACTACGACGCGAAGATCCTCGAGAACGATCCGTTCGCGAAACTTGACCAGAACGGCGTGGGCAAGCTGATGAAGATGGCGGTGGCGGACGGCAAGGCCGTGCGTCCCGGCCTTCATGCGGGCATCTGCGGCGAGCACGGCGGCGACCCGTCGTCCGTCGAGTTCTGCCACCAGATCGGCCTCGACTACGTCTCCTGCTCGCCGTACCGCGTTCCGATCGCGCGCCTCGCGGCGGCCCAGGCCGCATTGCGGTAGAGGAACGCAGTTCCATGGCTGGCTGGACATCGGTTGCGACATTGTGGTGCTTAGCTGCATTCGCGATGCCGCAGCCTTTGTTCGACGCCCCGTTCCGCGTGAGCGGAACCGGAGATGAAGACAATCGTCTGGCGTCTGCCCCCGTGCAGCTTTCGCCAGGTGAAACGTATTTGTTCTCCTTTACCGCCCGCCGAGCCAGAAGCGGGTCGGGAATCGTCGTGTCAGGTCCAGAATGTGCGAATGTCGACTGGAGCATCCAGGATCCTGTGGCAGCGGTGCGGCAGTTCGTGTTTCGCACGCCGGAGGGTCTGTCCCCACGGCTGGAACGTTTCCACCTCGGCGGCTGGCGGATGACGGGCGATGTGATCTTCGAGGCGGTGTCCGTACGGCCGGTGAAAGCCGTATGGAACACGTGCCGCGGCATTGTCCTGGGGCATGGCGAGTCAATGGACGGGAACCTGTATTCCTTTTCGGCTCCGCTGGACAGCGCCGGACGGAACGACGCGCGGCCGCTGCTGTCGCATAATGCAGGCTTCAACTCCAACAGATGGTGCTTCCACGGCAAGCAGCATGTAACGTACCGCCATTCCGTTGCAGGCAGGAAATTCCTCTCTGGACAGGCATCCGTCACATGCGGATACCATGAGCGGGGAAGTTTGACGATAGAAGCTTCGGCGGACGGAACGAACTGGACGGTTCTCGGGGTGCTGACCAACACGGCTACCGCCTCGTTCGCGTTGCCTTCGGATTTCTTTCCTGCCGATGCGGTTTCCGTGCGGGCCGCAGGCGGAAAGAATGCGTCGCTGCAGCTCTACAGCTACTGCTTTGACGGCAAGGTGGACGGTATGCCGGAATGCGTATTCGGCTCTACGCGCTATGTGGACGCCTCTACCGGCGAACTGGTGGAGCAGGTCCGCGCCTCCACATACTACGACGAGGATTACGGCGAGCGCGTGGCTGCATCGGATGGAATCGTCTGCTGGTGCGCATCTTCGGCCCGCAAGGTGCCGCAACGGCGGAGGCCGCCATCTGCAGCCGCCAAGGACGAAGGGATATGGATACGCACTGCCGCAAACGAGTCCGAGGCGGTGCAGGTAGTGGTTTCGGCAGCGGATGGCGGGCTGCGCAACGTGCGCGTGAAGCTTGCTGTGGCGCTTTCCGACGGTGTCCGCACGCTGCCGGCGTCGGCGGTGGATGTCCGCCGCGTGGGATACGTGCACGTGGCGCAACCCACAGATGCTTCAGGGTGCAAGGCGTGGTGGCCGGATCCGCTTTTGCCGCAACATCCGTCGGGATGTGATGTGGCGGCCGGCGAAAACCAGCCTTTCCGCATACGTGTGAAGCCGCCGAAGGGGACGCCGAAGGGATGCTATCGAGGCATGCTTTCGGTCGAGTCGTCACGCGGCAATCTGGAAATACCGGTCTCGGTCGAGGTGTTTGGGTTCGAGTTGCCGGATACGATGGCTTGCGAGACTGCATTCGGCTTCTGGGCCAACCCCGTGTTCGACTATCATGGCGTCAAGGATGCGGCGCAACGCCGGAAGGTGCTGGAGAAGTATCTGCGGCTTCTGTCCGACAACCATATCTCGCCGTACGACCCGGCACCTCTGGATGGTTGGAAGGTGACATGGAAGGGCCTGAAGGAAGATCCGCGCGCGGCCGAACCGGTGTTTGACTGGACTGCCTGGGATGCGGCAATGGACAAGGCTTTCAACGAATACCACTTCAATACCGTGCAGATACGCGTGGCTGGACTCGGCGGCGGCACTTTCCATTCGCGCACGGAGCCGTCGTTCATGGGCTATCCCGCGACGAATGACGTGTATGACGCGCTGATGGCCAAGTATCTCGGAGGCATAGAGGCCCATCTGCGCGAGAAGGGATGGCTGGACAAAGCCTACGTATACTGGTTCGACGAGCCGGAGCCTGACGATTACGCGTTTGTGATGAAAGGATTCCTCACGCTCAAACGCCATGCGCCGGCGCTTCGCCGCATGCTCACCGAACAGCCGGAAGACGAACTTGCAGGCGGCCCCAATCTGTGGTGCCCGCTCACGCCGCATCTGCATACGGCGGCCGAACCGGCCTGCCGGGCAGCGGGTGACGGATTCTGGTGGTACGTGTGCTGTTCGCCCAAGGCGCCATACGTGACGGAATTCATAGACCATCCGGGAGTCGAGATGCGCCTGTGGCCTTGGCAGACATGGAAGGAAGCCGTGCACGGCCTTCTGATATGGGAAACGGCATACTGGACCAGCGCCGCCGCATATCCTGACGTGCCGCAGAATCCGTACGAAGATCCCATGAGCTGGGTGAATGGATACTCGACGCCGAAAGGCGTGAAGAGGCCATGGGGCAATGGCGACGGACGCTTGATCTATCCTCCTCTCGCGGCGGCGAACGGGCGGCCATCGGATCCGGTTCTGGACGATCCCGTTCCGTCGTTCAGGCTGGAGATGTTGTGCGACGGCATAGAAGACTACGAATATTTCTCCATGCTCAAGCGACGGCTCCAGACGGCTTCGCAATCCCAAAAGTCCAAGTACTCGCCACTGCTGGCGGTGCCGGATTCCGTCACGAAGTCCATGACGGAGTTCGCCGTCGATTCCGCACCGGTCGAAGCCCACCGCATCAGGCTTGCTCGCGCGCTTGAGGATTTGGGCGTCTGACGCAATGGACGCCACTGTGCGAAAACGTGGAGGTGTGCATGAAATTTGCGGGTGCGCACCGCAAGATGTCACTCCAGCCAGTCGGCTGAAAGAAGTCCACAGGGGCCGTCTGGGCCGCTGACGGCGTTCCAGAAGCGCATGTCCCATGTGCCGGCGGCAGGGTCGCCGAACATCGGTTGCACGGACGTGCTGATCGATATCTCCAGCTTGGCTTTCCTGCCCGCAAGATATCCGGGGACCTCCCATTCGAACGGCGCCCAGGCGCGTACGCCCAGATTTACGCCTTCCAGCTTTACCTGCGTGAGACGTCCGCCCGTCGCAAGGCGCAGACGTATGCGAGTGGTCTTGGGTACCGTCACCTCTGCCGACCATGTGGCCGTGCCAGTGAAGTCTGCAAGACCGCTCGCCGAAAGCGGACCAAACTTCACCTTCCCTTTCGGACGCGGCATGACGACGCCGTTGAACACGGCAAAGTCGCCTGCGAGGAACAGCGCGGGAAGGAAGAAGTTCTTGTCGGCCTCGCCAGACGTGATCGCGAACCGATGCTCTCCCGCCGCGAGGTCGAACGGCTTCGTCTGACGGTAGAGCGGGTCGTAGCATGGACGCAGGGAAGTACACGACTCGGAAGACTCTACCTTCGCGCAATCCATCTCAAACGCGTACGGCTCGGCAATATGGCGGATCACGTTGTCGCCATTGGCGGGCTGCTCGTTGAGGCCGATTGGACGGCCGGAGGACGTGACGGCGTAACTCATCGCGCAATCGCGCGTGAGAAGGCGCACCCCCTTCAGCGGCGCGGCGACCTTGAGCGAACCTTGCCGCTCCGGGGTGAAGTTGACTCGGCGGATGTTCGGCGCATCGAGCGAAAGATCCCATTCGACATCGGCAAGGGAAGTGGCGGCGCGCGGTAGGGTCACGCGTCCCGCGCGACCACCCTGCGCCTCGAACTGCACCACGCCGCGTGCGGGGATGGTGAACGTCGTGCGTGTGCCGCCGCGTTCCGCCACAAGCGTGCGGTCTGAGAAGGGTCGCAGGTTGAGCGCGGCGGATGTTCCGTCCGTATACGTACGCACGAGGATGTCTGTTGCCGGCGTGCCATCCAGTTCGTGGACGGCGAAAGTCGAGGGAAGGCGATCGCGGCAGAGGGCGAGCGCATCGGCCGCAGTAAGATCGGTCTTGCCAGTGCGCTCCTCGGAGAACGTGCCGTCAATGCCGCATGCGAATACCAGCGGGCAGTCTGTCGATTCGTCTTCATCTACGAGGCGGCATGTGAACTGGTTCAGCTCCATCGTCTTCAGCAGGTTGCCAAGCTTCGGCCCGGGAACGGACTTCGCGCGCCCTGCTATCGCCAGCAGCCCCGCAAGGCGGTTGGGGTAGCGTACGGCCACTTCACGTTCCGCCACGGTCTTGCGGGCCCATGCAGCGGCCACGCGCGCTTCGTCGGCGAGCACGCGTGCGTGTTTTTCGTACCACGGATGGATGGGGCCGGTGGGGGAAAGGTAGCCGTGCTTCTCCACAAGGCCCTTTTCGTCCATCACGTCCATGCATGAGATGTAGTGGTCGATACCGTGAAACGCGCACATCCACATGACGAGGCGGAGCGTCGCCGGGACGTGGTTGGCGGGGCCGCAGGCGAAGAGTTCCGCGAGACCGCCGTTGCCGCGGTGGAGTATGGCCTGGCGCGCCACGTTGTAGGTGACCCACTCGATTTTGTCCGGTTCGCACCGTGTGTGAATTTCGTCCATGCCGGGCAGCGATTCGCCGCGCAGGCAGAGGATCGGGTTTCCGTTGCAGCGTGCGGAGTTGTACAGGTCGTTCTCTGCGATCATGTGTCCGGTGAGGAGGATGCCGTGTGCGTCGCACCAGCTGCGTAGCTGGTCGAAGTAGGCGGAACGGAATCGCTTGCCCATGAGATCGAGGTAGACGCTCCAGACGTCGCCAGCCTTCGTTGTGAGCCAGCTCTCCACGTCGGCCTTGAGTTCGCGGCCCGTTGCGGCCTTGTATTCGTCCTCGAGGCCCGAATACTTGCGGAAGGAGACGAGCGGCTTGCCGTCTGGGAAAGTGACGCGCGTGGGGTGGCCCGGCTCGTCCGTGAAGATGCCGACTATCGTCTTGTTCTTGAACCAGCGGTCCAGGCGTTTGGCGTAGACTTCGTGCGTCAGCTCGATGAATCGCGTCACGGCGGCGGGCTCGCACACGTTGACCCACCCTGCCGGGGCGAGCGCGGTCGTCCAGCGGTATGTGCCGTCGGGATTGCGGTATACGCCGTGCTCCGTGTAGCGCCAGGCGTCGTTCTCGTTCGGCACACGTCCCTTGCACGTGCCGCTCGGCCAGTTGTACTCGTCGTAGAGCCACACTTTCATGCCGCGTCTCTCGGCCTCGTCGCAGAACCATTCGTTGAGCTTCAGCCACTCCTCGCCCATGTACTCAAGTTCGAGTCCGCTACGCGCATAGATGAGGAAGGAATCAATCCCCTGCTCTTTGATGGCGGCCACCTTCTTGCGTACCTCGGCCTCGGTGGGCTTGCCCGTAATCGCGAGGAAGGGGATCATGCCATCACTTCGCGGCCCGCCGTCCGCCATGCACGAACGGACGGTCGCGACCGTTGCAAACACTGCAGACAATCCGACAAGATATCTTCTCCACATGGTCATTTTCCTTTTTCAGGGAGGGTTGCTACAAGTCGCCATTATATCATCAATAGGCCGATCGCGCTATAACCCGTGGAAATGCAGTCTTCTTTCGGGGGTGCATTCGATCGTGCAAGGGCGCATCTGCGTAATTCACCATACGCCATTCGTGCTCAAGAGGCAGTTGCAAAACCCGGTAGGGCGGCATCGATGATGCCGCCGCAAGCATTGGAAAACGGCGGTTTCATCGAAACCGCCCTACCGAATCCCGTAATTGCACGAGGTTTTACTTGCAACTGCATCTCAAGACAGAAACTCCGAAGGTTGTCAAATGGGCTCCGCTAACGCTTCGCCTGCGCTTCGCGCCATGGAACCGCTTTCAACCTGGGGCGTGATGTTTGTGGCTGCGGCTTCGCCGCAGAAAGAACATATTTTCATTCGTCGGCGGCTGGACTGCGCGAAGCGTCAGGCGCAACGTTAGTGAAGCCTTTTTGCCAGCCATCGGAGTTTCTCTCCACAATATGGGTGAAAAACGCAGATGCGCCCATCGTGCAACGACTACGCGTTTTCTGTTTGCCAAGCGGCAGCCTATATGATAACATTGCCACGCAGGTAGTTTGGAAAAAGCGATGAAGCCGTCATGATAGCAGTCAACAACGTACGTCGCGGAAGATTTCTCTTGAAGGAAGGCGTCCCCAAAAGTTTTGGTTCATATTGCAAGTGGTTGTTGCGGCTGACCGCGCAGCTCGCGCAAGCCGACAAGCCCATCCCATCCCTCGATCTTGCAAGGATCGCCTTGCCTTTTAACTTCATGTAGTCATCTGGATGAAGGTGCTAGAAAATGCAGACTGATACGCGAAACGATGCGGAAGATATAAAGGAACAGGCAAAGGCATGGGTTCGAGATAATCATGATGCCTCAGAAAAGGCGCGTAATGAACTGTACAGGATCCTGGAAACGGGTCCTGTCAATCCTGCCGCGCTCGGCGATTTTAGAAAAGCCCATGCGATCCCCAAGCCGATAGGAGGCTGGCTATCTCTATTTGATGATGTGGAACGTGTTTCACAGAAGGAAAGCCGTAATGGGCAGCCTGCGGTGGGGCTGAAAGCTCGAATGCCTGATCCGGCATATTGGCGAAACTATCGATCATGTATCGCTCCATCGGCTAGCACAGAGGTGCCCTCTGATGAAAGTTCCGAGGAGGGGACTCAACCAGTTGAAAGCGTTACGTCGTGGGTCAAGGACAACAAGGCGATTTCAGATATTGCCCATAACCATTTGCGCCGAATATTGAAAGATGGCCCTATTCATCCGGCGGGCCTCGGAGTTTTTCGCAAGAAGTATGAGATCCCGAAATTAAGTGCATGGTTGGCATTGTTTGATGATATCGTTCAGCTTTCGATGCGTGAGAGTCGCAACGGACAGCCGGTGGTGGGATTAAAAGCGCAAATGGACAATGCAGAGTATTGGCGCGATTATCGAACAGTCTGTTCGCTTGATGGTGATGTGCCGCAGATGATAGATTCTTCTGTCGGGAAGCTAGAATGGAGATTGTTGGGTTTGAACGGCGAAGGCCCAGGTGAGATCAGAGCGGAGATTTTCCGGGCTTTTGTGTTGAGCAACTATGGCAAGGCTGGTGCCGACATGGTACAAGTCTGTGGCAAATTCGTCAACGATTCTAGGATGTCCTTCCGTGAATTCTTTGGCGGGTTGAGCGCCAGAGACGTCTCCATGAAGGAATGGGGAAGCCTTTATTGCTTGTGGATACCGACTTCTTTGACGGAAATGAAAGTCGTGCCGGTAGGGACTGACGAGAACTGCACGTTTGAACAACTTACGAAAGTCTCGTTTGCCGATTTGATCTGCAATGCGCGGAGCAAGGTTCCCGAACGGATTGATTTCGCGAAACTTTCGAAGAAATATGATGTTACCCGGGAATCTGTTTTGGCTGCCTACGTGTTGGCATTGGGGAAGGCTTCGGTGCTTTCTGGATCGAATGGCTCGGGGGCTAAAGACGAGACGCGTCCGAGTAGGCCGAAAAGAACGTCTTGGGTCCGTTCTGCCCTGGATTGGATGGCATCGTTATTTACGAGACGGCATGAACGATATCTGAATAAATGGGAGCACTTGCTTTTGTCGAGGAATGATCAGGCAGGAGAGTTCCATTTGAATGACGGGCGAGTGGTAAAGGGGTTGCTTCTTGATGCAGAGGGAGGGTATTACACTGTAAAAACAGAGGAAGGGACAGAAATCGTTGACAGGTCGACGATTAAAGTGATCAAGGCAAAAAACAGGTCGAAGAATCCTTCACAAGTCAGATCGGTGGCCAGTGGAGCGCTTGGATATGAAGGCAATGGGCGGATTAAGGTTTGGAGACCGGATAAGCAGATAGGATTCATTGATGATAGCGTGCGAACGTACTTTTTCCATCGAGGATTGGTAGGGGTTAAAGAACTGTTGCCACAATTGGATTCCGGCGAGATCTGGCAGACGGTCAGATTTGTGGTTGTCACGGAAGCAAACGTGCACGGAAAATATCCCTGCGTGAAAGTAACGGGGGTCTTGGGGAAGGGAATGTCGGATTACCTCAGGGGAAAACATGCCTTGAAGATCGGCGATTTCGAGACCGCGCGGACGTGCTTCCAAAAAGAACTCGACAATCCCGATGGCACAAGTCGTCTGAATGCGCTCAAGGATCTTTCCGAGTTGATCTTCCGGACGGATATGGATCCGAATGCCGCCATAGCCTTGATAGAGAGATATCGGTCTGATTTCAGAACGGAAAGCATCCAATCGTCTTTTGACAAGATGAAAGTGGGGTATCTGCAACGGGCGAATAGATATTCAGATGCAGAGAGCCTGATCGACAAGATTCTTCAGTCACGAACTCTTCCGGCTAAGTTACGCGAGTATTACGAGGAGGTCAAACGCCGGATACATTCAGCAATTCTTGATTCTACAGGCGAGTTGCTGTTTGAGGATTTGTTAATAAGCCGCCGATGCGATTTTCATGGCCTTGAGAAAGAAGGTATCGCGAGGTATGAAGACTTGCCAGGCGAGGAAGACGGTGACAAAGATTCGGCCCTGGTCCGACTTAGGGAGAAATTCAAGGAAGATTGGGACAGGTTCTGCGAAGCGGTCCCGATAGGGGAGCGTAAATTGTATCGCAACAGAGATTTCTCGGAAGAGCAGTTGCGATATCAGTTGACCGACTTCTGCCTTTTCAAGGTGTCTGGTGACGATGTGGCAGCAGATTATTCGCTTCGCTTTTATTTCTGGCGAAAGGCACAGTGCCTCTTGTATGAGGGTGGGGAAGCTTCGCGGAGAGAGGCGTTTGCCTATCTGATCCTGACTGCTCGACTTATGGCCCCTTCTCGCTATTGGCATACGGTGCTTCCGTTGGTTATTTCCTATGCGGCGATGGGGGCGGATGCCGAAGAATTGCGGAGGATTGTCGAGGATGAGGAATACCGTAATTCCGCCTTGTCTGAAGTGCCGATAGATGGAGAATCCGGCAACAAGATCAAGGGGATCGTTGAACGATTTGAACTTAACAAGATACTGCCTGAGTTCGACGGTATTTTTGACAAGCTCGGCTTGTCCCTTGATTCTGGAAGAGGGGAATATGGACATCTGCTGGAGATGGTCTTGAAGAAGATCGGAGAATCTAGCGAACTTCTTTCCCGAGAATGTCTTGTCAATATCCGGTCGTTTGCTGCGGACATGCCAGAACTGGAGGCCGGGGACTGCCAAAGAAGGAAAATGCTCTTGGATGTCTTGGAAAAGGCACTTGACTACATTTCCACCCAAGGGTATGAGGAACGTTCACGCGTTCAAGATGATTTGCGTTCCCTGCTAGTGCGCTTTGAGGATTCATTTCTTCTTTCAAATCTGTCGCTTACGGCAATTGATGTCTATTATCCGGTTGTTCACTCGGTTTGTGATGCTGTTGCAAGTGATTTCTCGCACATGGCAGAGTCGATCTCGGACGAAGAGTTTGTCGAAATCTCCAACCCGTATCTACGTTACGAGCATAATCCCGCTGCGGGGAAATTATTTGTCGGTCGGGAAACGAAGCTTGACGAGATTGCCAAGTTATTTGACGACGATGTCGGGGGGCAGTGCTATATACTATACGGCCAGCGTCGGTCAGGAAAGACATCGATGCTGAACAATCTTGAGAAGCGGCTAGGAGACGATAGATTTGTCTATTCAAAAATCAATGCGGGTATATTGACGGGAGACGGAAGAGGGGGGTTCTTGGGCAGCTTTACCTTGGCGCTGGAAGCTGAAATCTCATCAACCCTGTCGACGTCTGCGGTGATGCCGCCTGATTCGTCAAGTGAGAATTTTTTAGGGCGGTTGCGGTTTATGAGCCGTTATGTCCAGGGGGCAATGGCCGCAGAGCGTCGTCGTTGGGTCGTCGGGATAGACGAATTCACATATCTGTACAACTATTACTTGGAAGATCGCGATGGACACAGAGAGGCGGTTCGTGATTTTCTGCGGGCAATTAAAGCATTGCTTGAGGCTCAATTGTTCCACTTGATTCTAATAGGCCAGGAATCCGTTGTACAGATGCAGAGGCTGTTCCCCAACGAATTCGCGATATGGCGTCCAAATCGGTTGTCGTATTTGGGTGAAAACGATGTCAGACAGCTCGTTGACGCGCCCATAGCCAAGTTGCGAGACAATGGGGACAGGGTGTCCCGATATAGGGGTGATGCCTTTGCTGATCTTTTCCGGTTGACGGCTGGCCAGCCTTGGTTTACGCAGCGGTTCTGCAGCAGGATGGTTGCATATCTCAATGCCAACAAAATCTCGGATATAACCGGGAGCGTCGTTTTTGCGGTGGCGCAATCGTTCTGCGAAGGCGATGACAAGTTGTCCGACGAGGAATTTGAGCCTTTTGTGAATTTGATGGATCCAGACATCGATGAAGCGAAGGTGATAGAACTCTACTATCGTATCGCGCAAGCAACCGTAAACTATTCCGACTGGTTGCCGCTGGACGAGGTCCGGTCTGAAAATGGCAAGGAGATGGCTTTGCTTGAGAAACGCGGGATCGTCGTTGTCAAAAATGGCGGTGCGCGCCTGCGCATGGGGCTTTTTGCCATGTGGTTGAGAGCCAATCCTGGAAGAACGCGCGAAAGCTTTGGGGGAAAAACGGCATGAAGTGCGACTTTACGAATGTTGTCAAGTGGGTGTCTGGCGAACGCTTCGTGGGTCGGGGAAAGACATGCGATGATTTGGTTCGTTTCGTACATAACGATTTGTCGTGCGCCGTCATTGGCTTGCGCCGAATAGGCAAGACGAGTGTCCTTAAGGCTGTCGAAGGCCGGTTGATAAAAACATCGGAGGACATTGTAATCAGCATAGACATGGAGCAATACACTAAAGACAGGCCGTCGCCCGAGGCTTGTCTATACATCGACATGGCCAATCTGCTTGATGAGGCATTGATAGAGAAGGGGATGTGCTCTTCGGGAGAGGGATGTAGGCACTCGACATTGTATTTGTCTATATGTAAGCGGGAAAGCGGCGATGCGGTAATGGACGCATATGGATTTCTCACGTCCTTTTTGCGGCGACAATATCGCCAGATTGGAATGCGGGTTGTTCTGCTGCTGGACGAGTTTGACTCGTGTGTTGCCGGTATGGGGATGGGGTTGTCGGGATTCCTCAAGCGCTTTCGTACCATGGTGGACGATACGCCTGACAACGGTTTTGTTTGCGTGTTGGCAAGTAGCAGGGCGATAAAGATGTTGGAGGCAAAGACAATTGGTGACGCCTCGACGCTTGACGGAGCATTGAAGAGCGTCAACGTTAAGCCAATTTCATTTGCGGATTTCAATGGATTGTGTGATATCTCGGAAGCGCCGATTAAGGCGCAGACGCGCGATTCCTATTTTCGACTGGCTTTCGGACACCCTTTTCTTCTCGGGCAACTTCTGCATTATCACAACGAATCGTATCGCGAAAAAGGGCAGGAGCCGTCGTCTGATGCCGTGATGGGAATGGCTCGATGTGAGTTTGAGAATTACTTTGACGAATTGCATAAGGTGTTTTCGTCTTTTCCTGTGCCGACGGAGTTGTCGTCTACCGGCATCAACAATTGGTTTGACTGTCTGGTTTGGCGAGAGATGTACTTTGCCAGAATCCCGCCGCACATCCTGGAGACGTTTAAACGATATGGCTTCTGGGATGACGGGCGTGCGATGCCAGCAGTGCTGCATGAGTTTCTCGCGCGGCGCCGGATCGATGTGTGGCCGGAATTGAAGCGCATAGAGACCCGCTTGCGAAGATGGGTTGGGTTTCGGTTGAAGGAATTGTATGACAGGGACGACTGGTTCATGCACATGGAACTTCCGGAACATGGCAGCCAGGGCGACCCCTGGAGAAGATGCGATAAGCCTTTTCAGGAAACTGTAGATGGAATGCGGGCGCGGCGGCAGAAGGATCTTCCCGGATGCCCAGTAAGTCATCTTGACTGTACCTATCTGGATGATCTTATGCATCTAGTCGTTCTTGACGTCCATTGGCGGGATTCTGGGAACTGGCGCGGATTCGGGCATTATTTCAACGGTGATATCAGGCAATTCAGAAAAATGATTGTCGCTATTGGCAATGTGAGGAACCCAGAAGCGCACTTCGTTGATTATCCGGAACATCTTAAGGCGAAGTTTGTTGAAGCTGATCGCTATCTCACCGCCGTACTCGACCGCGTGGAAAAAGAAATGCCGGTAGAATAGTACAGCAGGTAATGCTTGCTGCATGGGCATAGCAATGGGCGCGCATTCAACCTCGACGAGGTCGCGAGCCCCCCGGCGGGTTTTTCGATTGGCGGTGCCAGATTGCGTCGCTGATGCCCTTCGTGTGCGTACGCGCCGGATGCCTTGCGCCCGGCGATTCGTATTTTGGGGTCTATGAATATGCTTGTGCCCAAAATGCATGGAAAAGATCGCGACGGGCGGAAAACGCTTTGAGCGCAGGCTTATATGTGGTGTAACGACACGCAAACAAAGGAAAAGAAAATGAACAAGAAGAGCAACGGTTCCACCACGATCGCAAACATGGCCAAGCACGGCTACGAGGCCACCGTCAAGGCGCGCGCGCTGGCGAGGGCGGGCGGGAATCCCAATCTCAACGGACACATCCTCGAGATCATGGGGGCGGACAAGACGAACTTCAATCCCGTGAACTGGGTACGCGGCGTGAGCGAGAAACTGACGCGCTCGACCACCGCCACCACGGTAGACTCGGTCGTCATGAAGGGCGGAAAGGTCATTCAGCGCATCCAGTACAAGGACACGCCGAAGGGTATCGCGGACACCATCAAGCGCGTTAAGGACGGGCAGTACAGTTCTGCGACTTTGAAAGGCACTACCGAGACCGCAAAAAAGTTCAATGCGATGGCGGAGAAGGCGGGAATCTCAAAGCGCATGCAGGACACAGGGATCAGCGGTCGAACCACAAAGGAACTTGGGCGTGCCTGCGGATCGTGCAAAAGTGTTCCGCTCTCCAAGGCAGTTGCGTGGTCGGCTAAGTCTGGCGGAGTATGGGGCGGAGCAATCTCGGGCGGGGTGTCGGCCGTCACGAACATCATCGACGTGGTGAACGGAGAGAAGGACGGCTGGGAAGCGGCGGGCTGTATCGCAAAGGACACGACCGGAGGAGCGCTTTCCGGGGCGGGTGCGGCTGCCGCAGCCACTGCGACCGGCGGTGCCGTGGCTGCTGGAATCGCAGGCACAGCCATCGCAGGCACGGCGCTTGGCACGGCGTGCGTTGTGGCGGCACCGGTTGCCGTCGCCGTCGGCGTGGGCTGGGCGATCTCCAAGGCTTGGAACGCCATCTGGGATTGATTTCGAGTCTGCATCGGTGGGAAATTGGTCAGGATAGGCTTTATATCTGATGTCAAAACAAACAACCACGGAGACAATGCCATGAACAAGAACATTATCAACTGTCCGTCTCTTATCTAGCAATGTGAGGAAAACAACAACGGCAAAGAGGTAAAAACAATGAAGAAGGTCAAAATGGCGAGTCTCGTAATCATTGGCATGCTGAGTGCGTCCGCATGCGCTTCGGCCCTGTCGGTGCCAGTGAAGGCGGCCGTCAAGGGATACGAGAAGGCGGCCGTGAAGCTTGGCATTCGCACTGCGGAGAAAGCTGTTGTGCGCGGCGGCTCGAAGTTGGCCGCCGTGACGGCAGAACACGAGGTCGCGAAATCGGCCGCACACGGCACGATCAAGGCGGTCTGCCGGGAGGTTACTGGCAAAAAGATGCTTGCGGCCGGTGCAGCCGCCGCAATGGTGGTGGCTGCTCATGAGATGTCTGATGGTATCCAGGAAGGAACCTCGGAACTTGGCAAAGGCATTGGCAAGGCGGCCGAATGCCATCCCGAGATCGCGGGCGGAATCGTTGAATCGATCATGTCTCCGATAAGGTATCTGGCCATCGCCGGCATGCTGGTCGTCATGGCGGTTGTGGCATGGTTTCTTTGGCCATTTGTCCTTCTTGCAAGAAACGCCAGAGACCTGGCGTTGATCAGGAAGGCGGCGGCGATGAAGGAGGGTACAGTTGTTGATGTGACTCCGCTTTCGGCGTACAGCGCAGGGACGGCATTTCGTTCGGGCTTTACCCGCGTGGAATTGCTGTTCGCAGTGTCTGCGTTACTCGTTCTGACCATCCTTGGCGTGTGGCGCATGGCGGGCGGCAGGGGTGCAGGTGCTGCCGATGGTGAAACAAGGGGTGCGGTTTCCGCAGAGTCCCGCAACGCAGGACAAGACGCGAAGGTCGCGAAACGTACCGCCGCAATAGCCAAGTTGCATGCCGAATATGACGATGCGCTCAAAAGGCATTATGGCAACTTTCTTTCCGAGGTCCAGCAGGTGGTGGACGTGCAGTTCGATGCCGTTCGCGCGAAGATTCCCGGAGTAGTCGCGCAATACGGAACGTTTTCCCGCTGCAAGGATCTGTTCAAGACGATAGTGATGGACAAGATCAAGGGGGGAAACGAGACAGGGAACGGCATCAGGCGCGACCTTGAAGCGGAGTACTACAGGGGACTGTACGCGGCACGCGACAAGGTAAACGGATGCATCGTATCATTTTTATCGAATGCTGAAAGTGCGAGGGAGAAATTCAGGGTTGAACTTGGCACCGAGCTGGATGCCAGTGCGCTTCCCGGCGACGATGCCTACAAGGCGCTCCTTGAGAAATGCGGCGACGAGATCGAGCAGAAGAAGGTCGCGCTCAAATGGGGGCAGATCGACGCGGGGATCGCCAGCGTATTTGAAGCGATATGCGTACGCCAAACGGTTGCAGCCGTGGCCAAGCTTCTTGGGAGGGCGGCAATCCGCCAGGCCGGGACAACGGCCGCAGGCGCAACGGCCGCAGTGGCCGATGGGCCGCTCCCGATCGGCGATGTCGTTGGAGGCGCGGCTATTGTAGGATGTACCGCATGGAGCGCATACGATGTCTGGAAGGCCACAAAGATATTGCCCGATGCGCTGCGTTCTACTTTGGAATCGGCAACGCAGAAATGCGAATGGCAGACGCTGGAGGAAGCGAAACAGGCAGGAAAAACGATATACAAGGCTCTACATGGCGCCCTGCTTGCGTCAATCCCATGATTATGCTAGACTCTCCGCAGTTGGTTTCCTGATTGCGGTTTGTGGAATGCGTTTGTTTTAGGCCGGGTGGCTTGATCCGCAAGTGCCACGAGAGTGTGTTTGGGGAATCGTCGCGCAGCGCGTATGCGGAAGGAGTCGACGGTGGACAAGAAGGAGCTTAAGGAAGCGAAGAAGGAGTATAAGAGGGCGCGGTTGTTCCAGGAGGCGGAAAAAGTTGAAGACATGGCGCAGAAACTACGCCTGGAAATGGACGATGCCGCATGGGGGGAATTCGAAGCAAGCGTGGGGGATTTTCTCCAGAAGGTGAGGGCTCTGGCGGACGAAGTCGATGCCAAGGCGCGTGATTTGAAGGATGTGATGGTCGAGTCGGCGCTTCAGCCCTACCTTGAGAAGGCGAAGGAGCTTGGCGGCGGTGCGCAGAAGTTTATCCAAGAGACTTTCGCCAAGGCAGTCGCCGAGCGCGAGGCGATCCGGGCCGAGCAGCCGCGGCCGCAGCCATCGCCTGCAGAAATGATCTATCCCTGCCTTCCGTGCGACTGGTGTCCGAGATTCCGCTTCAAGGATGGGAAAGTCCCGCGCGACAAGGTGTTTGGCGTTGAGATGAACGATTATTGCTTTGCCGCGCTTTGGCGGGATGGTGAACAGAGGACAGAACGGTTGCGCAAACAGGCGGCGGCGGCCAGGGCATCAGCAAGGGATTCGGAACAGTTTGACGATGCCATGGAAACCGCCCAGTATTGGCTTGAGTTCGCGATTCCTGTTGCGCGGGAGGCCGAGAAGCGCTTGGAAGACACGCCGGAACAGGAAGAGCAGATCCGGAAGCTGGGCGAACCGCTCGTAAGCTACATAAGGCGATCCCGCAAAATGTACAAGGCAAATGATGCCAGCCGCGCGGCGAGGGCCGATCATGTCGTATCCATCAAAGGGATGGCGAACGTGCCGCAGGCGTCCGTTGCCGTGACGGCCATCCCTGCGCCCGGTGACGTTGCCGCCGATGACCGCGCCATGCGTGCCTTGTCCTCCCATCCCAATGACATCACGGCACTTGCTCCCGGAAAGTCCTGGACCATCTATCTAGACGAATCGTATCGCGGAGCCGATGAGGAATTTGAGACAGGCGGCCTGGGCATAATGGCTGGCGTGATCTGCCGCGATGACAATCCGCTGCCGCCTTTGCCGGATCTGCACTGTTCGCAGGATTTCACGGAAGAGAGGTTGATGGCCCAGGACAAGGCGCTGGAGGAAATCCTGCATCATCCGAACTGCGGCGTTCTGGCGATTCCTTCGTCGGCATACGATGTGTCGATGGGATGGGATGACGCCTTGGCGTCGTGGATCGATGTGATGGTGCGCCTGCTGCCGTTCCCCGAAGGGGACGATATGGTGTCGCTTCTAATCTGCGTGGAGCCGCACGACCCCTATCGCACGACGGCGGACTTCCGGGCGCTGAAACTCGTCTGCGAGAAGTCGCTGAAGGATTCTTTCCCGGAGCGTGCGCAGCGCGTGAAACTCTCATTTGAGGCGATGCCGAAGCCCAAGCCGGGCGAGTTGTCGTGCAATGCCTATCCCGATATCATCGGCTTTACTTGCCTGCGCCACAGGGGTGACAACACTGCGCGCCAACGTTACATTGCATCTGGCTGGAGCGGCGTATGCCACCTGAACATCTCCCCGGACCGCATCTCCCGGCTGCTGCGCTGTTTCTATCGTTGCGAGCCGCTTGACGCGGCAACGTGGCCTGCGCTCGTGTCGGGCGACGGTGTCGGGATCATTGGGGCATTGTCCGCGCGGTTTGGGGAGCGGGCAAAAACATGCGCGGAGGAATGGACCCGCTATCTGGATTTTCTCCACGTTCACCTTGTTTCAGGTTTCATTGACATGAAGGCCCTGCGCCGTCAGGTCGAATGGCTGCGACGTTTCAAGCCAGCTGAAATCTCAAAGAGATCGCAGCTGACGTGGCTCACGGCGCAGATCGCGCTCGCGAACCACGAAGGCAAGATCGCCGCAGCAGCAGGGTCGCAGCTGCGGGCGGAATTCGACGCGCTCTGCGAGGAACTATACGACGAGGACGCCCGGCTTGTATGCGATGCCACCCTGAATCTTGCCGTCGCCTACACCAACTGCTACGAGTTTGAGATGGCGCTTGCGCTGATACAGTCGCTCCTTGGAAAGGACCGCGCGACGGTCGGCCTCTCGGGCTACGGCAAGCTCCTTTCCACCGCAGGCCAGCATTTCGCCTTCCTGGGGATGACGGACGAATCGATCGCCAAGTTCAACGAGGCGCTTGCCTGCTTCGCGCGGCTGACCGACGAAAGGGAGCGTGCGATCAACCTCGGCATTACGCGAGCCTATCTGGCCACCGCCACGATGGACGGCCGGCCGCAGGAGGCCCGCAGGGCGCTGGCGCTCTATCTCATCGGTGACGGGAACGCGCCGGAAGACGCGCTGGCGCGCGAGGCGGCGCGGCTCACGGGGGAGCGGAAGGGGAAGTTCCAGCACCACATTCTTCTGCGCTACATAGTCTCCCTTTCTGCGGAGGATCCTCTGCGCAAGGCGTATTGCGAACAGAAGGGGAAGTGGTGCCGCCCGTCCGTCGGCCATCCGTGGGAGCTGATCGAGTTCTACCGTGCCCAGCTGCTGCCTCCCGGCGAAGAGCGGGCGCGCCGTTTCGACGCGGCCTACCGCCTCGCGGAGGTCGAAGGAGGCGAGACGCTGATGGTGATCGCCGCCGTCGTCGCCGGCGCGGCGCTCGCGGACGGCCTTGCGGGCGAGTGGCCGCAGCGCCTTGCGCGGATGCTCGAAGGCATGAAGGACATCCCGGGGATCAAGGAGAACGGCCGCTACCAGGCGCTTCTCGACCAGCCGACGGCGAAGCTGCCGCCGCTGGAGCTCGCGGCAAGGGTTCTGCCGTTCAATTTCAGGTGACAACGAAAGGAAAAGAAGATGGATTCGTCAGAACGCAGGTTCAATGCTCTCGACTTCCTCCTGGACTATTCCAAGGGGACGTTGTGGTGGGTTCATAACCGGCTATGGAATGAAAAGATTCCCGGGTTCGTGTGGAAGACGGGCAGTAAACATCATCCGGGTCTTTCCGTATCAAGGAAGAAGGTGAATGGTCTTTATAGCACAGTGCCGATGTTGATAGGTGCGTCACGGCGTCCTTCGGGGCAAAATGTGCTCTCCGTCCGGCACATCAGTCCTGAAGGTTCTGGGCATCACGACAAGCCGGGTTATTTCTCCACTCTGCGCCCGTGCCCTCTGCGTTTCGATGATTTCGGACGCACGGACGGAGTTGAGCAGAACGGCACGAAACCACGGCTTGATCCCGATGAAATGGAACGGTTGGACGAGATGCTGTGCAAAAGGGAGGCGTGAGATGGCCAAGTTCACGAAAGAGGAAAATGCGCGCACGCTGAAGGCTTGGAATGCATGGAAGGAGGTTTGTTGGGTTCATGGCCTCGGCAAACCACGCGGTGATCAACCGGTCGTGGGGACGGATGCAGACGAGACTCTGCTTTCAGATATGATAAGTAACGCCTTTAGGCGACAATTGGATCCGTATGTGCCCCAGCTTGAAGCCCTTGCAGGACGTGACTTCCTCTCCAACATCGACTACGCACAGGAATTTGACGACGCCCTCTGCGAATACGAGCATGTCAATCGCTACAAAAAAGGCTACTTTGGAGACATGACGAAGCTTCGCAAGAAAAAAGCCTGGAAGAATATTGTGTGGCTTGAAGTTGCCCAAAGCAAGGATCCGCCGCTGAAAGTCATCTTGGGACGACTGCTGAGCACAAGAAAAGGTGTGATTAGGGATCTCGTCAAAGAATGGGTCCTGTCTAATTTTTCCTGTGACGAGAAAAAGACGGCGGACGGAAAGAGCGTCATGGTTTTTGACCATTCGCGCGATGCGGAAATGGAGAGGTGTGGTGAAAAGGTGGCTGGCAGCGTAGAGTCGGACGGCTTCAGCGCTGGCGAAGCGGCTGTAATGGAATGCATCAGCCCTGGAAGCATGCATGGTCCTGGAAACGAAGAGTTCGATTCTGGTAGTGCCGTATCTGCCGGCAGAGAGTCAATTTCAGACCTCGCGATTTGGCGGCAGGAATTGGAACAGAGTTTTTCACCCCTGCTCTGCTGCCTCATATTCGCGCATATCAATGGCGTAAAGCTGTATGCGGACACGGAGATCCTTGGCGCTCTTGGCATCAGCAAGACGACGGCGGCCAATGATTTGAAGAAAGCGAAGGACTGTTTGTCCAGTTTGAGTCCAGAACTCCGGGATTGGATCGTAAACGACGATTCTGGCACAAGATTTTTCAGAAATTGGATCGAGAATCGGTGCCGGACGGAAAAAGCAGGCGTCTTGATCTTATCTCGTATGGAAGAACAAAAGTGGACGATGAAATGAGGGATGCTTGAAATGGACAGGAAAAAACTGATAGAGGTTCGAAAGGCGTCAACGCGAAACTTTCTCGTGGCGTACGGATTGCTAAAGGAACTGGCGCAGGGGAATGTTGACGATGTCGCAGTTGATACGACTCCGGAGGAGAATGCCGCCGCACGGGAAGAGTGCGCCCGGCTGGTCCGGCCGTTTGACGACGATGTTGCCGCCGGGCAGGTCCGTGCTCTTTCTGGCGTGAAAGAAATCACATACGCATTAGTCGCGCGGAAGTGGAATGATCGGTCATGGCTTGTGATTCCGTTCTCATCTTTCTCGGAACCTGCAATGGACACGGAGCTGAAGCTGAAGATCGATGGCGGACTCGGCCTGCGCGTCGTCCAGCTGTGGAACGCACGGTCCCTGTTGACGGAAACAATCGCGAAGAGCTGGCTTGTTTGCACGTTATCCGATGAAGATGTCGCCGATGTCGTTTCCGCATGGCAGTGGTCTGTCGGCAGTGGGGAACTTTCCGACGGGCAGCTCGCGCGTACCGGCATGCCGATTATGCGGCGTGATGATCCGCGTATCGCGTACGAGGACGAGGCCCTCGCCAATTTCGCTGAGCTCGATGCGGCCGATCTTGCGGCAAATGAGCGCTGGTCTATGATCGACTTGGTCCGCCATAGGATAGGCGAGTGCAGATGGGGGGCGTTCCGGTCGTCGCCGGTGTTCGAGAAGGGCTACGCCCTCGCCGCCGCCTCTGTAGCCGAACCGGTCTCCGCCAACTGCAACGTGGACGGGCTGGACGGCACCGTGCATGTGCGCTATTCGCCGGCCGATGGGCACCTCATGCTGCGCGTGCACGACTCCGACGGCAATCGTTCGCCGGCGCTTGACGGATGGGGTGTGTTCGGGAAGGATGCGACGCTTCTCGGCACGATCGAAGGCGCAACTTTTGCCTACGAGTTCAAGGATGGATTCGACGGGGTTCTTGCCCTGGTCGACGAGGAGGGAAATGTACATCCGCTTCAAGGCGGCGCAGAGGCGCCGTAAGGTCGAATGCCATGAACGAACTGATGCTGTTGGACGTGGCCGAGCGGAGACCAGAGAACTTGCTGCTGGTGGCGACGGATGAAATCCTTGCTCTTGCCCGCGATAATGGAGTTTCGCCCGATCTACGCCGCACAATGTTCGCGGAGCTTGTCGTGCGATGGTGTCTCACGCGAAACGGCAAGCTTGAAGGCGAACTGGCTTCTCTCTTGGTGCCAACCTGGCGGCCGTTTGCCGACTGGTACCGGACGCTCCGCCCTTGGACGGGACTGCGTTCCCTGCCGGAGGATCCCCGCGTGTGGCCGGAAACGGCGGAACTGCCCGGCTTCGTCGCGGTCCTTCGCCGGCGTCTCGCCCGCCTCTTCGCCGCCGACGGATTCATTCCTGTCTGCTGCGGCAAGGAGGCTTGGTTCGTGCCGTTCCAGCTCGCATCGGACGTCGTTGGGGCGGTCTGGAGCGATGGGGGAGAAATCCCCGTGTGGCGCGAGCCCGTGTGCAAGGCGCTGGCGGGAACGGACAGCACGGGCATTCGGCTTCTGTTGCGGAATGGGCCGGAACTGGGGAGTGGCGTCAGGGGCAACAGCCTGATGCTGCCGGTTCGCATGGCCGCCGTACGCGGCAAGGCTGACGGCCTTCCGGCGTATGACGTGCTGCAGGTTCGCGCGACAGGGGCTTTTGACGACGGCTTTCGCCTGGAAGACGTGGAACTGCGCCCTAAGTTCGATGCGCTAAAGGCGCAGTCTCTCGATGCCCTGTTGATTGGCCCCGATGTCCCAGGCGCAATTTCAAGGGACGAGCGGGGTTTTTTCGGCCTGGACGCCGGCTTGGACGAGCAGGGGGTGATGTCCGCGATACGTGATCGGCTGGAGCGCATGCCGGGATGTGTGGCCATGTCGCGCGACTACGTGCTGTACCGTCTGCCTGACATGGTGAAACGCGTTGACCGCGAGAACCATCGCCGGTGGAACGAAGTCGCCGTGCAGCTGGAACAGCTGAAGGGCGGCTTGTCCCAGCGCCGCAAACCGGAAGAATGGCTTGAGTTCATGTCGCTTCTCGCTACGGCGTATTGCCATGCCGGCCGGACGGAGGATTCGCGAAAATGCACGCTTGAGGCGATGTCGTTTGCCAAGGCGAACGGCTACGCGGCGAAGGCATTACGCCTGCAGGTGACGGCGGCAGTCAATGCACAGGACATGGGCGAGATTGAGGAATACAAGACGTTGGCGGCTGATATCGCGGATTATATTGAATCCTTCTCCGGGCCGGAGCGCGACGACCTGCTCATGCGTTTCCATGGCACGGCTGCGCAGGCGAATGCGTTCGGCGCGATATACGGTATTGGCGGATTCTCCCGTGAAGATGCCATGGATCACGTGGAGAAGGCTGTCAAGTCGGCGTGCGCCATCGCCGATTCAGTGGCAGCTGGCAAATGCGATGAATCGGAACGTGATAAAGCTGAAAGCGACGTTGCACAGGATCTCAACTACCGGCATCTCATGTTCGCTTTGTTCCAGCCTTGCAGCGCAGAGGAGAAGCGAGCGTTCGCAGAAGCGGAGCGACAGCTGAACGAGCTTGCGCGAGACTCGGCGCAGAATGGTCGCTATCATCTGATACGCCAGAAGTCTCTGGCGTATTTCAATGCCTGGAGGGCTGGCATGCCAGTCCCTGACGCCGCCGCCCGTGTTGCCGTGCGTCTGCCAGCTGGTGACGCCGAAGACTGGTTGGTCGCGGCAAACCGCCGCCATCTCGGAGCGTTGGCCGCCGCGGCTGGCGACGGGGCGGAGTCGGAATCGTGTTTCAAGGAGGGGGAAGGAGCCATGCCGCTTGCCAAATGCTGGGCGCCCGTGCTCGGTTCGATCCGCTTCGCCCTGCTCGTGCAGGCTGCCTGTTCGCTTGCCGCATGTGGCAAAAAAGATGAATCGGCTCGATATGCCGTTCTTGCGGAAGAAACGTGTTCGACCTTTTGCCAGTCGAGGCTTTTCGGCGTGATTCATGCTGAGAAATGGCTGGAGGCCATCCATGGCCTTTCCGATCCGCGCATGCTTCCGGCGTTTTACTATTGATTCATGCCATGCCGGAAAACTCAAGAAGTCGTACCTTATCAGCATTGGACAAATCTTGACAAGAAAGGGAAACCAATGAGCAATAACATTACAGATGGATCGCGAAATGATGTTTCCAGGCCACCGCAAGAAATCGACATCGGCGGAAGCCGCATGCGCGCGTTGGCCGAACGTCTGGAGATCGTCATCCCCAAGGATAAAGGCACGAAGAAGAAAAAGGACGAGGTCAAGTATTTTACACTCTACCTTAACTACGCCGTGTCAAATCTCCGTGAGATCACGGGAATCAAAGGTGATGACGAGACGAAGATCAAGCAACAGCTTGAAGCCCTTTCCGACGAGAAGATGCAGCGCCTGGCAGATTTCCTGTGGGCGTTCCGCTTTGACGAGCCTCAGCGCGATTTTGGCGCAAGGCGGGAGAAGAAGTTCGACCACGACTACAAGCGGCTTGCGCCTCTTGTGGCGCTCAAGTTCTTCGCGCTCCGGAACTACTTTGCTCATCTTGACCGGAACGGCAATGAAGCCCTTGTCTGCGGCAGAGACATGTACGTGCTGCTCGAGGGAATACTTCGCCCGAAGGCCGAGAAGAAGTGCATGGGGGCGGGATGTCAGGCCGGCAAGCTCTACAAAATGCATTTACTGAACCTGCGCGGGCCTCGCAAGCCGCAGCAGCCTATGGAATCGCGCAAATACGAGTTTACGCGCCGCGGCATCATGTTCTTTGTCTGCATGGCGCTATATAAGGATGATGCCGAGGAGTTCCTGAGCTGCTTTGCCGACATGCGTGTCCCAAACCGACGACGGGATTCCATCGACGGGTTGTCCGAGGCGGAGGTAGAGAAGTTGGGCCGGAAAAAGCCCACCAAGCGGGCTTTCCTCAAGGCGTTTACCTTCTTCAGCTACCGTCGCGGCCGCGTGTCGCTCGACGGCGAGGATGCCAACTTCCTCAACTTCGCCAACATCATTGGATACCTGAACAAGGTCCCTCGGGCGTCGTTTGACTATTTGTCGTTGGACACGGAGAAGAAATTGCTGGCCGATTTGGCGTCGCGCTCCACGGAAAGCGAGGAGAACAAGCTTTTCAAGTACGACCTCTCTAAGCAGATCCGCGCAAAGGATCGCTTCGTTTCCCTCGCCGCCGCCTGGTGTGAAGATTTCAATGTCCTGCCGTGCCTGCGCTTCAAGCGCCTTGACATTACGCCGTCCCTCGGCCGGCATCGCTATCTCTTTGGGGCAGAGAACGACAATGCCGTCCATCTCGACCGCCACTACATAATTGAGGACGGCGCGATCCGTTTTGAATGGGTGCCAACTGCACATTACGGAGATGTCAAAGTCGGCCATCTGCGCAGTTGCATTGGCGAGGCGGAGTTCAGGCGGTTGCTTTTCTGCGCGTTGCGCAAGCCTGCCGAGACCAACGCGATGCTGGATGAATACTTCGCGGCATACCACAAGGTTCTCGAACTGATGCTTGATGCGTCAGACAACGAGAGCCGTTCCATCTTCTCCAACGCGGAGCTCGCAGAGGCTGTGCAGAAAGTCTCTGGCTTGACCTTGGATGAGATCGGCGACGATCCAGAACGCTTGCAGCCGTTCTTCCCTAAGAACCTTTGGCGGTTCTTCTTCAGTTGGGACGCCGCGCAGGGCGATGACGATCTCCGCGCTAACGTGGCGGCCAAAATCGACGGCAGGATCAAGTGGTGCTCCGATTTTCTTGTGCGGGTGGCGAATTTCAGAAAATGGAACGCGGAAAACTTCTGGAAAGCTCGCGATCAGCGCGGACCGCAGGGAGCGTGCCCCAAGGCGATGCTTGTCAATCCGCCGCGGAACTGCCGCGTGAGCGACGCCTCGTGCGTGGCGCGGGTGATCGCGTATCTTGATTATCACCTTGCCCCCGACAGGAAATTCCGTCAGCTGTCGCTTGGAGAGCAACATAGCCATCCTGGCCGTGCCGACACGCACAACTACGAGTACCAGCTGGTCCAGAGCGCGATAGGTAGATACTCCCTTGATCAGATAAGTGCTGTCGGGGGTATGAAAGATGGAAAGGCAAAAAGTGGAATTGTTTTGCAGCTGCGTCCTGAACTGGAGCTGTCAGCAGCCAGACTAAAGGACAAGGTCTCGGCGCTTCACGACAACCATAGGGCGTCCATGGGGAAGTCGCTCAGGAATGCACAAAGGAGAGGTCTGGTCACCGGGTTTGCCTACATGGAGGCGGAACGGGCGCTTAAATCCAAGAAATTGATCGATCTTGCGGAAGCGGCTGCGGAACTGCTCAAGGAAGAATTGTTGAGGGAAGCGGAAGGGTTGGCTGCGACAGCTGGAGATACGCTGAAGATACTGTGCCGCAAGTTTGGCGTTCGCACGGGGCTGCCGCTTGACAAGGACGCGCTTGTGAAGACGATTCTCGGAATCGACATGGACAAGTGGACGCACGCCTTCGACTATGGGCATGGACATCCGTACGTCGACAGAAAACTGACGGAAGGCGAGCACGTCGCGGCGCAGATTCCGTTGCCGAACGGTATGGCGGAGCGTGTCATGCGGTCGCAGTCTCGTGTATTTGGCGGCTTGATCGGCGAGAGCGGCGTCGATTGGGCTAAGGCTTTTGCGAGCCTGGACGGCAGGGACGTATCCTTGCTCGGCTTCTACGACGTGTCGCCGCTCGTGGGATACATCAAGAGCCATCCAAACCATACGGACGAGTACCCCGATCCTTCCGCGCCGGGGATCAACACATGGGCGGACGTGGATCCGCGCGCCATCAAGCCAGATTTCAGCCGTGGCGGCATAAACAACGCCATTCGCGCGATCAAGACGGCTCGCAACCAGGACCGCCTGTTGCTGAAGTTTGCGCTCCAGTACTGGGAAGCGTTCAAGAAGAATCGCGCATACGATGAACGTAAGACGGCATACGAGAAGGCCATCACCGTGCGCGATTATTTCAACGGCACCTTCACATACGCCCTTAGGGGCGGCGTCGGATTAAGGCTTTCGCGCAACGACGTGTTCAGCCCCACGTTTGCCCATGTCGTGGAAAATGCGGCGGCCATTTCCGAACTCCTCAGGAAAGAGAATCCGACCGCTTGCGAGTTCTCGTTCTATGACGTGGCCCAGCTCTTCGCCCGCAAGCAGCGCGAGAGCCGCAATCTCCGCATGGAACTGCTGCCAGACCTTGAGAAGTTCGCCGCGAGATGTCCGGTTCCGCAGGAGGAGTATGCGCGCATCGATGCACAAGTTTGCAAGGAAAACGAGCGCCGTCTGGCGCGGCGTGCGATGGAATACTCGTACTATTCCAAGGTCATGCCTACGTTGACGGAGGCCGAATACAACCTTGTTGCCGATGTGCGCAATGCGGTGATGCATAGTACGCTTCTCGTGACGGACGACGACGCCTATCGTACGGCCAAGGCCGTTTTGGGTAGGTTTGTTTCCGCCCGCTGACGCCACCACCGCCAATGGCATGGCAATGCGCTTCCCCCTCATCCATACAGGCCGGCGGTTCTTCTTCTTCACCTTCGTGGTGGAGGGGCGGAGGAAGGCGCTTTCGCGCCTGGAGCGCGGCGCGAAGCGGCCAGCGCTTACGCTGCTGGGCGAGCGGGTGAAGGCGGTGTGGGCGGCGCTGCACAGGATCGACGCGCATTTCACGGCTTCCGATTTCGTGATAATGCCGGATCACGTGCATCTGCTGCTGATCGTGAATTCGGATGGGGAATTCCGCTTCAATCCGCTGGTGTTCGCGCATTGGTTTATGGCGGCTACAAGCGACGGGGGGCGCTGCCCCCCGATCCCCCCGGTGGATGGCTCGGCTGGCTTCTGCCCCCCGATCCCCCCGGTGGATTGGTGGCATTTCTATCCCGCCACGCAGGGGATCGGGGGCGCCGAGAAAGGATTGACCCGGCCACAGGCGGGGTTCGGGGGCGGCGCGGAAGGATTGCCCCGGCCACAGGCGGGGTTCGGGGGCGGCGAGAAAGGAATGCCCCGGCCACAGGCGGGGTTCGGGGGCGCCGAGAAAGGATTGCCCCAGCCACAGGCGGGGTTCGGGGGCGCCAGAGCCCCCGTCGCTTGTAGCTTTTCCTGGTCCCCCGATTTCTGGGTGGAAATATCCTTCGATGCGCGCCAGCTCGCCGCCATCCGCCGCTACATCCGCATGAACCCTGCGCGCTATTTCTGGAAGCTCGACAACCCCGACATGTTCCTTCGCCATGCCCACTTTCGCCACCCCATCCTCGATCCGGCGCTCACATGGACGGCCTGCGGCGATCTCACGCTGCTCGCTTCGCCATTCCTTTTCCTCGTGCGCCTTACGATGAAGAAAACGCCGGCCGAGCTTGAGGGCGAGATCGCCGGCAACATCGAGCGCGTGAAGCGCGGCGGCATCCCTGTGAGCGGCTTCCTTTCGGCGGGCGAGCGCGAATTCGAGCGGCACCTCAAGGCGCTGCCGCATTCGCGTTGGATCAAGGCCGTGCCCTATTCGCTGCCGGCAAGATTCGATCCATCGGTGGAGGATTCGCGCTACCTGGCGGCGCACCGCGAGCTGATCCTCAGCTCGTTCACCGAGCAGGAAGCGCCGCCATTCGTGATTCGTCGTCGATTGTGCCTCGCCATGAACGAGCGCATTGCGGCGATGGTTGCAAGCGACGGGGGCGCCTTTGACAAGCCGAGCATGGCAGAATGTACGTGTGATGGTGGATGGAGTGCCTCGTACACCACGTAAAAAGCCTGAAGACTTTCTCGTTTTCGGGTAACATCATGGAGGGTATTTTGATAAAATCAGAAGCGTTTCCCCGACGGGAGGACAGCGAATTCACCCAATGAATACGCGGTTTTCCTGTCAACTAGAGAAATCTAGGTTGTGAAAGGCCGCCGAAATGGCGGTTCAAGCAACCGAGGATCATGGAGATCACAGGGGCGATGAGTTGTGAAAGGCCGCCGAAATGGCGATTCAAGCAACCCGTGAAGTTGTCCACTAGCTGGTTGAACGCGTTGTGAAAGGCCGCCGAAATGGCGGTTCAAGCAACACGAACATGCTGATCAGCACGCCACCCCAAGTTGTGAAAGGCCGCCGAAATGGCGGTTCAAGCAACCTGAAGAAACTGTAGATCGCGTCGCGCTGCTGTTGTGAAAGGCCGCCGAAATGG
>DFLH01000076.1:106017-111887 GCA_002373695.1 Verrucomicrobia bacterium UBA3624
CGCCGAAATGGCGGTTCAAGCAACTGTTTTGACAACGGGGATTTTTCAGAAAAAAAAACGAATTGGGCCGGAAATCGATCTGGGCCGTTGCTTATCATCAATGTCGGGCGATGAGGCCTACACCAACGAAAGGATAACGATGATGAACAATAGCAGCAACAGTACCACGAGTAACGTCTCGCATTCCAATGCCGAGGAACTTGGCCGAGGCGTGGGGATATGTGCGTCGATAGCCGCTCTTCTGTGCGGTCTGGCGTATCTTGTTTCAAACGGCAAGTGAGGAGAACGACATGGATGATTTCAACGCCTTTTTCAAGGGATTCTTTGGCGGCGTGTTCGACGTGGCAAAGGCCGCTTCCGCTGTCTGTGGCGTGATTGTCGCCGGCAAAAAGGTGCTTAAATGAAGGATGAAAGAAAAATGGACAAGACAACTGAAAGCAATTGGACGAACAATATCATGAATGCGTTACCGGCGGCGAGTGTCGCGTCGCTGGCTGTGCTGGGGCTGGCATTTCTGTGGTGCTGTCCTGATTTGCCGCATGCCGCCAAGACGCTTGGAGAACATTGGCATTTCAACCGTCAACTGGCATGGAATGCCGTTGGCATCGTCGCGTTTGCCGGAATGCTGAAACTGGGTTGGGACCGTTTGCTTAAAGCGGCGCCGTTCGTGTTCGCAGGCTGGATCGCGCTTTTTGTCGCGGCACAGTTCTGCCCGACGGTGAACGGATCCCTGTACGCAGGCATCGGGCCGGTGCGGATAAATGTGATGGCATGCCTGCCGTTTGCGGCGGCGCTGCTGCTGGCGTGGACGGCGCAGACGTTCAAATTTCGCGCCGCAAGGTTTCTGCTGGTTGTGGCGCTTGCGTTCAACGCGGCTCTGGCGATCAAGATCATGGACAACCCCAATCGAACGGCTCGTGTCGTGGCCTTCATCAAAGGGGAAACGGCAATGCCGCCGTCCGAAGCGGCATATGCTCGCATGCATGCGCAGAGACAATATGCGCAATCGCTTGAACAGGCTCGCTGGTTCTCCGGGAACGAAGAGGCCCTGCAACAGAATCTGATTCCGGATCGCCGCACGACCGGCGTACCGGTCGCGTCCGCGCTTCTTTTCGGGAAATGGTTCGCTGTCCTCGTCTGGGGGCTGTACGGCCTGTTCGCGATCGGCATGATCCGATGCTGGTGGTCGGCGGATTGCGAGGCGAAGAAGGTGTTTGCGCTGATCGGCGGATCGGGCGTCCTTGTCCCCGCGATACTTGCCTATGGCGGATGCATGGCGCTCACGCCGATGACGTTCGTGTGCGCGCCTTTGCTTTCGTTTGGCGGCACGCAGGTCCTGACGGCATGGCTCGCCGCAGCCGTACTGACATGGAGTTCAAAATGCTGAAGCGTTGATGCGGTTGCCGAGCTTTTTCGCCGCCCGGACGCGCCACGCCAAAAAATGAGCAGACTCCAGTCGGCACATGCAGTTGCCAACGTGTGGAAGTTGTAGTACGATATGCGGCCAGAGAAGCAAGAAACCCGTTATAGAAATGTAGGTCATGAGACTGATTGGAATATTCGCTATTGTCGCCGTAGCGGCCGTGCACGGCGCGGACGGACTGCCGGCATGGTCCGGCGAGGCGCTTCGGAACGGATGGGGACATAACCATAGCGTGCTGTCATACGGTCCGGACGGGCTGGCTGTCGATTCGCGGGGACGCGACCCTTTCGTCGTGACGCCGCGGTTCAGCCTGGAGAAGCCGAGCAACCTCCACGAGGTCGTATTCCGCGCGAAGACGACGGTAGGCGGGTTCGGCGAGCTCTTCTACAGCCGGCCCGGCGACCGTGCGGCGCCGCAAGAGCTTGCGCAGCCGTTCCAGTGGATCGGCGACGGCGAGTGGCACGAGTACCGCATCCGTCCCTTCTGGGGCGGGCAGCCAAAGGTGGTGTCGCTTCGTATCGACATGCCTGCCGATCCAGCCGTTAAGACGACATTCTCGTCCATCGCCATCGTCACGTCCAACGAGAAGCTGGAACCCATCGGCACTGCCGTGCCAGGCGGAGGCGTTGCGTTCACCGTGCCGCCGCAGCATCGCACCGTGTGGGGGAATGTCGAGTGGATCACCGGCAAGGGCGAGTATGTAAAGGTGCGCGAGCACCTGCACCTGATCGGCGACGGCAGGGAGCGGCGCTACTTCTTCGACGCGAAGAGCTGCGTGGGCTGGAACGCGAACTATCCCTATCCGAACCGGCGAGACAAGTGGCGCGGCGACATACTCGTCTTTCGCGTGATCAACGCGAGGACCGGCGCCGTAGTGCCGGTCAAGGATCTCGAGTTCTGCACGAACCGTCCCGCGCTGCCTGCCGAGCTGATTCTCTCCCACACGAAGATTCCGCTGGAACTGGACCGTGCGGGGCGTGGCGTGGACATGGAGGTGGGCGTGTTCAACGTCGGCACCGTGGCCGCGACGGGCGTGACGTGCCGAGTGAGCGGGTTGCCGCCCGGCGTGAAGATCGTCAACCGCGAAAAGGCTGGTCGGCTGTGTCCGCTCGGCGGCGGCGACTCCGTGCTGCATACGGTTCGGGTGGTGGCGGAGAGGCCCTGCGCGTTCACGGCGCGGCTCGAGTTCGCGGGCGGCAACGCGCCGGCGGCCGTCGCAGAGGTGCCGGTGAGGATCGGGCCCTCGCTCGGCCTTCCGCAAGATCTTCCCTACATCCCAGAACCGAAACCGCTCAAGGCCGAACCTTGCGAGGTGGGCGCGTTCTACTTCCTTGATTGGGCTAAAACGCACCACTGGCTCAAGATCTGGCGCACCACGCCCGAACGGCGACCGGCGGCGGGCTGGTATTCCAACGACAACCCCGAGCTGCTCGACTGGCAGATCAAGTGGGCGGTGGAGAACGGCATCTCGTTCTACCTCCTCGACTGGTACGACACCGAGGGCTATTTCCAGAAGGCGATCAAGAAGGCGCGGTTCGCGAAGTACATCAAGTGGGCCGCGATGTGGTGCAACCATATTCCGTCGCCACGCTGCGACGAAGCGCACTGGACGGCCATGATCAAGAACTGCATCGAAACATTGTTCAACCAGCCGCAGTACATGTTTGTTGACGGCATGCCGTACCTGAGCGTGTGGGACGGGGACGGACTGGAACGCGACAACGGGAAGGGCGGATGCAGACGGATGCTGGAGAAGGCCAGGGCCATGGCGAGGGCTGCCGGGTACAAGGGCATCTATTTCCAGGCGCAGTGCAGTTTCCGCACGAACGACGTGAAGCGCATGGCGGAATTCGGGTTCGACGAGACGACCACCTACCACTACATCGAAACCGGCGGAAAACCTGACAGGGAACACGGCGTGCGCGAATTCACGGATGTGGCAGAGTCCAGCTACGGCTACTGGAAGAGCGTGTGGGGTGTGGGAGGCATCGACTTCCTTCCCAACCTCTCCACGGGCTGGGACGATCGCCCGTGGCACGACGGGAGGGAAGTGCGCGGCCGCACGGTCGAACATTTCCGCCGCATCTGCCGCGATGCGCGTCGCTTTGCCGAGGAGACGGGCGTGAAGCGCGTCTGCCTTGCGCCTCTCCACGAGTGGGGGGAGGGTTCGTATGCCGAGCCTAACGGCGAATATGGATTTGGAATGTTCGAAGCCGTACGAGACGCGTTCTGCGAGAAACCCGCAGATGGATGGCCGGTCAACTACACGCCTGCCGACATCGGACGCGGCCCGTATCCGGTCTCGGACGAGGACGGCGGCCCGGTAAAGCCGTTCAGAGGACTTCAATGGCGATAATGGCAAGGAAAGGATGGAAATTCAGATGAAGATTGGTCTCATGTTTCTGGCGGCGCTGTCGTCGTCGTGTCTTGTCGCGAACACTGAAGGTATCGCATCGAACGTAGATCCTTTCATCGGATGCGCATACAACGGCCACTGCTATGCGGCGGCGGCATATCCGTTCGGGCTCGTCCAGGCCGGTCCGGACACCGGCAACACCTGGTGGGACTACTGCGGCGGCTACCGCTATGCCGACGAGCGTATTCTCGGTTTCTCGCAAACACACATATCCGGCACTGGGTGCGGCGACTTGGGAGACCTGCTCGTCATGCCGTTCACGGGCGATTTCGACCTGTCGCGCACGAACTTCACCAGCCGCTACCGCAAAGAGACCCAGCAGGCGGAACCAGGATACTACGCCGTGACGCTCGACGACAGCCATGCGCGCGTGGAGGTGACGGTCACGCACCACGCCGCGATCTACCGCATCCGGTATCTCGGCGACGCCCAGCCTCGCCTCTTCGCCGATCTCCAGTACGGCATTCTCAACTGGAACCCGAGGGATGCGGAACGGCGGGTCCTCGAATGCGACGTGAAACGGCACGGGCCGCGGTCCTTCGCCGGTCGCCTGCGTACGAAGATATGGGTGGATCGGGAATATTCTTTCGCGGCGGAGTTCGACCACGACGTTACGGACATCGTCGAGATGCCACGGCGTTTCGCCACGGAGAAGGGGCCTCGCGCGGTTGCCACCTTCGATCTTCCACCGGGCGGAACGCTCATGATGAAGGTGGCGTTTTCCACCGTGTCTCCAGATGCGGCGGCCCGCAACCTCGCGGCGGAGATAAGCGGCTGGGATTTCGATGGCACGCGCGCCGCCGCCACGAAGGCATGGAACGAGATGCTGGGGCGCGCCGAGCTCGTCGGCGGCACGCCTGACATGCGCACGAACTGGTACACGTCGCTCTACCATCTCTTCCTGCAGCCGGCCGACATAGCGGATGTGGACGGTTCCTATCGCGGAGCGGACGGAAAGGTGGCGAAGGCTGGAGGCGGGCACTACTATTCGACCCTGTCGCTCTGGGACACGTTCCGCGCCGCGCATCCGCTCTACACGATTCTCGCGCCGGAGCGCGTCGACGACTTCGTCGGCACGATGCTGGAACATGCGCGGGCGGCGGGATTCCTGCCGATCTGGGCTCTGTGGGGCAAGGACAACCAGTGCATGATAGGCAACCATTCGATCCCGGTGATAGTGGACGCCTACCTGAAGGGCTTCAGGGGGTTCGACGCGGAACAGGCGTTCGCCGCGATCCGCAAGACCTTGACGGAAGATGCGCCGGGGCGGCGTTTCAACTTCACGGACGCATGGAAGAAATACGGCTACTATCCGTTTGACATCGTCAGGACGGAGTCCGTTTCCCGCACGCTGGAACATGCGTATGACGACTGGTGCGCCGCCAGGTTCGCCGAGGCGCTTGGGAAGAAGGATGATGCGGCATTCTTCGGAAGGCGCGCCAGCAACTGGACGAACGTCTTCGACCGCACTGTCGGCTTCGCCCGCGGTCGCGATTCCAAAGGCGGCTGGCGCGAGCCGTTCAGCCCTTTCAAGCTCAACGTCGGCGGACGCGGCAAGGGGCCGAAGGATTTCACGGAGGGGAATTCGTGGCAGTACACGTGGCATGTCATGCATGATCCACGCGGGCTGATTGCGGCGATGGGCGGGACGGAGAACTTCCTCGAAAAGTTGAACGGGCTGTTCTCCCAGCCGGAGAAGGTGGAGGGAATGGGCTTCGCGCTCGATGCGACGGGGCTTGTGGGCCAGTACGCGCACGGCAACGAGCCGAGCCATCACACGATCTACCTTTTCCAGTACGCGGGGCGTCCTGACCGCACGGCCGAACTCGTGCGCGAAGTGTGCGACCGCTTCTACCGGCCAGAGCCGGAAGGTCTTTGCGGCAACGACGATTGCGGGCAGATGAGCGCCTGGTACCTGTTCAGCGCGATGGGCTTCTATCCGCTCAACCCATGCGGCGGCGACTACGTGCTTGGCGCACCGCAGGTGCCCAAAGTGGTCATCCACTTGGGAGGGTCGCGCTCCGTCGCGAC
>DFLH01000076.1:111997-129209 GCA_002373695.1 Verrucomicrobia bacterium UBA3624
GAGGGTCGCGCTCCGTCGCGACCGCGGACGCGCAGGAGCGCGTCCCCCCCCAAACATTCACCGTCATCGCGAAAAACCTGTCCCGCGAGAACAAATATGTGAAATCCGTCACGCTCGACGGCAAGCCGCTGGACTCGCCGATCCTTCGTCACGCCGACATCATGCGCGGCGGAGAACTCGTTTTCGAGATGACGGCGACACCGTGAAAATGGTGTCTGGTTTATGTGTCCAGACGATTTGCGGATGCGCTCTGCAATTCGGTATTGCATGGGGAAACCCAGTTTGGTATCATTGTCCCATGCCTTTTTCGACATTCAAGCGCCAGGTTGCAGCTGATCGCGTGATCAGCCTTGTGTTGCCATTCGTCTAATGTGTAAAATCAGGAGAAGTGCCATGTCGTCCATCCCAAAACTGCAAAAAAGCAAGACCTCGCAGGGGGGGGGTAAGTTTCTGCTGCTGACAGGTGCGGTCGTAGCCTCGGTTATGACGGCGTTTGGTGCGGAGTTCGTTGTGGATTCCGCTCTCCAAAACAGCAACAATCCCTACCTGGACGACGCAATATGGCTTCCGGCGGACGGGAGCAGCAGCACGCGAGTGGGGGCGACGTCTTCTGGCGACCCCGGCGATCCCAACATCTACAGGCAGAACAGCAAGCGTCTCAACGTCCCGAGTTCGGGGCTTTACACGTTTCCCGGCGACCGTCTCGTGCTTGACGGCAACAACCTTATATTCAGGTCGACGACTGATGGCGGCGCATTGCAGGGACTTGTGGTCGACGACCTCCGCGTTGCCGGCAACGTCACGGTGTTGAACTGGAGCACCTTGGTCAACCCGATTCTTGACGGGAACATCGTCGTGGAGTCTGGCAAGACGCTGACATTCGGCGCCGGCAACGGAACAGACGCAAATGGCGAGGCGAAGATACGCCAGTTCCTTGTGACGGCCACGATATCCGGGCCTGGAGCCATGGCGCTGAACTCGTCCAAGCCGTCCGACGCGAACTACCCGCCAATGCCGTCGTTCATATACGGCGACAACAGCGGCCTGACGGGCGGCGTGACGTTCAACGACGGATACGGACGTTTCTGCGTGACGAACGAGAATGCCCTCGGAAGCGGCTCCGTAACGTTCAAGGGATCGACGCTCCTTGTGCAGCAGGATGTCTCATTTCCGTCCCGCGAACGTTCCATGACGCTTTCCACCACAAACAGCAAGTCCCCGACGATCGAGGTGGCGGAAGGCGCGACATTCAACCTGGCTTGGTCGATAAAGGGGGCCAACGCGAACGTTCCTCTCATAAAGGGCGGCGCAGGGACGCTCGTGCTGGACGCGGCAAGCGACTATTCAGGCATGACGAAGGTGCGCGAAGGTACGCTTCGCATAACGCGCGAGGAATATGTGAGCCCGAACACGACATTCGAGGTGTCTGAAGGCGCCAAGCTGCTGATAGGCGACAGCTACACGTCGCTCGGCATCTCGGAAGGCGAGTATCTTGACGTCGATAATGCCGGTCTCAAGGCGGCGACACTGTCCATTTCCGGTACGGGAGGATTCGCTGTTGACCTTGACGGCGTCTCGGGCGGAAACGCCACGGCCCTCATCCGCGTGACAGAGGCTATGACGCACGCTCCGTTCGCGGTGACGGTGTTCGCGGTCACGAACGCGCCGGAGGCCGACACGACGCCGATCAGGCTCCTGTCCGCCCCGTCGCTGGCGGACTTCAAGAACGTGGACTTCTTCGTCGATCCGCCGTATGCGGGAACGCTGTCGCGCACGAGCGGCGAAGGGGAGGAGGTATTGTGGTTCACGCCGGTTCCGCGTTCAAAGATCATATTCAAGACGGCTTCGGACAGGGACGAACAGACCAAGACGAACTACTACGTCGAGGAAAACGACTTCTGGGACAATGGAGGCGTAGCCACAGAGGGCAACATGTACGTTTCCACGAACGTGTGGGTGCAGTCGAGAGGGGCGTTCCCGGCGCCGTTTGTGGCGTATGGCCCCGCGTACCTCATGCCGCGCAGTTCGACGGCTTCGTTCCCCGACTTGACTCTGATGGACGGTGTGCAGATACAGGGCTGGGACGTGGGCGCGACGCTCGCCGGCCATGTGCATCTTGCCCCGATAACGCATAACGACTCAAAATACGCGGCGCGAATCTATCATATGGCCGAAGCGTCCAAGCATCTGTTCATCGCGTGCGAATTCGACGGGTACGGTACGTTCGACTGGATGGTGCAGGGGAACAACGACACCGAGACATACGTGACGATATGCGGGAAGAACACGAACTTCTTCGGCAAGGTCAACATCCATCCGCCTAAAAACGAGGAAAGGCCGCTCCGTTTCTGCATCACGTCCGAGGAGTCCCTGGGCGGCAATCCCCCGGCATTCCGCGCCGACCAGCTGCGCATCTACAACTACGGGTTCCTGTGCGTCTCGAACAACGTGACGCTGGACGACCCCAACCGCGGCATCACGGTGGGACGCGAAGAGGGAACTTCCGCCACTACCGTCGGGCAGATGTTTGTCACGAACGGCGCCGTCCTCACGGTGGCATGCCCGATCGCCGGCAACTCGCTGAATATCGTAGGGCAGGGAACCGTAATTCTGGCCAATTCCACCAACACCTATTATGGAGGGAGCACGATATGGACCGGGGCCACCGGCATCCCTCGCGGCGCAAAGAGCTTCGGTACCGGACTTCTGCAGGTGCGCGACGGCGGCACTCTGGCGATTCCTTGGCCGCACGACATGGCGAACGGGCTTGAGATCAACGGTGGCGGCAACAGGCGGCTGGAGTTCCTGGAAGGCTCCAGGCTCACTGTCGCATTCGCGGACGGATATGTTATGACGCGCCAGACGACAATACCTCTCCTTCAGACGCCGGATGGAGCAAGCGGCAACGCGACGCAGCAGTCGAACGCGGCCGAGTGGTACTCTTCGGCGGAGAACTTCCCGTTCGACTGCAAGGTGCCCGGGTTCTCTTCCGAACTGAAGCTGGAGGGGCGGTTGCTCAGCGTGACCTTCAGCCCCGTCGGATTCATGATGATCGTTCGCTGAATTGCCGTCAGTCCCCCAATCCCAGGGCGTCGGAATCGCCGCAGACGTGCGTGATTCGCGAACCATCCGTACGCGATTACGGCGGCGTGAGGTCACGCCGCCCTACCAATTTCGCACCCGTTTCGCGGTTTCAGTACGATTCGCGGATGAGCCTTTTTCGAGTGGCTGCCGTCCACGGTCGGCTGATTTTATGATATATTAACCGCATGATGAATTTTACGCGAAGAGGGTTTCTCGGAACGTCTGTGGCGGCCGGTTCGCTTGTCGCAGGCTGCCGTACCGCAGGTGGCGGCGGAGAACTCGTTTTCGAGATGACGGCTACACCGTGCCGGCCTGGCGCCACGCCGTCATCGTGACGCCAAAGCGCGCCTTGAAAAGCCGTTTGGCGTGCGACTCGCTCGAAAAGCCGCTTTTCGCGCAGATCTCGGAAAACGGAATGTGGGAGTCTCTGATGCGCTGCGCCATGCGTTCGAGGCGCCGTTCCCGCAAAATGGCTCCAACGGACGAGTCCAGCGTGCGGCGAAACAGCAGTTCGACCGAACGACGCGAGCAGCCAAGCTCCGCCGCCACGTCCGACACCTGGATGGGATCGTCCATTCTTGCGTCGATGAAGGCGAACGCCTGGTCGATTCGCGCATCCGCCGCATCGGTTTTCGGACGCAATGAAGCACGTTCCACGATGTAATCCACGCCGTAGCAAACTATGCGAGGCGGCAGCCCACCCTTTAGCAGCGCCGCCAGAGTGGAGGCCGCCAACGAACCGGCACGGACAAAATCTATGTTCATGCTGGCAAGCGCCGGAATCGTCGTCTCGCACATGGACACGTCATTTCCGATGCTCAGTACCGACAGATGGTCGGGTACCGGAATGCCGAGCTGCCTGCACCAGGCAAGCACACGGATGCCGGTAAAGTCGTGTGCCGCCAGAATCGCGCTTCCGGGCGGCAGACGCTTCGCCCAAGCCTCGAATTTCAGCAGGTTTGCATTGGATTCATCCACAGGCACGAAATCCGACACCGGCATCCGACGCTTTGCCAGCTGCGCCATGAACTCGTTGCCGCGCAACACGTCCCACAGACATGGAAGCTGGTTGTGGACATAACCGAAAGAACGAAATCCCTTGCCTGCAAGGAAACGTACCGCTTCCCGTGCGATCCCGGCGTCGTTCGTAAACACGTATCTTGCATCAGGACAGGGAAGCTTGACGCTCTGTGGCGAATCCATGATGACGATAGGAACGTCAAAGCTGGGACAGCCTTCGATTCCGGTTGGTTCGCGGCTTATGATGATGCCATGCGGCTGCCAACGGAGAACGTCGGGCCATGCCTTCTGGTGCGCATTGGCGAATATCCGCACGTCCCAGTCCCTGCGCCGCCTGGCGAAATCCAGCACGCCGGCCAGCTTCCGGGCGCTGACGCTCGTCCCGCTTCCTGGCATGATTGCCGCTATGCGCATTATAGGCCGCTTCTGCTCCACGCGCAGAAGTATATCCGTTTCACCGATGTACGGCAATACCATTTTTCGCAATATCACATGCCAGTTGCGCAATGTCACATTCTATTCTGATGCGGTTTTTGCTATCCTTGCCGCGAAAGGACCTTGTAATGTGTCTTAGCAACATGAATGCAACGAGGAGAATGCCATGAGCAATGGATTGAATAGCGGGATTGCGACGGCGCTTGCCGGGATTGCACTTGCGGCAGGACAGGTTGAGGCCAAGACGGTGGCCTGGTATCATCTGGACGAGGTTGAGCCGGGGACGCGCTTGACGCAAGATGTCACCGTGCTGAACGCCGTCGATTCGAGCAAGCTGCCGGGAACGGTATGGTCTGTCTCAGGGAGTACGCTTGGAACCAGCCAGGACTTCATGCCGATAGGAACCAACGACGTCGCGGATTCCGTACGCGTCTTGGACCCGGCGGCTGATGTCGTTGCAGACAATCCGCGCTCCCTGTTTCTGGTCCATGCGGACAATTCCGACGGAACGAAGGCGTGCCGGCGCGGCGGGTGCGTCCAGATCGCTTCGGACTCATCGTTGAGCCTTACGAATCTGACCGTCGAATTCTTCGTGAAACCTGTATATCAAAGTGCGACGCCTGGTGGCGGATGGCAGCTTTGCGCAAAGCAGTCTTACGCCAGCGACAAGTTCACATATTCAATCTGCCTCAGGGCCGACGGCAGGCCGTATGTCAACATCTACAATTCGAACTTGTCAACGTCCAGCAAGGTAGACCCCAAGACAGGTTCTTCCAAGTTCGTCGGCAACAGGTCGTTTCTGGACGGCAGATGGCATCATCTTGCGTTCACGGCGGCGACGGCGGTGACGGAGGCGGAAGGCGGAGCCACAACGACAAACGTGACATTGAAGCTGTATGCCGACGGCAATCTGGAAAGCACGGTCGAGCTGGACTATGCGCTCGAGTACACCGACAACGCTCCGCTGTATCTGGGGGCCTCGCAGATGGGATACTACGCAAGTGGCGGGTTTCTGGACGAGGTGCGAATCTCCGACGAGGCTCTTGAGCCGTGGCAGTTCCTGCGATACCTCGATACGGTTTCGACGCATTTCCACGCGGATTTCGAGAAGAATCTTGACGTAGTCACGCCAACATTGCCGACGCTGGCGTCCGCCATGACGGGAACCGCAGGGAAGAAAAACAAGAACGAGGGGGAGAATCCGACGTTCTCCACGGAAGAGCTGCCAGGTATACGTATCGTGGACGGGCTTGGAAACACCTTGCGGCAAACGAACGCCTGTTCGCTGCGCTTCGTCGGCAGCACGGTCACATATCCTCACGATCCCGACCTTGAAATGCCTGAGATGACCGTAGAGTTCTTCATGAAGTACCAGGCGGCGAGCAACTACGCCGGTCTTCTCCGTTTCAACCAGGCCAATGATCGCTGGAGCGCCACGCCGATATGGACCATCATCTTCAGCAATGACGGCAGCGAACTCCGGGTAGTCATTTACACGACAACGAAAGAAAACCAGTGGAGAAATTTCGGTTCGTCGTTCCTGGACGGCAAGTGGCATCATGTGGCGATGACGATCCAGCAAGGTGCCACAAGCCTGACGGTAAGGCTGTACGACAACTACAAGCAGGTCGGCGAGGACTGGACGATAGACGGGAGGTTGGACTATTCCAGCTGAAGCTGTCTCGGACTAGGCACCACGTCGATGCCAGCGGCCGCATTTACAGGTTGGCTGGACGAGATCCGGATATCGAGGGGGGTTCTGCCGGTGGAGGAGTTCATGCGTGCGGAAGGCGAGCGGCAGACGGTGATCATCTTCCGTTGACAAAGATTAAAGATTGGAGTGTGGAAAGTATGCGATCTATTATCATGATTGGTGCCGCTGCCGCCATTCTGACGGCATGTGCTGCGGATGAGAAGCGGTTCGATGCGCCGCGCATATTCCCTTTCGCCATGGAAGGCGAGAACCTGCCGGCGTTGTGGGAGATCGCAGGAAAGCGCGAACCGGCCGGAGCAGGCGGCTTCCTGATGGCCAAAGGCTCCGACTTCGTGGACGGCAATGACCGCAAGCGGCGCTTCTTCGGCGTAAACCTCTACGGTCCGGCGTCCATGCCGGAAAAGGCGGATGCGCCGGCGATGGCCGAGCGGCTCGCGCGCTGGGGGATCAACGCCGTGCGCCTCTTTCCCCAGTACGCTTGGCAATTGCGCATGGATCGCGATTACGCAAAGGGGTTCGATCCTGGTCTGCGCGATCGTTTCGACTGGTTCTTCCACCATCTGAAGCGGTGCGGCATACATGCCGATCTCAACCTGCATTCGGCACGTACGGCAGGCTACCGTTTCAAGGACTTCAAGCAGACGATGAAGGAGAACAAAGGTCTCGACAACTTCGATCCCACGTTCATCCTCCACCAGAAGGAATTCATCCGGGACGTTTTCAATCACGTCAACCCGTACACAGGCCTCGCGTACAACAACGATCCGGCTGTCATGACATGGGAGATAAACAACGAATGTTCCATGGCAATCTGCTGGTTCAAGTGGAACATGGAGGACAAGCTTACGCCCTGTTTCCGCAAGGAGCTTGGCCGGCAGTTCTGCGAGTGGGTCCGTGCCAAGTACGGCACTACGGAGCGGTTGCGCGCGGCCTGGTGCGTATCCGCGCCGCTGGAACCGGACCTGCTGCCGCCAGACACATGGAAGGACGAGGCCTCGTTCAAAAGAGCAAGATGGTACGCGGAAGGATGCGAAGCCGGGAGCTCGCCGCGCAACTACGCGTTCGATGCAGAGAACGGCCTGGTGCGGATAGATGCGACGAACGTGCGCAAGTTCGCATTCGCACTTGTCGGGGTGTCGCTTCGCGAAGGGCAGCCATACGCAGTATCGTTCAGGATACGTTCCCTGGCCCCTGGCGGCATCGCGTTCAAGGTCGCGCAGAACAGGCGTCCCTGGGGGTGGCAGGGATGCAGGAAGATGCTTGAGACGGGGCCGGATTGGAAGGATGTCCGGATGCGCGCGGCGGCGCTTTTGACGGACGACGACAACCGCGTGCAGATTCAATTCACGAAAAAGGGAACATACGAGCTGGCGGACCTTTCGTTCGTCCGTGGCGGTGAACTGGGGCTCGAACCAGGCGAGTCGCTGGAGGCGGGAACGGTTGGCCTGGGTGTTGCGAGATCCGCAGCCAGGACGCGCGACTTGTCGGAATTCATTCTCGATGTGGAGGACCGCTACTGGAAGGACATGTACGCATTCGTAAAGCACGAGATGGGCGCGCGCGCGCCGGTTAACTGCGGCACGGCCGACTACGGCGCGCACTATCCGCAGGCGTACGGGGACTTCATCGACGACCATTTCTACTTCGGCGGACTTGTGAGTTGGATGAGAAAGCCGTACGACAGGAGCGACTGGTTCTGCTACAACAGATCCATGGTGAGGGAGTTCGACGTCAGGGCAGGTCGCCGGCCCATGCAGTACATATTCGAAAACCGCGTATTCGGGAAGCCGTTCACGATCAGCGAGGGAAACATGATGGGGCAGTATTCGACTTCCGCCGAATACTTCCCGATCATGCTGTCCGTCGGGGCGTTCCAGAACATGGCCGCGTTCCACGCCTACACTTGGACGCATGTCGCGGACCATTCGTACGGAAGCAAACTGTTTCTAGACATGCGAGGCAACGCCAAATACCTTGCGCACCTGCCGGCGTCCGTGAACATGTTCGTGCGCGGCGACGTGCGCAGCGGCGAGGAAGAGTCCGCCAGGATAGCATACGAGCTGTCGCGAGAAGACGAGCGCCGGGAGATCATCAGGACCAGGTTCGCAGTTGACACGCATTTCCATGAAACGGACTTGCTGGCCTTTCTCAAGGCCCCGACCGGGCGCCGGATGGTGGATGCGGAAGGGACCTGCCGCACCTGTCCGGAGGGCGTGGCGGCCACGCCATACGATGCGCATGGGGATGCGATCCGCGCCACCGCGTCTTCCACCGGAGAGCTTCGCTGGGACGCGACGGAGCCGGGCCGGGAATGGTACGCCGTGGACACCCCGCGCACGAAGTTCGTCTCGATGTTCGGCGGCGCAGGTGCGGCTCACGAGTTCGCCGACGGCTTCAAGGTGACGCTCGGCGACACGCTCATGGGCTGGGCGGCGATCTCCTTCACGGAACTCTCGCCGGGGCGGCGTCTTCTGGCCGCCACGGGCTACCAGCAGGCGTCCGGGGCGAAACTGGCGATCTACGGCGAGAAGGATCCGCTTCCTCCGGAGGACGGCGTCAAGGCGCTGGGCAAGCGAATCACGACGATGGCGGCGATGGGCGACGTCCCCTACGACTGCGAGGGGGTGCGCGCGACGATCCGCGTCCCATGCGCCGGCAAGATGCGGGTTGTGCCGCTCGACGGGGATGCCAGGCCGCTCTCCGCCCCCTTTGAGGTCTTGGGGCGCGACGGCTTTGCCACGTTCGAAATCTCCGAGAAGCACAAGACGGTATGGTATCTGATACAATAACGCTCGCGCGCCGCCCGGAGGCGGCGCGTTCGAAATTTGCACCTTTACAGTAGCGCCTTTTGGAGGTAAACTAACCGCATGACTAATTTTACGCGAAGAGGTTTTCTCGGGACGTCTGTGGCGGCCGGTTCGCTTGTCGCAGGCTGCCGTACCGCAGGTGGCGGCGGAAGCGCTTTCCGGGAACCGGCGAGAGATGTTCCCGTGGATGAATGGGCCGACGTCATCGTCGTAGGCGGCGGCCCAGCCGGCGTGCCGGCGGCGGTCGCGGCCGCGCGCGCCGGCAAGAAGGTGCGCCTTTTCGAGCTGCAGGGAAGCCTCGGCGGCGTCTGGACGTCCGGATTGCTCACCTACATATTCGATTTCAACAAGTCGGAGATCGGGTGGGAGATCATACGCCGTCTGGACGCATACGGGGCGCGTGTGGTGGACAAGCCGGGCGATGAAGGGCAAAAGTTCTACAAGCGCGGCATCGACAAGGACTGGGTCTACGAGCCTGAATACATGAGAGCCGTCTGCGAAGACATGTGCGCAGAGGCGGGGGTCAGGGTAATGCTGCAATGCCCTGTGGTCGCGGCGTATCGCGATGCGACCGGGCGTAACATAGAGACGATCGTCACGGAATCGAAGAGCGGCCGCCAGGCGTGGCGGGCGAAGACGTTCATAGACTGTACGGGAGACGGCGATCTGGGCGCGTTTGCCGGCTGTGGATTCGATATCGGGTTCGGCCCCGGCGGCTGGGGCCAGCCGGCCACGTTGAACGCCCTGGTGGTGGTTGACGACGGGGATGCCGTGGCGGCCGGGGATTTCGTGTCCAACGTTCCAGCCATGTGGCTGCGTTGCATGAATCCCGAAACGGGGAAGCTGTCCAGCCACCATAGAGTGGCAAGCCACAAGCTGCTGGCCGAACTGCGCAGGGCGGGGCTGGATCCCAGCTACGGCGATCCGACGCTGTTCCGTTTCCACCGCAACATGTTCTGCTTCATGGCGAATCATGAATACAGGCTGCGCATCGATGACGCCCAGGCCATCACGGAGGCGACGTTGCGGGCCCGCAAGGAGGTGCTTTCGCTCGCTGCGGGGCTTGCGAAGCTTGGCGGACCGTGGAAGGGCTTCCGCGTTGCGGCGACGGCCGAGCAGATAGGGCATCGCGATGCGAGGCGCATCCACGGGCGCTATACCGTGACACGCGACGACGTGACGGCCGGTTCGAAATTTCCGGATGCGGTAACCACATCGTATTTTGGCGTGGACATCCACGGCCTGGACAAGAAATCCAACGACGTGCGAGCGGCCGGGCAGAATTTCGGGGTTAAGTTCCGCCCGTTCCAGATACCGCTGCGTGCCTGCCGGGCAAAGGATGTGGACAACATGTACATGGCCGGGCGCTGCATATCTGGCGATTTCTACGCGCATGCGAGCTATCGTGTCACCGGCAGCTCGGTGGCGATCGGCGAAGCGGTGGGCAAGGCGGCGGCAGGCGTGTTTCACTGACGGCATGCCATGAGAATGATGCGTTTCGCCCTTTCCACAAACTGGAACAACATGCGCTTGAACGATGGCGCGGCGATTGCCGACGAGGCCGCCGAACTCGGCTTTGACGCGCTCGAACTTGGTTTCCGCACGCAACCGGAGCAGATTGCCGGTTTCAAGAGCCGTCTTGGCCAGATGCCCGTCGATTCTGTTCACGCCTACTGTCCTGTGCCGGTGGGGGCGCCAAGCGGACATCCCGAACTGCACCGGCTGGCATCACGCGACGCTGATGAACGGGCGCTTGCGCGGGTGCTTCTCAGGAAGACCATGGCTTGCGCGGCCGAACTGGGCGCAAGAGTGGTGGTGACCCATGCGGGATACGTGGATATGGACGGCTGGTTCGTCAATCTTGGCACGGATGCGCTCCGTCGTCTGCTCGTCTTCAAGGACGGCAAGGAGAATCCCGGCCGTCCCGTATACGTGAAGTACCTCGCCAAGGCGTTGAAGCGGCGCCGGAAACGCGGCCGCAAACTGCTGGACGTCTTCCGCAAGGAACTCGATATCCTCCTGCCTGATTTCCAGAAGGCCGGCGTCACGCTGGCTCTTGAAAACCTTCCAAGGCTAGAGGGGTTTCCAGACGTTGAAGAGGCGAAGGCTCTGATGAAAGACTATGCGGGCGCGCCTGTGCGCCTGTGGTTCGATACCGGACACGCTCGTGTGCGCGAATGCCATCGCTGGTCTGCCTCTGCAGGAGAGATCTCAAGAACGCTGGCCGGCAGCATCTGCGGCATGCATCTGAACGACGTGAAGGATTTCCATGACGACCATCGCCAGCCTGGATGGGGACAGGTTGACTTCGCTGCGCTCGCCCCGCTCGCCAAGCGCGACATCGTTCGCGTGTTCGAGCCGCATCCCCCGGTGACTTTCGCCGAACTCAAGACGAGCCTTGAGGCGGTCCGCAAGTTGTGGAAATGAAGGGGCGCGCTGCAGGCGGAATGCTGCCGGCGGGCCTGGGGGAGCGGAATGGGGCTTACGCTATTGGCCCGCGTTTGGATTTGAAGTCGATTTCGAGACGGTCGCGGCGGGCTTTGCAAAGCGTATCGGCGGGACGGTCGCGGAGCTTCCGGCAAGAAAGGCATCCACCGCGATGCCGATCGAGGTCTCGCGTCTGTCGCTATCGCTGTCGTTGACGATAAGATTGAAGAGTATGCCGTTTTCGAGCGTTTTCGCGGTGAACCCCGAGGCGTCGTCGTACGGAACAAGCGCGTCATAGCGCGTGAGCGTACCGGTGCGTTCCTTATGCGCAAAGATGAACTGACGCAGCCCGCCGCCGTCTTTGCCAGCAATGGCCACCTCGACGCAGTCGCCTTCGTTCCGTGCCGCTCCGGCCGGCGGATCGCGATGTTCGTCGTCCTCCACATCGACGCGGATGCGCAGTCCATGCTCGTTCTTTATCAGCCAGACTTTCGCCGAACAGTCCTTCGGTCCTTTCCACAACCGCTCCCTCTCCGCGGGATTCCCCTCGAAGAAGTCGTGTGCCTGCCGAGGTTTTTCAAGAACGAAGTCCGGTGCGCGTTCCGGGTCATCAGGCGGGATTACGACAGCGCGCTCTTCGGCGTTCGAGTCTTCTGCGCAAAGCCCTCCACTGTCGACGGACGCGAACGCGGCGCCTTCCAGCACAAGCGCCGAAGGTTCGGACGCGATCGACAGCATCGTCCGCCCGTCTTTTAGAGGCACTGCCGTTTTGTTGCCCATGAGATCGACGCGCCAGGCGCGTTTTGCGTCGGTCTCCACCGGTGTCTTGGCGCAGGTCGGGCCGGATTCGTCCCATGCCGCAAGAACGAGGTCGTTGCCTTTCCGGAACTCGAACACGAAGCGGGAATCCGTGTCGAGGACCGCGCGGCGGAATTTGCCTCCGCCGAACGTGGAGGATAGAGCGGCGAAGGCGACGTATGAATCGCGTGGGAAGAAGTCGGCGGTGACAAGCCCGTAGCAATGCTCAGGATTCTTGGGATCCCGGCCAGTGGAGCGCAGGTTGTACCAGATGTAGTCGACGCTTCCGTGCGCCCACGCCCAGAGAATCTTCTTCCACACGGCTACGGCGGCGTCGCGTTCGCCCCACACGCTCGAAAGTGAAGTCTCGTTCGAGAACCAGGGTTTTCCGGCCGTACCCGTCCGTTCGCGGAGCGGGAATAATTTTCTTGAAATCGAGTTAACGTATTTAGGGAATGGGCCGTGGCAGTGAATTGTATCGACGTCGAAAAAGTCCCTGGCGTTTTTCAGGAAATATTCGTGTATTCTGGTGCGTCCCTTGCCGTCCATGCTCGGGACGTCACCCGCCGCAGCCCATCCGTTAGGTATCACGCACACGCTGGGACAGCCTTTCTTGAGAGCTACGTATGCTTCGCGCTGCACGGCAACGGCCTCGTCGTAAGTGCCTGCGAAGCGGAGATCCCACTCGTTGCCGATCTCGTAGTAGTCGATACGCTTGCCGTACCGCGCGGCGAGCCGTTCGCAGAACGCGCCGAAAGTCCCGGCGGCCGGGGGTCGCACCGCGCGCGGATTCCAGACTGCGTTCGCGCCGGACTGTTCGGCCATCGCCCAGCGCGGCGTCTTGAAGATTATCGCGTCAAGCGCGATTCCGTTTTTCTCGAGCTCGCCCAGAAGCTCGTCCGTGCGTCCGAATTCCCAGCTGTCCGGGCCATACGGCTGGATGCTCGCCATGTTCGCGAAATCGGCGCGCGTGAGTTTCGCTCCGCAGGCGACAAGGGCGGCCGCGGCGAGGCGTCGGTCGACGTCGGTGAACCGCGGGAAGTGCCAGTGTACGCCGAGGCGGAAGGTCCCTCGCGGCTGTTTCGGCGTGGCAGGGTGGAAGTCCATGACGGCGAAGCGCGTATCGACGGACGCGACGCTGCCATCGTCCGCGGCAAGTTCGCCGCGTATCCTCCATACGCCCTTTTTCAGGTAGGGCGGTTTCGATGAAACCGCCGTTTCTGTATGTGGCGGCGGCATCATCGATGCCGCCCTACCATCCCATATTGGAATCCTGATCGTTCCGCCTGCATCGAGCGCGACATCCACCGGCAGGTCGAACACGTCGCCGCTGAAGCCTTCCATCTTCAGCGTTCCGTGCGCGGCGATTCTCTCCTGTGCGGTGTTGCGTATCGCGAGAACCGGCTTTTCACCTTGCCCTTCACGGACGATGTGCAGCGGATTTCCAGTCTCCGCCTCTACGCGCAACGCCGCCGCTTTCGGCGCGTTGGACACGCCGGACGCGGCGGCGCAAGACGAGACCAGCGCGAAGACTGCGGCTACAAGACGAATCATACTGCGCTACTTGATGATGACCGACATCCCGAGCGGCGGCGGGAAACCGAACGCGCTCGGCAGAACCGTCTCGAAGCGGAAGTAGGCAAAGTACCAATGAACCCCTTGGTATGCTTCAGGGGTAATGAATTCAAAATCGTTCCATCCGGCACGCAATTCTCCGGGGTTGAATGTAGGTTTGTATGTAGTCCAGTTGGCATTAGCATTGAGTTTGACATCATACATTCCATTGATATAAACCGAGAAGTAATTAGAGGAACTTGCGGTTTGTGTCGAACTTCTATTGGCAGCTTTTGCGGCTGTCCGGAAAGTGAACGACGCCTTTTCTGCCACATCCGGATCGACCCACACTCGGAGATGGAGATTGGTGACGCCACTATATGGCATGAGTTCCTGAGGCCAGTGTTGAGTATTTGGATCCGCAGCCGACGGGACGCCTGTTTTCGTTAGCCTTGGATCGGTCCTTCCATCGTCCGTGCTGCTTCCTGAAATCGTCCCTACACCAAGCGAGCCGCCGAGTTCCATCCCATCTATCACGAAATCGCGCGCTCCGCCGTCATTGCGCTTGATGACGAGCGTGTTCGCGCCCGCGTTGACAAGGTTTGCAGGCACCGGCCAGAATGTGCGGCCATCGGGTACAACATAGTTTTCTCCGAGGGAAGTTTCATTCAGTGTAACTTCGATTTGCGCCGACGAGCTACGGAGCGATTTGATGGAGAATATCTGGGGTAGTCCTGCTTCATCGCGCAATGCGTTGAAGTTCACGGTCCATGTGTCGCCAGCCTTCATCGTGTTCCAAAGTTCTTGCCAAGAGCCGAGTCCATCAATGGTCTGCGTCGCGCCTGACCGCGTGCCGCCAAATTCGTTCGACGCACCGTTGTCAAAGCCAGTTCTGAAAATTGCCGGACGCGGCATGCCGAACGCCGCCATCACCTCCTGGTCGCTAAGAATCCTATCCCATATCGCCACCTGCTGAACGCTGCCGATGAAAGCGGTCTTGTCGGTACCGCTTGCTTGCTTGAATGTTTTCTGTCCATCACGGCAGAACATCATGTAATACGCACCATCCAGGTCTTCAAGCAATTCATAGTTGTCAGTCCGCATATCTGTTTCAGCAAACGCTATAGTGGAATTGTTGTAGAGGTTCGTCGCAGGCGTAGCGATGCCAACGCGCAGGTTTCCGTTACCCACCACGACCGCCAAATCCACCCACGTATTTGTCGGAACATGCAAATTGAGATCGAATGAACTGTCAGTACCGGTGCTGTCTATGCGCCGACCCGTGATTTGCCTGCTTCCTGTTGACGTATTTTGCGCCTTGAATCCAAGCCACATGCCCTGCTGCCGTGCTAAATCGTTGGTGTTATACCCCACCTTCAAAAAACATTTTTCAAGAGAGCGATGGGTATTGTCGTCATCCAGACGTATCCGGCTGACAATCGTATATTCGTTGGATACTTCATTTCTCGCAAAAACATGACGAGGATTGACGGCAAAAGGAAAGTAATATTTGCCTCCTTGCAAATCGTCGGAAATATGCAGAACCTGCACATCGTCTTTTGCCGCACTGGTTCCCAATGCCGGAAATGCGACTTGTTCTTTCCTGAACACGGCGTTTCCCTTGAACGCATCAGAGTCGCCCGTGTAGAGCGTTGACGACATAGTCATGTTATGGTTGCCATCATTTGGAGTTTTCGCACGAAGATCGTCGAAGAACTCGCCATAATCAATGTAGCCATCGCGGTTCAAGTCCTTGCCGCCGCGGAACCAGAATACGGCGTCGTCGAAGACGTTCGGCGCGCCATGCGTCGCAAAAGAGAACAGCGCCACGCCGAGCGCAAGCGATAACTTACGCCCCCCCCCTATCAACGTATGTTTTTTCATTTTCAATTCTCCTGTGTTCAGTACCACACATGGTCATATGAGCATCGCCGACGCAGAAGATACCACATTCCGGTGCGGTGTGCAAGCGGAATTGTGCTGCGGAAATATGCACTTGACGTTGGATTGCCGCCAGATACATAGGTGTCGACTAGTCCTCGAGCATGATGTTGCGGAACATGGCGATGTCGGCGTCGGAGAAACCGAGTTCGCGTACATATGCTTCCGCCTTCTCGCGGGTCGTCGCGCCGGGGTAGGCGTCAAATACCTTGCGCAACTTGTCGAAGCGCGTCTTGTGCCCGAAGCTCTGGTCCTTGTAGGTGAACACGGTGAACTCCCAGTCCTTGTCCAGCTCGTCGTCGGAGACGCCGAGAAGCGCGTTGAGGATGAACGCCACCGCGCCCGTGCGGTCGGCGCCGCCGATGCAGTGGAATACGATCGGGTAGTTCCGCCTGTCAAGGAACACCCTGAAGACATTGGCGAACGCCTCCTTGCCTTCCGGCGTCGCCATGGCTGCGTAGGCCTTGGACGAGTAGTGCAACCACTTCACGTCCGCGCCTGCCGGCGATCCTGTCATGCCCCAGCACTCGAAGTCCCGGCGAAGATCTATGTCGCTTTTCCATCCAAGGACGTAATTGGCGATGTGCAGGCCTTCAGGCGTCATCCGGTTCTTGCCGGGACGCCACTCGTTCTCCGGCTTCAGGAGCATCTTGCGCAGCCAGGGCGCCTTGGGGTCGAACTTGAGCGCGCCCTTCTCGCGATCGATCCGCTCCTTCAGCTTCCTGCCCTCTTCGCCGAACCTTTTCTCCAGCACGCCGGCCTTGTACATCGCCATCGTCTCCTTGGCGCCGTAGCAGTTTGACGCGTTTTCGTTCAGCCCCGCAGAGCGGTACGCAAGCCCCTGCTTCACGCGTCGTCCGTCGAGACCGGTGCGGCCGCCGAGGTCGCGGATGTTGGGAACGTCGGGAACGTACATGAGGCGCGGCGCCAGGTCGCGCGTCCTGAAGCGTCCGCTCGCGCGTTCGCCGCCGCCGCAGACCGTCCAGGCGTACTCGCGCGCGATCTCGAGGTTCCACACCTTGACGGTAGTTTCCATCAGGTTCGTCACAAACACGGTTTTGCCGTCCAGCGTTACCTTCACATCGTAGGGACCCTTTCCGCCGCGCCATGCCAGCTCCAGCGGAAGCGGTGTGCTGGCGATATCTTTCTCTACGATGCGCCCGCGCCACGCCTCGTCGAGAAACTGCGCGCGACGGCCTTCGGCATCGAGCTTCAGGAACGCGCGGTGCTCCGGCTTCAGGGCGCAGAACACCTCTCCTTCCTTCGGCGAGACCAATTCGAGCGCGAAGGCGGCAGGGGCCAGGAGCGAGGCCGAAAGCGCCAGTCCGAGTACGGAACGTAGGTGGTTCATCAGTTGCTTTCCTTTCAAATCCCGGCTATAATAGCATATCGTGCGGGTCGAAGCAAAGTCCTGGAGTTTACCCATTTTTTG
>DFLH01000064.1:0-30225 GCA_002373695.1 Verrucomicrobia bacterium UBA3624
TCTCCTCGCCGTTCTTGCAGAAGGCCCGAAGCGCCCCGCAGGACTTCGCAGGGAACTGGGCGTCTCCAGCCCGAATTACTTCACCTCGCGCTACCTGACGCCGCTTGTGGCGGCGGGCTTCATTGCGTCCGAAGGAGCCCCCCATTCGCCGCAGCGGACATATCGCCTGACGGCGAAGGGCAGGAGGGTGCTGGCATGAAGTTACTCCAACACGCCTACTCCACCAATAGGGTCAGACCCTCCGGGGTCTCCACCCTCCACCACTCCTACTCCACCAATAGGGTCAGACCCTCCGGGGTCACCAATAGGGTCAGACCCTCCGGGGTGGCGTTGAAATCTACATGACAGAGCGAATTTCTCTATTGCATGGCATGTGGAGATTTGGCATAATGGCACCGTCCCGGTGTTTTGGTCTGGTGTGCAGTGCCAATTGAACGAAGGAAGTGCATGATGACATGGAAAACTATTAAAACCCTGGCGGGGGGGGGTGAAGTTGTAGTTGCCGCCGTTCTTTGCTTTGTCGCCGTCGCGTCGCGCGGCGGAACCGCGTCTGAGCAGATTGTCGAACTGCCCGCCGCGACGAACATAACGGTCGAGGCCGGCGATACGTTGCGGATCGAATATCTGCGCGGCGGAACGACGCTGTACAAAAGCGGCGAGGGTCGTCTGGAAGTGGCGGTGGTCGGAAACACGAATTTGAACGTGGTAGTGTCGAACGGCACGTTCGCGACGTCACGCCCGGGATCGCTGGATCTGTCCGGCGACGCGAACGTGATATTCCATCTGGACGCCAACGATCCGGCTTCGCTGACGACCGACACGCGCAACGGCACGAATTTCGTCACCGGGGCGTCCGACGCGGACGGCAGGACGGACAGGTCGCTCTCCACTCTCTCCGGGCGTCCCGACGCCTACCTCTCCACACAGTCGTGCACCGGTCTGCCCATGATAGACCTCGGATCCCTGAAAAACACCGCCGCGGACGGCTACGGCGCCGCGCTGGCGTTCGACAACGCCCTCTCCGGCGGGTATGAAATCCTCTACGTCTTCGAAGACGATCCGGACGCGAAGAATCGCGAGAAATCGATCGGACCTTGTTTCTTCGGTTCGGCAGGAACGGCATCTCTCGTTCGTGGCTACGTGAACGGTGGCGTTGCGGCGCCGATCCACTACACCAGCATCGGAGGACGGCTTCAGGACGGCAACTACATCGACGGCAAGAAATACGGCACGGCGAAATACGACGGCATTCCTTCCTTCTACAACCGCCCGGTCCCGGACGGAACGCATCTCCTGCGCTGGAAGGTGGCAAACAAGAGCACTACGCCATATGGTGCGATCGATGCATTCTCCGGTCTTGGGTACTCGTCCAAGGCCGCCGCGCTCTCGTACGGCGGTCTCAAAATCGGAGAAATCGTCGTTCTCAACGAAACCGGAGGCGGCAACGACACCGTCGCCGCCAACGAGTTCGTGGAACCGTACAACACGTACATGATGCGCAAGTGGCTGGACGTGGCGACATTGGGCAAGGTGACGCTGCTGGGCGATTCGACGCTGGACGTCTCGGCGGCGCCTCTCCGCGCGCAGATGCAGTGGGGCAGTGCGACGGCGATTTTGTCTGGGGGGAAGAATCTCTGGCCGAAAGGGTATTTCGAGGCGGGGAATCCGGCCGTGGCGGTTTCCGGAGCGTACGAAGTTCCCGACGGCCAGACCCAAATCCCGGGAATGGAGTTCCAGGGCGATGCCGAAGTCGGGAACGACGCCGACTCGAAGATCGCCAGAATCGACGGTTCCGGCGCGTTGCGCAAGAACGGAGGCGGGACGCTCACGGTGGGGGCGCACGGAACGGGAATCACGGCGCTTGACGTCTACGAGGGCGTTTTGCGCATCGCGCCGCTCGAGTCGTCCGGCGCGTACATGCATCTCGACGCTGCGGATGCGGCTTCGCTCGAGTATTCGTCCGGAACGGCGATATCGAAATGGTCCGATTCCGAGAATGGCGTGAACTATGCGATTCCGGCGACCATCAAGTACAATTTCGACCAGACGCGCAGGGTCGGGAATCCGTATCTGGGCGAAACGTCGCAGAACGGACTTCCGCTTGTCGACTTCGGAGCCTACACCACGGAACTCTATCCGGACGGCGACGGCGGCGCGTTTGTTCCGAATTCGGCGCTGTCCGCCTCCGCCGACAGCGCCAACTATCCGGGCATGAGGAATATTTTCGTCGTGTGGGGCGACTACGAAGGGCTGAAAGACCTTCCGCTCAACGAAGAAGCGGAACTGCGCGGCCCTGCGCTGCTGGCGGCGGGGTCAGGCTGGGGATACCGCGGGTTCGGCGGCGGCGGCAACACTTTCCCGCTGCTCGGCGAAGAGCCGAACGGAAGCTACTACGGTTCCGGATTCGTGAAAATCGACGGCGCACCGGCGGATGTGATTTCCGCGCCGTACACGACCAGACCTTCTCCCGGAATGCATCTCCTCGACCAGAAGGTGTCGAACGCCGGCGCGTCGCTGGACTACATCGGCGGGTGCAGGTGGTCGTCGTCGTACTACGGCGGCAGCATGTCCGCCACGGCGGGGGTGTTCGGCGGATTGCGAATAGGAGAAATCCTCATCTACCGCAACGCGATCCCGGACTGGTTCCGGGCGCGGATCGCGGCCGCCCTTCGCCGCAAGTGGTTCAACACGGCGAATACGCTGGAATATTCGTCCGTGCGCGTGGCGGCCGGCGCGGCGCTGCAAATCCCGGAATCGCGCATCGAGACGGACGCTCTTGTCCTGGAGGGCGGTTCGCTGGCCGCCGAGGAGACGTCCGCCGCTTCGGTGGCGCTTTCCGCAGACTCCTCCGTCTCGGGGACGCTGTCGCTGGACGGCGCGGTCGTCTCCGTGGCGTGCGGCGCGGACGGCGAGGTGCCGTCCGTATCCGCGGACGCGCTCTCCGTCTCCGGCGCTCTGTCCGTCGCATTCGCCGTTTCCGACGGCGCCGTGCCGCCGCAGGGCGAACATCTGGTTCTTGCGGCGGAGACCGTTTCGACCGACGGAGCGACGCTATCGGCCGCCGTATCCGCGGCGGCGAAGGCGATGGGCGTGTCCGCCACGCTGGAAAAGCGCGCGGACGGAATCTACGCCGTGTTCCATTCCGGCGGAACCGTGATCACGCTGCGGTGATGGACGCGCTGTCGCTTCTCGTCGCGGGCGGCCTGTGGTCGCTCGCGTTCTCCGACGGAACGACGCTGCGTCCGGCGGAGTGCGCCGCCGCCACCAACGCGCCGGGCGTGGTGTCGTATTCGTCCCCTGCGGCGGACGTGACGGTGGCCGTGCGTCCCGTGGAAGGGGGCGTGGAAATGCGCGGACGCGTCACGCCGCACGGAAAGACGGTGACGGATTTCATGCTTCCGGCGCGTGTCGCGTTCGACCCGGCCGACGTGGAACGGGTGACGTTTCCAGGCGACAAGCACATGGGCACGGGATACTCCCTGAAGCCGGAATTCTTCATGCGGCAGACGGACGTCTCCCGCTGCGCCTGGGATGGCGTCACCGTGAAGGGCTTCGGCTACCGCAGCGTGTTCGGGCGTACGTGCGCGATGCGCCCGCTGCGCGACGCGCCGGTGCGCGCGACGGCGACGGAGGACGGGGCGCGTTTCCTGCCGGCGGACGCGCTGCGCGCCGCGACAAACGCGCAGTTCGCCGTCAACCGCGCACCTCTTCCCGGGGACGCGGACCGCGTGATCCTGGACTCCCCGAACGGCCCTCTGCTGTACGGCGCATCGCTGGGCGGAACGGGGATGCTGTGGCGCGTGGCGTCGGCCTCGTCGGCCGACGGCGCGCGGGCGCGCCTGGCGCTGTTGCGCGGATGCGTCGAGGGCGTTCTGAGGGAAGCGGCGGACTCCAAGCGCCGCAATGTCGCGCTCGTCCGCTTTCCGGCGGGCCCCCGCAAGATCGGTTTCTGCCCGGCTACGCTTGAATCCATCCGGCGGATGCTCCGTGCGGCGTGCGGCGGACGGTACGCATTCCGCGAACTGGAGACGCCCGCCGCCATCGCGGCGGCGGAGACCGATCCGGCCACGCTTCTCGTGGTGAATCCCTACACCGAAACTCTTCCGGCGGAGAGCGCGGCGGACTTTCCGGCGGCGATCGAACGGCTGAAGCGCTACGTCCGCGGCGGAGGGCAGTGGCTCGAGACGGGAGGGATGAGTTTCATCAAGGCGCTCGTGCCGAAAGAGTGGCATTCGCTGGGAGGGGACTATCCGGGACTCTTCGCCGACTTCGCGCACTGGCGCTGGAAGGACGGGAGCGGATGCGCACTGATGGGGGTCAGGCCGCGTCCTCCGCACGAGCCGTGGCGCTGTCCGAAGCCGTTCGTGCCGGGCGTGCTGAGAATCGGCGGCGACGCCGGGGGAGGATGGGCGGAACACGGCTTCCGCGCATGGGTGAAGGACGGGGAGACGTGGACCACGCCCTCGACCGTCCTGCTGACGAATGTGACGCTCGAAGCGGCGTGCGACGCGTACGTCGGGATGAACGACCTCTTCCGGCCGCTGGAGGACAAGGTGCGCGACCCCGCGAAACTGGAGAAATTCAAGCGCGCGCCGCTGCTGTTCCTTGGAGATTCCGCGGCCAAATGCCGGCGTGCGGTGCCGGAGATCCCGTCGCCGTCGCTCGTCCACCAGTCGCAATATCTGCGCGGAGGATTCGACAAGCAGTACCCGGACCATCTGCCGCCGCGCGAATCGTACGGAACGGCGGACGAAATGCGCGCGCTCGTCTCCGAACTCCGCGTGGCGGGGCATCTCTATTCGCCATACACGAATCCGACGTGGTGGTGCGACCATCCGCGCGGGCCGACGTTCCTGGCGGCGGGAGAGGAGCCGCTTTCCGTCGACGCCGCCGGACGGAAGATGCACGAGTCGTACGGCGCGGCGGACGGATGGACTGTCTGCTTCTGGCATCCGGCCGTCCAGGCGGCCAACCGCGCCACGCGCCGGCAGTTCACCGGGGACATCCCGGTGGATCTGCTGTTCCAGGACCAGTGCGGCGCGCGGCGGCTCCACTACGACTTCAATCCCGCCGCGCCCCATCCGACCGCCTATCTGGAGGGGTTGATCTCGATGGTTGAGGAGGATTCGCGCGCCGTGCCGCTGGGCACGGAGGACGGATGGGACCGCGTGGCGCGCGAGGAAACCGCATTGTGCGGACTGTCGTGGGGGACCGTGCCGGTGCGCGACGACGACATCGGCAACAACATACTCAAGAAATCCAGCCTGCCGCCGCACCTGTGGGAGATCGAAGCCGTCCCGGCGCGGATGTTCCACGGATGCTGCCTCTTCTATCTACACGACCTGGGGGCGTTCGCCGACAACGAACGCGTCCTGGCGTGGTGTCTGGCGATGGGCTACCAGCTGTCGTACCGATGCAACGCCTGGCATTTCACGCACGACGCGAAGGCGCGCGCGTGGTACGCGCGCCTGCACGCGATCCAGGGCGACGTCGTTTCGCGGTACGCAGGGCGCAGACTCGTCTTCTTCCGGCACGACCGCTCGCCGATGCTGGCGCGCGGCGACGTGGAGCCGGCGTCCCGCGCGGACGATGGCGCGGTCGTGGCCGAATACGAGGGCGGGCTGCGCCTGGCGGTCAATCTGGGGGACGAGCCCCGTACGGTGGACGGACACGCGCTGAAGCCATACGGTTTCCACGTGTCTTACGCCGGCCGGTGACGAAACGTGAATTGCGGATATGCAAGAGTGCGTCCGATTGTGGTATAATGGGCGCATGGCAACAGGAAATTACGGCGATGAGAACATAAAGCATCTGAGCGCGATGGAACATATCCGCCTGCGCCTCGGCATGTACATCGGGCGGGCGAGCGACGGCAGCGACTATGACGATGGCATATACGTGCTTCTGAAGGAAGTGATCGACAATGCGATCGACGAGTTCATAATGGGATTCGGCAGGCGCGTGGAGATCAAGCTGGACTGGAACAGCGGCGCGTGCAGCGTGCGCGACTACGGGCGGGGCATCCCGCTCGGCAAGGTGGTGGACTGCGTGAGCGAACTGAACACCGGCGGCAAGTTCAATACGGAGTCATTCCAGTTCTCCGTAGGCATGAACGGCGTGGGCACCAAGGCCGTCAACGCGCTCTCGGACCGGTTCTACGTCCGCTCCGTGCGCGACGGCGAGTTCTCCGAGGCGCTCTTCGAGAAGGGCGAGCTGAAGTCAAGGAAGCGCGGCAAGTGCAAGGACGCGAACGAGCGCAACGGCACTCTGGTCGAGTTCCTGCCAGACGGCACGATCTTCAAGAAGTTCCGCTTCCGCGAAGAGCACGTCATGCGCCGCCTCAAGATGTACGCCTACCTCAACGCGGGACTCACTCTCGACCTCAACGGACAGCGCGTCGTGAGCGACGAGGGGTTGGCGGATCTCATTGCGGACGAGGCGCAGTTCGAGAAGATATACCAGCCGTTCCACTACCGTTCCAAGACGCTGGAGTTCGTGTTCACGCACACTAACCGCTTCTCGGAGGAGTACTACTCGTTCGTGAACGGACAGCACACCACCGAGGGCGGCACCCACTTGAGCGCGTTCAAGGAGGGGCTTACAAAGGCCCTGAACGAGTATTCAAAGAAGAAGTTCGACGGCGACGACGTGCGCGAGGGCATCATCGGCGCGGTGGCGATCAGGATGCAGGATCCGACGTTCGAGGGCCAGGCCAAGACGAAGCTCGGCTCGCCTGAGATACGCAGCGAACTGGTCGCCGAAGTGAAGAAACACGCCGAGGAGCTGTTCCACAAGAATCCATCCGAGACCGACAAGCTGATCGCCAAGGTGGAGGAGACTTCCAAGCTGCGCAGCCAGCTGAACACCATCAAGAAGCAGGCGCGCGAACGGTCGCAGGCCGTGAGCGTGCGCGTGCCGCAGCTGAAGGACTGCAAGAACCACCTGAAGCTCGACAAGATCAACAAGAAGACGGGGCGTCCGGAGGGGGAGGACACGATGATCTTCCTCACCGAGGGCGTATCGGCGGGCGGCACGCTGAACCGCAGCCGCAACGCCGAGAACCAGGCCGTGTTCTTCCTGCGCGGCAAGTGCCTCAACACGTGCGGCCTCGCGAAGGACGTGCTCTACAAGAACGCCGAGTTCTTCAACCTCATCAAGACGCTCGACATCGAGGAGACGCTGGAGCATCTCCGGTACGGCAAGATCATCTTCGCCACGGATGCGGATGTCGACGGACTCCACATCCGCAACCTGCTCATCACCTTTTTCATGCGCTTCTACAAGCAGCTCGTCATGGACAAGCGGGTGTTCATACTCGAGACGCCGCTCTTCCGCGTGCGCAACAAGAAGGAGCAGCACTACTGCTTCTCGGACGAGGAGCGAGAGGCGGCGATCGCAAAATGCGGCCGAGGTGCGGAGATCACGCGATTCAAGGGCCTTGGAGAGCTTAACCCGGAGGAGTTCGCGGACTTCATCGGGCCGGACATGCGCCTCACGCCCGTAGGCTGCCACGACGACACGGAGCTCGACAAGACGATAAAGTTCTACATGGGCGCGAACACGCCCGAGCGCAAGGACTACATCATGGACAACCTCGTCTGCGACTCCAGCGAGTTCTGACACGATTCCAACCCCTTCGATTGTGGTATAATACAAGCAAAGTCTTCCAAGGAGAAATACAGATGGCGAACGATGCACTTGCCCAGAAGGCACAGAATTTCACGAACCGCGGCCGCCAGGCGCTGGAGGCGGGCCGTTACGAGCTGGCGGTGGAGATGTTGTCCGAAGCGTTGGCATGTGCGCCGGACACGCTGGAGACGCGCCGGCTGCTGCGTGCCGCCCAGATTGCCAACTTCCGCCAGAATCCTCCGGGCTTCATGGCCAAGATGAAGTGCATGACGATGCGTTCGAAGATACTTTCGCTCGCCAAGAAGGGGCAGGGCGTAGAGGCGATGGCGGAAGCTGAGAGGCTGCTGACGATCAATCCGCTCGATCCGGACAACATCGAAGCCGCTGTCAAGGCCGCAGAAGCGGCAGGCAAGCCGGAGGCGGCAGCGATCTCCGTGGAGGCGGCCTATTCCTGCAACCAGAACGACGCAAACCTTCTCGAGCGCATCGCCGCCTACTACATGGCGGCAAAACGGTACGACAAGGCGCGCGATGCGTATGTGAAGCTTTCACAGCTGAAGCCTGGCGACCAGCGCGTGCTGCAGCTGCTCAAGAACGCGGAAGCGCAGACGACCATGTCGAGCGGATGGACGGATTCCGTCGGAAAGAAGGGCGGTTTCCAGAATCTGATCGCCAACAAGGAACAGGCGAAGAAGCTGGACCAGGCGAACAAGGCGATGGTCGTCGGTTCCGACGCCGAGGCGCTTATCGCGGAAAAGAAGGCCCAGATCGAGAAGGAGCCGGGCAACATGAACATGTACCGGGCGCTTGCCCGAATCTACATGCAGAACAAGCGGTTCGCGGAGGCTGTCCAGACGCTGGAGCAGGCCCAGGCCATCAATTCCGCCGACCCGGAGCTTGACCGCATGCTTTCCACCGTACGCGCGGCAGACTACGAAGCTCGCATCGAAGCGTTGAGGCAGGAGGGCAAGGAGGAAGAAGCCGATGCGCTAGAGGTGGAGAAGAACCAGTTCGTGTTCGACGATCTCGCGACACGGGTCGACCGCTATCCGAACGATCTCCATCTGCGTTTCGAGCTGGGGTACCAGTACTACATCTACGAGTACTACGATGATGCCATACAGCATCTGCAGCTGGCGCAGAAATCGCCCAAGGACCGCTTGCAGGCCTTGTACTACCTTGCGATGTGCTTCCTCAAGAAGGGCCAGCGCGACATGGCCGTCATGCAGCTGGAAACCGCCCGCGACCAGCTGCCCATGATGGACGACCTGAAGAAGAAGGTCGTATACCAGCTGGGACTTTGCGCCGAAGAAGCCAAGGACTACGAGAAGGCGTACAACTACTACAAGGACGTGTATTCGTCGGATGTCACGTTTGGCGACCTGAACGAGCGAATGCTTAACATCGGCAAGCTGTTGAAGGAAAGCCGCCAATCCTGATTGGCCGGCTGGTTGCGCCTTTGGCAGTCCCGAGGAGAGTCGAACTCCTGTTACTAGGATGAAAACCTGGTGTCCTAACCGTTAGACGACGGGACCGTCTCCGTGGCGAACGGAGGCATAGTCTATCAAAACCGCGTTCGCCATGCAAGTGCAAATGGATGGCAACTGTTTTTCTATCGCTCCTGCAGGCGGAACGCGCCTGGAGTACGCGTTCGCAACGGCTGCCGGCATACTATCTACCATCTGCTGACAGGCGTGGCGGGAATAAAGCCAGCGGCTTGAAACGAATCAAGGCGTCAATGCCAACGCCCAAGGGGCGGTCGATCAGATTTTGTAAAACAGCTTCCGGCGGCATTACGTAAAATGTAATACGCGTGTGGTGAGGTAGTTGCAATATTCGGTCACGCGAGATGTGTGCCCCTACCAATTGTACAAAACGCGGCTGGAAATCTTGCATATTGGCAAAGACGGGTTTATTGCTCATGGCTGGCACGGAAACTGCTGGTCTGGGCGAGAGTGTTCTACTCACAACAAAGGAAAACGATAATGAGCAAATACGTCGAGCGCGTGCTGAAAGAAACTGCTGCGCGCAATGCAAACGAACCGGAGTTTCTTCAGGCCGTCGATGAGGTTTTGACGACTCTCGATCCGGTTCTCAAGAAGAACCCGCAATATGAGGCCAACGCGATTCTAGAGCGCATGGTCGAGCCGGAGCGTGTGATAATGTTCCGTGTGCCGTGGGTGGATGACAAGGGCGTCGTTCGTGTAAATCGCGGCTACCGCATCCAGATGAACAGCGCGATCGGCCCGTACAAAGGCGGTTTGCGTTTCGATCCTACTGTGAATCTTGGCGTTTTGAAGTTTCTCGCATTCGAGCAGGTTTTCAAGAACTCCCTCACCACGCTCCCGATGGGTGGCGGCAAGGGCGGCAGCGACTTCAACCCGAAGGTGAGCCCCCATACGCCCGGCAAGCGCTGCAGCGATGCCGAAGTCATGCGTTTCTGCCAGAGTTTCATGACGGAGCTTTTCCGTCATATCGGCCCGGACACGGACGTGCCTGCTGGCGACATGAACGTTGGCGGCCGCGAGATAGGATATCTGTTCGGACAGTACAAGCGTCTTGCGAACGAGTGGACGGGCGTGCTCACCGGCAAGGGCTTGAGCTACGGCGGATCGCTCGTCCGTCCTGAGGCGACCGGCTATGGCGACGTCTACTTCGCCGCGAACATGCTCGCGATGCGCGGCGAGACGCTTGAAGGCAAGAAGTGCGTGATTTCCGGTTCGGGCAACGTGGCGTCCTTCGCCGCGCAGAAGCTGATGCAGCTAGGCGCGAAGGTGATGACGCTCTCCGACCGTTCGGGCGCGATCTACTGCGCCGACGGCATCACGGAGAAGATGCTCCAGGACATCATGGTGCTCAAGAACGTCAAGCGCGGCGAACTGGCCGACTTCGCCAAGAAGACGAAGTCCGTCAAGTTCTTCGCCGGCAAGAACAGCTGGCAGCTTGCGGACAAGATTGATGCGGCGTTCCCCTGCGCCCGCCAGAACGAACTCAACGGAAAGGATGCCGAGTACCTGCTCAAGCACGGGTGCAAGCTTGTCGGCGAAGGCGCGAACATGCCGTCCACTCCGGACGCCATCGCGCAGTTCGTCAAGGCGAAGATCATGTACTCGCCCGGCAAGGCGTCCAACGCCGGCGGCGTCGCGACTTCGGGTCTTGAGATGTCGCAGAACTCCGAGCGCCTCAGCTGGACGCGTGAGGAGGTTGACGCGAAGCTCAAGGGCATCATGAAGTCCATCCACGACAACGCTTGGGAAGCCGCCGCCAAGTACGGCGACAAGGGCAACTACGTGATGGGCGCGAACATCGCCGGCTTCGTGAAGGTGGCCGATGCGATGGTGGCCCAGGGCGTATGCTGAACGACGTCTTAGGACGCGTGAAGGAAAGAAGGAGCCGCAGGTGTCGCCTGCGGCTCCTTTCTTCTGCGGGATGCGTGGATTCGGCTATTTCGCCAGATTCTTCAGGCGCGGTTCGATATGCTGCCAGAACCGGTCTGCAATAAGCTGCATGCCGAGGTCGCCTGGGTGGTTGTAACGGCCATGCGCGTCTGCACGTGCGCCGATGTCGTCCATCTTCACGAATATGTCGCCGCGCCTTGCCGCCACCGCCTTCTTTTCGGCGTCAAGCTTCGGGCGCATGTAGAAACCCTCAGAAATCAGCACTACGGCCTTTCCGTCGGGATCGAGATATGAGCGGAACGCGTCAAGCGCGTCTCCATACGAACGCGCCGGCTTGGGTTCCATCGTGCCGGCGTCATAGGTCTTGGGCACGTTTGCACCGAAAAACATCACGATGATGTCGGGCTTGAATTCGCGCGCCCAGCGGAAATTCTTCGCGCACGACCATTCAGGCTTGAAGAACGACCGCTCGAACGATCCGGCCACCTGCAGCAGGCAGCACTGCGAGTCGGGGCGCACGGATGTGATCTTCTTCTGCAGCAGGTGCACGTAATCCTTGTCCAGGGCGGAGGCCGCCATGCCCCAGTTGTTGGTCCAGCCGATTTGCGGCCTGGGACCGTGCTTTGTTATCGAGTTGCCTATGAAAAGGACGCGCGGCCCTTTTCCGGCGGGATCGAACGCCTTCTGGTCCTTGGCGTTCTGTCCGAGCGCCGGAACGGGATTGGCCTGGAAGTCGTTGGCGGCGGCATTGACCATGCCTGCCAGCGCGAGAGCGGCAACAACAATCATTTTCATTTTACGGTTCCTTTTATCATTTCATACAGACAAATGGCGGCTGCTACTCCTGCGTTCAGCGATTCGATCTCGCCACGCATTGGAAGGACGGCAATGAAATCGCATGTTTCGCGCACCAGTCTCGAGATGCCCATGCCCTCGGAGCCTACGACGAGGCCTGCACGCCCCCTGAAATCGATTTCGGTGTATGGTTTTGCATCCTTGCCCCAATCGAGGCCGGTGATCCACATGTTGGCGTCCTTTAGCTGCTTCATGGCGCGTACGAGGTTCACGACGCGCGCGACCTTGAGGTGTTCGCTTGCGCCTGCAGATGCTCTGACGGCCGCAGGAGTGACGCCAGATCCCCGGTCTTCCGGGATTACGACGCCCGTGGCGCCGACGGCACAGGCCGTGCGGAGGATGGATCCGACGTTCTGCGGGTCCTCCAGATGGTCGAGTATCACCACCTTCGCGTTCTCGTCGTTCTCCACATCTGCCAGGATGTCGCCGAAATCCACATACGGATAGGATTCTACCTTGAGTGCCACGCCCTGATGGTGGCCGCCTCTTGTGAGGATGTCAAGCCGCTTGCGATCTTCGGTCCGTACGACGATATGCCGCTGGCGGGCCGTCTGCCGCAGCCAGGCGATTTCTTCCGATTCGTTCTTGTCGAATGGCGGAAGCACCACTTCGCGCACTCCGCGGCGCGCGGCGCGCATCACTTCCACGGCCGGATTGCGTCCGTATATCCATTCTCCGCCAGTGCAAAGCTCGCGGGGGCCTTTGCGATGTTCGTTCGTCATGGCGCATATTATAGCAAAGCAGAGCGGGATGTGCTATAATCGAATCTCGCCCGGTTCTGTCTTGAAATGCGTGGAGTGGATTATGAATAGACTTAAGATGTTGCTTGGTTGCGTGCTGACGTGCGGCGTTGCCGCCGCCGCCCCCGATGCGTGGGAATGTTCCACCTTGATGGAGAACGGAATGAAGGTTGCCGACTGGATGCTTGCGCATCCGCCGCGTGGAAACCACAAGGACTGGACTTATGGCGCGTTCTACGCCGGATTGACGGCATTCGGGCTTTCCTGCCCCTCAAGCCGCTACCTTGATGTGGTGCGCGAGGAAGGTCGCCGGTACGGTTGGAAGCTGGAGGGCCGTCCGTACCACGCCGATTCCCACTGCATAGGGCAGGCGTGGCTTGAACTGGCGCGCACCGATGACAGCCTTGCCGCCGCCACGCCCGTGATAAAGGCGCTGGATTTCGTGCTGGACTACCGTTCCCGTACGCCTGTGGCGCAGAACACGCCCAAGGGACTGAAGATGAACTTCGACCGTTGGTGCTGGTGCGACGCTCTGTTCATGGCTCCGCCCGTATGGGCGAAGCTCGCCGCCTACACTGGCGAGGCGAAGTACCGCGACTTCATGATCTCCGAGTACCGCGCCACGCATGCGAAGCTGTACGACAAGGAAGAACACCTCTTCTATCGCGATTCGCGCTATGTCGGCAAAACGACGAAAAACGGCCGCAAGGTGTTCTGGAGCCGCGGATGCGGTTGGGTGTTCGGCGGATTGCCGCTCGTCATTCGCGAACTGCCGCCAGGGCTGAAGTCCAGGCCGTTTTTCGAGACGCTTTTCAAGGAGATGGCGGCGGCCCTCAAGGCGTGCCAGCGGCCTGACGGCGCCTGGTCGCCCAGCCTTCTGGACGCCGAAGACCCGGACATGCAGGAGATGAGCGGCACGTCGTTCTTCTGCTATGGCATGATGTGGGGCGTCAACAACGGACTTCTTCCTGCGGACGAATATCTGCCATGCGTGAAGAAAGCATGGGCGGCGATGTGCCGCAACGTGGACGAGAACGGCAAGTTCGGATGGGTACAGCAGATTGGCGACAGACCGGTGCAGGATTTCGGCCCTGATTCCACGGAGGTCTATGCGGTTGGCGCCTATCTGCTGGCGGCAACGGAGATCAGAAAACACGTGGTGTCGCGGGCTCATCTGGACGCCAAGACGGTGGACGTGGCGGCAGTGCGGCGTTTCCGCGTCGACACGGTGGAGGTGCCGTGGAAGGACCTCGGCCTGGCGGACAAGGATCTGGTGGTGTTCGACATGCGCAATGCCGCAGTGCTTCCGCACCAGCTTTTCGACGAGGATGGAGACGGGGCTCCAGACAAGCTGCTCTTCCCGTCAGCATTCGCATCGGACGTGCCAGGCACGTTCAAGGTCTTCAACGATGCATCGCTCGCCCTGCGCGATCAGGAGCACGTCTGCTTCGGCCGCCATGCGCCGGACCGGCTCGACGACTACCTGTGGGAGAACGACAAGACGGCGTGGCGCATCTACGGGCCAGGAGTGGCCCAGCCGCCGCCCAAGGGCGAAGGCCTCGTCTCAAGCGGCGTGGACGTCTGGAGCAAGAAAGTCGGCTACCCTGTCATCGACAAGTGGCTGAAACTCAAGCATTACCATACCGACTCCGGAGAGGGCATGGACAACTACAAGGTAGGAACGGCACGCGGTACCGGCGGCTTCGCCATCTGGCGCGAAGGCCGCGCATTTGCCGCCGGAAACTGGGCTACGCAGCGATGCATCTGCACGGGGCCGGTGAGGACGGCGTTCGAGGTTGCCTACGCGCCCGTGGCCTGCGGCGGCGGAGTGACTGTGCGCGAACGACGTGTCGTTACGCTCGACCGCGGACAGCGCTTCACGAAGCATGTGGCGACATTGGAGGTTTCCGGAGCGTCGGAGATCGCCGGCGGCCCCGGCGTCAACATCTCGCGCGCCAAGCAGCACGCGGGGATCCTGACCGCACGTCCAGATCTGGGCTGGGTGGCCAACTTCGAGGCGGAACAGAAGGGGAAAGGATCTATACTTACCAGTATCTTCACGCCAGCTCCGGCCGATCTCCAGATGACGGACCAGGGCGATCTGCTGCTGGTGCGGGCGATCAGGAACGGTCAGCCCGTAACCTGGTACGCCGGCAGCGCCTGGACCGGGCGAGGCGAGGTGATGACGCCTTGCGAGTGGAACGAGGCCGTCTTGCGCGCCCATGCGGCGGCGCTTCAGCCGCTTGCAGTGCGCGTACGCTGAACGAAAGGATCGACTGAAGATGGGATTCTTCAAGGCGTATGACATGAGGGGGACGTTCGGGAAGGATTTTGACCTTTCATTGATCCACCGCGTTGGCGGGGCATTGCCACAGGTGGTTGGCGGGCGCCGCTGGCTTGTTGGGCGGGACTGCCGCACGACGTCGTCCGCCGTGCGCGACGCGCTTGTTTCAGGGTTGCAGGGGGCTGGCGCGGAAGTGACCGACCTGGGCCTCGCAACTACGCCGATGGTCTATTTCGCCACGGCCCGGGGCGATTTCGACGGGTCGGTTCAGATTACGGCGTCGCACAACCCGCCGACGGACAACGGCCTCAAGGTTTCACGGCGCGGTGCGCTGCCGGTGGGGTACGATTCGGGGCTCGCCGATGTAGAACGGCTCGTCGCCGCTTCAAATGGCCGTGTGGATGTATCCGGTCCCGGGGATGTAATGCGAATGGACGGGTTTCTCGGCGAATATGTCGCATGGTTGAAGGCGCATGCCGGCGGAGACTTCAGCGGATTGCGTTTCGCAGTAGATTGCTCCGATGGCATGGCGGGCATCTTGGCGCGCGATCTGTTCGGCGATGGCGCGGTCTATGTCAACGATGCGCCGGACGGCCGATTCCCTCACCATTCTCCAAATCCGCTGCTGGCAGAGGCCCGCGAGCAGGTCGCCGCCATAGTGCGCGAGAAGAACCTCGACTGCGGCGTCATCTTCGACGGCGATGCCGACCGTTGCATGTTCGTGGACGAGACGGGCGCGTTCATCCAGCCCGACTACCTGATTCCCGTGCTTGCGGCAACATATCCGGACAGGAACTGCCCTGTGATCCACGACGTGCGGACGAGCCGTGCCGCGATCGAGGCTCTTCGCGCCGACGGGTTCACGCCTGTGATGGGGAAGGTAGGGCATGCGTTCGCAAAAGTGCTGTTGCGCGAGACCGGTGCCGTCTGCGGCGGCGAACTGGCGGGGCACTACTACTTCCGCGACTTCTTCCACTGCGATTCCGGAGAGTTGGCGGCGTTGCGTCTGCTGGGGGCGTTCGCCCGCGCAAAGGCGGCTGGCATGACCGTTTCCAGGTTTCTTGCGCCGATTACTTGCAAGTACGCAAATTCCGGCGAAATCAATTTCAAGGTGGACGACAAGCCTGCCGCAATCGCTCGCGTGCTTGCCGCCGCGAAGCGGTTTGGCGCCGAGACTGGGCGTAGCGATATAGACGGCTGCCGGCTTGAGTATGCGGAGGGCTGGGTGTCTGTGCGCCAGTCGAACACGGAACCGCTTCTGCGTCTGCTCGTAGAATGCGATACGGCGGAACGCATGGAGGATTGGAAGGCTCATCTGTCGGCGAGCATTTCCGGTGCATGATTTTACGGCAGCGCCGTCCGTTCCGGCATCTGGGATGGGGTGTGCGGGCGGTGTTGACGGCGGCGGAAAAAGACTATATACTGGCCGCTACAGCGACATGGCCAGGGACGCAGACAGCACAAATCCGAAACGCAAAGGGAAAAGGCGCCGCAACCGCAAGCCGATCAGGCGGGGGTTGCGAAGGCCGTTCGAGTGGCTTGGCATCTTTCTCGGGATGCTGGTGCTTGCGAACCTGTCGCACCGGTTGCTGTTCGCGCTGTGCGATTTCATGAGCGCGGTGATGTTCTTCTTCGACCGCAAGGGCCGGGCTCTTGCGCTTGACAACCTGCGGATCATATTGGGTGAAAAACGCGCGCCGGCCGTTTCCGCCGCGCCACCTGCACGGAGCGAGAACATCATCATCAGGCGCAGCTACCGCAACATGGCCCGTACTATCGGGCATGTGTTCTGGACGAGCAGACGTGCGATGAAGAGGGCTGGATCTGTGGCCGCGTTCTCGTCCCGATGCCTGCAGGTGCTGGCCGGAAACAAGCCGCTCGTCACGGTGTCCGCGCATCTCGGATGCTGGGAGGTCCTTTCCCAGCTTGTCCATCTGCAGGGACGACGGATGATATCTGTCGCCAAGGACATAGGCACGCCTGCCATGACGGAACTGCTGATGAAATCGCGCAAGGCTATCGGACAGGAGATTGTCCATGCCAATGGCGCGTTCCGTCCGTTGTACGAAGGTCTGAGGGACGGTGCTGACGTGGGGCTTCTCGTCGACCAGGTGGTCAAGCCGGAAGATGGGGGCGTGTGGGTGGAATTCTTCGGCCGCCCGGTTCCCGTTTCGGTGGCGCCGGCTTTCCTTGCCGCCAAGACGCATGCGCCGATAGTGGTGGCGTGGAGCCGTCCGCTCAAAGATGGAACCTACCGCTGCGAATATGTCAACTTGTATCCATGGCAGAAGGGGACGGACATATGGCGGAGAACCCAGGACTGCATATGCGATCTGGAGCGCGTGATCCGCCGCCATCCGTCATGCTGGGTGTTGAACTACCGTTATTTTCGCAAGACCCCCAACGAAAAAGAGGCCAGGCAGCTCGCCGAGCGCATTGAAAAGTACAGACGGTCTTGTCCGTCATGACACCAGGAAGGGACAAGTGCTATGGATAACTGGATCGACTTGTTTGTCATAGGAGCGTACCTTGTCGGGACCACAATATTCGGGTGCAGCTTCTTTTTCAGGAAACAGAGCGGGGATGGCGCGAATACGTTCATGACTGGCGGTGGCAAGCTGCCGACATGGGCGATTGCGCTGTCGGTGTTTGCGACGCACGTTTCCTCTATTTCGTTTCTCGCGTTGCCAGAGGGCGCCTATGACAAGAACTGGTGGGGATGGGTCAATTCGCTTACGGTGCCTGTCGCTACGCTGATCGCCGCGCTTTGGTTCGTGCCTTTCTACCGCCGGTCGACGAGCGTTTCGGCATATACGTTCTTGGAGAAGCGGTTCGGCACGTGGGCGCGCGTCTACGCCAGCGCATGCTTCCTTGTGGTGCAAAGCGCGCGTTCGGGAATCATTCTTCTTCTGCTGGCCATTCTGGTCAATCAGCTGCTCGGATTCTCGCATGAGTCCATCATCCTCGTGACAGGCGTCGCAACGCTCGTGTATTCGATGATGGGTGGTTTCGCGGCAGTGGTATGGACGGATGCAATCCAGTCCTTGATCCTCATCGGCGGTACGGTCGTATGCGTCGTGTCGCTGCTCGTGTACACGCCGGATCTTTCTGCGAACGTGCAGGCGGCATGGCATGCAGGCAAGATGTCTCTTGGTTCCATGGATGTCACGGACTGGGGGTCGAACACGTTCTGGGTGCTTTTTCTGTACGGCATATGCATCAATCTTCAGAACTTCGGCGTGGACCAGTGCTACACGCAGCGGTATGTGGCGGCCAGGGACGAGAAGGCTGCGGCGCGTTCCATCTGGATGTCCGCCTGCCTCTACGTTCCGGTGACGTTGCTATTCACGATGATAGGTACGCTTCTCTGGATGTACGGCCATGCCACAGGTGCGGTGCCGGAGGGGATCAAGGCGGCGGAGGTGTTCCCGTGGTTCATCATGCACAAGCTGCCCACGGGAATATCCGGGTTGCTCGTGGCCGCCATCATCGCGGCGGCGATGTCCACCGTGGCCGCCACCCTCAACTCCGGCTCCACTGTCCTCCTTGAGGACTATTGGAAGCGTTTCAACCCTAAAGCGGCCGGCGAAAGGTCCAACATGGTGTTCTTGCGTGCCATGACAGTGTTGCTGGCGCTCGTATCGATCGGCATCGCGTTGGCTGTGGTATGGATATGGGGCAAGGACAACAAAACCGTGCTCGGCATGTGGTACGCCATGCAGGGCGTTCTGTCCGGCGGCATGCTGGGCCTGTTTCTCATCGGGGCGTTTTCGAGGCGGACGCGCCAGTCGCATGCTCTGGTGGCTACCGCAAGCGGCATGCTTCTGCTGGTGTGGGTGACGTTTGGACAGCGGCTGCTGCCGTTGCCGTGGCCGTTGCATGTAAATCTTTCCATCGTGTTCGCCACGTTGTCGATCGTTACGGTTGGATTCCTTCTTGGAACCATTAGGCATTGTTCCCGCTAGCCGTTGCAAGATGCTAGACTAGTCCCTGCCGTTTTGCTATACTTGCCCCAATCATATTTTGACCATATCAAGAAAGATTGGAGTTTAGCATGGTAACGGCAATAATTGTGGCAGCAGGAAAAAGCGAGCGGATGGGTTCTGGCACGGACAAGGCCTTTTTGAATCTCGGCCCTAAACCGGTAATCGCGTGGAGCCTTCTGGCTTTTGAGGGATGTGCGGACGTGGATCAGATCGTTCTGGTCGTCCGCAAGGATCAGATTGTCGGCGCCAAGGCCGTTGTGCGCATGTTTGGAATATCGAAGGTGAGGGTTGTCGTCGCAGGTGGACACAAACGTCAGAATTCCGTCATGAACGGCCTGAAGGAGGTGGATAGCGACACTCGTATAGTCGTGGTCCACGACGGGGCTCGTCCGTGCGTGACGCCGGAGACGATTTCCGAGACGGTCAAGCTCGCGAAGCGTGGCGGCGCGGCAGTCGTCGGTTGCCGTATCTGGGATACGGTCAAGTTCGTCGAGAAGGGATCCACGGTCACACGTACAGAAGACCGTTCCAAGCTTTGGGTCGTGCAGACTCCGCAGGCGTTCAACGCGCAACTGCTGCGCCGGGCATATGCCGAGGTGGAACGCGCCAAGACCGAAGTGTCGGACGATGCGTCGGCCGTGGAACTTCTGGGAGAGCCTGTGAAGATTTACGAAACGGACAAGCCGAACCTCAAGATCACCACGGTGGAGGATCTTCAATTGGCTGCTGCCGTGGTGCTGAAGCGATGAACTGAAGAGCAAGGGAGCCTATGGGACGAATTTACGCCATACTGGGTGATATCCATGCCAACATAGATGCGCTGAACGTCGTTCTGGCAGATGCGCATGCGCAAGGTGTCACGAATTTCGTCTCGGTAGGCGATGTGGTCGGGTACAACGCCGCTCCGGCGGAATGCATACGTATCGTCCGCGACGAGCTCAAATGCCCCGTGGTGCGCGGCAACCACGACCATTACGTCTCATATCTCGACACTTCCCTGGCGGACTTCCATCCAATGGCGGCGCAAGTGGTGGAATGGACGCGCGACCAGCTTTCTCCGGCGGACATACAGTGGCTTCACGACTTGCCGCTGCAGAAGCCGCACATGGGCTTCATGCTTGTTCATTCCACTTTGGACATGCCGGACAGGTGGGGGTACGTGTTCGACAACCAGCAAGCGGAGGCGAATTTCAATTATCAGATGACGCCCATCTGTTTCCACGGCCATACGCACGTGCCGATCATATATCTGAGCACGCCTGGCGGCGTTGTCCATTACGAGCCGTGCGATTTTACGATCGAACTTGGGCAGAAGCTATTTATCAACGTCGGTTCGGTAGGTCAGCCGCGGGATGGCGATCCAAGGGCCTCGTATGTCATTTACGATCCAGGTGCGAGACAGATTCGCTTCCGCCGTCTCGAATATGACGTGGCCGCCGCTCAGGCTCGCATCAGGGAGGCCGGACTTCCCGAACGGTGCGCGCAACGATTGGAGATCGGTCGATGAGGACGTTTCTTCTGCTGGCGGCCATGGTTTTTCTGTCCGGCTGTTTCACTTCGGGGCGGCAGTCGGCAAAAGCGTGGACGGTGGAACCACCGTCGGTCCGGTCGCAAGCCGTTTCTCCGGAGGGCGGTTCGCCGGCGTTTGCGACGACGCGTGTGGGGTCGGTCGTTGTGAGCGCGCCGTACGATCGCCCGTCGTTCGTCGTTCGACGTGCTGACGGATCTGTCGCGTTCGACGCCTACAACGAATTCGCGGCCGCGCCGTCTTCTATTCTCCGGACGCCGGTTCGGACCCAGTTGGCGAATGACGGGCGGTTCGGGCATGTCGTGCCGTCCTCCAGCGTAGCAGGTGCGGATGCTTCCGTGGAGGTGCTGGTGCACGATCTTTCGCTTGATTGCCGCGAGTCAGGAAAGCGTGTTGCGCGGGCAGCAGTCAGTGTAGATGTCGTGAACACTGGGCGTGGCCCCAGGTCTGTCGTGCTTTCCGGTGATGGGACTAGCGAGGCTGATGCGGCGGCAGGTGATTATTCGGCGGCTTTTTCCGAGGCGTTCAACGCGGCTTTTTCCGAGGCGCTTCGCCTTCTGAAATGATGTGGAAAACTTTCCCCTTTACCTGCCAGGGGCGATGTGATAGAATACTCCGCGTCTTCGGACCGTAGCGCAGCCTGGTAGCGCGTTTGCTTGGGGTGCAAAAGGTCTCGGGTTCAAATCCCGACGGTCCGACCATTTTTTTTTGCCCGATCTGGAGCCGCAGATCGCTGTTTGTCTTCCTGGTGCATACGTTTTCGGCGGGCGTCTAGCCGTCACACTACGCCATAGTTGCTGTAATGCCTTGGCGCACGGTACGGCACGTTCCTCAGACCATAGGAAATACCTATGGCTTTCTGCATGATTTTCCGATTATCCTTTGTCTGTCGATTTGTGCGATACTATCCGCCGCTGACACCACAAGAAAGGAACGACACTATGAGCAAGACGACATACCACATCGAAACCCTGGCCGTACATGCCGGACAGGACGTCCACGGCGACCCCGCCACGAACGCGCGGGCGGTGCCGGTGTACCGCACGACAGCCTACAACTTCCGCGACTCGAAGCACGGCGCCGACCTCTTCGGACTGCGCGAGCTCGGCAACATCTACGCCCGTCTGATGAACCCCACGAACGACGTGCTCGCCAAGCGCATCGCGGCTCTCGAAGGCGGCGCGGCGGCGCAGACGCTCGCGTCCGGCACTGCGGCCATCTACTTCACGATCACGAACATCGCCCGCGCGGGGGACGAAATCGTGGCGGCCAACAACCTTTACGGCGGCACGTTCAGCCAGTTCGACGCAATCCTGCCCAACGTCGGCATCAAGGTGAACTTCACGCCCGTCAACGACTTCGCGGCCGTCGAGGCGGCGATCAGCGAGAAGACGCGTCTCGTCTTCATCGAGACCGTCGGCAACCCCGCCCTTGACATCGCGGACATCGAGGGCTACGCAGCCGTCGCGCACCGGCACGGCCTGCCGCTCGTGGTGGACGCAACCTTCACGCCGCCGCCGCTGATCCGTGCGCTGGACCACGGCGCCGACTTCGTGATCCATTCGCTATCGAAGTGGATCGGCGGCCACGGCGCCGGCATCGGCGGCGTGGTGGTGGAGAAAGGCGGCTTCGACTTCACGAACCCCAAGTTCGCGCTCTACAACGAGCCGGACGCCGGTTACCACGGTCTCCGCTTCGCGCATGACCTGCCCGAGCCGCTGAAGCCTATCGCGTTCTCCATCCGCCTCCTCACGGTGGGAATCCGCAACCAAGGCCCGACGCTCGCACCGGACGCGGCGTGGATCTTCCTGCAGGGCGTGGAGTCGCTCCCGCTCCGCATCGCGCGCCACAGCGAGAATGCGCTCGCAGTCGCGAAGCACCTCCAGAACCACCCGAAGGTGGCATGGGTGAAGTACCCCTCGCTCACACAGCCCGAGCTCGCGGCAAAGTACCTGCCGAACGGCGCGGGCGGCGTGGTCGTGTTTGGCGTGAAGGGCGGCGCGGAAGAGGCGCGCAAGGTCACGGATGCGGCGAACGGGGAAATCTTCTCCATTCTCGCCAACGTCGGCGACGCGAAGAGCCTCATCATCCATCCGGCCTCCACCACCCACTCGCAGCTCTCCGACGAGGACCTGCGCAAGGGCGGAGTCGCGCCTGAGCTCATCCGCCTCTCAATCGGTCTCGAACATATCGACGACATCATCGCCGCTCTCGACGAGGCGCTGGAAACGATCTGAAACTTCCGCCCCCGTCTCCCTGCACCCCCATCAAGGGGGACGGGGGTTTCTCCCCAAAACCGTACTTCTGATTTTTGACATGTGCGACGAGTTTTTGTAGAATGCCGCGGTTTTCTCTGCGAGGAGACTGCAAACGCATGGCATGGTACGGGAAGAATGACGGCGCAGCTTGTCTTCAACAGCACGTTCGCAACGCGGACGTGACGGTGTTTTTTCTAGCCTTGCTTTGCTCTTTTTCCTGCCTTGCCATGACCATACGCACGAAGGCCGACATGCGGCTTTGGCAGACGGTTCCCGCCCGTTCCGCGCAGCTCGAATGGCCGTGGGTGGATGGCGCGGACTCGGCGACGCTCGCATTCTCAAATCGGCTGACGAGGACGACTTCGACGGTAGTGGTTGTGCGTGGCACGGGCGAGACGTGCGGCAACTGCGCCCAGCCCGCGCCGCAGTCGGGCGAGGCGCTCGTGGACGCGACGCTCGTGCAGACGGCGAGCGGGATCGAGGTCGCGCGCGAGACGGCCACGCTCGCCTACGTCTCCGGCACGGGCGGCGGGCCGATCACGGTGCGCGCGTTGGCCGCGCTGGAGCGCGAGCTGGTGCGCCTGCAGGCGCCGCGCGTGTACGCATACGATCCGACGTGGCTTGACGAGGCGGGCGAATCGGGCTACGACATCGTCTGGCCGCAGTACATTGGCTTGAAGATTATCCTGAGGTAGGGAAATCTCACGCAGAGGCGTAGTGATGCAGAGTTCGCAGAGAGGTTGTGAATCTATGAAGAGGAGGGCAATGGTTGTGTTGAGGAAATTAATGCTTTGGGGGACTCTGTCTGCGGCGCTGGGCGCGGCGGCCGAGTCGTCGATCTCGGACGTCGTCGTCAACCAGCGCTGGCCGTGGAGCGAGAAGGTGGACGTTGATTTTGTGCTGTCCGGCGAGACAAGCGACGTGGAGGTGACGGCTACCTGGGACGCGCATCCCGCGCCGTACCGCCTCGGGACGCTCTTCGGCGTTGCGCCGGGGCAGCGCCGCCTCACGTGGGATCCGGCGAAGTCTCCGTTCAAGGGCCAGACGCTTACGGGCTTCACGGTCGCGGTCTCGAACGCCTCTGTATCCGCGCATACGTATCTCGTGGTCGATCTCGTGAACGGCGGCTACGAGTTCTTGGCCGATGTGCCCGCCAGCGGCTGGACCGCCGAACACAAGTCGTCGAAGATGGTGTTCCGGCGCATCCCGGCGGGAACGTACACCCTCGGAGAAGAAAAGGAGACATTCGAGCATTTGGGGCAATCGAGTCCAGACTACTACGCCGACATCCAGAATCGCCGGCAGGTGACGTTCACAAGCGATTTCTACGTGGGCATCTACAAGTACACGAAGGCGCAGCACGCATGCATCACCAACGGAACGGCCGGTTCTGATTTCCAGCCGCAGGGCGAGTTGTCCTACGACGACCTGCGCGGCGCGAAGAACGCAGATGCGATTCTCAATGTCGACTGGCCGTTGACGGCGTACAAGGTGGCGCCGGAATCCATCGTCGCAAAGCTGCGCGTGAAGGCGGGGCTTCTCGTGGATCTCTGCCAGGAGGACCAGTGGGAAGTCGCCGCGCGCGCCGGTACCACGACCTTCTGGCCGACGGGCGGCACGACAGGCGAAACCTTCGCGGCGCATACGAACCAGGTGAATGGATTTGTGGCTTGGTATGGCAGCACGGGCTCGACTGCGCAGAGTGCCGTTGGCACGAAGACTGACAACGGCTGGGGCCTCTATGACGTGATCGGCCTTGCCGGCGAGTGGACGCTCGACGCAACGGCCGGCACGACGACGATCCCGGCGCGAAACAGGCTGCCGGAGGCATACACCGATCCGGTCGGCGGAAGCGGTTGCGCGCGCCGTGTCCTTCGTAGTGCGTCGGGGAATGGCGCGGCGACGGGCTTGAACGAGCTTTTGCCGTGCCGGCGGCAGATTGCCGACCCTTCGTCGCACAGCTACTCCACGCGCTTCTGCATCCACCTCAAGCCGCTCGTGAAGGAAGGCGGGCAGCCGTGATGGGGGACACGGGACATCTGGGACAGACGGGACATCCGGGACAGACGGGACACCCGAGACAAGCAAGTCTCAGAAGTCCCGGTCGTCTCGGAAGTCCCGTTGGCTCTGCCAGCCCCGCCACTACCGCCCGCCCCGGTGCCGTGCCGCAAATCGTGCTGCCGCACGGCGGTTACAAGAAGCTCATCGTCTACCGAAAGAGCGATGTGATCTACCAGGGTACGGTTGCATTCTGCCGGAGGTTCCTCCCGGAGCATGGCGACCGCACGGTCGACCAGATGACGCAGGCCGCGCGCAGCTGCAAGCAGAACATCGCCGAGGGAAGCGCTGCATCGGGCACCTCGAAGGAAACGGAGATCAAGCTGACCAATGTCGCGCGCGCCACGCTCGACGAGCTGATGGAGGACTACCTCGACTGGCTCAAGACGCATGGGTTCGCCGAATGGCCGGCGGACGACCAGCGGCGGGTCGCCGCGCGCGACTACGCCCGGGAACACGCCGACTGGAAAGACTGGCAGAATATCTTCGAGACGCGTCCGGCGGAGACCGTGGCGAACCTCATGCTGACGCTCTGTCACCAGACGCGCTACATGCTCGACAAGATGATCGCCGCACAGGAAGCGGATTTCAAAAAACACGGCGGCGTACGCGAACGCATGCACGCCGCGCGCACGGCGGCTCGCGGCGAAGACTGGGACAAGGGCGTGTACTCCAGGCTCGATGCGGCGGCCGACGCCGCCGACCTCATGGCGCGCGCAAGCGAAATCAAGCGCAAGGTCGACCAGACCGTGTGGAGCATCAAGCGCAGAAAAGGCTGGCAATGAGACACATCGAACGACGGGGCAACCGAGACCAACGGGACTACCGGGACTTCCGAGGTTCTTGCCGCAGCAGGGCTTTTGCTGCCGCGATTGGTGCAGCAATTACCGTTTTTGCTGCCTCAGCGTTTCTGGCAGCCTCACCGCCACCGGCGCATCCGGCAACTTCTGCACCCCCAACCCCCTCGGCGCATCCGGCAGCTTCTGCGATTCCAGGAATGGTCTCTGAAGTCTCGGTAGTCCCGGCTGTCTCGGAGGTCTCGTCTGTCTCGGTTGTCCCGTCGGTCGTGATCGACCGCTCCTCCGAGATCGTTGTGCGTGAGGGTGCGCCCTCGGCCACGCGGCTCGCGGCTGAGGAGCTGAATTTCTTTCTGAAGGACGTGCTGGGCGTGCCGTTGCCCGTCGTTGAACGGCGGACCGCCGGCAAAACGGCGATCGTGCTGGGCGCGGACGGCGATGGAACGCCGTCCCTACCGGGCGGCCCGGTAGGGTCGCGCGTCCCGCGCGACCGCGATGCCTACGTCATCGAGGCGTGCTCGAATGTCGTGCGCATCGTCGGCAACGACGATGATCCCCCCGATCCGGCCGCCACTGCGGCCCTCCCCGATGAGGCCCCTTGGCAACCCTGCTTCCGGCGCGGCACGCTCTTCGGCGTGTACGCCTTCCTCGAGCGCTTCGCGGGCGTACGCATGTACTTCCCGGGCGAGCTCGGAACGTGCGTGCCGAAAGCGGAGCGCATCACGATCCCCGAAGGCCGCATCGGGGAGGCGCCGGCATTCTCCGTGCGCCGCTACGGCTACGCCGACGGACCTGTCCCCGAGGAGCTGTTGAACGGCATGGACGAAACGCACTTCAAGCGCCTCAACTGGTATCGCCTCCGCATGGAAACCTATCACCTCAGATGCTGCCACGGCGCGAAGACGCATTGCCTTTCGCCGGCGACGTGGGACGCGATCTACACCAACGCCTGCGCAATCATCGGCGGCCCGCTCGGCGAGCGGGCCCTACCAGGCGGCGGTCGCGGGGCGACCGCCCTACCGGAATGCGGGCACGCGGGACGCGTGCCCATACCAGGCGGCGGTCGCGGGGCGACCGCCCTACCGGAATGCGGGCACGTGGGACGCGTGCCCCTACCAGGCGCGGGCGGCGGCGAAGCAATCGTCATCGACGCCATGCCGAAGGACGGCTTCACGTGGGCGCGGCACTGCCATTGCGGTTGGTGCGAAAAGAACATACCGTTCTCGCGATGGGACGTAGGCTTCGCGACCGACCTCGTGTGGCGTCGCACCGCAGAGCTCGCGGGCCGGCTCGCCGCGCGCTTCCCCCATGTCCGCGTCTCGCAGATGTCGTACATCCCGTATGCGCGCATCCCGACGAACGAGATTCCCGGCAACGTGGACGTCTTCGTGGCGCGGCGCGGGCCGTGGGCGGAGTGCACGGCGATCGGCGAGCGCGAAAGGGACGAGGTGCGCCGCTGGCACGAGAAGCTCGGGCGCAAGGTGTCGCTCTGGAACTATCCCGACAAGGTCGATTGCTGGAATCTGGAAATGAAGGACATCCCGCAGCTCGCGCCGCGCGCGTGGGCGAGCTACTACCGCGCCGTCGCGCCGCGCGTCACCGGCGCGTTCGCCGAGAGCGAGAGCGACCGCTGGATCTACAACTATCTCAACTACTACGTGTTTTCACGCGTCTGCTGGAATCCGGAGGCCGACGTGGAGGCGATCCTCGCGGAGCACCACCGGTTCATGTTTGGCGCGGCGGCAAAGGAGATGGCGGAGTTCTTCGATACGCTGGAGGCATGCTGGATGAAGGTGGTGGCAAATCCATTCGACACGCCGCTCGGGCCTGGCGTGTGCAAGGCGCCGACGGAGGAGGAGCTGCGCACGAATATCTATTCGCCGGAGGTGCGGACGCGGCTGGACGCGCTTCTCCGCGACGCGGCGGCGAAGGTCGCCGCCGGGTCGCTGGAGGCGCGTCGCATCGCGCTCTTCCGGCGGGAGTATTTGGAGCCGCTATGCCGGAGATTCGGCGGTCGCGGGGCGACCGCCCTACCGTGCGGCGCGCCCGGTGGTCGCGCCCTACCGTGCGAACCGGTAGGGACGGCGCCCCGCGCCGTCCGCATTGGCTTGATATCCGACGTCCACGTCGGCGACGACAACGACGCCGCCGACCTCAAGCGCGCGCTGCGGCTCTTCGACGCGAAGAAGGCCGATGCCGTGATCGCCGCCGGCGACTTGACCGATCTGGGGCTTCTCTCCGAACTGCGCGCGGTTGCCGCCGCGTGGAACGAGGTGTTCCCCGGGAACCGCCGCTCTGACGGCGAACCGGTCGTGCGCCTCTTCCACTACGGCGACCACGATACGGCGCTCAACTTCAAGGTGCGCCAGCGCGAGGTCGTCGCCAAGGGACGCTGGGCCGACTACATCCCGCGCATCGGCCCGGACGTCGCGTGGGAGCGCGCCTTTGGCGAGCCGTTCGAGCCGGTCGTGCGCCGCACGGTAAAGGGATGCGAATTCACGCTTGTGCACTTCTTGCCGTCGCCTGTCCCGTCCGTCTTGCCTGTCCCGTCCGTCCCGGGCGGCCGCGCGCCGTGGCTGCACGTCTTTTCCCAGCACCGCGCATATCGCGGGCTGTTCGCGCGGCCCGGCTGCGGTGACGAAATCTCGTGGGACGACGGCGCGTCGCTCGCTTTCCTCACGAACACGCCGAATACGATCGCCGTGTGCGGACACGCCCACATTTCCGCCACCAATGCCACGTCGTTCGTGGTAGGCGGCGGTCGCGGGGCGACCGCCCTACCGGGGGGCTTCGCCGCGATTGCGATACCCTCGCTCTTCTACCAGATCGAGACGTGGCTGCCGAAGCCGAAGGGCGACCACGGTTCACACCAGGCGCTCTTCATGATCGCCACGCCGGACGGCATCACCATCGAGCGCCTGGACGTGCGCACGGGCGGCAAGATCGCCCCCAACATCGAATTGGCCGCAAAGAACGCAAAGGCCGCAAAGAACGCCGAGAGGGAACCATGAACACCGACTTCCTGAAAAACTTCCGCTACACCGCGAACGGGGCGATGACTCGCGCGGACGCGCTGTGCGCCTTCATCAAGGACGAGATCGCCTACGGGCGCATCAGGGCTGGCGAGCCCATTCCGACGATCAAGGACCTTGCGAAGGTGTCCGGCCTCACGTTCCGCGTCGCGCGCGGTGTCGTCGAGCAGCTCGCGCGGGAAGGGTTCGTGCGCTCGCGTCCGCGCGTCGGCACGGTCGTCCTTCCGCGCGGCGTCAACGTCATCCGCGGCCGCGTGCTGTTCGTGCTGCCGGACGTCGACGCCTGCAGCTACCACGTGACCATGATCGCGGACGCGCTCCGCCGTCGGCTGGGCGCGGCGGGATATGCGTTCTCCACGGTGGTTTTCTCGCATGACGAGCGGATCGGGCTGTCGTTCCTGAAGCATGAGCTCGTGCGCACGCCCGACGTGGCGATCGTGATCTACGGCACATCGACCATCCGCAAATGCCTCCGCGACGCAGGCGTGAAAAGCGTGTTCATCTACGGCGATCCGCCGAAGAAGGACGAAGGCCGGTGGATTCGGTTCTCGGCGGAGGAGGCGATCGCGAACTTCGTCCGGCACTGCGTCCGCGCCGGCGTGAAGCGCGTCACGCAAGTGCGCTTCGAGGGCAACGAGACGCCGGACGCGAACGCGGCTCTTGAGGCAAAGGGGATAAAGTGCGGCTGGATCATGGTTCCGCGCATGGACGGCCTTGGCCGCTACGAGGGAATCGAGCGGTCGGCCTACAATGCGTTCATGGGCCTGCCGCGCGCCAGTTTTCCGGATGTGTTCCTCTTCTGGGACGACTTCGTCGCGCAGGGCGCGCTCACGGCGTTTCTCGGGCGGGGTCTCAGAATTCCGGGCGACGTGAAGGTGGTGACGCTCTCGAACCGCGGTCTGGGGCCGGTCTATTCGGAGGCGCTCACGCGCTTCGAGTGCGACGCCGCAGAGGCCGGTGAGAAGGTGGCCGCGTTCGCGCTTGCGCTCCTCGCGAAAGGACGGCTCCCGCCGCCGCCGGCGATCACGCCGCACTACGTCTTCGGCCGCACGTTCCCGTACTGAAGGGTTGAAAGGTTGAAGGGTGGGAGAGGTGGATAAACTCGGCTGGGGGGTGCGCCTTGGGTTCGGCGCGGGGGATCTCGCGCAGAACCTCTTGGTTTCGGCAGTCGGCACCTACCTTCTCTTCTTCTCCACGGACGTCATCGGCCTCGCGCCATCGGCCGTCGCGACGATGTTCCTCGCCGTACAACTGGCGGATGCGCTGTGGAATCCGTTCGCGGGCGTGTTCATCGACCGGCACCATCCGCCGTGGGGCAAGTACCGCTCGTATCTTTTGCTGGCAGGGATTCCCTTTGCGCTTTTCGCCGTGCTGAGCTTTGCCCATCCGCTCGGCAATGCCGGCGGCGCGTGGAAAACGCTCTACGCCTACACGGCGTATGCGGGCTTCACGCTGCTCTTCACGCTCGTGAACGTCGTCTACGGCGCGCTGAGCGCATCGCTCACGCGCGATACGGAGGAGATCACGGTCCTCACTGCCGTGCGGATATTTCTGGCGAACGCGGGGTGTCTCGTGGCCATGGCGGGCGTACCGCTGCTCGTGGCGGCGCTGGGCGGCGAGGACGGCGGTGGAACGCCGTCCCTACCGGGCGCGGACGGCG
>DFLH01000064.1:30338-67959 GCA_002373695.1 Verrucomicrobia bacterium UBA3624
CGCGGGGCGACCGCCCTACCGGGCGGCGCGGCCGGAGTCCGCGCCCTACCGTGGCGGATGGCGCTTTTCATGGGGTTCGGGATGCTGCCGTCGTTCGTGTTCATGCCTCTGTTGCCGGCCTTGAGAAGGGCGCTCGGAAAGAAGGGGCTGTTCTACGTCTTTGGGACTGTCGCCGTCGTCGGCATGGCCGCCCTGTACGTGCTGAGCCGCGCGGGAGGGACGCGCTCCTGCGCGTCCGCCTGGATCTATGCCGCGCAGTTCGTGAAGGCGACGGGCATCATCGTGGCTACGGGCTACATGTGGGCGCTCGTGCCGGAGGTGATCGAGTATTCCGAGCGACTGACGGGCCGGCGCGTCTCGGGTGTGATCAGCGCCATCGTGGGCGTGTTCTTCAGGGTGGGGATGGCGCTGGGAAATGTCACGGCGGGCCTCGTGCTTTCCTGGACCGGCTACCAGGCCGCACAGGGAGGGACGCGCTCCGTCGCGTCCGCCGACATCCTTCCGACGGATCCTCGTGCCTGGCTGTGGACGATGCTCGCCCTCGCGGGGGGCGCCGCCGTGCTGTTCGTCTTTTCCTTCACGCAGACGAAGGAGCGCGTGGTGATGGACGCGGCGGACGCCGCGCAGGTGAAGTTTGCCGACCTCGGACGGGAGTTCCGGCGGAACGGTCCGCTCAGGTGGCTTGCGCTCTTCTTCGTGGCAGCGTTCGCGCTGATGTCGGTGGGCAACGCGGCGGGCGCATATTTCATGAACGGGCTCGAAACGCAACCGCCGCTCGCTCAGGAGGGCATCCGCTGGCTCGTATGCGTGATTCCGGCGACGCTCATGGCCGTGGCCGCCTTCGCCATTTCCCGGTATCGGGTTTAGTGGCTAGCGGTTAGTGAGGTAATTGCAAAACCACGAAATACACGAAACACACGAAATGGTATTCGCGCGTCCCGCGTGACCGCCATGTGCCGTGAATCGCGGACCAACCGCCAGCCACTTATTTTGCCCATTTTGCCAAAAAAAGTCAAAATGCAAAGTGCCGTCCTTACGCCGTTTGGTGATATAATCACGCGCAAGGCGTAATAGAATTGTCCAACCAACGAAGGATGAATCACCTATGAAAACAGACATGGCGAAAAAGTCGTGTTCAATCTGCCGCAGGTTCTGCGGCGCGTTGAAGGCGTTTGTAATCGGCGTAGCGATCGCGCTCACGGGCGCGGCGTGGGGCGCAACCCAGAAGATCGGCACGCAGACATGGACTTACGATCTTGTCATCGAAGGCGGCAACACCATCGTGGCCAAGGTCGCGAGCGTGGCGCCCGCGTCGGAATCGCATCTGACGATTCCCTCGTCGCTGGGCGGCTACCCCGTGCGCATCATCGGGAACGAGGCGTTCCGCAGCCAGCACTGGACCGGCGTCACCATCCCGAATACCGTGACGAACATCGGAATGCGCGCGTTCTACGCATGCTGGCTGCAGGGTACGCTGACCATCCCCGGCAGCGTGGTTCGGATCGGGGCCTCTGCATTCGCGGGCTGCAACGGCGTCACGTCTCTTTCGATCAAGGATGGCGTAAAGACCATTGAGGGCGAAGCCTTTCGCGCCTGCTCGTCGCTGACGAGGGTGACGATCCCGGACAGCGTGACGACTCTCGGCTGGAATGCGTTCATGTCCTGTACCGACCTGAAGAAGGCGGATGTTCTCGGCGCGACGTTCGACGGAAAACTCGACAAGGAGGTCGACAGGGACGAGGTCTTCAATAACTGCGCCCCGGGCTTCACGCTCGTCTTCCGCGAGACGGTCGGCGACATCACCTTCTACTACACCGTCAACAGCAGCAGCAAGGCGACGATCGAGAACGGCGGCGAGAGGGCCATGAAGCCCATGGCGGCCGCGAGCGTGGCGGTGCCCGCGAAACTCGGCGGCCACGACGTGATCTCAATCGGCTCGAGCGCTTTCGAGTATTGCTCCATGACGAGCCTGTCGCTTCCCTCCGGGCTGATGGCCATCGGCGAGTATGCGTTCCTCAGCTGCAAGAATCTCGCGGCGGTCTCGTTCCCCGACTCCCTGCTGATGATCGGCAAGGGTGCGTTCTACGACTGCGACGGCCTCACCTCCGTCAACCTGAACAAGGCGGGCGTGATCCTCGGCGACAATGCGTTTGCGCAGTGCGACAAGATCAAGACCGTGAAGTTCCCGGACGCCATCGTCGCCGGGGGACTTGGAACGGGCGTGTTCAGCAGCTGCGCCTCGCTCGAATCGGCGACGATGCCGGCGAGCGCGCTAAGCGCCATCTCGGAAAAGCAGGTGTTCAAGAACTGCCCCTCCACCGCGAAGCTCTCCTACGTCGGCAAGACGACGGTGGACGGCGTTGAAATGGCCTACGTCTATATTGACGGTGAAGGCCTCCAGATCGGCAACGGCACGTCTTGCGCCATCGACGCCACGAAGACGGGCAGCGTCACCATTCCGTCCATGATCGAGATCGGCGGCGGCAGTTATCCCGTGAAGAAGATCGCCGCACATGCGTTCCACCAGTGCAAGATGTCCAGCGTGACGATTCCCAGTTCCGTGACGGCTGTCGATTGGGAGGCTTTCTCGTCAAGCAGCATCACGAGCGTCACCGTGCCGAGCAGCGTGAGAACGCTTGGCGCCGGCGTATTCGAGAACTGCAAGAGCCTCAAGACCGTCACCCTGGGCAGCGGCATCAGCTCAATCCCGACCAGGGCGTTCAGGTACTGCGACAAGCTGGCGAGCGTCAGCTACATCAACAACGCCAACGCCGTGACGAGCATCGGGGACAACGCCTTCGACGGCTGCGCCTCGCTGACCCGGTTCACCACCACGCGCTCGTTCACGAGCCTCGGCAACGGCGCCTTCAAGAACTGCACCAGCCTCAACTTCATCACGCTGCCCTACGACGTATTCTACCCCGGGCTCTACACCAATTCGGAGCTCCGCAGCAACATTTTCGCGAACTGCCAGCTCTTGGAGATTTCGTTCCTGCCCTCCGATTCCAGCTCGCCCGAGCGGGTATCGCTCATCGGCGGCACGTACAAGGCATGGACGGTATGGGCCTACTCGGTCGTGAACAACACGGCGCGCCTGGGTTGCACCCCTCCCACTATCCCCTGCACGCTTCCAAAGGCGGCCGGGGGGCTTTTCACCATTCCTGAAAGGCTCGGCGGCTATCTCGTGACCGAGATCGGCGAAGCCGCGTTCAAGGGCTGTACCGGCCTGACGGGCATCATGGTTCCCGACGCCGTCACGCGGATAGGTCCCAATGCGTTCGATGAATGCACGGCGCTTCTCGGCGTCAAGCTCCCCGCCAACCTGACGACGATCGACGATTCCGCCTTCAAGGGCTGCACCGCCTTCACGGTCGTGAACGTTCCCGACAAGGTGACGAGCGTGGCCGCCAACGCCTTCTCCGGCTGCAGCAACCTCACCAAGGTCACGCTTCCGAAGTCGATGTGGCATAGCGCCAGCTTTACCGGCTGCCCCGCCAACATGGCTACCGCCTATCGCTGGGACGACGGAGCCTACAGGGAGTGGGTGAACGGCGCCGGCTGGACCTACATGGTCAGCGGAAACGAGGCCACGGTAACCGGCGGCTCGTCGGTGGTTTTCGACGCGACCATGCCCTCCAAGCTTGGCGGATATTCCGTGACGGCCATCGCCGACGATGCGTTCTCCGACAACAGCTCGACCAAGAGCATGCTGAGGACGATCGTTCTGCCGGATACCCTGAAGACCATCGGCGCGAATGCGTTCAAGGACTGCGTGAAGCTGGAGAGCATCACGCTCCCGGACAGCGTGACGTCCATCGGCGCCGGCGTGTTCAGCGGATGTTCTGCTATGGAGGCCGCGACGCTGAACGGCAACATAACCGCGATTCCGGCGAATGCGTTCAAGGACTGCTCCAGCCTCGAAGGCGTGTACGCCAACTACAACGTCGTTTCGATCGGCGACTCTGCGTTCTCCGGCTGCAGCAGCCTGCAGTGGACTTTCCCCAATCTCACCACCGCGAAGATCGTCTCCATCGGCAAGTATGCGTTCGCGGGCTGCACGTCGGACTTTTTCAACGACATCATCCTCGGCGACAGCGTGACGACGATCGGCGATTATGCGTTCATCAACTGCAACTACAACCTGAGGGCCATCAGCCTTCCCGGTTCGCTCTCCGGCGTGATAGACGAGTCGAAGGTGTTCCGGGACTGCTACAACATCAGCGTCACGTACCGCTTTGCGGACGGCAGCCGTTCGGAGACGATCAACGGCGTCACCTACCGCTACAAGATCGAATCCGGCAAGGCGACGATCGTGGGGGCTACGTTCACCGGGAACTCCGTGTCGATTCCCGCGTCCATCGCCGGCTATGCCGTGACGTCCATCGCGAATTTCGCGTTCAAGGACAAGACGTCGCTCACGTACCTGACGATCCCCGACTCGGTGACGTTTATCGGCGAAGGCGCGTTCTCCGGCTGCACGAGCCTCAGCAGAACGGGCATCAGCGCCACGTCGAATCTCCAGACTGTCCGCGCGAACGCCTATTCGAGGTGCGCCCTCACGACCATCACGCTGCCGGATTCGGTGACGAGGATCGACGGCGGCGCGTTCATGCAGAATGCAAACCTGAACAGGGCCAGCCTGCCCGGTTCGTTCTACAACAATCTCAACGTCGGATCGGTGTTTGCCGACACCGCCTCCGACCTCGTGATCACGTACCGTCTCGAGGAGGGTGACGTGATGGCGCAGAAGGTCGGCGACTGTACCTGGTACTTCAAGGAAGGCGAGAGTGCGAGCACGGTCACGATTACGGACGTTGACAAGCCTTCGATCGTCTCCGTCGTGAACATACCGGCCAAGCTCGGCGGAAAGACGGTCGGCACGATCGGAGGCTATGTATTCGATCAGATGTCGGACGTAACCTCCATCACGATTCCGAACGGCGTGACGACGATCGAGTCGTATGCGTTCTACAAGTGCACGGGCCTGACGAGCATCGAGATTCCGCGCAGCGTGACATCCCTCAAGAACAATGCCTTCACCGGCTGCTCCAACCTCACGAGCGCCAGCCTGCCCGATACGCTGAACTACATAGACGAGACTGCGGTGTTCCCGAACTGCCCCGCGAGCCTTGTCATCAACTTCCGCGACAAGAGCGGCCGCTTGAACTACACCTCTGGCGGCAAGACCTGGTGGTATCGGATTGTCGACGGCGGGGCGGAGCTCTACTATAGCGACGACTACTCCGCATCGCACCAGGCGGTTTCGCCCAAGCCGACGGGAGCGCTCGTCATTCCGGACACGATCAACAGCTATCCGGTCACGAAAATCGGCAAATATGCCTTCTATGACTACGGAGACATGACTTCCGTGTCCATTCCCGCCACGGTGCGGGAGATCGACGAGAATGCGTTCTGGCTGTGCAGCAGCCTCACGACCGTCAACTTCGCCTCGGGGTCGGCTCTTTCGACCATAGGCAAGAATGCGTTCCGCCAGAGCGGCCTCACGGGCATTTCACTGCCTGACGGCCTGACAAGCATCGGAATCTTGGCATTTCACCAGTGTTCGGCGCTTACGTCCGTGACGATTCCCGAGGGCGTCGTTGAGATCAAGGAGGGCGCATTCTCTTATACGCCAATTGAGCAGGTGACGATTCCGGAAAGCGTTGCGAGCCTCGGACCATCTGCGTTCTCGTACTGCACAAACATGACTTCGGCCGTCATCCCGGCATCTCTGACAGACGTTGGCTACGGTGCGTTTAATGGATGCAAGAAGCTTGAGGACGTGGCACTTGGCTCACAGGCCATAATCAATAAGTTCAGAGATGTGTTCGACCTCAGAATGGTCAAGCATGTGACGATCCAGTCGGGTGTGAAGGACATTCCGCAAGGTGCGTTCTACGATCCGATGGGTAGTTCCTATGGGAGTGGAGATGCGGTGCTGGAAAGCGTTGATCTCCCGGATACGCTTGAGACGTTTTATTTCTACAGCTGCCCCGAGCTTCAGAGTCTGGACATTCCCGAAGGCGTGAAGAGCGGCAAAGCCGAGAACTGCGGCTTGACGCAGCTTTCGATCCCGGCAAGTCTGTCTCTCGATGAGAATTCAAGCTTCAGCGGATTGAGCAAGCTGCAGGAGCTTGTGCTTGCGGAGGGAATTAAGACGATTGGCGATAACATGTTCAAGAATGCTTTTGACTTGCCGAGCCTTGTCATCCCTGACGGCGTGACCTCCATCGGCGCGCGTGCGTTCTACAGGGCCGAGTCTCTTGCCACGCTGACCATTCCGAGGAGCGTGGAGAGCATTGGCGAAAGTGCTTTCGCGAGCGCAGGCCTCGCGACCGTCCATGTCGCGGCGCGTGACACGGATCGCGTCAAGGCGATGCTCGTCGCGTCCGGCCTTGAGGAGTCGTTCGTGAACGGCCTTACGTTCGTCGAGGCGCTGCCGGACTTCTGGTTCATCATGTTCGACGGAAACGGCGGCACGGCATCTGCTTCCGTGTACGAAAGGGCGCCGAACGCCAATCTGGGAACGCTCCCGACGGCAGAGCGCGCAAACCACAGCTTCCTCGGCTGGTTCACCGAGGCGGAGGGCGGCATCAAGATCGGTCCTACGAAGAGGGTTACGGGCGATGTCACGTACTATGCGCACTGGAGCCTCAATCAGCACACCGTCACGATTGATACGGGCACGGGGAGCACCACGTCCGTCCCGATCGACCACGGCACGACGATCGGCGATGTGCTTTTGACGATCACCCAGCCGACGCGCGAAGGCTATACGTTCAAGGGATGGGTCGATGCCGACGACGAGCCGCTTGACCTCTTGGCGCCTGTGACGGCGGACACCACCTTCATTGCGGTGTGGGCGAAGAACGTCGTGGTGGACTGCTATGCGGTTCTTGACGGCGAACTTCAGCCCAAGAGCGCTTGGTACTTGGGAGTCGACGGCGTCGAGGGCGACGTGCTCGATATCGGCCCGCAGTTCATTGACGGCTACGTGTTCCTTGGCTGGAGCGCCGAGCCTGCCGGCGAGCTTCTGACGGGCACTATCATCGCGGCGGAAGGCCTCACGCTCTACGCGCAGTTCACGCTCGACGCCTGGACCGTCACGTTCGACCCGAACGGCGGCGAGTGCGACACGATCAGCGTCAAGGTCGCGAAGGGGGAGAATCTGGATTCGCTTCCCGAAGCCACGAAAGCCGGATACAACTTCGGCGGCTGGTGGACAGGGATAGACGGCGGTACGCAGATCTCGGCTGGTGCCGGCATTGACGGGGACAATACGTTATACGCCCGTTGGAGGCATGCCGCGACGGTTGACGGCTACACCTACGAGTATGACATCCAAGACGGTAAGGCGGTCATTCACGAAAGGGATGGCGGGGTCGCGGTCGAGCCTGCTCCGGCGGGCAAATTGGTGATCCCTGCTGTTCTCAACGGAATTCCGGTGAACAAGATCGGCCTCGGAGCTTTCTCGAACCTTCCGGATATCGAAGAGGTCGTGATATCCGAGGGCATTGCGGAAATAGGTCAGGCGGCGTTCTATGGCGACACCAAGCTTACGACTGTGACTATTCCAAAGAGCGTCACGGCGATTGCTGACGCATCGGTGTTCTACAGCTGCCCGTTGAGGACCATCAAAGTTTCCTATGGTGACACAGATCGCGTCAATGCGCTCCTTGTCGCGGCGGGCGTGAACACGGCGGGCCTCACGTTCGTCGAGGCGGAAGCGCCCAAGTTCACGGTGACGCTCGATCCGAACGGTGGCTCGGTCGATCCGACGTCCGTCGAGGTGGCGGATGGCGCCAAGGTAAGCGCGCTCCTGCCGACGCCTGCGTATCCCGGCTTCAGCTTCACCGGCTGGTTCACGGCGGCCGAGGGCGGCGAAAAGGTGACGGCGGAGACGACCGCGACGGCGGATGTCACGTACTTCGCCCAGTGGACGGCGCTTACCGCGTACACCGTGACGCTTGATGCGAACGGCGGCACCGTCGCGCTCGACAACATCCTCGTGTACGCCGGCGAGAAGATCGGCGATCTGCCGACGCCCGAAAAGGAGGGCTTCAGGTTCACCGCCTGGAAGGTGGGCTCCACGACTGTCACGAAGGACACGGTCGTGAACGCCGACATGACGATCGTCGCCCAGTGGGAGGAGATCTACGTGCCGTCCGAGTTCACGGTCACGTTCGACGTGAACGGCGGCACGCTTGCTTCCGGCAGCGCCTCCATCACGGTCACGGAAGGCCAGAAGGTCGGCACCAAGCTTCCCTCCGCAACGCGCACGGGCTACGAGTTCGTCGGCTGGAAGGTGTCGGATCTCCTCTGGGTTGATGCGGACACGGTCGTGACCGAGAACCTCAACTGCACGGCGCAGTGGCAGCCGAACACGTATGCCGTCACATACAATGCGAACGGCGGAACCATAGGCGGTGTGGAGTCCATGACCACCGATGTCTTCTACGACGGCGCCTACAGCCTTCCGACCCCGGACGAAAGGGTTGGCTGGACGTTCGCCGGATGGTTCACGAAGGCGACGGGCGGCGACCAGGTGAACGATGGCGACACCGTCACGATCACTGCCGCCCAGACGCTCTACGCGCACTGGACGAAGGTTGCCGTTCCCAAGTACACGGTGACGTTCAACGCCAACGGCGGCTCGGTTTCGCCGGCGTCCGTCCAGGTGGACGAGGGTTCGGCCATCGGCACGGCCATCGCCGCGCTGCCGACGCCGACATGGGATGCCGATCATGAATTCCTCGGCTGGTATCTTGGCGTCGATCTGGCTACGACCGCCATGATTGTGACGTCGGACATCGAGCTCGTCGCGATTTGGCAGGAGGCCACGGCCGGCGGCGGCACATGGACCGATACCGATACGGGTCTCACCTGGGACTACAAGCTGACGGCCGACGGCGAGGGCATCGAGCTCTACAAGGACGGCGCCTGGTTCAGCGTTACGCCGAAGCCGACGGGTGTCGTGACGGTTCCCGAGACGATCGACGGCAAGCCCGTCACGGTCATCGGAAGGGATGCCTTCTCCGGCTGCGATGAGCTGACGAGCGTGGTGCTCCCCGATACCGTCACGGACATCGGCGCGTGGGCGTTCGCGCAGTCCGGCATTACGGGCATCGAGCTTCCAGAGGGTCTCAAGACCATCGGCGACTATGCGTTCTACGGTTGCGAAGGCTTGACGAGCATCGTCATCCCGTCCGGCTTGACGAGCATCGGGGCGGGAGCGTTCATGAACAACATAAATCTCGCCGAAGTGACGATTCCGTCCTCCGTGACGAGCATCGGCACGGACGCCTTTAGCAGTGCGCCGATCGCAACCCTCCACGTCGAGGAGGGAACGTCTGCCGACGTCCTCCAGCTGATTGCGGACAGCGGCTTCGACACGACCCAGATCACGGATGTCAAGGAAGACATCGGTGGCGGGGAACTGGTTCAATACGCCGTGACGCTCAACGCCAACGGCGGCACGTTCCCGCCCTCGACGGCCTCGACATGGCTGATGTCCGCCTACTACGGCAAGGCATACGGAACCATTGAGAAGCTGCGCACGCCGTCGAGAGACGGGTACACCTTCGCCGGCTGGTTCACGGCGGCCGAGGGCGGCGATCTGGTCACCGACGCCACGATCATGATGCGCGAGGAAGCCCACACGCTCTACGCGCAGTGGACGGAAACGGCGGGCGTCACGCTTACGCTCGAGCTCAACGGCGGATCGGGCTGCGAGACGGCGATCACGTACAATCCCGGCGACCAGGTCGGCTTCCTGCCGATTCCGGAAGGACCTGAGTACATGGACAGGTTCTTGGGCTGGTTCTGGGACGCTGATGGCTATGACGCAGTCAAGCCGACCGACATCATGACGACCGACCGCATATGCTACGCGAAGTGGGAAGGCAGCCTTCCTCTGCAGAGCGCCATGGTCGATGGCGTGGAGTGGACGTACTACGTAGCCGGCAGCATGGCCGTCATCTACAACAACGGCAGAACCGCCGTGCCGGCCGACTTCGAGGGCGTGTTGATAATCCCCGCAAAGCTCGGCGGCAAGACGGTCGGAATGATCGGGGCGCGCTCATTCTACGGCATGGCCGGACTCACCAGCGTGATTATTCCCGACGGCGTGACGAGCATCAGTCAGAGCGCGTTCGCATGGTGCGAGAACCTCAAGGTCGTGCAGTTCGGCAAGAACATGGTGCAGGGCAAGGGAATGATTGACGTCAACGCGTTCCAGGGATGCGTGAGTCTCGAAGTGCTGGACTTCAAGGCCGCAAAGCCGCCGACTGCCTATCCCGGAGCCTTTGAAAATGCCGGATACGCGACCGGGAGAGGAAGACCGTGGGTTTATGTGCCCAAGACGGCGAAGCAGGCGGACTGGGGATTCTACTGGAATGAGATGTATGTGAACTTCTATTCCTACAACGCACGGATAGGCGTGGAATTCAAGCATCCGGAGCAGATGAACGTCGCGGGCAAGATATCCTATTCGGGCGGATGGGAGATCGGCAAGACGCTCACGCTGAAGGCGACGGCAAGCAAGGGGTACGTGTTCGCCGGCTGGTGGGACAAGGATACGGGCGAGCGTTGCTCGCGCGCGGTGTCCTACCCGTACTTCGTGTCGGGCCTGGACCGGAACTTCCTGGCGGATTTCGTCACGGAGTATGTGGACACCGTTCTCAAGGTCACGTTGGAGGATTGCTCTACGGCTGGCAATGGCTGGATCATGATCGACCTCGGCGCGGCTACGGAGTCGTATTCCGATCCGAAGTTCACAGTGAAGGGGCTTCCTTCCGGTCTCAAGTACGATTCCAAGACGCAGAAGATCTCCGGCACCGCGACGAAGCCCGGCAAGTACAAGGTGACCGTGACGGCCACGAACACGACCGTCAAGAAGCCTACGCCGGCATCCACGGCCGAGTTCACCCTGACGGTGCCGAACTTCACGGATGACGAGATTCCAGTGGCCGACGAATACGGTCCGTTCATTCCGGGCGTTGCTGTCGGACCGGTTACCGTATCCGAAGCTGCTGGGTGCAAGGCGACCGGACTTCCCTCCGGCATGAAGTGGACCGAAAAGCCCGTCACCGACAAGACGCTTGGCGTCATCCCGGCGTATTCGTTCTACGGCACGCCGACGAAGCCCGGCAACTACACGGTGTACTTCACGAAGACGACGGCAGACAAGGTGAAGCACACGGCCACGGCCACGTTCGTGGTGGATCGCCTCCGGACGTTGACGCTCACCAAGGACGGCGCGACCGGTAAGGACGACGTGAAGGGCGGCGGCAACTACGAGGCGAACAAGAAGGTGTCGCTCAAGGCCACGGCCGACAAGGGCAAGGTGTTCAGCGGCTGGTACGACAGCAGCACGGGATACCTCATCGACCGCGCGGCGAACTACTCGTACGTGATGCCGGCCGAAGACACCACCCTCACGGGCGTGTTCATCACCGAGTTTGAGGACCGCCAGCATCTCGACGTCACGATCGGCGGCATCGCGAGCTTCGACCAGAACAAGGCCGGAGCGGAACCCAATGCCGTCTGGAACCAGACGACCGTCGAGCAGGGCGTGTACGTGGAGTGGCCGGTCGATCCGGGCACCTGGTCGTTTGCGACGATTAAGGTGTCGGGGCTCCCGGCGGGCCTGAAGTTCACGGCCAAGGACGTCGTCGATTCCAAGACGAAGGCGGTCATCGTTCCTGCGAACACCATCTACGGCACGCCCACGGCGGCGTCGAAGCTCAAGAAGGGTTCTGTCGACCAGTACGATCCGTCGGTCGTGAAGATCACGGTTACGACGGCGGGCAAGGTGACGGCCAAATACCAGCTCGACGTGTACGTGACGGCGCTGAGGCCGTGGGCGGTCGGCACGTTCGACGGCGGCGGCGACTACGGCCAGGTGACGCTCACGGTCGCGAACAGCGGCAAGATCAGCGGCAAGTACCTTGCTGGCGGCAGCACCTTGACGCTTGCGTCGGACGGATTCCTCATGTTCGACGCGACGCCGGGCAACGAGACGTATGTGGCTTTGCTTACGGGCAAGGTCGGCAAGGAAGTCTTGCAGCTGGCATTCTACCTCTCGTCCAATACGATCGGCGAGATCGGCGGTGTCGACGAAATCGCCGGAACCGGCATGATTGTCGACGGCGAGGATGCCGTCCTGGCCATGCTCGTGCAGACGAAATGGAAGGCCGAGCCGTGGAAGACGATCGCCAAGGCGTTCGCGAGCGCGCCTGAGCTCACGTACCTCCCTGCTGGATACGCCCCGACCGCAGCCTCGATCGCGCTCAAGTTTGCGCGCAGCGGTGCCGTCACGGCGAAGGGAACGCTCTCCGGCTACAAGGCCTCCGGTTCGGCGACGATCATTCCGTACGAGCTCGTCGGAACGGACGGATCGTTCAACGCGCTGGTTTACGTGTACTTCCCGCCGAAGGCCGGCAAGTTCAACGGCTATATCGAGTGCAAGGAGATCAGGTGGAATGCTTCCACGGGCAGCTTCCAGCTGATTCCCGCTCCGTAACCAAGCGACAAATGAGCAAACAGAACGCGCCCGTCCGTTCCCGGACGGGCGCGTTTGTCTTGCTCGGGCATATGTCGCGACCGAATGATGCGGCACTCCCGTGCGGCGGTCGCGGGGCGACCGCCCTACCGCAGCCGTGGTAGGGTCACGCGTCCCGCGTGACCTCAATTCCGGACCGCTCGGTCGACGCTCCGCGCCGACCGCACTGAGCTACGAACCACCATTCGGATTTTGCCCATTTTGCCAAAAATGGATGTGCGTTTCCGGTGGCGTCATGCCCCATTGTGTTGCTATAATTCCAAACAAGCACCAAATAGGAGCTAAAACACATGATGCACAAGATCCTCGGCCGCATTGCGTCGGCCCGCTCGTTCGTATTCGCGGCGTTCGCGCTCGCGATGTCCGCCGCATCCGCGTTCGACACGCCCTACCTCACGTTCAGGAGTCCGTCGACGTTTTCCATCAGCGTGTGGAGTCCGAAGTGGGACGGGACGATGGAATATTCAACCGACAAGGCTAACTGGACAACCTGGACAGGGTCTTCGATTTCCGCTGCGCAGTCGGGGGACGAATACTTCCTGTACCTGCGCGGAACGGGCAACAGCATCGTTGCCAGTACTTCATGGGGGTTTACCGGGAGCGGCGAGCTCGTCTGCGAAGGCGACATCGAGACATTGCGCGACTATAACGGCAATCCTCCACCGATGGGTGAAAAGTGCTATTACATGATGTTTTATGGTTGTACGCAACTGACCACTCCCCCCGTTCTTTCTGCGACGACACTGGCGACGGGATGTTACAACGCAATGTTTAACGGATGCACGTCGCTCAAGTCGATACCGGCACTTCCGGCGACGGGAACCTTACCAGGCACATGCTATTTCGGCATGTTCAGCGGCTGTTCAAGTCTTGTGGTCAACACGGCCGGCCCGGGCGTAGAGTGGTCGATTCCTGCGGGAACTTCAGGCGGAAGTATTTGGAACTACAGTATGTTTACGGATACCGGCGGCGACTTCACGGGCAATCCCGTCGCGGGCACGACGTACTACGTCGCGAGCGCGTTGCCGCCGGGACTGAGCGTTGTCGCCGGCGCCGGCGAACTTGCGGCCTACACGGGCGCGAACGTGAACTTCAACCTTGCCGAGACAATCAGGGGCGGCGAGACGCCGTATGCTTTCTCCGGAACGGTGCCGACCGGGTTGACGCTGAATCCGAACGGGATGCTTTCCGGATCGGTGGCGACGGCAGGCTCTTATCCTTTCACGCTGCGTGTGACGGACGCCACATCGCCCGATGCGCTGACGCTGGACGCCGAATACACGCTTGTAGTGACGGATCCCGATCCGCTTGCGGCGCAGTCGAACCTCGGCAAGGCCAAGGTCGGGAAGGCCGTGAACCTTGCTCTTGCCGAAACGATCTCCGGCGGCGTTCCGCCGTATACGTTCGCGGAGCGGGTCGGCCCGCTCGGCGAGCGGGCCCTACCAGACGGCTTCTCGCTGACGGGCGGCGTCCTTTCCGGCACGGCCGCCGCAGCGGGAACGCTCACGTTCGCGATCACGGCGACGGATGTCCTCGGCACGACGCTGTCCGCTTCCTACACGCTTGAGGCCGTTGAAGCCGTTGGTTTCACAGATGACGATCCCGACGAGCCCGAGAGTGGCGTTACGGTTGACTGCCTGACGCCAGACGGTGTCTATCCCAGGACATGCAATCAGGTCGCGAATTCCTCTACAGCGGTCATATGGGATAACAGCTGGTACTACGTGACCGGCAATGTGACGTTGAGCGCGGGCGCGATCGTCAACGGCAAGGTCAGCCTCATCCTTGGCGACGGTGCCACGCTGACGGTGCAGGGCGCGTCAAACAAAGCTGGTATTGGCGTGACGCCAGGGAATATGCTTTCAATCTATTGTCAGAGAGGGGGTTCTGGCAAGCTCATCGCAAATGGCGGAACCGAGAGTGCGGGCATAGGCGGTGATAACAACGGAGGCTCATGCGGGAAAGTAACTATTTATGGAGGTGATATAACCGCGATTGGAGGTTCCTATGCCGCTGGTATTGGTGGTGGTGACGATCATGGCAATGGCGGCATAGTTACTGTCTATGGCGGGAGTGTTAGGGCTGATGGCGGCAGTCTGGCCGCCGGTATCGGCGGCGGTTGGTCCCCGAGTACTGGCGATGGGACACTTACGGTCAGTGATAATGTTGTCGTAAAAGCGGGTACGAGCGCAAATCCAACAGCAGAGTTGTCACATGGGACAGATGGGTCAATAGCAATTGTCCATGGCAGTCACAGGTATTTTCTCATTGAGACGGTCGGTCCGGTCCCGTTGGCGCAGACGACGAGCGCGCTGGCCGCCTACACGGGCGAGGTGGCGGCGTTCGATCTAGCGGAGACGGTGAGCGGCGGCACGGCCCCCTACACGTTCGCGCTCAAGGAGGGGGAGAGCCTGCCCGCCGGCTTCACGCTTTCGGACACGATTCTCACAAACGATGCCGCATCTGTTGGCGGTACGTTTGTCATGACGGTGACGGATTCCGGTTCGCCTGCGCAGGTCGCGAACTTCACCTACACGCTTTACGTGAAGGACGTCTACAGCATCACCTACAAGGACAGGGAAGGCACAGGCAATCTTTCGCTGACGCCTTCGACCTATGTCGAGGGGACTGGCGTGGCGAACCTTCCGACGCCGACGATGGCCGGATGGGTATTCGTGAGCTGGCATTACGACAGCAATCTCCTGGATACCCCCGTTACGTCTATCCCGGCGAACGCGACTGGTGCCAAGGTCCTCTACTCGAAGTGGGAGGAGAACCTCTCTGGCACTGTGCCTGTTACATTCCTCGACGTCGACGGTTCGTCGCGGACGGAGAACTGCGTTGTCATCGACTCGACGACAACCACGCTGAATTCGGGTTGGTATGCGGTCGCCAACGACATTACATTCTCAACAAAGACACTTACGGTTGCCGGCGACGTCAAGATTGTCCTCAGGGACGGCAAGACGATGACGATCACCGGCGCGAGCGACAAGGCCGGCGTGTCCGTCGCGTCCGGCTATTCGCTCTCGATCTACGGGCAGAGCGCAGGCACAGGCACGCTGAACACGAAGGGCAACTGGTATGGCGCGGGTATCGGAGGCGATAAAAACGTCAGTTGCGGGACTGTCACGATAAACGGCGGAACGATCATCGCAACGGCCGGCAAGGATGGCGCGGGCATTGGCGGCGGACTGGACGCGGACGGCGGCATTGTTGTCATCAACGGTGGCGAAGTCACAGTTGCAAGCAACAACGACGGCGCGGGCATAGGTGGCGGAAAGAACGGCGCCGGCGGCACGCTTACGGTCAACGGAGGCAGTGTTTCTGTACACGGCTATCAGTACGGGTCTACGTCTCCCGGTATCGGAGGTGGTGTGGGTTCCGCTCAGCATGGAAAGCTTTATGTCGGTGAATACGTGTCCGTCATGGCCGGCAACAGGAGCACCCAGATGGCCGAGAGAACGCCGGACGCGAACGGAGAGATTGCGCTCGCCGGCGAGATATTCTTCGCGTTCGTTTCGTCGAGGCCGGTTTCCGTTGCCTATCGCGATGTGGACGGCACGGACAAGGCGACGAACTGCGTCGTCCTTTCCTCCGGCGCGCAGATCCTCTCGGACGGCTGGTATGCCGCAACGAAGGACTTGAGCCTCCCCTCGGGTCTCACGGTCTCGGGCGACGTCAAGCTGATTCTGGCCGACGGCGTGACGCTGACGGCGGGCAACGGCGCAAACCTTGTTTCCGGAATCGGCGTCACCGCCGGAAACTCGCTCACGATCTACGGGCAGGCCGAAGGTTCGGGCACGCTGAATGCGACCGGCGGCGACATGCGGGCCGGCATCGGCGGCGGCAACAACGAAGCAGGCGGCACGGTGACGATCAACGGCGGAATCGTCAATGCGATGAGCGACTCGGGCGGCGCCGGCATCGGCGGCGGCAACAACGGTGGTGGCGGCGTGGTGACGATCAACGGCGGCACGGTGACCGCGACGGGCGGCGGAAGCGGTTGCGCGGGCATCGGCAATGGCGTCTATTCCAGCAGCCGCGGCACGCTGACGCTGGCGGCAAACATGGTCGCCTACGCCGGGGCGGGCGAGAATCCGGAAACGACGCTGCCGCGCGATCCCGTGACGGGTGCGGTGACGTTGGGCGGCGAACGGTACTACGTCGTCACCCGCGTATCGGCGGCATCCGAATTCTCGATAACCTACATGAGCCTGGGCGAACCGCTCGCGCTCCAGCCCGACGCCTACGAATACGGCACGGGCGTCGCCACGTTGCCAACGCCGGCGGAGGCGCCGGTCGGGTGTTCGTTCGCGGGCTGGTACGAGGCGGCCGACTTCTCTGGATCGCCCGTCGCCTCGATTGCGGCTGACGCGACTGGAGACAAGACGTTCCATGCGAAGTGGAACGAGATTCCCGTTCAGGAGAGCGTCGCGTACGTGGACGGAAACGGCGAAGCGCAGAATGCGCTCTGCACGAAGCTCACGGCGATCACGGAGAGACTCACGAACGGCTGGTACGTGGCGGCGGATTCGCTGACGCTCGGGACCGTGGCTGTCGCCGGCACCGATGTCCACCTCGTCATCAAGGACGGCAAGACCCTGACGGTGACCGGGGCCGGAAATAGCGCCGGTCTCCTGGTCACGAACGGCAACGCGATCGCAATCTACGCGCAGAGCGGCGGGACTGGCGCGCTTGTCGCGACCGGCGGCACAGGCGCCGCGGGCATCGGCGGCAGCCAGTTCAAATATGGCGGCGCCGTGACGATCAACGGCGGCACGGTGACGGCGACAGGCGGCACCGACGGCTCGGGCATCGGTGCCGGACAGTATTTCGAAAACAATCCGGGCACCTTGGCCGTCGCACCCTGGCTGGTCGTCAAGGCGGGCGACAGCGCGAATCCGTCGGCCATCTTGGCGAAGGACGCGAACGGCACCGTGACGCTCAACCGCAAGCGGTACTTCACGGTCACGCAAGGCGACAGCCACGCCATCACCTACATGGACGGCGAAACGGAGCTGCTCGGTCTCATGCCCACAAACTACGTGGAAGGCATGGTGACGACACTCGCGACAACTGCGACGAAGGAGGGCTTCGCCTTCGTCGGCTGGTACACGAACGCCGCCTTCGCCGGCGAGGCGACGATGAAGATTCCCGCCAGCGCGTCCGGCGACAAAACGTTCTACGCGAAGTGGGCGGCGTCCGAATCCACGCCGTACGTCGACGTGAACGGCGACGGGCAGACGATGGACTGCGTGGTGCTGACGGCGGACATGACGAACCTCGTCGTGGGCAGCTACGTGGCGAAGGGGACGCTCGCCTTCGGCACGGGCGGCATCGTGATCGCGGGCGACGTCGTGCTCGTCCTCGCCGATGATGCCGTGATGTCGGTGACGGGCGGCGAGCAGAAGGCCGGCATCTCCGTGCCGGCGGGCCGTTCGCTCACGATCTACGGGCAGACCGTGGGGACTGGCGCGCTCGTCGCGGGCAGCGGCAACCTTTCGGCCGGCATCGGTGGCGACTACAGGGCGTCCGCCGGCACGGTGACGGTGTACGGCGGCACGGTGACGGCGACCGGCGACAGCAGGGGCGTCGGCGGCGGCGTCTACGCCGCGGACAACGGACGGCTCGTTCTCGGGCCCGGCATGTTGGCGAAGGCCGGTTTCGACGCCCTGCATGTCGACCTGCTGCCCGCCAACGAAACGACGGGTGAGGTGATCGTCTCTGGCGACTCCCGTTATTTCCGCATCGAGAAGTCGGCAGAGGAGATTTTGCCGCTCACGCAGGTCACGGGCACGTTTGACGCGACGAACGGGATCAACGTGGCCTGGACGCTTGCGGACACGGTGTGCTACGGCACGAAGCCGTACAGCTTCGCGCTCAAGGCGGGATCGAGCCTGCCCGACGGGTTCACGTTCGAGGACGGCGTGATCTCCGGCGCGCCGACGGCGTCCGGCAACTATCCGTTCACGATGGTCGTCACCGACGGCGCGTCGCCCGAGCCGCAGGTCCTCGAGGCGACCTACACGATCAGGGCCAGCGCCAATCCGAACCAGCTCACGCAGATCGTCTCCGACCTGCCGGATGCAATCGCCGGCTTCGAATACTACCAAGCGCTCGGCCAGACGATCGAGGGCGGAAAGAAGCCCTACACGTTCGTGCAGAAGGAGGCGATGGGCTGCTATCCGCCGTCCGGGATCAAGCTGAAGGGGTCAGCGCTCTCCGGCATTCCCACCGACCCTGGCCGCATCACGACCGTGACGCTTGTGGTGACGGACGCGAACGGCATCTCGACGGAGGCGACTTACAATCTGAACGTCGAGCCCGGATTCGTGCAGACGTTCACGGCCAACGGCGTGGAGTGGAAGTTCGCGCTGTTCTCCAATCCCAACACGCATCAGGACCGGGTCGTGATCTGCGACAACAACGGGCCCGCGATCGACCGCGCGACCGAAGGGGCGATCGTGATTCCGTCCAGCTACGGCCGCACGTCGCCCGTCGCCTGCCTTGGCGACATGGCGTTCTACCTGTGCACGAACCTCACGAGCGTGACGATTCCGAACGGCGTGCTCGCGATCGGCGACATGGCGTTCGCCAGCTGCTCCAATCTCGTGTCCGTGCGGATTCCCTCGAGCGTCGTCCAGATGGGTGACTGGGTGTTCGATGAATCAGGTCTGGAGACGGTCTATGTCGATCCCGGCGACATAGACCGCGTGCGCGGCCTGATCGAGGGGACGGACTACGACGTCTCCGGGCTGGAGTTCATCGAGGTGTGCGACGTGGCGTTCAACGCGAACTACGGCGGAGGCGGCGCGACGACGAACATGATGCGGTACGGCCATGCGGTCGGGACGCTGCCCGTCCTTGCGCGCGAGCACTACACGTTCCTCGGCTGGTTCACGGCGGCGGAGGGCGGTGAGCAGATCAGCGCCGAGACGCAGGTCGCGCAGAACGCGACCTACTACGCGCACTGGGCCATCGACACCTTCACGGTGACGTTCGCCAAGAACGACGGCACCGATGCTGTGGTCGAAAGCCGCCGCGTTGCGTATGGCGAGCGGGTCGGGACGCTCCCTGCCGACCCCACGCGCGATGGCTATACATTCTTCCATTGGTGGACGGAGCCGGGCAACAACGCCGGCACCACGGCGTCCGCGCTCACGACCGTGACGGCAGACGTCACCTACTACGCGCACTGGAATCCGAGATCCTACACGGTCCGGTTCCTGAAGAACGACGGAACCGAGACCGTGGTGAGAAATCTCACGACGAGCTACGGCCAGACGCTTGGAACCTTGCCGACGCCCACGCGCGAGGGTTATACGCTCGCGGGCTGGTTCACGGCGGCGGAGGATGGCGAGCAGATCGATTCCTCCACGCTCGTGGAAGGGGATGTCGACTACTACGCGCACTGGACGCCGGATTCGGTCGAAGACTGGCCGGAGGACACTTCGACCGTTGCGGGCCAGACGGCGGACGAGGCGTTCGAGATCACCGGCGACCTTGCGGGCGTCAGCGCAAAGGCGCTGGCGGACTGGGCGAAGGGCGCGGGCAACGTCGCCTACGGCGACAAGGGCGACATCATCCCCGAGGCGTTCCTGCTGAACTGCGCGAACACCGCGGCGGCCGTTACGGCCGCGACGCCCGTTGCGCAGGAGGCGATCAAGATCACGGCGATCACGATCGTGAACGGCGTGCCCCAGCTGACGTATCCGGCGACCTACGGCAACGGGCAGGTTGTGCTCCAGGGATCTGCCAATATCGGCGCATCGGCATCCTGGCACGACGGCAAGCAGGCGAACGACCGGTTCTTCAAGACTGTCCTGAAGCCGTAAGCCGCTTCTAGTCTCCCTATCTCCAAGCAGCGAAAGCAATCCGTGTCAGATTGCCGCTTGGGGGGGGGTGCAACTGGCTCATAGGTAAATCCTATCGCATGTAGCCATAATTTCCGATTACCCTTTGGACGGGAAAGTGTCGTACAATATCCGGCGTCAACCCCGAACAAGGAAAATTCAAAACAAGGAACAGTCAAATGAACAGCAAGGTCAATCGGAAAATCGTCCGCACGGCAATCTTTTCCGTCGTTTCGGTCGCCACGGCGTCGATCGCGTACGGAGGCGTGCCTCTCAACAACCTGCAGGGCACGGGCGGCATCGCTTTCAACCCTCTCGCGTACACGGCCGGGTTGCCGTGGGACGAGGACGGAGGCGACACGACGAACGCCGTGGAGCATTCTGCGCTGAACGGCAAGATATCGCGTCCCCAACTTGGCGCGTGGTACGTGAACCTGAACGACGCCGGCATCAACTGGTGGGCCGGCTCGGCTGCGATTACGTTCGCGGATCGAGTGGAGATATCCACCGGATATGGGTTCGTCAACGCGCACAAGTACGGCGACAAGTCGATCAACACCTACAACGTCGGAGCAAAGGTGCGCTTTCTCGACGAGAACGCATTTGACACCTCATGGGTGCCTGCGCTCGCCGTGGGAGGCGTATGGAAATACACCGACTCGCGTACGGTCGATGCGTTTCGGCTCGACGACAACGGCTTCGACGGATACGTTGTCGCCTCCAAGCTGATCACGCAGACGCCGGTGCCGGTCCTGCTCTCGGCGGGCTTGCTGCTCTCCGACGAGGTGGTGAACGGCGTCGTGGGGCACAACGACTACGATGTGGTCGCCTTCGGCAACATCGACGTTCTGCCGGCCGAGAACGTGGCCATCGGTCTCGAGTACAAGCAGGGTGTGGATGCCGGCGACACGCGCGCCACGGGCGGGCACTCCATCCGCAACCACGACTACTGGGACGCGCACGTGGCATGGTTCATCACCAAGCAGCTCACGTTCGTGGCGGCGTTCGCCGAGACTGGCGACAAGGACAAGTTCTACAGGAAGGGCAACGTGAAGAACCTTGGCGTCGGCTCCGGCGCGGTGTTTTCTCTCCAGTACCAGTTCTAGGAAGACGTGGGACACGAGACGCAAGACGTGATATACTTTCCGCCGCGTCTCTTGTCTATCGTCTGACGTCAAAGTCAACTCAACAAGCAAGAAAAGGAATCAGACAATGAGCAACATCAACAAGAACATTCTCGGCAAGGTGGGCGGCACGCCGCTCGTCGAGATCTCCGGCAAGCTGAACAAGGGTGGCGCGAAGGTGCTCGCGAAGGTCGAGTTCTTCAACCCCGGTGGCAGCGTCAAGGACCGCATCGCCCTCGCGATGGTGGAGGCGGCGGAGAAGGACGGAGTCCTCAAGCCCGGAGCGACGATCATCGAGCCGACGAGCGGCAACACGGGCGTGGGACTCGCGCTGGTGAGCGCGGTTAAGGGCTACCACCTCATCCTCACCATGCCCGAAACGATGAGCATCGAGCGCCGCAAGCTCGCGGCCGCCTACGGCGCGGAGATCGTCCTCACGCCAGGCTCCGCCGGCATGAAGGGCGCGATCGCCAAGGCGAACGAGCTCAGGGACGCGACGCCCGGCGCGGTGATCCTCCAGCAGTTCGAGAACCCTGCGAACCCGGACTTCCACTACCGTACGACCGGCCCGGAGGTGTGGGAAGGGACGGGCGGCGAGGTGGCGGCGTTCGTCGCCGGCGTCGGCACGGGCGGCACGATCACCGGCACGGGCAAGTACCTCAAGGAGAAGAATCCCGAGGTGAAGCTCTTCGCGGTGGAGCCGGACACGTCGCCGGTCCTCTCCGGCGGACAGCCCGGCCCGCACAAGATCCAGGGCATCGGCGCGGGTTTCGTGCCGAAGGTGCTGGACACGTCGCTCCTCACCGAGGTCGTCAAGGCGTCGGCCGAGAACGCGGGCGCGACGGCGCGCGCGGCGGCGGCAAGCGAAGGCCTGCTTGTGGGCATCTCGTCCGGCGCGGCGCTCTGGGCGGCGCTCGAGCTCTCGAAACGTCCCGAGTTCGCGGGCAAGACGATCGTCGCGCTCCTGCCCGACACCGGCGAACGCTACCTCTCGACCTGGCTGTTTGAATAGCAGAGCCGGAATCGCGTCGATGCAAGCGTCTGCGGTGTACCGTTTTGGTGCGCCGCAGGGTGCTATTCCCGTCTCAAAGAGGGGGAATCGTGTGCATGGTTTTGTGCATAGTTCCGTGCTGTTCCCCGCTGCCCTGCATTGTGCAGGTTCCATGAAACAGGAAATGCGTTCCGCACTTGATTCATTGGGCGAAACGCACTTTCCAACTGGTGGAGATAAGGGGAGTCGAACCCCTGACCTTCTCAATGCCATTGAGACGCTCTACCAACTGAGCTATATCCCCGATAGGGTGAAAACGGATGATAGTATACCGAATTTGCCGGACGGATGCAAGGGGCATTGTGAAAAAACTAGAAAAACCACTTGGCGCAGGCAAGCAGGCCCTGTTTCCACGGGACGCGGTGCGATACGCCGGTCTTGCCCTTGAAGGAGTCGAGATTGGCCACATACCAGTCGTAGTTTCGCACCAGCGCATCCTTGTTGGAATACTTGGGGGCGAATCCAAGCAGGCGTTCAGCGCGTGCGATCGAGACGAAGCTGTCCGTAGACGCGGTCTCGTACACCCACGGATAGAGCGGGGAAAGGTGCAGCTTCTCGAGAATGCGCAGAATGAATACGATCGGCTTGACGGGAAGTCCGCGTATCTTCTTGCCATGGCCAGCCCTGTCGAGAACCGCCTGGTAGTCCTCGCGCATTGTCGTGAATTCCTTTGCGCCGATGTTGAACTCGGTGTTCACGGTCTTCGCGTCAAGCGTCATAGTGCGCCAGATGGCATCGCAAAGATCATCCACGTCCATCAGCTGGTAACGGTTGCTGCCGCTGCCGATCATCGGGAAGCCGTGGCCCGTGTACGCCCAGTCGTAGAACAGGGCGAACACGCCAAGCCGTTCGGGCCCGATGAACGATTTCGGGCGGATGATCGGAACGCAGAACCCGTTTTCCCTTTCGCTGCGGCAAATCTTTTCCGCCTCGATCTTGGCATGGCCGTACGGACCCACTCCGATCAGCTCGTCGTCTTCGTATATCGGATGTTTTTTAGGCACGCCATAGACGGCGGTCGACGATATCTGGATCATGCGCTGGACGCCAGCCCGCCGGCAGGCTGCGATTGTGTTGCGGGCGCCATCGACCTCGGTGGTGCGGATGTCTTCCGGGGAATAGAGCGGAAGGGCGGCGGCAGTGTTGACGACCATGTCGCAACCTTCCGTGCACCGGTTGACCGTCGCCGGATCGCGTACGTCGCCGAGCGTGAATTCCAGCCACGGTTCGTTCGCCTCGGGATAATCGAAGGGCGCGATGTCAAGCACTCGTATCTTCTCGACGCCTTTGGTTCTCAGGAAACGGATGAGATTTATCCCGAGAAAACCGCTTCCGCCTGTTATGAGGACTGTTTTCATGGTGTTTCTTTTTTGTGTGGTTCACGATTGTCCGAAAGAGTCTACTCCGTCATGTCGGCAAGAAGGGCCGATGCCGTCTGACGCGAAACTATGAAGACGGCGTCAGCACCGCCAACTGTCGCATAGCGTCCGCCACCAGACGCGACGCCGCCGAGCAGGATGTTTTTGCGGACGGAACCGGCCCCCTCCATGTCTATTGCGATCGTGCATTCCGGAACGTCCAGTCCGCAGCGACGGTAGTCGTTTGGCGTTGCCGCGACGGTTTCCACGCTTGTAGCTTCTACGTGCGTCAGGGCGGTTAGCATGGACTTGATGGCCTTAGGACTTGCCCTGCGGCCCTCGATAGGCTTTTCGAGATTCCAGGTGTCACGTACGGCTTCGTATGCTACGGCAAGCGTACGTCCAGACTTCTGGCTTACGGCCAGGCGGCGGACTGCGGACGGATCGAGCGCAAGAAGCGTTTTGGACCGCAGATCGGCAAACGCGGAGGCCGGGCCGAAGCACGAGAGCGGCACGGAAACGCCGGCGCGGCTTGCGGCTGCTGTCGTGACGGCGACACGTACCATCGGCGAGTTCGTCGCATCGTCCGTCACTTCAAGATCGCTTTGCTTCAGATTCAAGATGCGCTCCACCAGCGCAGATGCCGTCGCCTGGTCGGCAGGTGCCACGACTGGCGCGTCCAGGCGCCAGAGTCCGTTCGTGTCGCGACCGAGAACGTAGACGAGCGTACCGGCCGTCAGAGAGACTGACTTCGGCGTTTCGTCTGCCGCAAACGTGAAGACGCGCGTGTCCCGGAACGAGGCTTCGCGGGCGCGGCAAAGTTCTGCGAGCGTCGAATCTACAGTTACGACGGCCGATCCGGATTGGACGAGCGCCCATACGCGGTTCGTTCCGGCCACGCTGCCGAACAGTATCGTCTCCGCCATGCCGTCGGCAGTCCTGACGGTAACCGACAGCGCGGCATCGGACGCAAGCCCGTAAGGCGCGAGTGCGGCCGATGGCAACGTTCCTTCCGGCGTCGTTCCTGCAGGCGGCAATTGCGCTACGGAGGGAAGTGTGAACTCCAGGACGCGCGCTGCGACGAGCCGATCGGCCAGGGCGGCCACGGCAGACTGGTCGGCCGGAGCCTCAAGTGGAGCCGCCAGACGCCATGTGGCGCCTTCGCGAACGAGTTTTACGAACGGTGCGTCCGGGACGCGGAACTCTATCCCGGAAATGCTGTCCCGCGTGGACGAGAGAAGGGCGTGCGGCCGGAACGCATCGGCGTCCGCAGAGATCGCATCGTACGCGTCAGCCGGAAGCGTGAAGACGTTCATGAGTCCTTCGACGCGAGCATATACCTCTTTCCCCGATGCCGTGGTGGAACCGAAGTCGACTACGTTCGTACGGCCGTTTGCGCGCATCTCCACCGTCGCACGCGGTGGCTTGAGCCCGAAATCCGCGAGACCTTCGCCCAGCCGCAGCAATTCGTCCTCGCGGCGCATGTCATTGACAGGCGTCAGGGTCATCACGTCTATCAGGCGCGCGACCGGTGCGCTGTCCGCTACGGCCTGGTACGGGCTTACGATCCGCCATTCTCCGCGTCCGTCCCGATCAAGAAGGACCTGCTTTTCGCCGCAGCGGACGGACAACGCTTCGACGGACGCCGTATCGATCGGGCAGAGGACTCGCCGCGTGTTTGCGGATGCGACGACTCTCGCTCTCACGGCAAGGCACCACAAACTGGCGATGCAGACGGCAATGCCAATGAGAAAAAACAGTATGAAACGTCCGTTTCTCATTCCGTAAAACCGAGGACGTCCTGCATCGTATACTTGCCCGGTCGCTTGCCGACGGCCCATTTCGCGGCATGCAGCGCACCTGCCGCGAAAGCCTCCCGGCCTTGCGCCTTGTGGGTCAGCTCCACCCGTTCCACGTCCCCGGCGAATATGACGGAATGGTCGCCAACTACAGATCCGCCGCGCAGCGCATGGAGCGCGATCTGGCCTTCCGGCCGCTCCCCCACGATTCCGTTCCGTCCGTAGCAGGCGACTTCGTCGAGATCAACGCGCCGGCCATCCGCCGCGGCATGCGCCAGCATGAGTGCGGTGCCGCTGGGTGCGTCCTTCTTGTGCCGGTGGTGCATTTCGGCGATTTCTATGTCGTATTCCGGGCCAAGCACTGCGGCGGCCTTTTTTACGAGACCCATGAGCAGGTTTACGCCGAGAGAATAGTTCGCGGCCTGCACTACCGGGATCTTCGCTGCACACGCGTCGACGCGCGCCTGTTCCTCCTGGGTGAGGCCGGTGGTGCCTATCACATAGGCGACGCCTTCAGAAGCGGCTTTTTCCACGTTCGCCGGAACGGCCGAGTGGAAGGTGAAGTCCACTACCGCCTCCGTGCCTGCAGGCCATGTGGCGTCGAAGCCTGGCGCGACATCCACTTTCGCGCCAATCTCCAGGCCGGAATCCTCCCCGGCCAGCTTTACGAGCATCTGTCCCATGCGCCCGGCGGCGCCGATGATTGCTATTTTCATTGCGGTATCTTCCTTCGTTAAGTTGGCAGGCTGCCTCATTGCCGACGATCGGCGTCCGGATAGCGCTTCTGGCGTTCCGCCATGAGACTATCGGCCTCTTTGGCCTTGCCCTGTGCGCGCAGGATGTCCGCAGCCCTGGCAAGAGCCGCGGGAACGACCTCCGGATCGTCAAAAAGGGTGCCGACCAGCATATGGTATCCAAGTGCGGCGGAAGCATCTCCGCGCTCCTCTTCATTGTGGGCAAGGGCTGCATATGCCTGCACCCTCGTCGCCACATGCTCTTTGGCATGCGCGCGCTCGACCGCGTCAGACAGGTGCGCCTTCGCCTCGTCAAACAGGCCGAGGCCCGTCTCCAGCTTTCCTAGCGCTAGCGCGGCCTGCGCGCCGTACATGGTGTTCGCGCCTGTGGCGAGAGCGCGCGCGTACGCGGCAGCTGCGGCATCTCGTTCTCCGGCGCCTTCGTGGGCCGCGCCTTCAAGCGTGGCAGCGATCTGGTTCCATGCGGCATCGGTCTTGCGTGCGGCGAGCGCCCGTGCGGCGGCGGCGGCGGCGTTCCAGTTGGTTGTCGCGAGCATCGATTCCGCCACCCATTGCAGTTCCGGTGAAGGTATGCGGTCCACGGCCTTGGTTTCCAGAAGTGATGCGAGCAGGCCTGCCGCTTCCGTGCCTGCGCCATGTTTCTGAAGGACGTCGGCCAGTTCAATCTTGATCTCCCGTTCGAACTCGGCGGTGGGCTTTGACGCAAGCGCCTCGCGGAACAGCCGTTCGGCCTCGCGGGTGTCGTCGGAACCTTTTGCGGCCACGCCGCGCCAGTACAAGGCCTCGACACGCTTTGGCGTCTTTGGAAAACGCGTGAAAAGTTCATCAAGCGTGCGGTGCGCGGCCCTGTATTCCTTCACGCGCAACTCTTCCATGGCGCGCGAATAGAGGGCTTCGGCGGCGAACGGGGAGGTGGGATAGCGGGCGAGGAGGTTCGTCCAGTCGCTCCTCGCCTGTTCCGGGCGGTGTGCCTTCACTTCGGCTACGCCTGCCTGGTAGAGGGCTTGCGCGGCGATGGCGCTTGCCGGCCACTGTTCTGCAAGGCGGCGATATTCGGCGGCAGCCTTCGGCCAGTCGCCGGTCTTTTCCAGCAGCCAGGCTAGACGATGTGTGGCGTTGGGGGCGAGCGGACTTTCCGGCTTTTTTGCGACGAGCCTTGCGAATTCTATGGCACGAGGAAAGTTCGTCATGGCGATCGCCGATTCGCACCCGTAGCTCCATGCGTGGTCCGCGGAGTCCCGTGGCGGATTGCCGCGGGCTTTCAAGGCGGCAAGCACGCCGGCGTGGTCGCCCATCGACGACAGGAGCGCCAGCCGCTCGAACCATTCCGTGTCGGCATAGCGTCCTCCGGGGAACTTCGCCAGCGCGTCGTCGTAGGCGGCTTTGGCGTCTGCGCGGCGCTCCAGGGCTTTAAGCGAGGCGGCGGTCAGGTACCAGGCGTCCTCCAGGTCGCCGTCGCGCAACGGAGATGCGATGGCGAGGGCTTCGGCCGGCCGGCCGGTGAGATAGTTCGACCACGCTGCGTATATCGACGCTTCGCGGATGCGCGGACTTGAAGGGTGGTCCTTGGCCAGGCGGTGGAATATGGCGGCCGCCGCCTTGTAGCGCCCGTCCCGGTAGCTGAGCATGCCGGCACAGAATAGAGACTCCTCGGCAAGGCGGGCATCTGGAGAAGCCGCCAGGTTGAGATAGGTGACGAGGGCTTTCCGGCGGTCTTCGGCATCGGAGGAACCGGAAAGGAGCGCTGCGCTGCGCAGGCTTGCCAGCCTGGCGATGTCGTTAGTCCCTGAAAGCTTTGCTGCGCGCGAGTAGAAATCCACGGCGCTCCTGACGTCCTTTGCCGCCTCGGCCGATTCGCCCAGATAGAAGACTGCCGTGGCGCGGATGGCCGCATCTGCAGACTGGCGGTCGAGTTCGCGGAGCTCCGCCCGTCTGGCCTCTCCGTCCAGCAGTATGGCCCGATTCAGGCGGGCGTAGTCCGCATAGCGGGATTCCGGCATCGTCTTCAAGAGGGATTCGTAGCTTTTCAAGGCGGAATCCCTCCTTTTCATCCTGCGGCATGTCTCTGCAATGCGGAACAGCACTTCGTCACGAGGTACGGACGCGTTGCCGCGCAACGCCTCGTACTCCCTCAACGCCTCGGCGTACAGGCCCCTCTTTGCCAGATTGTTCGCCAATGCGAGGCGATCCGCAGGCAAAGCGGATGAAACTTGCGCCGTCAATGGTGCAAGCGCGAACATGGCCATCATGGAGAGGATACGTCGAACCATGCGACTATTCTATCATAAAACGGGCCTTGGAGGCGGAGAAAATATGGAAAGAAGCAGATGTTGCAGACGTCTTCCGCGCCATGGAACCAGATGCAAAAAAATTAAAGACGAATGCTTGACTATCGATAACAAAACATCTATAATATGCGCCGTTGTTTCGCCCCGTAGTGCGCGGGACCGCATGGAATTTTCTCCCCCTTTCTTCCATGTGTCCCGCGCACTACGGGGCGAAGATTTGTTATACTATCCGCATGGAAAAAATCAGCAAGGTGGTCGGCGGCGTATGTGCCGCCAAAGGGTTCCGCGCGGCGGGCGTACCTGCGCACATCAAGTACGAGGGCCGTAACGATGTCGCTCTGATAGTGGCTGATGCGCCGTGCGCGGCGGCGGCCATGTTTACGACAAATGCCGTGGCGGCGGCTCCGGTCCTGTACGATCGCGAAGCGATAAAGGGAGGGCGCGTCCAGGCCATCCTTGCCAACAGCGGTTGCGCGAACGCGTGTACGGGGGAGTCCGGACGCAAGGATGCGGAACGCAGCGCAAAGGAGACGGCCAAGACGCTAGGCATCGCCCCCGAGCTGGTGCTGGTGGCGTCTACGGGCGTTATCGGGCATCGCATGCCGGTAGACCGGCTGATTGCCGGCATGAAGGCGGCGGCCAGCCAGCTTGCCGCCACTCCAGAGGCGGGTCTGGCCGCCGAAAAGGCCGTAATGACGACGGATACGAAGCCGAAGCAGGCTGCGGTACAGGTACGGATCGGCGGCAAGACGGTAACTGTCGGCGGCATGTGCAAGGGTTCCGGCATGATCGAGCCGAACATGGCTACCATGCTGGGTTTCATCACGACCGATGCCGCCATAACGCCGCCAATGCTTCGCAGGGCGCTCAAGATAGCGATATCCGCAAGTTTCAACCGTGTCGTGGTGGATGGAGACGAGTCGACGAACGATTCCGTGTTCCTGCTCGCATCAGGCATGGCGGGCAACAAGGCGATCGCCGCGGCGGGAAAGGACTTCAATGCGTTCGTGGACGCCCTGACGGCAGTAGGTGTGTCGCTGGCCAGGCAGATGGCAGCGGACGGCGAGGGGGCCACTAAATTCGTGACCGTCATGGTGAAGGGCGCAAAGACGCAACGGGACGCCGACCGTGCGGCACGTGCCATTGCGAAGAGTCCGCTGGCAAAGACGAGCTGGTTCGGAAAGGATCCGAACTGGGGCAGGGTGCTTGCGGCTGCAGGGTACTCCGGCGCGACTGTCGACGACCGTGCCGCCGAGGTGTTCTACGGCCGGACGTGGGCATACCGCAGAGGCAAGGTGGCCGATTCCGCACAGCTCGCAAAGCTGGCAAAGGAGATGGAGGGGGGCGAGCTGGACGTGACGGTAGACCTGCACCTCGGGCGGTTCGAGTCCACCATATACACTTGCGACTTTTCGCTTGACTACGTGCACATCAACGCCGACTACACCACCTGATCTCCCGCAGGCGGGGAGCTGCGATATTCGCGCATTGTCATGCCGGTGCGCGCGTGAAACAGTTTTTTCACGAAGGAATCGGAGCGGTATCCGCACTGGAGGACTACCGCGGCAATCGGGAGGCGCGTACGTGCCAGGAGGTCGCATGCCTTCTGCAGGCGCTGTTCGTGGATTTCCTCCAGGATGGTTCTCTTCGTCTCCTGCTTGAACAGCAGCGTGCCGAGACGTCTTGAGCAGCGCATCTCCGAGATGACGTCGTCAATCCGCAACGAGGTTTCACCTGCATGGCGGCGGATGTATTCAAGGGCGCGGCGCACACCGGGATTCAGTCCCGGACGTGCGGCGGTAGAACCTCGCCTCACGACCCGAAGAGGACCGTAGAATTCCACTTTCGCCAGGTCTCGTTCTCGCATTCTCCTTTTCCCGTCCTTCCTCTCGTCCTCCATTTTTGCAATTTCTTCTGCGAGCATCTGCGCGAGGCGGTAGCCAGCGCCCTCGAAGTCGGGTTCCGCGCTGGTCAGCCCCGGGGAGACGGCTTCGCAGTACATTTCGTCGTTGTCGATCCCCATGATCGCTACGTCGTCCGGGACGTTGAATCCGGCGGCGATGGCGGCGTGGAATGCCTTGACGGCACATACGTCGTTTGCGCCGAGGATGCCGCATGGCTTTGGCAATCTGCCGATGGCTTCCTTGAGACCGGTTGCCGGCAGCAGGGTGAAGGGGACGCCTGCGGAGGCGACGTCCTGCCTGAACTGCGAGAGACGCGCCTTGTCCCAGTGAACGTTCGTCCCTGTCCCGATGTAGGCGTAGGCGGCGCGCGCATGCGCAAGCAGTTCCGCGCCTGCGAGCGCGGCCTCGGCGGCGGAGTCGTGGAGGAGACAGGGATGGAGATGCGACGGGTGCGAGGGGTCCTGGTCGAGATATACGGTCGGAATGCCCCTGAATAGAATGTCCGGAGGCGCTCCGCGACTCATGGCGCGGTCAACGAGGCATCCATGCGGCGACCATTCTTCAATGGCGTGGCGTATCTCCTTGGCGGTGGCATAGCGGTCTATGACCTGTATGAACCAATTGCGTTCGCGGGCGAACTTGTGTACGCCGGACAGCTTCTGCCTCCAGCTCTTGCGGAGCGTCGACTGGAAGAAAAGGATGATTTCCATGCGCGGAATCATATCATATTTCGGAGTCCCGCGCCCGAATGAGCACGTTTTTTGTTTCCAATCGGGCGTATCGCGGCCCGCCGGTTGTGGTATACTGGCGGGCATGGAAGACAATATGAAAACTAGATGCGCCTGGTCGGCGACAATTGGCTTTTTTTCGCTGTGCGCCTTTGTTGGCGCGGTGGATGCGTTCGCCGGCGAGGTGAAGATCAAGGAGGACTCCATAGTCCTTCCCACGTATGCGCCTGGCGGATACGACAAGACGCCGGTTTTCTACACCGGCCGCGTCTACCAGGGTGCGCAAGGCCGCGTGTACCCCTATCCCATGCAGGACGTGCTGCACGACGAAAAGATGGACGAGACGTACAAGTATCTCACGCTTGAGAACGACTGGCTCCAGATGGGTCTTCTGCCTGAACACGGCGGCCATATGCTGAACTTCACGGACAAGCAGACCGGTTTCGAGACTTTCTACCGCCAGCATGTGGTGAAGCCCGCGCTCATAGGCATGCTCGGCGCGTGGATATCCGGCGGCGTGGAGTGGAACTTCCCCCACCACCACCGCGCCACCACGGCGATGCCGATCGACTGGAAGCTTGTCTCGAACGAGGACGGATCCAAGACGGTGTGGATCGGCGAGACGGAGCTGCGCCGCCGCCTGAAGTGGACGATCGGCCTTTCGATGATGCCGGACCGGGCCGTGCTCCAGGCGCAGAACATCTTCATGAACCGCAATCCGTTCATCGAGTCGATGATCTACTGGGCCAACGTGTCCGTCCACTGCGGCGACGACTACCAGGTGATCTTTCCGCCGAGCTGCCATCTGGGCTTCGACCACCACAAGAACTTCTGGACCTCGTTTCCGATCGGCCCCAAGAAGGTGGACCACAACTGGATTCCGTCGCAGCGCTCCAAGTACGCCGAGGACGTGGAGGGGATGATCGATCTCAGCTGGTGGAAGAATTTCACCGTGGAAAGCCGTTCCATCTTTGCGATGGATCCAGACAACGCGTGGATCGCCGGCTACGACCACAAGAAGAACATGGGTACGGCGCACGTATCCAACCGCCACATAACGGTGGGCAAGAAGTTCTTCCTCTGGGGCAACTTCCCCGAAGCGCACGTGTGGGACACGGTGCTGACGGACTCCGACGGCCCGTACCTGGAGCTGATGGTGGGCTGCTGGAGCGACAACCAGCCCGACTACTCGTGGATAGCTCCGTACGAGACGCGCAAGGTCAAGCAGTTCTGGTTCCCGGTGAAGGGGATCGGCGGCGTGAAGAACGTCACGATCGACGGCGCGGTGAACATGGATCGCGTGAAGAAGGACGAGATGCTCGTCGGTTTCCACTCCACGCGCGTGTTGAAGGGCTGCACGGTGACGGTGAAGCGGAATTCCAGCGTATCCGGAAGATCCGGAGAATCCGGAAATTCCGGGGTCGTATTCACCGAGAACAACATCTCCATCGATCCCAACACGCCGTGGTGCAAGACGGTGAAGGTGGACGCCGACGCCAAGGACCAGCTGTTCACCGCGACGATCGCCGACGCGAACGGCAAGGTGTTCCTCTCCTACACGCCGGCGCCTGAGGATCCGCACGAGCCGCTGCCGCCCAAGGTGGCGAATCCGAAACCTGCGTCCGAGTACGCGAGCGCCGAGCTCGCCTACCTCACGGGCCTGCGCCTCGACCAGTTCCACAACGGCCTCGTCGATCCAGTCCCTTACTACAAGCGCGCCCTGGAAATCGACCCCGGATATTCACGCGCTAACGTGGCCATGGGCGTACGTCTCGCCAAGAACGGATGCTACGCCGAGGCGAAGCCGTACCTGGAAAAGGCCGTTGCCCGCGCTACGCAAAACTACACCCGCGCCCTCGATGCCTCGCCTGAATACTATCTTGCCGTCGTGGAACGGGGCCTTGGCAACCTCAAGCGCGCCGAGGACCTGTTCTGGCGCTGCACGTGGCGTGCCACGTGCAAGAAGGAGTCCTATGTCGAAATCGCCCGCATAGCCGCCTTGCGCGGCGACTGGGCCGAAGCCCTTTTGCGCATCGACGACGCGCTTGCGGTCGGAAGTGACGAGGCGAAGCTCTGGACGATGAAGGGGATCTTTCTAAAGAAGATGACTTCAGACTCCGGACGGCAGACGTCAGAAATTGAAGTCGGAAGTCCGAAGTCCGAAGTCGAAAGAAACCGTTGCTCTGCGCCTCTGCGCGAGGCACAAAGCCCCGCTGCATGCTTCGATCGCGCGCTGGAGTGCGATCCTCTCGAATACTGGGCGGTGGTGGAAAAGGACGGCTTGGCCGCCGCCGAGAGGAACCGCGGCCTCAAGGCCCAGCAGCTCCTCGAATGCGTGAGCGACTACTGGGGGATCGGCGCGTGGGCCGAGGTCGTCGCGCTCTGCGACGCTGCCATCGCAAAGGCCTCCGCCGAGGCGCCGTACAAGACGGAAGGCGCATTGCCGCTCAAGGAGACCGTGGCCGCGTGCAACAGCTACAGGAACCCGATGTTCGGCTACTTCAAGGCGTTTGCGCTGGAAAGGCTTGGCGAGGACAAGGCGTCTGTCGCCGCGGCCCTGTCCGCCGCAGGCGCGATGGCGACCGACTACTGCTTCCCGAGCCGCCTGGAGGAACTGGCAGTGCTGCAGTGGGCGACGGACGGAGGGGAATACGCCGACAAGTCGCAGCTCGCCAACACACGCTACTATCTGGGCGAAATACTCTGGAACATGGACCAGAAGGACGCCGCAATCGCCAGCTGGAAGAAGTGCGTAGAGCTGAATCCAGGCCATGCCCTTGCGTTGAGGTGCCTTGGTTTCGGCACGGCGCATCCCGGCACCTATTTCACAAACACCGGCGTTCCCTCTGGAATCGCGTCCAAGGAGGCGTACGGCTTCTACGTGCGCGCCATGGCCGCAGATCCATCCAACTTCCGTGCGCTTGAAGAGCTGGACAAGCTCGCCGAGAAGCTCGACATGCCGGCTGCGGAACGCCTGGCGACGATGGAGAAGTACCGCGCTACGGCCGAGAAGTACGACGCGTGCATGCTGCGCATGGCCTATCTCTACAACGAAGTCGCGAAATACGATGCCGCGCTGTCAATCCTGCAAGGCCGCCGTTTCCACGTGTGGGAGGGCGGCGAAGGGCTGCTGGCTCCGTTCGTGGCGGCGAATCTCGGAAGAGGACGCGAATTGCTGAAGGAAGGCCGCAACAGGGAGGCGCTCGTCTACTTCGAACGCGCCAACACGTATCCGGAGAATCTTCAGGCCGGCAGGCCGGGCGACGCGGGCACGGCGCCGAAGGTGTTCTACTGGATAGCCCAGTGCAAGAAGGCGATGGGCGACCGGGCCGGCGCCAAAGCCGCGCTGGAAGAGTCGCTGAATGGCTGGATCTTCGCCGGAGAGATGGACTACTGGCGGTTCAAGGCCCTCAAGGAGCTGGGGCGCGACGCCGAGGCGGCCGAACATGTCCCCGCCATGAAGAAGGCCATTGCCGATCTGGAGAAACCGCTCCCGAAGGTGATCGACGCATACGCCAAGTTCGGCGGAGAGAATTCGCCGATGGAGCGTGCCGCCAACCGGGCCAAGCAGGCCGAGGCCTTGAAGAAGCTTCTCGCCGAAATGGAGCGTTGACGGTCGAGGCGGGGTTGTGGTAGACTTGCGGCGGTTTTGTGAACTGAGTGTCGTAAAACGAGGAGAACGAAATGAAACTGCAAAACAATGCCCGCGTAGGGGGGGGGCGTGAGTTAGCGCCTTTCGTGTTGGCCGCCGCGTTGCCGTGCCTCTGTGTTTTCGGCGATGCTAAGGAATGGCTGGTGAGCCTGGAAGACGTTGACGGCATGACGCCGTCCCAGCAGCTTACCAACGCGGTGACGCAGGCTTCCTCCGGCGATACGATCAGGTTCGAAGCCGGCACGTACCGGCTGGACGGGGAGTCGTTCATGCTAACGGCAACGTACCAGAACGCGAACGGTACCGCGACGGCCAAGTCCCGCGCCTACGCGTTCTTCAACAGCAAGACGCTCCATTTCGCCGGGGCGTCGTCTTCTAAATGGGACGACGCCACGATTCTGCGCGGCAACGGAAACGACAGGTTCTGCTACGCCACTGGGAACGCCAAGGCCACGTTCCGCAACCTGTCATTGGAAAACTTCGCGGCCGTCGACGATCCGTCCGTGGTGCCGAAAAACGGCAATCTCGACACGTATTCGCTTGGCGGCGCGATAACGTTCGGAGTCTACGACAGCGCCAACATTGCCTCCAACTGCGTGTTCCGCGGCAATTCGGCCCGTTCCGGCGGCGCCGTATCCTCGATCGCGGCGATAGACTGCATGTTTACCAACAACGCGTCTCTGGGGTACTGCGGCGGCGCGGCCGCGCTGAGTTCCATGCTGCGGTGCCGTTGCGTCGACAACCATGCCGCCGCCGGCGGCGGAGCCGTATGGTGGCAGAGGGGAAATGGCTTGCGAGATTGCGAATTCGCGTTGAATTCCACGGCGGGATATGCAGGTGCGGTTGTGGGAGAACGTGATGGCATCGTCTCCAACTGCGTGTTCCGCGGCAACAGCGCGGACGATAAATCTGGCGTCGTGAGCTTGCGCCAAAACGGGAAGTTTTTCGACTGCGTATTTGAAGGAAACACGGCCGGCGGCGTCGGCGGCGTCGCGTATTCGAGCGGCGCCGACAACAACGGCAACGGCGGCAAGGGGACGGTGTTCAGGCGCTGCTCGTTCGTGAACAACACCAGCGGCGATGCCGGCGGCGCCGTTTACGAGGCAAACAATGCGGCGGACGGCCCGCTCGTGTTCCTGGATTGCGCATTCACCAACAACTACGCCGACGTCTCGGCGGGCGCCGTCTATGGCGGCGCCTTCACGAACTGCACGTTCTTCGGTAATTCGTGCGGGAAAGGCGAGGACAGGGATGAATTGGGCGGCGCGGTGCTGATGAGAGACACCTGCCACGGCGAAATCGTGGGCTGCAGCTTCGTCTCGAACCATTTCACTTCAGTGAAAACCTGGAAGACGCGCGGCGCGGCGATATACGCCAAGGCTGGCAGGCTCGTCAAGGATTGCGTGTTCTACGGCAACTACGTCACGAACTTCAACATGTTCGGCGGGATAGTTGTCAGCATGAACGGTCTGGCCGACCCGGTGCGTCTGGTAGATTGCGCGTTCACGAACAACTACAACTCGCTTGACGGGCTGGTGCGCGGCGCGTTCTGCACCAATACGACATTCTGCGGAAACGAGGTGCCGCGCGGCGGCGTGATAAACAGGTGTACGGCCATCGACTGCCATTTCATTGGAAACAGGAAAGTCGACACGTTCTGGAACGCCCACTCCTACTCCACCTACTTCGGTACGCCGGACGCCAATGTGCCTTCGGGCGACGCCACGTCGTCCACTCTTCTGCGTTGCGACATGGATCTGGGGTGCATATACGACTGCAGTCTGACGGACTGCCGGATACACTCGCTCACGAACAAGGGTTCGTATTGCGTTTTCTACGGGCACAACGTGGCGACCAACTGCCTGGTGTCGGGATGCGAGCCGCCGGACGCAACCAGGGGTTTGATATACAGGTGGGGACCTATCACCCCGCAGCACGTGTCCGGCAGCGACTACGTGAACTGCACGTTCGCGGACAACATATGTTCGTACTTCCTCCGGCATCAGCAGGAGAGCGGAATCCCGACGCCGTTCAAAAACTGCGTGTGGGCGAACAACACGACGACATACGGCACGCTGATGGACGTAGGGTATGACGTAAGCGGCAGCGCCGCGGTCGATTCCGGCGTGTCGCTCTCCAATTGCGTGTATGGCGCCGTGGGCGGTGCGCCGGGGACGACATCCAGTAGTCGCGGCGACACGTGGACGGATCTTGGCGGAAACATGGTGGTGTCCGCCAAGAACTTGAAGATGGCCGGTGCGCTGGCTGAAAGTCTTGGAGTGGACAAGTATGCGCTCAGGGCCGAGTCTCCCGTGCTTGGCATGGGAGATGCAAGCATGTTTACGGCTGCGGATGCCGATCTGGCCGGCAACCTGCGCCTGCGCGACGGCAGGCTCGACCCTGGATGCTTCCAGTGCTGGCTGAATCTTTCCGGCACGTTCATGCTCTTTCGCTGAGCCTCCGCCAGGACGGTAGGGCGGTCGCCCCGCGACCGCCGCCAAGATGGTAGGGGCGTGAACCCGGGAGGGCCGACCTCCGTGTCGG
>DFLH01000064.1:68145-104925 GCA_002373695.1 Verrucomicrobia bacterium UBA3624
AATGCGCACTTCGCGCCATGTTTGCACAATCACGGGAGGGCCGACCTCCGTGTCGGCCAAGTTTCGCAATTGGTTCCATTGACTGTACGATACGGTCATGCTATCATGTACGCATGAACGCACATTTCAGCAGATTGGCATCTGCCGCCGCAACGGTTTGCGGGGGGGTATTTTCAGCATTGGCGCAAGGAGCGCCGACGGCGCTGCAGACGGTTGTGGCGGAGCCGGAGGCGGCGCAGTCCAATCCGGCCGTGGCCGCATCGGTAGAGGCCACAAGCGATTGGCTGACAGCCTTCACCAATCTGGTTGACACCGTTGACGGATGGGTTTGGGGCGTACCGCTGATAGGCGCGATCCTTGTGACAGGCCTGATCTTGACGGCGGTTTTGCGGCTGAACCACCTCTTCAACCTGAAAAACGCATTCCGCTACATGTTCAATCAGGAGGAGGGGGGCGGAGTATCCGGAGAGGTGAGCTCGTTCGGTGCGCTCTGCACGGCGCTGTCGGCGACGATAGGCACGGGCAACATCGTGGGCGTGGCCACTGCCATCGGCACGGGCGGCCCTGGCGCGCTCTTCTGGATGGAGGTGGCGGCGTTCTTTGGCATGGCGACGAAGTACGCCGAGGGCCTGCTGGCGGTCAAATACCGCGAAGTAGCGCCTGACGGACGTGTGCTGGGCGGTCCGTTCTACTATATCGAAAAGGGATTGGGACGCAGGTGGAAGCCTCTGGCGGTGGCGTTCGCATTCTTCGGTGCGCTTGCCGGCATCATGGGCATCGGCACCATAACGCAGATCCACGGCATCACATCTGCAGTACAGCGTTTCTTCGACCCGAAGTTCGACCCTGCGGATCTGGCGACCGGAGTGCAGCTGTTCGGTACCACGTATTCGCTGCCGGTTGTCATTGCCGGGCTTGTCGTGACGATTTGCGTGGGACTGGTGGTGATCGGCGGCCTGAAGCGCATCGCGAGGGTGTCCACGGTGATAGTGCCGTTCATGGCGATCTTCTATCTGGTGATCATCGTGTTCCTGCTGCTCGGCAACCTCTCGAAGGTGACGGCTGCCATCGAGCTGATAGTCCGGGCGGCGTTCAACCCGCAGGCGTTCACCGGCGGCGTGGTGGGCACGGTTTTCATCGCGATGCAGAAGGGCATTGCGCGTGGCATCTTCTCGAACGAGGCGGGCCTTGGCTCCGCGCCCATAGCGGCGGCCGCGGCCAAGACGAACGAGCCGGCGAGGCAAGGCCTCGTGTGCATGACGGGCACGTTCATCGACACGATCGTCATCTGCACCATGACGGGTCTCGCCATCGTCGTCACCGGCGCATGGGAACCGTCGCTCGGTCTGAAGGGCGTTGACATCACGATCGAGGCGTTCAGCCGCGGCCTCTCGTTCCTTGGCCCGCATTCCGGAACCATCGCGTCGTTCTTCCTGATGACGGCGCTCACATTTTTCGCCTTCACCACGATCCTCGGCTGGGACTACTATTCGGAGAAGTGCCTCGAGTACCTCGTGGGCACTGAGCGGCAGTGGGCCGTCAAGGCGTATCGCATCCTGTACGTGGCGGTCGTCTTCATCGGGCCGTATCTCACGGTTTCCGTCGTGTGGGGCATCGCAGACGTGTTCAACGGCCTGATGGCGTTCCCGAACCTGGTCGCGCTCGTCCTGCTGTCGCCGGTCGTGGCCCGTACCACGTCAGATTTCCTCAAACGTATGAAAGGCAAGGCGGCCTGATCCGCCGGACGGCCATGGACGGAACTGATGTCAGAGCCGTAGTGGTGCTGAGTGGCGGCCAGGATTCGGCCACATGCCTCGCACTGGCGGCAAGGAGGCACGGCGCGGAGCATGTGGCGGCCATAACGTTCCGCTATGGCCAACGGCATGCGCTGGAGGTGAAGTTCGCGCGCGGGCTTGCGCGGCATTTCGGGATTGCGCGCCACAAGGTCGTCGCATTGGACTTCTACCGCCATCTCACCACCAACGCCCTCATGGATCCTTCCCAGAAGATCGAGCGCGTGAACGGACGCAGCTGCCCGACCACCGTCGTGGAGGGACGCAACGCGTTCTTTCTCCTCGCGGCGGCCGTATGGGCGAAATCCCTCGGCGCGACCGAGATATACACGGGCGTATCGGAGGCCGACTATTCCGGGTATCCGGACTGCCGGGCCGCTTTCATACGTTCCCAGCAGAGGACGATAAGGCTCGCGCTCGACTGGCCGATAAGGATAACAACTCCTTTTCTTCACAAGACGAAGGCCGAAGAATGGGCGTTGGCGGACAGGCTGGGCATTTTCGAGCTTGTCCGCGACCGCACTCTTACCTGCTACAATGGCATTCCAGGCGCGGGATGCGGCACATGCCCCGCCTGCGTGCTGCGCAACAAGGGATTGAAGGAATACTATGCTCACCGTCACGAAAAGCGTCAAGTTTGACGCGGCCCATGTCCTGACCAACCACCAGGGCCTATGCAAGAACCTCCACGGGCACACGTATCGCGTGGAGGTGTCGGTCGCGCAGCCGCCGGAATCTACGGCCGACATGGTGATCGACTTCAAGGATCTCAAGGCGCTCTGCGAAGAGGTGATCCTCTCGCAGTTCGACCACGCTTTCATATACGACAGCACGTCTCCCGCAGAGAGCGAGATAGCCGCCGTGGTGAAAAAACACGGCATGCGCACGGCCGCGTTGCCGTTTCGGTCCACGGCGGAGAATCTCGCGCGCTATTTCCACGGGCAGCTGTCCGTACGTGTGGAGGGACTTGGCGCCGTTCGGGTGTGGGAGACGCCAGATTCCTGCGCGGAGTACAGAAAATGAGCAGCACGTACAGGCTTCATGCCATATTTTCATCTCTTCAAGGCGAGGGCCGCAACGTTGGACGTCCTGCCACGTTCGTACGGTTCGCCACCTGCAACCTCAAGTGCGCCTGGTGCGACACGAACAAGACGGAACGGATGGTCGTGTCGGCAGGCGACATTCTCAGGGCTGTAGGACGGCACAGCAGCAGGTCGGTGATCCTCACTGGCGGAGAGCCGACAATCCAGCCGGGCTTGAGCGACCTGGTTCGGGCGCTGAAGGATGCCGGATATTGGGTGGCTCTGGAGACGAACGGCATCCATGCCCCGCACAATCCGGAACTTTTCGACTATATTTCCGTATCTCCGAAGAGCGACTATTCCGCGCGCTATCTCGACACGGCGATGATCCATGCGGCGAACGAGGTTCGCATCGTGGCCGTGACCGACGAGATCGTCGCGTTCTGCAGAAACATGCGCGAGCGCATAAAGGCGACCGACTACTACATCTCGCCGCTGGAGAGGGATGGCCGCATACACTACCGCAGGGCTCTCAACCTGCTTGTGAAGCTAAACAAGCTCAGCCCGGGCGTCCATCCGTGGTCGTTGTCCATCCAGATGCACAAGGTGATCGGGGTTCGCTGACGGGTTGCATTCCGGCCCTTGGCTCGATGCGCCCGCCCGGCGCGGCGGATTGGCGATTTGATGTTCGCGGGAGAAATGGTATAATAGGCGCAACCAAAAGGACTAACCATGGACGTACGCTATACTGTTGGCAAAAACGAATACAAGCGCATGACAACGCAGGAACTGCGTTCCGCCTTCCTGAACACGTCGCTCTACCAGCCGGGCAGGATAAACCTGATGTATTGCGAAGTGGAACGCGGCATCGTCGGATTCGCGGTGCCAACCGGCAAGGCCATCGCTCTGCCCGCCGGCAAGGAGCTGGCGAGCGAATATTTCTGCGAACGCCGCGAGCTTGGCGTCCTGAATGTCGGGGGCGAAGGCGTCGTGACCGTCGATGGCGTGAAGTACGTCCTGCGCCCGCTTGACGTCCTGTACGTCGGCAAGGGGGCCAAGAAGGTGGCGTTCTCCTCCAGGTCTGCAAGGAAGCCGGCGGCGTTCTACCTCGCGTCGTATCCTGCCCACAGGGAATATCCGACGAAGCTGGTGAAGTTCGAGGATGCGAACCACCGCCATCTCGGAAGGGTGGAAGACTGCAACGTGCGGACGATACACCAGTTCATCCTTCCCGGAAAATGCGACAGCTGCCAGCTGGTCATGGGTTTCACTCGGCTGGAGCCGGGCAGCAACTGGAACACGATGCCTGCGCACACGCACGAGCGCCGGACTGAAATGTACATGTATTTCGACATCGACGACGATGCGACAGTGTTCCATTTCATGGGGACCGGCGACGAAACGCGCCATCTTGCCATGCACGACCACGACGTGGTCATAAGCCCGATGTGGTCCATCCACGCAGGCGTAGGCACTCGCGCATACACGTTCTGCTGGGCGATGGGCGGCGAAAACCAGGTGTTTGACGACATGGACGGCATCGCCGTGGCGGAACTTCGGTGATTGAACGGCTGCAAGGATGAAACGAACGGAGGTGGCAAGATGATACTGGATCAATTCAAGCTTGACGGCAAGGTCGCCATAGTTACCGGCGCCGGACGTGGTATCGGCCAGGCTTATGCAACCGGCCTTGCGGAGGCAGGGGCCGACATCGCGATCGTGGATGTGATCGACATGTCCGAGACGGCGGATAAGGTAAGGGCGCTCGGCCGCAGGGCGGTCTGCATCAAGGCTGACCTTTCAAAAGGCGAGAGGGAGAGCCCGAAGATAGTCGCGAAGGTCGTGAAGGCTCTTGGCGGCGTGGACATCCTCGTGAACAACGCCGGCATCATCCGCCGCGAACCGTTCGTGGAGCATAGCGCGAAGAACTGGAACGACGTCATTTCCATAAACCTCTCCACTCCGTTTTTCCTCAGCCAGGCCGCGGCTCGGCAGATGATCGCACAGGGGCATGGAGGAAAGATAATCAACATCGGGTCGATGCTCTCGTTCCAGGGTGGGATTCTCATTCCCGGCTACGCGGCGGCAAAGGGCGGCATCAAGTCGCTCACGATGCTCATGGCGAACGAGCTTTCATGCCACGGCATATGCGTCAACGCCATCGCGCCCGGTTATATCGCAACGGAGAACACGCGGCCCATTCGCGAGGACAAGAAGCGCAACAAGGCGATCCTGGACCGTATTCCGGCAGGGCGTTGGGGAACGCCCGACGACCTGAAGGGGTTGTGCGTATTCCTTGCGTCGCCGGCCAGCGACTATGTGACCGGATTCATGTACGCCTGCGACGGAGGCTGGCTCGCGCGCTGACATGAGAATACTCACGAGATACGTTCTTCGTGAATTTTCCGTTCCGCTGGGGTATACCCTTGCCGGGTTCGTCTCGTTGTACGTGCTGTTCGAGCTTTTCGGCTCGTTCAGCCGCATGATGTCTGCGAAGCCAGACTTCCTCACGGTCGTTTCGTACTTCGCCGGCTATCTCGCGCCGTATTTCGAATGGATGGCTCCTGCCTGCCTGATGCTTGCGACCCTCTATACGATGTGGCGATTCTGCCGCCATTCGGAGTTGATCGCCATGCGGGCCAGCGGCATAGGGTTCCTGGCGATCGTCAAACCGCTTCTTCTGGTTGCGGTCGCGATGGCGGCTTTCGTAGCATGGGTGAACGAGGTGTACGTGCCTCGCAGGGCTCAATGGGCCAAGCAGTACCGTGCGGCACGCTTCGACGAGGAGAAGATGGAGCGGGCGGACGACATCGTGTACCACAACGCGGCGGCGAACCGCACGTGGAAGATAGGTCTCGCTCCAACCGAAGATGCGCACGTGCTGGAAGATGTGAAGGTTTCCGTCGACTGGCCCCAGGGCGGACGCAAGATGACCATCAACGCCCCGCGCGCCGAATACCTCGACGGGCAGTGGCATTTCTCGGATCCGGTCGTGTTCTACTTCGACCAGAAGGGCGGCGAAATGGCATCGCCCACGCCTGCCCTGGAAAAGCTGACGCTGAGGACCTTCCCGGAGTTTGACGAGCAGCCGGAGGATTTTATCATGCAGAACCGCGACTGGGCGTACTGCTCCGTGTCCGACCGCATCCGCTATCTCCGGGCGCACCCCGGCCTGCCGGAAGAAATGCGGCGCAGCTACACCTACGATCTTGCCGCACAGATCACCGCGCCGCTGGCGTGCATCATCATAACCCTTTTTGCCATTCCCGCCGGTGTCGCTACGGGGCGGCAGAGCGTTTTCAAGGGCATCGTAGGGGCATTGGGAATGTTTTTCGCGTTCTACGGACTGACGATCGGATTCATGATCCTCGCAAAGCGCGGGCTGTGTCCGCCTGTCCTGGCCGCGATCTTGCCTGATGCGGTGTTTTTCGCCATCGGATGCCGCCTGTTCTGGAATCAACGGTGAGGATGCTTGAATTTCCGCAGCGTGTCAACGTAAAAACAAACAAGGAGAAAGCGAAATGAAAAGATCGGAAATAAACCAGGCCATAAAATGGACCAAGGATTTCATTGCGGCCAACAATATCCGCCTGCCGGAATTCGCATACTGGTCGCCAGACGAGTGGAAGGCCAACGCGTCCAAGCTGGATGTGATCCGCAAGGTGATGCTGGGCTGGGACATCTCGGATTTCGGATCGGGCGATTTCGCCAGGCTGGGCGCCGTTCTATACACGATCAGAAACGGACTCGTCGACGATCCGTCTGTCGGCGTGCCGTATTGCGAGAAACTGATCGTCATGAAGGAGGGTCAGCGTCTCCCCAACCACTACCACGTCTACAAGACGGAGGACATCATCAACCGCGCCGGAGGCGATCTGCAGGTGTTCCTCTGGAATGCCAGCAAGGACGGAAAGCAGCTGTCCACCGACGTCCATGTGTTCATGGACGGCATCGAACACGTGTTCAAGGCCGGCGAGGAGATAATCGTACGCAAGGGATCGTCCATAAGCCTCACTCCGTACATTTCGCACATTTTCGGTCCCAAGCCGGGAACGGGCGATCTGATCGTTGGCGAGGTCTCGCGCGTGAACGACGACAACACGGACAACTACTTCCTCGAGCCCACGTCCCGTTTCGCGGCCATCGACGAAGATGAACCCGCGATCCATCCGCTCTGCAACGAGTATGAAACTCTCCTGAGGTGATTTGAATGCTTGCCACGCTCAACGAAGTCCTTAAGCCCGCGCAGGCGGGCAAGTACGCCGTCGGCCTGTTCAACACGACGGACACGGACATGCTCCAGGCGGCGATAGAAGCCGCAGAAGAGGCCAGAAGCCCGATCATACTCGGCACGGCGGAGGTTCTGCTGAAGTACGGTCCGTTCGAATTGATAGCCCCGGCGCTTCTTGCGGCGGCGAAACGGGCCACAGTGCCTGTCGTGGTCCACTACGACCATGGCCTGACCTTCGAGAATACGATGAAGGCGCTCCGGCTTGGGTTCTCAAGCGTGATGTTCGACGCTTCGGCCAAGCCGTACGACGAAAACATCTCGGAGACTGCGGCTGTAGTGCGCATAGCCCATGCCATGGGCGCCAGCGTGGAGGGCGAGATCGGCCATGTGGGCAGCGCCGCGGACGGCGATGACGCCAAGGCGGACATGTATACGACGCCTGAAGAGGCCATCGCCTTCCAGAAGGCGACAGGGGTTGACGCGCTCGCCGTTGCCATCGGCACGGCCCACGGCGTCTACAAATCCAAGCCGAAGCTGAATCTGGCGCGTCTCGCGGAATTGCGCGCCGCGCTGGATACGCCGCTCGTGCTCCATGGCGGAAGCGGGCTTTCGGACGACGACTTCCGGAATACGATCGCCGGCGGCATCGCCAAGGTCAACATCCACACGGACATGTGCATCGCGGGAAGCAAGGCTATGGAATCTACGCTTGCGGCCCAGGCCGGGCGCCCGTTTGGAACGTGGGACTACCTTGAGACGCGCAACGCGCGAGTCGCGGCCATCAAGGCTTGCATAGCTGGTAAGATAGAGCTGTTCGGAAGCGCCGGCAAGGCGTGACGCGTTTGCCGTCAGCCGTCGTCGCGGGCAAAGTACGAAGCGCTGTCAGGCGGGCGCACGTTCGTAAGCGTGCCGACGTAATGGCGGAGCCAGTGTTCGGACTTCGGATGCGCGGCGGCGGCTTCCTCGTTCAGCTCTATGCCCAGGCCGGGACGGTCCGAGGGATACATGACGCCATCATGGAAGCGTACGTCTTCGTCGATCACGTCATGACGCCACGGGACGTCGTCGAATAGCGTTTCGTGGATGCAGTATCCAGGCGTCGACACTCCAAGTGCCAGCGTTACGGCATTTGCCACGGGGCCGGACGGATTGTGGGCGCAGAATGGAACGTGACGGGCGTCGCATATGCCTGCGATCTGCTTCATCGCCGTGATTCCTCCGGCGTGCGACGAATCGGGTTGCAGGTAGTCGCAGGCGCGAAGTTCGATGGCCTCCATGATCTGCTGCGTGGTGTAGAGGCGTTCGCCGCAGGCGATCGGCACCCGTACTCGCGAGCGCAAGTCGGCAAGCGCGTGCAACGTGTCCGGTATGACCGGTTCCTCCACCCAATATGGGTTGAACTCCTCCAGGGCATTGCATACGCGCAGCGCCGTAGGCAGATCGAACCGTCCGTGGCATTCGATGAGAATCTCGGCTTTCCCTTCAGTCGCCTCCTTGACGGCGGCAACGCATTTCATCGCTTTCTTGAAGTCGGAGGGCGGAAGCTGGCGGTAGTTCTTGCCGAACGGATCCCATTTCAGGCCCTTGAATCCCATTTCGACCGCCGCGGTGGCCTTGGCCGCGAATTCCTCCGGCTCTCTGGCGCCGGCAAACCAGCAGTTGGCGTAGCACGGCACGCCATCGCGGCATTTGCCGCCGACGAGTTTCCATACCGGCAGCCCAAGCGACTTGCCCTTGATGTCCCAGAGTGCCATGTCTATGGCCGACAAGGCGCTCATGAGAACCGGGCCGCCGCGCCAGTAGGCGTCGCGGTAGTTTTCGTGCCAGATCCATTCCGTGTCGAACGGATCCTTGCCGATGAGCGCGTGCTCAAGATCGCCTATTGCGCCAACCAGGGCGCTTTCCTTGTATTCCAGGGTGCCTTCTCCAAGGCCGGATATGCCTTCGTCGGTCAAAACCTTGACGAACACCCAGTTGGTGCGGTAGCAGTCGATCACAAAAGTCTTTATGGCGGCAATCTTCATTCTGAAATCCTGGCGTCAAAGGGAATATGGGTCAACAGTCGACATCCTCGGGCATGTGCTGGCACGAGCATCCTGCATCGCATGTGATGATTTCGCCGGTCATGTTACGGGCGTCGTCGGATGCGAGAAAAGCGACCACGCCGGCGATGTCGGCTCCACTTGCCTCGCGCCGAAGCGGGCAGTTGAGACGGCGTCGTCTCGCCGTGGCTGGATCCAGGACATCCCAACGTTCGGTATGTATGTATCCTGGCGCGCAGCAATTCACGCGTATGCCAAGCGGCCCAAGATCTAGCGCAAGCGCGCGGACCATGGAATTGATCGCGCCCTTGGATGAACAATAGGCCGTGCGGTTGCGGATTGCGCGCTTGGCAGTGTTGGAGGACAGGAATACGACAACACCTCGCGTCTCCTGCCTCATGAAGAACCTGTTGCACGCCATCTGCGTAACTTGAAACCCTCCGAATACGTTCGTCTTGAACACGTCGAGGAACATTTCCGGCTTCATCTCCAACGGTCCGCCATGGCCGAGCCCTTGATTTGCCGCATTGTTGACCAGGACGTCGAGCCGTCCCGCCTCGCGTTCAATCGCGTCGAAGAGGGTGGACACCTGCGTTATGTCCGAAATGTCGCATGGCACAGGCACGAAATCGGCCAAGCCTCTTGCCTTGAGCGCATCCGTTCCTTTGGCGGTGGATTCCTCGCTGGATCCGCACATGAAGACACGGGCGCCTTCATTCACGAAGCGCTCTACTATGTCCAGGCCCGTATTGCGGTTCCCGCCAGTGACGAGAACGGTCTTTCCTTCAAATCGTTTCATTGCAGCTTCAGTATCCATAGTCTCCACGGCATCTGCTTCCTGACGGGAAAACCCCGGTATTGTACCTTATCCGCGCCAGAAGTCAAGGGATGCGCCATTTCCCAATTATTTTCCACCTGGCCAACTGCATACATGGTATAATGGCCTCCTTTCGAAGGAAGGCAGATTGTGAAGGAACAGGCAAGGAGCAAGACGGTCATAGTGGATTACAGGGCAGGGAATCTGACGAGTGTCAAACTTGCATTCGCAGCCCTTGGAGAGGACGCTGTCGTAACATCGGACGCGAATGCCGTCAGGCGGGCGGGGCGCGTCGTGTTCCCAGGCGTTGGCGCGGCGGCCTCTGCCATGGCGAATCTGCGCACGCTAGGGCTCGTAGATGCGGTACGGGAGGCGGCATCCGACGGACGTCCGTTTCTTGGCATATGCCTGGGCATGCAGATACTTTTCGAGCATAGCGAAGAGGACGGGGGAGTGGATCTGCTAGGCATCCTGCCGGGGCGCGTGCGCCGATTCCCTGACGTGCCAGGATGCAAGGTTCCGGAGATGGGCTGGAACCAGGTGAACGGGTTGGACATGGCCGGAGTGCCGGACGGAAGCGAATTCTATTTCGTCCATTCGTACTATGCGGAGAAAGGCCCGTATACGACCGGTGTCACGGAATACGCCGGCGTCGCGTTCACATCGGCCGTACGCCGCGGAAACATGATGGCTACGCAGTTCCATCCCGAGAAGTCCGGTCGTGTTGGGCTTGAGCTGCTGAAAGGATTCCTGGCATGCTGACCAAACGCATCATTCCCTGCCTTGACGTCCGTTCCGGGCGTGTGACTAAAGGCGTGAAGTTCCAGAACAACATTGATCTGGGCGATCCTGTGGAGATGGCGGTGGCGTATTCCGAAGGGGGTGCGGACGAGCTGGTGTTCTACGATATCACGGCATCGGCGGAGCGCCGGCCGATAGATATAGGGATGGTCGAGGCGGTGGCGAGGACGATCCGCATTCCGTTTGCGGTCGGAGGCGGCATCACGTCCGTAGCGGACATGGAACGTGTGATTCTTGCGGGTGCCGAGAAGGTGAGCGTGAATTCGCTTGCCGTACGAAAGCCGGAGATCATAAGTGATGGCGCGAAGGAGTTTGGCGCGCAGTGCATAGTGCTTGGCATGGATCCGGTGCGTAGCGACAATCCACGCTGTCCAAGCGGATATGAGATCACGACACGCGGCTTCCGGGAATACACGGGCATGGATGCCGTGGATTGGGCCAGGAGGGCGGCAGAACTTGGAGCCGGCGAGATAGTGGTAAACAGTGTCGATGCCGACGGAACGCGCGCGGGATTCGAACTGACGGTCACGCGACTTGTAGCAGAGGCGGTGTCGGTGCCTGTGGTCGCCTCTGGCGGGGCGGGGAAGCCGTCCCATCTGGCCGATGCGTTCGATATCGCGCATGCCGACGCCGCTATCGTGGCGGGCATGATACATACTGGAGACTGGACGATTGCGCAGATCAAGGAAGAGCTTGCCGCTGCAGGCGTTCCCGTCCGCCGTTTCTGGTGAATCCCGAATTATGGTAGAATGATCGCGTGAAATTTCTCGCTGCCAGTCTCTTTTCCTTCGGCCTGCTTGTTGCGCAGGCGGCCCCCGTGTGCGTTGACGGGGTGTGCTATCCTTCGGAGGAGGTGGCGTTGTCGGCCGGCGTTCCGGCGGAAAAGATAAACGGGACGTCCAAGCCACGTGTTGCCATGGGATACATGAAGCCGCGGCAGATGGTGGCGTTTCTGCGGGACGAGCCCGCCGTGCGCGATTTGTCCGGCCATGCGTTGTGGGTCGTTCTGCTTCTTGTTCTGGCCGGCGGGCTGGCTGCCAATCTTACGCCTTGCGTGCTGCCGCTTGTCCCTGTGAACCTGTCGCTTGTCGGACGCGGGGCCGTTCGCGGCGCGGCCTACGGGCTTGGCATAACCACGGCATATGGATGCCTTGGCCTTGCGGCGGCATTCGGCGGCATGGCGTTCGGCACCATGCAGTCAAGCCCATTGTTCAGTCTTGTTGCCGCCTGCGTGTTCCTGTTCCTGGGGCTGGCGGTGTCTGAAGTCATTACAATAGATTTTTCGCGTTTCCGTCCGCGTTCGAACAAGTCTCGCGTACGGCAAGATGCGGAGAGGGCATCGCTTTGGAAACCATTTGCGCTAGGTGCGTGGTCCGCCGTGCTGGCGGGTGCGTGCGTAGAACCGATTCTGATCGCGACGCTCGTCCTTACGGCCGAGTGGTTTGCCGCCGGGCGCGCATGGGCTGTAGCCCTGCCGTTCGTGCTTGGCGCCGGAATGGGGCTGCCATGGCCGTTTGCCGCGGCTGGAATGGCGGTTCTGCCGCGTCCGGGGGCATGGATGCGCTGGGTGAATCGCATCTTTGCCGTGGTAATGTTCGGCATGTCCATGTGGTACGGCTGGCTGGCTTGGACTGGATGGCGGGTGCGCGCCGAAGGCAGTGCGCCGCATGGAGCGCAAGGCAATGAGAGCTTCGAGGCCACGCCTGAGACGTGGCCTGAGGTCTTCAAGGCCGCACGGGCGACAGGGCGCCCCGTATTCGTTGACATATGGGCCACCTGGTGCAAGAATTGCATGGCGATGGACAAGACCACGTTTGCGAATGCGGATGTTAGGGCCGCGATGTCAAGGTACGCGGTGGTCAGGGTGCAGGCTGAAGATTTTGCGGCGCTTCTCAAGCTGGACGACTTCAGAGACCTCAGCCTGAAGGGACTTCCAGCCTTTGTAGTGTTCGATGTGCCTGCGCACAAGAATGAAGGGAAATGATTCCATGAAAAAAAACATACCGTTCACCGTAGGGAAGCTAGAAGAGATCGCGCGCAGCTGGCCCACGCCGTTCCATATCTACGACGAGGCGGCGATACGCGCCAACGCCCGCGATCTGAAGGCGGCATTCGCATGGAACAAAGGTTTCCGCGAATATTTTGCCGTGAAGGCTGCGCCAAACCCGTACTTGATGGAGATCCTGAAGGAAGAGGGATTCGGCAGCGACTGCTCGTCCATGGCGGAACTTGTGCTTGCGGAGGCGGTCGGCAACACAGGCGAAAGCATAATGTTCACGTCGAACGACACTCCTGCGGCGGAATTCGTCAAGGCCCGCGAACTTGGCGCGATCGTGAACCTGGACGACATCACGCACCTGGAATTTCTGGAGAAGGCCTGCGGCGGATTGCCAGAACTGCTCTGCTGCCGCTGGAACCCGGGGCCGTTGAAGGGCGGCAATGCCATCATAGGCAAACCGGAGGAGGCGAAGTACGGTTTCACCACCGGGCAGCTTTTCGAGGCGTACGCCAGGATGAAGGCCAAGGGCGTGAAACGCTTCGGATTGCATGCCATGGTCGCATCTAACGAACTCGATCCGCAGTATATCATAGACACGGCGACAATGCTCTTCGATCTCGCGGTGGAAATTTCGCATAAGACGGGCATCGTCTTCGAATTCGTCAACATCGGCGGCGGTATCGGCATCCCGTACCGTCCTGACCAGCAGGCGATGGACATGGCGAAGGTTGGAAAGGGGATAGAGGCCGCATACCGCGAACATGTCATTGCCAAGGGACATCCTGACCTGAAGCTCTACATGGAGTGCGGCCGTTGCATAACCGGGCCGTACGGGTATCTCGTGTCACGCGTGCTGCACGTAAAGGACACGTACAGGAAGTATGCCGGCCTCGACGCCTGCATGGCCAATCTCATGCGCCCTGCCCTCTACGGCGCGTACCACCACATCACAGTTCCCGCCAAACAGGACGTTCCGGCCACAGAGACGTATGACGTCACAGGTTCTCTCTGCGAGAACAACGACAAGTTCGCCATAGGGCGGAAATTGCCGCCGCTCGAGCCTGGCGACCTGGTGGTGATCCATGACGCAGGTGCGCACGGACATGCCATGGGCTTCCAGTACAACGGCAAGCTTCGCAGCGCGGAGCTGCTTCTGCGGCCGGACGGTTCCGTCAAGGAAATCCGCCGTGCCGAGACGCTCAAGGACTATTTCTCCACCTTGGACTATCCTGGCCTGTGACCCATGCCGGCATAGGCGGCTGCGGATCGGGCCGCACGCCTCTTTGACGGCACGGGCCAGGTGTAGTAGAATATCAGCCATGGAAATGAAGGTCTACAATTCGCTTACCCGCCAGGTAGAGCCGCTGACGCCGCTTGCGGACGACACGATCCGGCTCTACACGTGCGGACCGACGGTCTACAACTTCGCCCATATCGGGAACTTCCGGGCGTACACGTTCGAGGACATCCTGCGCCGCGTTGTTCAGTTCAACGGCATGAAGGTCAAGCAGGTGATGAACCTGACAGACGTGGACGACAAGACGATCCGCGGCGCGAACGCTGCAGGCGTGGCGCTTACAGACTACACGAAGACCTACAAGGACGCGTTCTTCGCCGACCTGAGGAAACTCAACATCCAGCCTGCCGAAATATATCCAGCCGCCACCGACCACATCCCGGAGATGATCGCTCTTGTGGAGAAGCTTGTCGAGAAGGGCGTCGCCTACAAGAGCGACGACGGCAGCGTCTACTTCGCCGTCACGAAGTTCCCTGGATACGGCAAGCTCGCGCACATCGACTTCGACCATCAGCGCACCGGCGCGCGATGCGCGGCGGACGAGTACGACAAGGAGAATGTCGGCGACTTCGCGTTGTGGAAGGCGTGGGAGGAAAGCGACGGGCCTGTGGGCTGGGATTCCCCGTGGGGTCGTGGCCGGCCTGGCTGGCACATAGAATGTTCCGCAATGTCGATGAAGTATCTAGGCGAGACGTTCGACCTGCATACCGGCGGAATAGACAACCTCTTCCCGCACCACGAGAACGAGATCGCACAGGCGGAGGCCGCCACCGGCAAGCCGTTCGTAAACACGTGGATGCATTGCGCCCACCTGCGCGTCAACGGCGAGAAGATGTCCAAGAGCCTCGGCAACTTCTTCACGTTGCGCGATCTGCTGGAGAAGGGCTGGAGCGGACGCGAGATACGCTACGTGCTGATCAACGCCCACTACCGCCAGGGGCTCAACTTCGCGTTCAGCGCGCTGGAGGATGCCCGCAAGTCGCTTGAACGCATAGACCGTTGCGTGGATGCGCTTTCCGGCAAGGTTGGACAGTTGGACGGCCGCGATACGGAGAAGGGTGAAGTCCCCGAATGGGCCGCAAAGGCGCTGGAGGACTTTACTGCGGCAGTCAACGACGACCTCAACATTCCGCGCGCGTTTGCCGCGCTCTTCGAGCTGGTCCGCCACGCGAACGCCGCCCTCGCATCCCAGCCGCCCAACCTCTCGCCGTCCCAACTCCGTGGCATCCTCGGCGTTTTCTTCCGCATGGACGAGGTGCTTGGCGTGATCTTTTTCGGCAAGGCCGAGAAGACCGACGTCCCCGCCGAGGTGCAGGCGTTGCTTGACCAGCGCGCCGAGGCTCGCAAGGCGAAGAATTGGGCTGAAAGCGACCGTCTGCGCGATGCGATCGCCGCAGCCGGGTGGGCAGTGAAGGATTCCAAAGACGGCCAGGCCGTAACCAGAAGATAGCGGCGGGATTCCGGAAAGGTGGCGGGCATGCGCGGAAGGTTCATAACATTTGAAGGGCCGGAAGGCGGCGGAAAGTCGACGCACGTGCAGGCGTTGTCCGAATGGCTGAAAAGCCAGGGCAAGACCGTGGTCGTGACACGCGAGCCGGGCGGTACGCGGCTTGCGGAGCTGATTCGCGGACTGGTGCGCGATGAAATGGACGATCCTCCGGTAACTCGTTGCGAGGTGCTGCTGTTCCTGGCGGCCCGGGCGCAGGTCGTGTCGCAGGTGATCCGTCCGGCGCTGGCGCGTGGCGACTGGGTGGTGTGCGACCGTTTTTCCGATTCCACGTTTGCGTACCAGGGGTATGGCCGCGGCATCGACGTGCAGCTGCTCAAGAACTTCAACGACTTCGTCACCGAGGGGCTGATGCCCGACATGACGATTCTCCTGGACGTGCCGCCGGAGGTGAGCCGCGAGAGGCTGGCCGCGAGGCAGGCTGCCACATCCGCGGCTGGAGACCGTATCGAGACGGCTGGCGAGATGTTCCACCGGCGCCTTCGCGAGGGGTTCTTCGAGCTTGCGCATGCCGAGCCGAAAAGGTTTGTGGTGATCGATGCCGCTCAGCCGATCGAACGGGTGTCTGCCGCCGTGCAGACGGCAGTCCGCCGTTTGCTGGCATAACGGACGGGCGTTGCGGAGATTTTTGATTAGCGAATGCTTCTGCTATCAGGTGAACAAAAGAACTGAAGGGACCATAACAATGACGGGAAAATGCGAGTGTGGCTGCGGTGCGGATACGGGATTCCAGGCGCCGTTGAAGGCTGTAAACTTCCTTCGGGCGCATGCGCACGGTGCGGCGCAGACCGTCGCCTTGGCGTGGGAACGCGAGGATGGATACGTCTGTCGCTACGACGTGACGCTTCCGAAGCGCATCCATCCTGCAATGCTGCCGGGTGTGCGGCATCTCGTGGAACGAGTTGCCAAGTTCGTCCTGTGGAGCGCTGGCGGATGGAAACTGCATCTTGCCGGACCGGATGAGATCGTCAAGCCGCTCGCCAGGGCGTATTCGAAGAAGGGCGCGCGCGCCTTCGATTTCAACTTCTTCTCGGACTTGTACGCCCGGCCCGTAGAGACGGCGGTCGTGCCGCTGAAAAAGATGCCCGAGACGAACGAACGCGAAGTGGTGGTGAAGAACCACATCGACGGCAACCGTATTGGATTCGACCTTGGCGCCAGCGACTTCAAGATTTCCGCGCTCAAGAGAGGAAAGGTGGTGTTCTCGAAGGAGTTCCCGTGGGATCCGCGCAACCAGCCAGATCCCGAGTACCACTACGAGAAGCTCTCAGCCGGATTGGAGGAGGCTGCGCTGGCGCTTGGCGGAAAGGTGGATGCCATCGGCGGTTCCACGGCCGGCACTCTGGAAGGCAAGAGGCTGGGGCCTGCGTCTCTGATCCGCGCCGTATTGGAGAAGGCGCCGGAGAAGAAGGAGATGGCACGCGGGATATTCGAGCGTATCGAGGAGGAGTGGCAATGCCCGTTCGAGGTCTTCAACGACGGCGATGTGACAGCTCTTGCCGGAGCCATTTCCATGAAACGCACGGGAATCCTGGGGATTGCGATGGGATCCTCGGAGGCGGCGGGATACATCAATCCGAAAGGGGCTCTTACCGGGCGCATCAGCGAACTCGCGTTCGCGCCGGTGGATCTCAACCCCAATGCGGCGAAGGATGAATGGAGCGGCGATGCGGGTGTGGGCGCGATGTACTTCTCGCAGCAGGCCGTAGACCACCTTGCGCGCCAGTTCGGGATGAAATTCCCCAAGGCGATGAAGCTGCCGGAACGGTTGAAGGTCGTTCAGGCGGCGATGGAGAAACGCGAAGAGCTTGCGTTGAGGGTCTATCTGATGATAGGCCGCTATCTGGCGAACGCGGCGGCGTGGTACCACGAGTTCTACGATTATTCGAACCTGATGATCCTCGGGCGCGTGACAAGCGGGTTCGGCGGCGATATAATCCTAAACACGGCCAGGATGGGCCTCGAAGCCGTGGATCCGTCGCTTGCCGAGCAGATCGACATCTTCATGCCAGACGAGAAGGCCCGCCGCCTGGGACAATCCGTCGCCGCCGCGCAGATACCATCGATATAGCTCGGCCTTTCGCCTCTCAACCGCAAAGGAACAGAATTGGGTAGGCGAGCGCGGGGATGAAAAGGGTGGAGTCAAGCATGTCGAGGAATCCGCCCATCCCTGCGGGCATGAACGTCGCGGAGTCCTTGACGTCGACTTCGCGCTTGAACCTGGATTCGATCAGGTCGCTGGCGGTGGCGATCAGCGCCAGCGCTGCTCCTGCGGCGGCGGCCACGGGATATGTCAGGCGTCCCCAGGCATGGATGTCTGAAGACCAGTTGCAGTTGCGGGCGATGGAAAGAAATACGACTGCGGTGACGGCTGCGAACACCATCGATCCTGCGAGTCCCTCCCACGACTTCTTGGGAGATATGGCCGGGCACATCTTGTGCTTGCCGAATGCCATGCCAAATGCGAACCCGCCGGTGTCCGAGAATTTGGCCATCGCCACGAGCGCAAACAGCGTGTAGAGGCCCGTGCGGGATGTCCACCCGTCCTCAGCCATGAAATCGTGCCCTGTGAGTTGCGCTGTAAGCAGGAAGAACGAAAGGAGGAACGGCACGTACAGGATCCCCAGAAAGGTTATGGCTATGGAACCTAGCGGATTGGCGTAGCGCGCATCGAACAGCACTACCAGGCACAGGGCGAGGAGCGTCACTAGCATTGCGGGGGCGAAATATATCGTCAGGCCCAGCAGATTGCAATTGAAGCCGAGAACTCCTACGGCGGCGATAAGCACCCCTCCGGCAAGAAGTCCGAACCAGGATACAGGCTCGTACTTTTTCGCCAGCTGGTAGAATTCGAGCTGCGCGAGCGTGGAGAGCGCAAAGACGATCGGGAGGATGCAGCGCAGGGGACAGTAAAGGAAAAGGGCGATGATGGCAAGGCCGACAGAGAGGCCGGCGATCGTCCGCTTAGCAATCGGGTTCATGGGTCCTTTCGGGAAAAATTGTCATGGCACGAGTATAGCACAAAACCGGCATGGACGAAAGTACGGAACAGCCTCCCGGTTTCATTGGCATTTGCGGAGCGGCGGCGAGTTTGTTATAATCCCACCGTCGTTGGTACGAAAGGAACAGACAGAATGGACATTTTCAAGATCGCGGACAGGGAAACGGGGCTTGACGAAGCGGAGATTCGCTCGGCGCTGGAACAGAGTGTTGACGGGCGGACGCTCAAGAACGTGCTGATCATCCCGCCAGACTTTACCCGTTTCCACTCGAATGCCGGCTTTATCACGCAAATCTACTACAAGATGCTCACCGGGCATGGCGTGCAGGTGGACATCCTGCCGGCCCTAGGTTCGCACGTGCCAGTGTCTGAGAGCCAATGGAAGATCATGTTCGGCGACATCCCATACGACAAGATGCTCGTCCACAACTGGCGTACCGACGTGGTGAAGCTCGGCGAAGTGCCAGCGGATGTGGTGGCGAAGATTTCAGACGGACTTTGGACCGATCCGGTGAGCGTCGAGGTCAACCGCAGGATCATGGACGAGCGGTACGACCTTATAATCTCGCCAGGCCAGGTGGTGCCGCACGAGGTGATCGGCATGGCCAACCACGCGAAGAACCTGTTTGTGGGCGTAGGCGGCAGCGACATGATCAACAAGTCGCACATGATTGGCGCCGTATGCGGCATGGAGAAGGCGATGGGACGCGACCATACGCCTGTGCGACAGCTCTTCGACTACGCGTTCGAGCACTTCGTGGCGCATCGCCCCATACTGTGGGTTCTTACGGTTAACACCGCGCCCGGCGGAAAGATACGTTCGCATGGCCTTTTCATCGGCGAGGGCCGCAACTGCCTCACGGAGGCGGTAAGGCTCGCGCAGCAGAAGAACATCGACTATGTGGAACGCGGCATCAAGAAGTGCGTGGTGTACCTGGATCCGTCCGAATTCACCAGCACTTGGCTCGGCAACAAGTCCATCTACCGCACGCGCATGGCCATGGCCGATGGTGGCGAGCTGATCGTGCTGGCGCCTGGCGTGCACACGTTCGGAGAAGACAAGGCCGTGGACGCGCTCATCCGTAAATACGGTTACAGGGGGCGGCTTCACACCCTTGAGGTGTTCAAGAGCCCTGAAGCGGCAGATCTGCGCGAGAACATGGGCGCGGCGGCACACCTCATCCACGGTTCGTCCGACGGCCGTTTTTCCATCACATACTGCGTCAAGAACATTGCGCGTGAAGAGGTGGAAGGCGTCGGTTTCAAGGCGGCTGACTACGACGCGATGGTGAAGAAGTACGATCCCTCGAAGCTCCAGTACGGATACAATACCGTGGATGGAGAGGAAATATACTTCATTCCCAATCCCGCGCTCGGCCTTTGGATAAATAGAGAACGGTTCCAGCAGTAGCGGGTCTTGCATGTCGTCGCGGATCCCAGAGTCAACGGTTGAAGAGATCCGGGTGAGGACGGACATAGTCGACCTCATATCGTCCTATGGCATCCAGGTCAAGCGGGCCGGCGGCGGCTATGTGGCCTGCTGTCCGTTCCACCACGAGAAGACGCCGTCATTCCACATCAGCCGCGAAAAGGGGTTTTTCCACTGTTTTGGATGTGGGGTGTCGGGAACTGTATTCACCTTCGTGCAGAAGCAGGAAGGGCTCTCCTTCCTCGATGCCGTGAGGAAACTCGCCCGGCAGTGCGGGGTGACGATACGTGAGAAGGAGGATCCAGAGGCGGGGAAAAGGGCGCGCCTGTACGCGCTCCATGAGGAGCTGGCGGCGTTTTTCCGACGGTGCCTGCTCCAGACGAAAGAGGCTGCCGCGGCACGTGCCTATCTGGAATCTAGGGATCTGACGGGCGACATATGCGACAGGTTCTGCATCGGTTATGTGCCAAAGGGCGAAGCGCCATTGAAACGATGGGCCGAAAAGTACAAGTTTACACTGGAGGAAATGGCTGAGGCAGGTGTTCTGCTGCCGCCCAGACAAGGCTTTACTAACTGGTACAGCCGCTTCGGCGGACGGCTGGTTTTTACGATTCGCGACCGCGCGGGACGCCCGGTGGCCTTTTCAGGACGGATCCTCACGGACGACAAGAAGGCGGCGAAGTACGTCAATTCGCCAGAGACGCCCATCTTCAAGAAATCCAACGTCCTCTTCGCTCTTGATCTTGCGGCCGGCAGCATAACCAAGGCAACCAGGCGCGAGGCGATCGTCTGCGAAGGGCAGATCGACGTCATCCGTTGCCACGCGTGCGGGTTCACTACGGCTGTGGCCTCGCAGGGAACGGCCTTCACGGTCGAACACGTCCAGCAGCTGAAACGCTGCGCAGATTCGGCCGTTCTCGTCTTCGATGGCGACAAGGCCGGGCAAAAGGCGGCCTTGCGGACGGGAGGGGAGTTCCTTGCCGCAGGAATCCCTGTGCGCGTGGCGACATTGCCGCCGGGAGAAGACCCGGACTCCCTCTTGCGCGGCAAGGGGCCTGCAGCATTCCAGGACTGCCTCGACGGGGCAAAGTCGATCATAGCTTTTCTGGTGGAGACGTTGCGAGCGGGAGAGGCGGACCCATCTTCAATCGATGCCGTTACGCGCGTTAGCCGCGCCGTTCTGGACATGCTGAAGACATGCACGTCTGCAGTCATGCGCGAGGCACTGATGGAAGAGGCCGCACGGCTTCTGCATCTGCCAGTGGCGGCGCTGCACGAGGATTTCGCCAAGATGGGACGCCAGACTAATGCACGATCCGCGGCAAGGGAAGTCGCCACGATGGAAGATGGCAGCATGCCGTCAGGCGATGGGCCGGAATGTCAGGGCGATGGGATTTCAGCCGGCGATCATGATGCCGCTTCTCCGGCCAACAATCCGCCGCCTCGACGGGAACTGGCGTTTTGCGAATTCCTTTTCGACCATGAACACGACAGTTCTTTGCTTCCGCTTGTCGAGACGTATGCAGTCGATGCCGTGCTTACGCATCCCTTTACGCGGCTTGTAGTGAAGGCGTGGCGCGAGGGATGTGTCGACGGCAATCGGCTGGAATCGCTGCTCGATGATCTGCCGCCGGTTGAACGCGGCTGGCTGAACGGGATACTTCTGTCCGATGACAAATCCGGGCTGTCGGAACTGTCGGCGGAACGGATATTGCATGATTTCCTGCGACAGCTGTGGGTGGAGGCCGTACGCCGCCGCCAGGGGGCGTTGCCTGCCGATTCAACTCCGGAAACAGACATGTTGAGGTTGAACTATTCCACTTGCATCCGGCGCCTTCAACGGGATGCGTGGGGAAAGGCTTCCAGGCTGATGTCCGCCGATTTGTTTTCATGAACGCATGTCGCAGTGAAATTTGCTACAATAGGCGCATGAAAATCTTGGGCATTATTCCGTCTCGGTATGGTTCGAGCCGTTTCCCCGGCAAGCCGCTGGCGCTGCTGTGCGGCAAGCCTCTGGTCTCATGGGTCGTGGCGGCGGCAAAAAAGGCGAGAACGCTCGATGGCGTAATCGTGGCGACTGACGACGAACGTATCCGTACCGCAGTGGAGGCGCATGGCGGTACTGCCGCCATGACACCTTCCGATCTGCCGTCCGGGACGGATCGTATCGCATGCGCCGCCGGGGACTATGCCGATGACGACATCCTCGTGAACATACAGGGAGACGAACCGCTGATCGATCCAGCTCTCATCGATGCCTTGGCCGGTCGGCTGGCCTCCGATCCGAAATGGGACATGGCTACAGCTGTGACTCCAATACGCAAACAGGCCGATCTCGATGCGAAGACGGTCGTGAAGGTAGTCCTGGACCGCGACGACGGGGCCCTTTATTTCTCCCGTCTGCCGATCCCCTGCGATCGCGACCACGCGCCGGATCTGTCGTCCGGGCTTTACGTTCGTCATCTTGGCATATATGCATACCGGGGCGCGTTCCTGCGGCGCTATGTGGCTGAAAAGCCATGTGCCCTGGAGAAGGCGGAGAAGCTGGAACAGTTGCGCGCGCTTTGGATGGGGGCCAAGATTGCCGTCATACGTACGGATGACGAGGGAGTGGGCGTAGACACGCCAGAGGATGCCGTACGGGTGGAAAACATTTTGCGCGCACGTGGCGAGGACGTCTCCTGACGCCCAGCCGGTGAAACATTTGATTTGATCTTCATTACGCAAAAGAAGGAACAACCATGAGAAGAATGCTGAGAACAGTCCTGGTGCTGGCGGGCCTTGCATCCGTATTCGCGGCACACGGCGCTCCCGACGCCGGTACTGCGTCCAAGCCGGTCACGGTGGTGGTGGGCGAATCTACAAACGTGTACGATCTCGCCGAGGCCGAAAGCGCGATGAAGTTCGTCGAGTCGTATGCGGACAATGTGCAGAACGATCCCGGCTTCAAGGAACACGTATTGCAGGCTCTTGACGCCGTGCATGTGGACAAGCCAGCATACGCCACGTTCTGGGCCATATTGCCGCCTCTGCTGGCAATCTTTCTCGCGCTGATCACCAAGGAGGTGTATTCGTCCCTCTTCATAGGCATCGTCGCAGGCGGCCTGATCTATTCCGGCTGTTCCTTCGAGGGGACGGTCGTGCACGTTTTCTCGGATGGATTTGTCAACTCCATCGCCGACAAATACAACGTGGGCATCCTAATGTTCCTCGTGCTGCTGGGCGCGCTTGTGTCCATGATGAACAAGACCGGGGGCAGTGCGGCGTTCGGACGCTGGACCGCAACGCATATCAAGAGCCGTGTCGGCGCGCAGCTGTGTACGATCGTTCTCGGCATGCTCATATTCGTCGACGACTACTTCAATTGCCTTACGGTCGGTTCCGTGATGCGCCCCGTGACGGACGCCAAACGCGTCTCCCGCGCCAAGCTTGCATACCTCATAGACGCCACGGCGGCGCCGATCTGCATCATCGCGCCGATTTCGTCCTGGGCGGCGGCGGTGGCCGGTTTCGCCAAAGGGGCCGGCGCGGAGAGCGGATTCTCCCTTTTCATCAACGCGATCCCGTACAACTACTACGCCATCCTCACTATCCTCACGATGTTCCTCCTGGCGATCATGCGGTTCGACTTCGGGCCCATGAAGCGGCACGAGGACAATGCGCGCGCCGGCGATCTTTTCACTACAGGCGCCACCGATGCCGCCGAGATGCTCACGAAGAACGATCGCGGCCGTGTCATCGACCTGCTGGTGCCGGTAGTCTTCCTTGTCGTCGCCTGCGTCATCGGAATGATCTACTCCGGCGGGTTCTTCGGCGGCGACAACAACAACGACTTCATGAAGGCGTTCTCCGATTCCGACGCCTCTGTAGGACTCCTCTACGGTTCGGGCGTGACCATCATCTTTGCAGTGGTCTTCTACCTTTGCCGCCGGGTGATCACCTTCAAGGACTGCATGGAGGCCCTGCCTGAAGGTTTCAGGGCGATGGTTCCGGCAATCATGATCCTCTGCTGCGCCTGGACCCTGAAGACGATGACGGATTCCCTTGGCATCAAGGTTTTCGTTTCCCAGATCATCAACGGCCCGGCAGCCGCGCTCAATTCGTTCCTGCCGGCGATCATATTCGTGATAGCGGTGGTGCTTGCATTCTCCAGCGGTACGAGCTGGGGCACGTTCGGCATTCTCATCCCGATCGTCCTGGCTGCGGTTCCCGGTAGCGGCATGACGATCATCGCCGTGTCCGCCTGCATGGCCGGCGCCGTCTGCGGCGACCACTGCTCGCCGATTTCGGATACGACGATCATGGCTTCTGCCGGCGCGCAGTGCAACCACGTGAACCACGTCAACACGCAGCTGCCATATGCGCTGCTCGTGGCCGCAGTGTCGTGCGTGTCGTACATGATCGCTCCTTTCGCCGGATCGCAGTGGATCGCCCTGGCGATCGCATGTGCGCTGATGGTGGCGACGCTGATCGTGTTGAAGCTGTCGTCCAGGATGTTCGCAGGCGGCAGGACGGATGCCAGGAATTGAATCAGTGTTGCTTAAGGCCCCCTGAAGGCGCCTATGAAGACGGTCCTCGGACGTTGATCTTGAGGCGATATTCGCCCATGGTCTGGCTATAGGTGCGCTTGAACAGGGTCTTGAGGTGTTTCGCGTTTTGAAACCCGCACATGCCGCCCACAAGTTCGAGTGGCGTACTGGTCTTTGCCAACATGTCGCAGACTCGCGACAGGCGCTCCTGCCTCAACCTTTGCGCCGGTGATACGCCGAGAACCGCCGCAAAACTGCGTTGCAGGAGGCGCAGTGAACAGCGGCATGCCACCGCTATGTCACTTGGCGCGATTGGCGTCGTGGCGTTTCGCCGGATGAAGTCTTCTGCGATCGATACGATACGCGATTTTCCTGACATGTCCGAGGTGGACAGCCTCTCGACAATGCCTTTGACACCATACGTTTCGACATTCGGAATCGCCCCGCCATGCATAAGGTGGTCGAGCGCCGCGGCCGCCATATACCCGCTTTCCTCAAGTTCCGGTTCGATAGACGACAGCGTAGGTATCGCCGTTTCGCAGATGAAGTGCTCGTTGTTTACGCCAAGCACGCTGATCTGTTCCGGGACCGATATTCCGCACATGTGGCACGCGTTGAGAACCTGTTTCGCGCGTTCGTCAAGCGCCGCCAGTATTCCGCATGGCTTTGACAGATCCCTGAGGAATCGTATGAGATTGGTCTGCTCCTTGCCCCAATCGGAGCGGGGACGGCCTGAACGGTACTGCACGACGGTCTTTCCGTTGGCGGCAAGCTGTCCGGCGAAGCCATCGAATCGCTCGTTCGACCAGTGCCTTGGCTGCAGGCCACCAATTTCATCGCGACGGTGCGGAAGAAATGCGGTCTCGCGGCCGCGCTCCCGACCGAGGCCCAATGGGAGTTCGCTTGCCGCGCAGGTGGCGACTCTCGGAAGCCCCGTGCGCAGCGAGGCGCTGGCGGATGTCGCCCGATACAGGTACAATGGCGGTTTTGTGGATGATGGCAATAAAGAGCCGAATCAGGATGTGGAACCCGAGGATGGCGGCACGGCCATCGTCGGCTCGTACAATCCGAACGCCTGGGGCCTCTACGACATGTACGGCAACGTGAGCGAGTGGTGCCTTGACTGGTACTACACAAACGCGTCCCTTGTCGATCCTGATGGTACCGTCGATCCTGTGGGGCCGTCTGAGCAGCAGGGGACGAACAAACGTTACCATGCGGGCGGCAACTGGAAGAACAACGCCGTGTACTGCCGTTCGTCCGCAACGCCCAACATTCAGAGAGACTCTTCCTATGTGATAGGATGCCGCCTTGTGCACGTGATCGAATAGGATGGAGGATGCCGCAATGAAAAAATCGCTGTTTTTCTGCCTGGCCAACTGTGCAGCGCCGATTCTCGCCGCCACGATGGTGGACAACGTGACGGTTGTTCCGGGGAATCCCGTATCGGTTTCCTATTCGACCTCGGGCGATGATGCCATCATCACCGTCTTGTTCTCGGCGGATGGAGAGCCGTTGGGCGATGCTGCCGCCGCGAACGCCTATGGCGACGTGAACAGGGTCGTTCCGGCTGGATCCCATACGCTCTACTGGCCGGCATAGACCGTCCTGGATGGAGACCTGGCGGGAATCCAGAGTCGAAGGCGATCGAAGTCGTCTCGTTCCATGCCGTCGCAGGCGTGACTGACGGTGGAGAGCTGATCCTCAAGTTCGCCAATGCGGCGTTCGAGCCGCAGCCTGTCAGGATCGCGCTTGGCATGGAATTCCCGGCCCAGGACATGCGAAGGATGGTTCTGTCAGGGCGGCCGGACGCATGCAACACGCCTGAGAATCCATGTGCCGTAGTGCCAAGTATCGACGTTGTCCCGTTTGCGGGGGGATCTCGCTTGCCGCTTGTCTTGCCGCCTTGTTCCGTTACCGTGCTGCGCATGACTCCGTAGCGTTCTGAAAGGCGAAAACCACAAGCGTCTTTGCGGACGCATGGTGAAATAGTTGCCGAGGCGCTTGCCGTCTACGGTAAAATCCGTCTTTTTGGCCCCGTTCTTCTGCTTGTTCGCCGTTGCGGGGCGGCGCATGCCTTTATTTATTTTTTAAAAATTTTTTCAATGTGGGTATTGACATGGTGTGGGGAAAAGTGTTTAATGGTGTCAACAAATGTCAAAGCCAGGCAGACAGATTGTCGAGGAGACGCCCAAGCCGCTTACAGGTGCGCTGTTAAGCGAGTTTGAGCGTAACCTCGATCCGAAGAAACGCCTCACGATTCCTAGCGCGTGGCGCCATGCTCTTGGCTCTGACTACGTGTACGTCATGAAGGAGGCGGGGAAGCCCTGCCTCAACATCATTCCGAAAGGAGTGTTCGAGTCGCGGATGGAAGGGCTTCAGGAAGAGGCGCTTACAGATGACGATCTCAATGACGTTCTCGAATCGGTCGGTGAAGATGCTGAACTGCTTGAGTTTGACGTGCAGGGGCGTATACGTATCAGCGACAGGTTGCTGGCGTATGCGAACCTGAAGGGTACCGTCGTGATGAAGGGCGCTGTCCGGATGGCCAGGATATGGGCTCCCGAGAACGTTCCGCAACGCACGGAGGTGGAGTCTGAAAACCTGCGGGCCGCAAAGCGGAAACTGCGTTTCTGAGGGAGAGCATATGCATACACCTGTTCTTCTGAAGGAGGCGATCGATGCTTTGGCGGTAAAACCCGGCGGCGTGTACGTAGACGGGACATTGGGCAGGGCCGGCCATGCTCGTGAAATCCTGTCTCGCGCCGGCACAGGCTCCAGGCTGGTGGGCATAGACCGCGACACGCAGGCGCTTGTCGAATGCGCTGAACGTCTGGGAAATGTGCCGGGCGTAAGCCTGACACTGGTGCATGGATGCCACGGGAGCATTGCACAAATCGTGCGGGATGAGGGCTTGGATGCCGTTGACGGCATACTCCTCGATCTGGGCGTGTCGAGTCCGCAACTCGACGAACCGTCGCGCGGGTTCAGCTTTCGTGCCGACGGACCGTTGGACATGAGAATGGATCGTTCGCATGGCGAGACGGCTGCCGATGTCGTGGCAACACGGGACGAAGAGGTCTTGGCTGATTTGTTCCGTTCGTTCGGTGAGGAGCCGAACGCCAGGAGGATTGCGAAAGCGATAGTGAAGACAAGGAGCGCCACGCGCATCGAAACGACCGTTCAGCTTGCTGAGCTGGTGGAGAGAACTGTCGGCCGCCATGGTGCGCACCATCCGGCGACACGCGTGTTCCAGGCGCTAAGAATGGCGGTGAACGACGAACTAGGCGAGTTGCAGCGTGCGCTCGAAGGCGGTATGGGACTGCTCAAGCCAGGCGGACGTTTCGCGGTGATAACGTTCGAAAGCCTGTCAGACCGCATCGTGAAGAAGTTTTTTGCTGCACATGCAGGGGCGATGGTCTCGCTTCAACAGGGTGGCGAACGGTGGGAGGGCGAATTTCCTCGCGCACGGCTTGTGATGCGGCACGCGGTGACCGCATCTGAAAAAGAAGTATTGGCGAACCCGCGTGCACGCAGTGCAAAGTTGCGGGCGATTGAAAGGATCTGAATATGAGGCGGAACAGAAGAGTGAAGAAAAACTCGCGCTTCACATCGGGGGCGACAGGCATCGCTTCGCTGATCGTGTCGAGTTTCATCATGTTGATGATCTACTGGTCGTTGGATGCGCGTTGCACGTCGATCATGCGTGAAATCGGCAAGGCGGAGAATACGATGAAGGTGCTTGATGCGGAACATGGCCGCGAGATGGCCCGCTGGAACGGCATGAAGACGCCAGAGCGCCTTGACGAGAAGATTCTCCGCTTCGGCTTGGCCATGGGAGTCCCCCGCGCGGATCAGGTGGTGCGCATGATGTCGAACGGCCGTCCGGCTCCTGGACAGATTGCCGTGGCGAGGGCGCAGGCGAAGAAACCAATGGAAAACATGGCTTTGGCAATTCCGTCAAAACCAAGGCGTTCCTCGCGGCGCTGACGTGGCCTGGCTTGACGTCCCATGACAGGTGCGAATGAAAGGTTGCGCTTCTACGGCCCTGCCACGTTGCTTATAGCGGCGGCAATCGGCGTTGGCGTGCGGCTTGTGTTCCTGCACCTCGATCTCGTGACCTCCAAGCCACCAGTTCCCCGCTATGAATTCGTGCGAAACACGCAAGGATGCCGCGGAACGATCTTCTCGGCGAACGACGACGCCCTGGCGCAGACAAAGACGGTATGGGAATACCATGTCGACCCCATGGTGGCGGCGATAGACCCCGACAATCCGAAGAAGCAGATCACCGCGGCCAAGAGGCGGGAGAAGATGCAGACTGTCGCCGAGGTGCTCCAGATACCGCTGTTGCGCGTTATGGACGCTTATGCAAACACGCGTTCTCGGTTCGTATATCTCGCGACTTCCGACGATGACGGCATCCATGCCGTTCTTTCCAATCCAAAACGCCGGCTCAACGAACTCTCCATCACCGAGAAGCAGGTACGCGTGTATCCGCAGGGCCGCCGGCTCTCGCACGTGCTGGGGTTTGTTAGCAAGGATCCCACAAATTCGGTGGGCGGAGCTGGAATCGAACTGAAGTACGAACGGTGGTTGAAGGGAACGCCAGGAACTGTACGTGGCACAAAGATGGCAACGGGGGGCGAGGTGCGCATGCGCCGGGCGATAGATGTCGACGCGAAGCCCGGGAACGACGTGTATCTCACCATCGACGAGAACATCCAGTATGAAGTGGAGAAGGCCCTGTCGGCAGGCATGGCGTCGAATCGCGCTGAACGTGCGTGGGCGCTCGTGCTTTCGGTGAAGACCGGTGCCGTGCTGGCGATGGTGACGCTTCCTGGGTACGACCCTGCGCAGTTCAACAAGGTTGACGCCGCCGTTAGAATCAACCGTACGATCTCTGAAAGCTATGAGCCCGGCAGCGTCATGAAGACGATAACCGCCTGCGCCGTCCTTAACGAAGGAGTTGCGGGCCCTGATACGATGATCGGGACTGCGCGTAACGACCCAAACTACTACAGGCTGCCCGGCGATGGCAGCCACAAGTGGGAAGATAGGATGAGTGTACGCGAGGCGCTAGTCCATTCATCTAACATAGTATTCGGGAAATTGGGTGTCGACCTGGGGCCACGTCGGCTGTGGACCTACATGACAAGCATGGGGCTTGGGCGCAAGACCGGGATCGAATTGCCCGGTGAAGAGACGGGAATCATTCCGAACTGGTCGTCATGGGACAAGGTCAAGTGGTCGCGCGCTCCGATCGGGCAGGGCGTGGCCGTGACAGCGCTCCAGCTGGCAAACGCCTACGCCGCCATAGGCAACGACGGAGAACTGCTGCGCCCGTACATAGTCCGCAAGGTGGTCGATTCGGAAGGTGTCGTGCTGTACGATCACAAGGGCAAGGAGGTGGTCGGCCATCCGATCAGGCCTGAGACTGCACGCAAAGTCCGCGAGATGATGCTTGGCGTGGCGAAAAGAGGTGGTACTGCGCGTCGTGCGGCGGTCCGTGGATATTCTGTGGCAGGCAAGACTGGTACGGCCCAGATGAAGGAAGGGCGAGGATATTCCCAGACGAACTACAACGCATCCTTCATCGGGATCGTACCTGCCACCCGCCCCGAGATTGTAATTCTCGTCACATACCAGAAACCCGCCTACTGCCGCTCTTTCAAGCTTTCGCAGGAGACGGGAATCCCTCTCTACAACCATCAGGGTGGCGTCTGCGCCGCGCCCACTTTCAGCCGCATCGCCTCGTCCGTCCTCCGCTACCTGGAGATTGAGCCTGACATTCCCGAGGAGATCGACCCTGAATTGTACGAGGATGCGCCGGAAGGAGAGAACGGCTAGCATGGACATCTATGGAATCACCGGCACGAACGGCAAGACGACCACCACATGGATATTGCAGACGTTCTTGGGTGGTGGCGGATTGGTAACGACTGTAGAGGTCTACACGGGGAAGAGACGTTTTTCTACCGGCTACACCACGCCTCCTCTCGCCACGCTCAAGGAAATATTGGCAGAAATGGAGACGTCTGGGTTCGCCACATGCGTCATGGAGGTTTCCAGTCACGCCATCCACCAGCATCGCACCGGAGACATACGATTCGCCGGAGGTGGATTCACCAATCTTACGGAAGATCATCTCGACTACCACAAGACGATGGAGGCGTATTTCCAGGTAAAGGCCGATTTCTTCCGGCGGCTGGCCGTGTCTACGCCAGGCGCTCCGGCGGCAATATGCGTGGACGGCGACTATGGCCGCAGGCTCGCAGGCATATGTAGCGAACTGCCGCTCAAGGTCGTGGAATGCGGTCTGTCGGTCGATGGAGGTGTCCGTGGCGTCCAAGGAAGCGGGAATGGCCAGGATTTGAGGACGTTGATTGCAGAGAGGTGTCCGCTCGCAGGACGATACAACGTGCAGAACGTGCTTGTGGCGGCGTCATTGGCACTAGGTGCCAGAGTGCCATTGTCACAAATCATTGCGGCTCTTCCGCGGCTGACGCCGCGGTGGGGACGCTTGGAACGCGTCAAGACGCGCAGCGCGGCTGATGTGTTCGTGGACTATGCGCACACTGACGATGCCCTTGCTAACGTGCTGTCAACCGTCCGGGATTTCACAAGAGGAAAAGTGTGGGCGGTATTTGGCGCCGGCGGAGACAGGGACCGGGCGAAACGTCCGCTCATGGGTGCTGCCGCAGCGGCAAACGCAGACCGGCTTGTAGTGACTAGCGACAATCCGCGCAGCGAGGATCCGCAAGCCATCATCGACCAGATACTTGCAGGAATCCCGGCGGGAACGGAATTCGCCGTCGAACCAGACAGGGCAAAGGCCATAGGCTACGCGCTGTCGCATGCGGCGGCTGGAGATACGGTTGTCGTATGCGGCAAGGGGCATGAGACCACGCAGACGATAGGCGACAAGGCTATGCATTTCGACGACAGGGAAGTATGCGCGCGATTCTGACATGTCTAGCGGCCATGGCGATCCTTGCGGGATGCTGGACGCGTGGCGCCATCCAGGAGAACCTTCCGCGGCATGTGGACAAGCTGCCATCCGATACGGTATTCTACCTTGGAAAGACTGAAAAGCGAGTGCGGAAAGCCCTTGCAGACGCACTGGCGCATCGTGGATTCAAGGTGGTGGACGCGCGAAAGGATGCGGATGTGGCGATCGAGGCCAAGATATTGTCGTGGGAATACAACGATGCGGGTTTCAGCGGCTTCTATGATCGTGACGAGATGGAGGTGTCGCTTGCCATCGTGCGCGTATCGACAGGCCTGATCGTTGCGCGCCATACGGTTTCGATCAGGTCCGACTTCCGCATCCTGGCAAAATATGTCGATGGCCTTTGAATCGTTCCACGTTCCGAAATGGCTGCGCACGGTCGTGTTGACCCTATTCGGGTTGGCGGCGGCCTGTGGCGTGGCGTTCGCAGTTTCGTGGATGCTGATAGATTCGCATCTGGAGCTGTCGGACGTCTATCCTGGCGGCCTTGTGCTGAGGGATGACGGAGGAACGGTTCTGCGCGTTTCGCTTGGCGAAGGCGACGTTGACTGCCGCCCATACTATCATGCGGAACCGGGCGACTGGATAGTCAAGGCGCTTGTCGCATCGGAGGACCGCCGATTCTACAGTCACGCCGGCGTTAACGTGCCAAGCGTGTTTCGAGCCTGCCTGCAGAATGTCACGTCCTTGCGCCGCGTATCTGGCGCGTCGACCATAACGATGCAGGCGACGCGCCTCATAAAGCCGCATCCGCGCACGTTCGCCTGGAAATATGTGGAGGCCTTTCGCGCCATGCAGATCGAACGCGTCCGCGATAAGATGTGGATCATATCGCAGTATCTAAATCGTGCACCGTTCGGTTCGAACCTTGTTGGCGTCGAGGCGGCGGCGAACGGCTGGTTCGGAAAACGTGCGAAAGACCTGGGACTCGGCGAGGCCGCGCTTCTGGCGGGGATGGTGCAGAGACCGTCAAGATTCCGGCCCGACCGTCACTTGGACTTGGCGCTGAAACGTCGCCAATACGTGTTGGGCAGGATGCTGGCGCTCGGAATGATAGACTCCGCCCAGCATGCTGCCGCCTTGACAGTCAGGCCGGACATCAGGCGAGGCCCAAGGCCGTTTCGCGAACCGTACTTCTGCGATTGGGCACAACGGCGCGCCGAACGGCTGGGGATTTCACGGGGCGACGAACGGATGACGATGGATGCGGATATGCAGGCACGTGCGCGACAGGTCGTGGAAACAGCCGCCGCCAGAGGCGTATCGGCCGCCGCTGTCATTATGGAGGTCAGCACCGGTGCGGTAAAGGCGATGGCGTGTTCAGGAAACTATTTCGATGCGAATGCAGGCCAGGTCAACACGGCTCTCGCACCTCGTCCGGCGGGATCCACGCTAAAACCGTTTCTTGCATCCATGGCGATGGATGGAGGCCTGGTGACGCCGGACGAACGGCTGGCTGACGTACCCAAGGCTTACAAGGGCTACGCTCCGGCCAATTTCGATGCCGCATACCGCGGCGCGGTGAAACTTTCAGATGCCCTCGTCCTTTCGCTAAACCTGCCGTTTGTACAGCTTCTGCAAAGAGTGGGAGTGGGAAGGTTCGGAACTCTGCTGCGAAGCATGGGGCTCCATCACCTGAATGATTCCGATGCCAGTTTCGGACTCGGCATGGCGATCGGAAACGTGGAGGTTTCGCTATTGGAACTGGTTGGCGCATACGGATGCCTTGCGCGTGGCGGTACATGGATCGAACCGTGTTCGCTGGTTCGCGAGGTAGACTCCGCGACGAATCACATTCCATTGCGCATCTTTTCGGAAGGGGCGTGTTCGCTTGTGACAGACATCCTGTCCGGCGAGGAACGCGCACCTGCGGCGTTCGGGCATGCCGCAGACGTCAATATGTCGCGCTTCGCATGGAAGACAGGCACGTCGGCCGCGTATCGCGACGCGTGGACTGTCATGTGGAATCCAACATACGTGGTTGGCGTATGGTGCGGACACAAGGAGGGTGGTTTCGGCGATACGACGGTGGTAGGCGCGCTTGCCGCCGCGCCGTACGCGTGGGAACTGGCACGAGGGCTGTATCCGGCGAACGACGGTCCGTGGTACAGGCCGTCGCCCGAAATCACAGTTCGGCGAATCTGCCTGGCCAGCGGCCTGCCTGCGGCCCCGGAGTGCCCTGAGACGGGAGAAGGCAGAGCTCTTAGAGGCCGTTCGTCCACCTCGCTGTGCGGCATTCACCGGCGTGGAATTGATGGAGAGATGGAAACTATGCATGATGCGTTTCTGGCGGCGTTCTACGGAACGGCCAGGCAGGCGGAAAAGCTGGCGATAGCGAAACCTGCCGACGGGACGGAGTTTCATCTGGCGCCGGGCATAGACCAGCAGAGAGTTGTGTGTACGGCGGCGGGCAACACTTCGGAAGGGATATTGTGGTGGTTCGTGGACGGACGGCCTCTCGGCGAGACGCGTGGCGATGCGCCATTCGTGTGGACGCCGGAACCTGGCGCCCATACCGTCACATGTGCGACATCAGATGGTGTGACCGCTTCCGCCAGCTTTACCGTAATCAGAATCGAATAAAGGAAATTGCATCTGTCATGTGGATAGCGTGGATATTGTCGAGTGCGTTCTTCCTGGCGTTCTACGATCTCGCCAAGAAGGCATCGGTGAAGGGGAACGCGGTCGTGCCGGTGCTGCTTGTCTCGTCGTTCTGTGGCACGGTGGCGTACCTGGCGGCGCTTGCAACGGCAGGACGGATAGGGGATGTCATCGCGTCAAGCGACATACGGACTATAGCCCTGGCCGGCATAAAGACGCTAATAGTGTCGACGTCATGGGTGCTGACATATTGCGCATTGCGGACGTTGCCAATCACGATCGCTACGCCTATACGCGCTTCGGCGCCTGCCGTCGTGCTGCTTGTCGCAATATTCCTGTACGGAGAACGTCCTTCCGTGTCGCAGAGCCTTGGAATGGCGCTGGTCTTCGCCGGGTACTTGGTATTCAGCTGGGCGGGGCGGTACGAGGGGATAGACTTTTTGCGGGACAAGGCCGTGTGGTATGCGGTTGCCGGCATGTGCTTCAGCGCGGCTTCGAGCCTTTGGGACAAGTACATCTTGCAGGTACAGGCCCTTCCGGTGGAACAAATGCAGTTCTGGTTCCAGCTTGGGCTGGTGGTCGTATATGCGACGTTGCTGGCGGCCAACCGTGTATTGAAGATAGACCGTACCCCGTTCTCCTGGCGCTGGACAGTACCGGCGGTTGGAATCCTGCTGGCGTTGGCAGATTGGCTATACTTTCACGGTTTGGCCATTCCCGGCGTGCCGATTTCGGTGGGATCGCTCATGCGGCGCTTCTCGGTGGTAATCACATTCCTTCTGGGGGCTAAATTCTTCCACGAGACGAACCTGCGTCGAAAGGGCATGGCGTTGGCGGCAATTGTCGCCGGCATAGTCTTGATGGCGCTATAGCGTACACTTCGAGATGCTGGCCAACGCGGCGGGCATCGCCACATGCTGGTGCGGGTTCCTCAAGATGGTGCAGCAGGAAGTGCCCGAACTGCTGGAGCAGACGATCGGCCTTCGCCGCACGACCCCGTTCTACGCGATGCTCTTCGGCCGCCCCGCCGTGCGCTACGCGCGCGGCGTCCAGCGCGATTCCTACGCCCGCATCGACTTCCGCGAGCCGAACTGAATGAACCTAAACGCCTCTGCGTGAAATATAACCGGGTTTGGAGAGGCAGAGATGTGGAATTTGTGATGAAACGGCGTGATGATCACTCCCGTCGCGTCTCTTCCGCGCGATCCTCAAGGTCGCGCAGGTCGAGCGACTGGATTCCTTCCACGGCATTCGTTCGGTCGCCGGGCTCCTTGCGCGTCCCGTCTGTGTAGCCGCGTCCGAGCACCGCGTTCTTCGGAAGCCCAACGTCGGCCTTGATGTTGTCCGGATCGGAAAGCCCGACCGTCACGAACACGATGATCTCGCGCTGTTCCTTCGTGCGCGTCTTGCTTCCGAAGAGCTTGTCGCCGATCCACGGGATGTCCCGCATGTAAGGGATGCCGCCGTCGCCGTCGATCTCGACCGTTCTGGAAAGTCCGCCGATTACGGCGGTCTCCCCGCTCTTGAGGGTGAATTCCGTGACAATGCGCTGGATGTCGATGACCGGGAATTCGGGTGACGGTATGTTGTCGTCGTCGGTGATGTCGACTTTCACCGTCTCTTCGGACGAGCTGATCGTCGGCACGATGGAGACGTTGATCAGGCCGTTCGTGAGCGCACGCGGCAGCACGCTGAGCGTCACGCCCCAGCTGAAGAACGCCTCGTGCGCGAACATGAGGTTGTCCTTCCCGGGTATCTCCGTCATCCGGGTGTCGACGTCCAGCGTGTTGTTCGAGCCGTTGAGCACGCGCTTGGCGCTCACGGTCACGTTGGGCCTTTTCTTCGTCATGTCGACGATCGCCTCCTTGCCGCTCGTGACGATCACCTTGGGGTTCGAGAACGTCTTGACGTCCTTGCTGGCCTGGAAGGCCGTGAGGATGATATTCATCTGGTCGGACGAGAGATAACCCTGGTAGTAGCTGCCTTTCGCCGTGCCGCCTTTGGTGAACGTGTACGCCTCGGATGCGCCGCGATGCCCGGAACTGTACGACTGGGTGTAGTTGGAGACGTTGCCCGGGATCTCCTGGCGCGATATGGCGGCGGAGATCTGCCCCGACACCCCAAAGGCCGCAAGCGACGACCAGTCAAGCCCGAGACTGTACAATGCGCTGTTGCTGAGCTCCACGAACCTTGCCTCTACATACAGCTGTTTCGGCTTGCGGTCGATGCGCTCGACCATCTTGGCGCACGTCTCAAGAATCGACTCGGGGGCCGTGACCATGACCGAGTTCACCTCGGCGAACGGCACGGCGATCTCGCCAACGCTCCAGTTGCCGTTCGTCTGGGCCTGCCCGCGCCAGGTCCGGTTGAAGTTCTCCGCGACCTCCTTGGCATCCGCATACGTCAGCTCGAACAGGCGCGAATCGATACGGCCTTCTGCCGATACGGCGACGCACGGCATCCCGGTGCCAAGCACAAGCGCCGCGGCGCAGACGACGCTACGTCCAAATATCTCCATGTCACACATCTCCATTTCTTTTTTCTCGCCGACACGAGCCGAAAGAGCGCACATTATAGCAAAAAACCTGTGGGTCTGGCGGTGTCGAATCCAGCCCAAACCTATTCGCTTAAGTGCTGGATTCGACCGTTAGTGGTATGGCGCGTCGCCCCGTGACCGCCGCAGACGGTACGGGTCCCTA
>DFLH01000064.1:105061-109700 GCA_002373695.1 Verrucomicrobia bacterium UBA3624
GAAATCCGGTAGGGCGGGCAGCCCCGCGACCGCCGCAGACGGTACGGGTCCCTACCTATACGGCAGAAATCCGGTAGGGCGGGCAGCCCTCTGCCCGCCGTGGCGGTCATGGGGTGCCCGCTCTACCAAATACGGAGTAAACGGACACTGCGTCCCCACCGCACCGACTTCGATTCAGTAGACCTTTGAACATTTCAAAGTATGGTATAATTCTACCCCATCCGGCAGAAATGCCGGAGCATGCATCGTCCTGCGGCGCAAAACGCCGCTGGGGATCCAGGACAGAGAGGTGCGCCTCTTTGTTCGCAAACGAAAGGCTGACGAAACAGAGATGGCGGCCCTGCCGTTCTGTCCGGCCGACGCCGATTTGATGAAAACGCTATCGCTTTGAAGACATGAAACAGAACGCTCCGAGACTGACCACGCTTTGCTACATCGAGAAGGATGGCTGCTACCTGATCCTGCACCGCACCAAGAAGCAGCACGACGAAAACGGCGACAAGTGGATCGGCGTGGGTGGCAAGTTCGAGTACGGCGAAAGCCCCGAGGAATGCGCCTTGCGCGAGGTAAAGGAGGAAACGGGCCTCACCATGCTCAATCCGCGCTTCCGCGGACTCGTCACGTTCGTCTCAGATGAATGGGGCGTGGAATACATGCATCTCTTCACCTGCACGGAGTTCGCCGGCGCGCTCACCGACTGCGACGAAGGCGAACTCGTGTGGCTGCCCAAGGCCGAACTGCTCACGAAGAAGATGTGGGAAGGGGACAAACTCTTTCTCAAGGCCCTTGACGAGCGAAACGACTTCTTCACCCTCAAGCTCCGCTACGAAGGCGAAACCCTCGTCGAATCTAAGTTCGGCTGACCCGCACCGGGATGGCCGACCTCCGTGTCGGCCGCACCGGGAGGGCCGATCTCCGTGTCGGCCGCACCGGGAGGGCCGACCTCTGTGTCGGCCGCACCGAGAGGGCCGATCTCCGTGTCGGCCGCACCGGGAGGGCCGACCTCTGTGTCGGCCGCAGGGGGTACGCCGCTCCGCGACGCAACGAGAAAGTCCCGGCTACCGGTATGGCGCGATCACCGAGCGCGCCGCCGCAGGTTCAGCAATAGCCATGGCCGGCTGAAGGTGGCTTTTGTCTGATGCGTGAAAGCCTTGCGATGCCGGACGGGTCTGGAGACCTTCGCGAAGCAACACGGAGCGCCCCGGTTTTGGTATAATCTCGAAAGATGTTTCGGCAATCGTTTACAGATTTCATCTTCGCCACGAACACGGACGGAAGCGGCAAGGCCGCGTCCTACGTCCGCGCGCTCGACATGCTCGGCCCGATCCTGACGAAGCACCGCCCGAATCCAATCGTCTAGGATGTTAATATTACAGTTAAATAAACGGGGTCATTATGACCATTACCTACTATCTGAAGAAGATTCGTGACAATTAACGCGGTCTTTGCGTTGAAAACAACGATGGAGGAGGCGAAATGACCATGTTCAACTGGCAGCAGAAGGGATGGCCGAGGGCGACTTGCAATCGGGCGGCCTTGCGTGACGAACTGGCGGCGTTCAAGGTCGCGTTCATGGAACTTAAAAAGGCCCTGAAGAAACCTCAGGACATGGAAGTCGTGGCGCGGGCGCTGACGGACGAGGCGGTGAAAACCAGCGCGATCGAGGGCGTGAACGTCGATGAGAGCGTCGTAATGTCGTCCATCTGCAAGGCGTTGGGCGTCGAGTATGCGCCGAAGGGCTTCACGAAGGATGCGCGCGCCGAGGGCGTCGCGCAGATGATGCTTGCCGTGCGCGAAAAATGGAACGCGCCGCTGACGGCGAAATTGCTGACGGGCTTTCATGGTGCGCTGATGGCAGGCGAGGAGAAGCGCGTGGCGGTCGGAGCGTTTCGCACCCACAAAGAGCCGATACGCGTGATCCGCCGGCATGCGGACGGGACGGCCGAAATCCGTTACGAAGCCCCGCCCAGCGAGAACGTGCCGAAGGAAATCGCCGCGTTCGTGAGGATGTGGAAGGCCCCCGCCACGACACCGGCGGACGTCGCGCTCAAATGCGCGATGATCCATCCGCATTTCGAATCGATCCATCCGTTCGAGGACGGCAACGGCCGGGTTGGACGCGCCCTCGTGGCGAAGACGCTCGCCGAAGGGCTTGACATGCCGCTCGTCCTGCCGGTTTCGACAGTCATTGCGCGGCATCGCGCGGCGTACTACGAAGAGATCAACGAGGCATCGCGGTCGCTTGACTGGACGAACTGGGCGGCGTTTTTCATCCCAGTGCTGACGGAGATGATGACCTCGTTTGTCGCGGCGATGCGTTTCGTCAAGGCAAAACGCGACTATCTGGCAAAATACGAAAGCGGCTTCTCGGAACGGGCGAGGAAGGTCGTCCACCGAATGTTCGAGGATGGTGAAGAGGGCGCGAGGGGCGTGCTTTCGGCGGCGAAGTGGATGCGCATGGCGAAGGTTTCGAAGCCGACGGCCATTGGCGATCTGCAGACGCTTGAGAAGCTAGGCGCAATTGTCCGCGTCGGCGATGGCATACGGCTTGAATACGGGCTTTCCGACTTTACGGTTGAGCCGATAAATGAGCCATTAAACGGTGAGCTGGACGAGCGTCTGCTGAAGCTGGCCAAGACGCATCCGGGCGCTCAGTTGCCGTACATGAAGTCCGTGGTCGGAAAGAGCCTGGCGACCGTCAAGCGCGCCATAGCCGCGCTGGTGAAGTCGGGGCTGATCGAGCACCGCGGCAGCAAGAAGACCGGCGGATACTACGTGAAGGAGGTTCGCTGACGCCAATATGAGGGAGGATGGATAGAAAGCATGAAGATCGGTTTGGCGTTGGGCGGCGGGGGAGCGCGGGGCATCGCGCATCTCGGCGTGTGGCTGCGGCTGCGCGAGTTGGGCGTTCCCGTGCATTGCGTGTCGGGCACGTCCATCGGCGCAATCGCCGGGGCGGTCATCGCCGCAGGGCGCGTGGACGCCGCGCTGAAGTGGTGCATTGAGCCAGACTGGAAGAAACTGCCGAAGCTGGTGTTCAGGACAAAGTTTTCCTCGAAGGGGCTGACCTCCGGCACGCAGGTCGAGAAACTGCTTTCGGAACTGATTGGGATCAGGAATTTCGCCGGTCTGGAAATGCCGTTCGCGGCGGTTGCGACGGATCTCGCTTCTGGCGAGGCGGTTGTCATGCGCGACGGCGGGCTGGTCTCGGCGGTTCGCGCGTCAATTTCGATTCCCGGCGTGTTCCGGCCTGTCGAGCGGCAAGGGCGCATACTCGTCGACGGACAGCTTGTCGCGCCGGTGCCGGTGGCGGCGTGCCGTGCGCTTGGCGCAGACAAAGTGATCGCCGTGGACATCAATCCGCCCAACTCTTCTTCCGATATAAAGCCGTTCGCCCGGCTCAACGTCATTGACGTGTTGACGAATACGTTTACGATTTTGAACTGTGAATTGACGCGCCGCACGTTCATGGAAGAAAAACCGGATTTGGTTATCCAGCCTGCGGTGGGCAAAGTGGAGTCGCTTGACTTCCGCCATGCAGAACGGTTGGTGGAGATCGGGCGCAAGGCCGTGGCCGAAGATGCCATCGAAAGGCTGCTGGCAATTGCACCATGACCGCGAATTGCAAGATTCATCCTAAAGTCTTTACTTCAATTTATTCATGATTCCGCGTTGTAACATGCAGAGGTGCGCCTCTTTCACCGTTCGGAAACGGCAATAGTCCAAGGAGAAAACAGATAGCAGGTCTTTTTGAGGTCAATGGCGCCACATGTGTCAAATGCGGCGCGTGCGTGCGCGACTGCGCCTTCCGCGCGCTCAAGATGGAGGGCGGTGTGCCGCGCATGGCCTTCCCCGACCGGTGCATGAAGTGCCAGCACTGCCTCGCGGTGTGCCCCACGGGGGCCGTCACGTTCGACGGAAAGCGCGCGGCGGACTCTGTGTCGGTCGCAGGTCTATCGCTGCCGAGTTTCGAGGCCGTTGAAAACTGGCTCCGCACGCGCCGTTCCATGCGGCATTTCGCCGCCGAGGACGTCGACCGCGCCGCGCTTTCGCGCATCCTCTCGGCGCTCGGCAACGTGCCTACCGGCTGCAAAGTGCGCGCGCTCACGTTCACGTGCTTTCCCACGCGCGCGTCGATGGACGGTTTCCGTCGCGATTTCATCTCCGTGCTCGAACGCCACCGCGACGGTACGATACGCGCGCGGCGTCCAGCGCGATTCCTACGCCCGCATTGACTTTCGGTAGCGCCAACAGGGACAACCGCCTTCCAGGCGGCACGCCACCAACTACCAAAACTTTCCGTCGTGTCCGAAACTAAACGCAAGTTCTGGAAGTAAACGCAAGTTTATCCGATAACTTCTGGCAAATCCCTTTGTCGCTTTGTCGCTGCGTGCGGAAGCCCGCCTCGGTCACCGCTCCGACTCCGCCCTTCGGGCTTTCGTCGCTTGGGAAGAGCGACGACCGGACCATGCGCCGCATGGTGCAGGCCGCGCCGAGCGTCGCTCTTCACATGCCCGAGTCTACTTCCGCCCACCGCTCCGCGCGCACGCGCCCCCCGGATTTTGATATAATGCTCCCGCTGCCCGGGGCCAGACGTGAACTTGCGGTTACTTCGCTGGCGTCGGGTTGGTCCTTGGCC
>DFLH01000048.1:0-2437 GCA_002373695.1 Verrucomicrobia bacterium UBA3624
TGAAGCGTTGATATGTGTATCTGCCCTTGTACTTTATATGGAGCGTATTGCCTGCGGCGACTTCGACCGGCTTTTGGAGGTCGAAGCGTTGATTGGTGCAATAGAGCATGTTCGTGGCCGCGCCGTCGCCATCGACGATCAGTTTGGAGAAGGCCGGGTTGAGATCGTTTGCATCCGTCTTGATGATCGCGCCGTTCTTGAGGGTGAGCGGCCCCGTGCCGAACGCATCTGCGCTGTTCCACATCGGAAGATTGCCCTCGGCCTCGTTCACGTAGTTCGTCGCGTAGCCGTCGAGGACCGTTCCGCCCGTATGCGTATTGTGGGCGTTCTGGAAGCCGCGCCGCCCCCAGCTCCTGCCGTTGTTCACGATTCCGCAGACGGTGAGTTCGAGGTTGCCGCCGAATTTGAGATTGCCCTGGAACTGCGCTCCCCAGCCGTTGTTGTCGGTCGGCGTCATGGAGATATGCGCCGTCGTGCCGTCGACGCTGTTCGTAATGAGGGCGGCATCCGACCAACTTCCCGCTTTCACGATGAGGTTGTAGCCATTCAGGTCTAGTACCGCGCCAGCAGCTAACCTGAGTTCGTCGCACTCGGTATTCGCCGTCAGCCTGTACGGGTTGTCATAGGTATAGGTGTTGGCAACCGACAGATCGGCTCCAACCGAAGCGAACCCAAGCAGGGCGGAGGCGAGTGAAACGACTGATCTTGTTTTCATTGGCGACAATCCTTTCTTAAGTTTACAATACTATTATACACCCGGCTGTGCGTCTGCGCCATCCCCTGATGGGGGGATGGTGCATCCCCCGCAAGACAGATTCAGGGTTCTTCTTCATGCAGAATCAGCGAAAGCCTGTACTTGCGTCCGGAATGGACGCGAAACTGCGGCAGCGCTCTGGCATGCGCACTCCATGAATCGTCACCGCCCACGCCCATCTGTGCCGCGTCGATATTTACGGTGAGCGTTCCGTCAGGCTCCGGCAGTTCCTCGACATGACGCGTATGCTCAAGGTCCTGCTGCGTCCACGGCCAGACATTGAACCCAAAGGACGAGCCATCCGCCGCTTCAACAACCAGCGTGCCGATTTCAAGTCGTGTCGTCTCCGTCCTGTATCCCTGCTCGCCGGGAATGACATAGTTGTTGGGATTGAGCTCCGCTACGCTCATCTGCCATTCGCCGACATTCGTCGCCGCCCTGCGGTCGCAGTAGTTCTCCCACGGCCCGCGCCCCCTCCAGCGCACCAAGGTGTTCGTGCCGCCGCAAACGCGGAAAGTCAGCCCCGCGCGGGGCATGTCCGGCAATCCCTCCGCCGCGACGAACAGCCATTCGACCTTCAAGGATCCATCTGGCAGCTCCTGCGTCGCGATATCGCTTGTGCAACCGTCGGGGACTTTCCCCGTTTCGGTCGCATTCTTCCATATCCTGCAGACGCTCGGCATCTTCCAGCCCCTGTCGTTGTCCGTGGGCGCGCGATAGAAGTTCGGCTTGAACACGATGTCCCCGATCTGCCGGTCTCGAGTGCGTGCGCGGAGAGATGCGGACTGCCTCAGCGTCGCACCAGGCGCATTCGGCAGGGAAAGCGAACAGGCTCCGAGATTCAGCGCCCGTGCTTCCAGCGCAGAACCGTGCGGACGGCGGAAGGCGTCGAAAATCCCGTTGCAGCAGAAGCCGCCGTCATTGGGACTGTCGCCGAAATCGCCGCCGTACTTCAGGTTCCCGTCTGCTCCGAGAAGCGCCTGATCTGCAAAATCCCAGATGAATCCGCCTTGATAATGCCGGTTTCTCGCGACAAGCTCCCAGTGCGATTCCTGCGAACCGCCCGCATTGCCCATCGCATGGAGATATTCACACTGGACAAGCGGCTTCGGCGGCGCGTTCGTCACATATCCCTCGCACCTCGCCGCCGGCCAGTACATCGGAGCCAGAATGTCCGAATAGGGCACCGGCCTGTCTGTTGAATACTGAACCGGACGGGATTCGTCTATAGACTTGATCGCGTCATATTCAGCCTGAAGATTCTCGCCCTCCCAGCATTCGTTTCCAAGACTCCAGAAATAAATCGACGGATGATGACGGTAGGTCTTCACCATATTGACGCCGCGCTCCACGAAAGAACCGCGCCATTCCTTTCGGCAGGCGAGCGACCGACGCGCGTTCCCCTGCCCGGAGCCGTGACACTCCACATTGGCCTCGCAGACAAGCAACAGCCCGTATTTGTCGCACAGGCGATACCAGTACGAGTCGTTCGGATAGTGACAAGTCCTTGCCGCATTGAACCCATATTCTTTTATGAGTCTGACATCGCGCTCCATCTCCTCATGCGTGACCGCATAGCCGCCGCGGGGGGACATCTCGTGCCGGTTGACCCCCCTGACAACGAGCCTCTCGCCATTCACGTAAACAACAGAATTTGAAATGGCGATGTCGCGGTATCCGTCC
>DFLH01000048.1:2621-18740 GCA_002373695.1 Verrucomicrobia bacterium UBA3624
CCTTCCGCCTGAAGCCACACGTCGCGATAGATGCCGGAGAGTCTCCAGAAATCCTGATCCTCCAGATACGAGCCGTCGCACCATCGATAGACAGAGACCTCGACAAGGTTTCCGTTCTTGTCCAGGTAAGGCGTGACGTCGAACTCCGCAGGCATGCGCGAATCCTCCGCATAGCCGACCTCTCGCCCGTTCATACGCAGAAAGAACGCCGAGGCGACGCCGTTGAATCTCATGACGATGCGACGGCCTTTCCATCGGTCCGGCAACTTGAACGTGCGGCGATACACGCCAAGCGGATTTCGGTAGACGTACTGCGTGAAATTCGTCGGGGGATCCTCCATGATGTGCGGCGGATTGTTGACATGCGGGTATGTGTAGTTTGTGTAGATCGGGGGATCGTAATCGCCCTGCAGCTGCCAGCATCCGGGCACGGCGATCCTGCCTCGCCTGACCGCGGCGGAGTCCGGTCTCGCCCGCCACTCGAATTCCCAATCGCCGTTCAACGACATGACATAAGGCGAATCTTCACGGGGTCTCTCGAGATTTGCCCACGCTCTGGCCGCAGTCTCGTTCGCGAACGGCACAAGCTCATCACGCGGAGCAAGAGTGTTGACGCGACTGACCGCCGGATCCTCCCAACAAGGAATTGCCGCTCTCTGTGCGCTGTTCGCCGCATCTCCAGCAGCAACCAGAACGCTTGCGAGGCCGATGCACGCAGTCTTTTTTAACAATCCTTTCATAAGTTTACGCCACTATTCTACACCCGGCGTTGCCAACGCGCCATCCCTTGATGGGGGGAGACGGCGGTTTCATCGAAACCGCCCCAGCCATTCGGGATGGACCTCGATTTCGGTGATGCGGGTGAATGACTCTGACACTGCCTTTGTCGCCGCCGTTCGGACTGCAACGACACGAAAGCCGACCGTGTTGTAGCATCCGCTTGGACGGCGTCCTTCGCCTCGGAAGGAAGTAAAGCAAGAGTTGCGGTTCGCGTACCACGAGCCGCCCTTGATGGCATTGACGACATTACCGCGCTCTGCGCCGTTCTTCGCCACGATCTCAGTGCACGTCCATTCCCAGCAGTTCCCCCACATGTCGAGTGCGCCGCAGGCGGACTTCGTTTCGGGATAGGCATCGACGGGCGTCGTGTAGCCGCCGGTTTCGCTAAGTTCTTTGAACAAGTCGGTATAGATGAAACCCGTATAGTCGCGATGGTTGACCCAGCCGCGCACGTGGCGTCCGTCTGAGCCGATGGAAATCACCTCGTCGAGCGGCATGGACTTTCCCTTGAGTGCGGACTTCGGATGCACGAACGTCACCAACCGCTTCGGGTTCTCCTTCATGTAATGCGAAGCGACAACGCCATTGAAGTTGAACTTGGCGTCCGTCGGAGTCTCGCCGGCGGCAGCCTCCCATTCATCTTCCGTCGGAAGGCGGTAGGCATGTGCGGCATCTTTCTTGCCGAGCCACTCGCAATAGGCACGGGCGTCATCATACGACACCCAGAGGACGGGATGTCTCTCCTTGCCATTGGGGAACTCGCCGCCTTTCCAATAGCGCGGCGCGGGATGACTCGTCGCCTTCATGAATCGCGCATACTCCGCGTTCGTGACTGGATACTTGGCAATCGAGATTCCGTCCTTGCCGCCAATCGGCAGAAGGTCAGTTGTGTCGGCGAAGACGACATTCGCGGCGATGCCGAGCATGGCGCAGACGAGCGAAACGATTGATTTGCTTTTCATGACGACAATCCTTTCATAAGTTTACGCCACTATTCTACACCCGGCTTAGCCAACGCGCCATCCCTTGATGGAGGGAGAAACGCGTCAATCACTATTCGTCTACAAAATGACATTTCTTCATTTTTCAGACGATATCCATTCCATTCTCAATACCGTCGAAGCGCAAGGCTGCTGGGAGTCGGAATTAATGACCGTGACTGAATATCCGGGGATGACACAGCCTCCGTCAGAAAGATCTACCTTTGTTTGATGTAGTCGGTAATCTGCCGCAGCGCGGATGGCGTGCAGTGGGCGCGGTCGAAGCGCGTACCGAACGGACCCATCGTGAGCGCCGAATCGTCGGACGGCTGGTGAACGACCGCGTGGAACACAAAGCGCTTCACGCCCGCCGATTTGAGCAGGTCGATCGCGTCCGCGAAGTTCTCCAGCGTCGGCGCAATGTCCGCATCGCCCGGGAAGGCCGTGAACGCCTCGCAGCCGATCTCCGTCCTGCCGAACTTCCGCGCGGCAGACGCGACGCGCAACGGACGCTCGATCGTCCCGTAGTGGCTCTTCGCCCAGTATTCGCTCATCGGCAGATCAAGATACTTCGTAAACGTCTCCATGTCGAAGTCGCCGTCGCCGTACGGCTCGCCCGCGACGAGGAGCCCGAGCGCGTGCGCGCGTTCCGCGAACGGCGCGAGGAACTCCGTCTCGAACAGGAACTTCTTCGTCTCTTCGTAGTCGAAGCGGAACTTCACCATCCCCTGCTCATCTTCCTTCGTGCACGCGGCGGCGACGAGGCGGCCCTTCACGACCGTCCGCCCCGTCAGCGCGGGCAGCCACGGACGGCAGTCGTAGCCGCAGCGCGCGGCAAACTTCTCCGCGAAGTCGTCCGTCCAGTCCTGCTTCCCCGCCTCCCAGCTGTCGATGACGAGATGCGTGAACGCGCCGCGCCCGATCTCGGCGAAGAGCGGCGCGAGGTGGCGGTCGAAGTGGGCGTCCACGCCGCGCCGTGAAAACTTGTCGCACTCCAGCCCGATCCCCGCGTCCGGCGCGGCCGTCACCGTCTGGCCCGTCGTCGTGTAGCCGATGACGAGCGTGCGATCCGTCGCCGACGTCGACGAGAGGATTTCCGCGCGTTCGATGTTCGCGCCGCGATCGGACGTCAGCCGGAGGCGCGCCGTGCGCACGGGCGTCTTCAGGCGCGCGCAGCCGGGCACGTCGCGCGCGCGCAGCGCCGGGCAGCGCACCTCGCCCACCGTCCGCCATGCGGTCCCCTCCTGCGCCTCGACCGTCAGCGTGCAGCCGTAGTCGCGCGGCCCGTCGAACGGATCGAGCGGCGTCTCGCGCGCGCCGCGCCAGACGTTGAGCGCGACGACGTCCTTTTCGCCGTCCAGCGCAAGTTCCACGCTCTCGCCTTTTTCGAGGCGCGTACCGACCGCAATCGTCTCGTCCGCCGTCGCGAGCGGATAGCGCGCAATCTCGCGATAGTATCCGTGCTTGGAGCAGCAATCATGACTGGGGGAAGCGGCGTCTTGCCGCTTGTCATAACAAGAAAAGCGCACATGACTGGGGGAAGCGGCGTCTCGCCGCTTTTCATAACAAGGGAAACTTCCTTTTTGACGAAGCGGCGGGACGCCGCTTCCCCCAGTAAAAGCTTCACCGTCAATCAAATCCACCCGACTTGAGACTTCCACGTGCCACACAAGCTGCTTCATCGACTCTTCCGGCCGGATCCACGGGCCGCCGCACGCGGAATAGCCCGGCGAATTGTGGAGCGCGAGCGTCAGCCCGAGGCGCTCCGCCTCGCGGCTCGCCCAGGCGACGCACGCTTTCCACGCGGCGGAGCCGTAGTCGACCGGCCCGCGCCGGACGCCCACGCCGACGTCGAAGATCATCGCCGCGTCCATGCCGCCCGCCTTCAGGTAGTTGAGATCGGCGGTGATGCCGTTCGTCGAGACGTTCCCGTTCATCCAGTGCCAGTAGCAGTCGCAGCGCCGTTCGACGGGACGCGCCACCTTCACGAACGCATAGACCGTCTCGCCGTTCGCCGCGCGGCGGTACTTGCAGAGCGTGGCGACATGATCGCGCCGCGCGCGCGGCGGCAGCGGCAGCCACGTGACGTTGCCCGCCGCGTCCACCGTCGCCGCGCCCTCGCGCACGTACCAGCCGGTCGGCGCGTCGACCGCCCCCTCGCGCGCCTTGAGCGGGAAACGCAGGATCGCCTGCTGGACGCTGCGGCGAAACCCGTCCTGCGCGGGCGAGACGGCCTTGATGACGAGCTCGCGCGCGCGGTAGCCCTTGAAGCCGCGGCGGTCGAAGCGGAGCGCGAACCGGTTCGGCCCCGTCTTGACGCCGCCGCCCTGCACGATGTCCACCTCGATCGCGCGCGCGTCGGCGGGATGCGTCACGGCGTCGCCCGCCTTCAGGCCCGTCCAGCCTTCGGGCCGCCCCGGCGGCACGGTGTCGAGATAGACGGGATCGAGCGTGAAAGAGATTCCGTCCGCCTCCGGCTCCCACGGGATCGTCACCTGCAGATGGTATTTCGGGTTCTGTTCGATGACAGTGCCGTCCTTGGCGCGAAAGCCCATGAGGGCGGTTTTCGCCTCGCAACGCGGCGCGGCAGACGAAGAAATGCTTTCACCTCCCTCTGCGCCTCTGCGGCTCTGCGCGAGGAAATTCCCCAGCAGTCCCGGCAGTTCCGGCGAATAGTCGAAGTGGCCCGCGCCCCAGTCGCAGACGATCTTGAACGAGCCGTTCGTCTGCGTCTCGTAGTACGCCGCGCCGTTCTTCAGGTGCTGCGCGCAGTTTTCGTATTCGCCCGAGACGAGCAGCGTCGGCACGCCGCCGAGCCGCGCGGCGAAATTTTCCCTGAACGGCTTCAGATGCGGCCACGATCCCTTGAGCGAGACGGCGGCGAAGAGGCGCTCCGGCGCGGCGAACGCCATGAAGTACGGCCAATCCGCCCACGCGCTGTGGCCGAGCGGCGCGATGGGGACTTCGCCCAGCTCCGTGTAGCCGCTGGCCGCGCCAAGGCGCGCGAGCGTCGCGAAGACCGCCGCCGCGTCCGCCGCGTCGCATGTCGCGTTCAGCCCCTGGAAGCCCGACTGCACGAAGACGACGGCGAGATCCGCCGCCGCGAGCGCGCGACGGAAATCGGCGTGCGCGAACAGCGTCTCCTCCAGCATGTTGTCGTTGCCGACGACAACGCCCCGCACGCGCACGCACGTCTCGGGAATCCACAGGTAGGCGCGCGGATGTTCGCCCGTCTCCTTGGAGACGAATTCCGGCACCTCGACCGACCATTGATAGACGCCCGCCGCGCGGACGAGGCCGGCGGCCAGCGCCGCCACGACACAGAAGATCCTTTTTTTCATCTGACTGCTCCCGTTCAACGATGTTTACAGTTCCTGGACCAGCACGAGCGACCACGGCGCGAGCGTGCGGCGGAGGACAAGCCGCCCGTCGCCGTCGGCCCGGACGATCTCGCGCCGCGTGGCGCGGCCGGCGGCCTTGAGCGCGGCGGTCTGTTCGCGCGTGGGCGAACGCGGCGACCCCATCGCGCGCCACGCCGTGATCGCGTTGCCGTGTTCGTCGTCAAGAGTCTCGATCTCGAACGCCGCGCCTTTCGCGAGACCGGTCAGCGTCAGGTCGAGGTCCATCGGCGAGGCTTCCATGTACTTTCCGCAGTCGGACGTCGCGGGCACGTGGCTTTCGTATTCCTTCGGATAGGCGTAGGCGAGCGCGGCGATTTTGCCGCGCGCCGAATCGCGCGTCACCGTCACGTTTCCGGCGTTCCAGAGCAGCTCGTCTCCGAGCGCGTTCATCATCCTGTACGCATGGTAGGACGGCTTCGCGATTCCCTGGAAGTTCAGCATGCCGAATCCGCCGTGGAAGATGTCCCTTCCGCCCCCCTTCTCCTCGAAGATGTCAGTAAAGGTCCAGTACATGAGCGAATCGACCTGACCGACGTTCTCGAGCGAGACTTTCGCGATGTACGCGGCAGGCGGAAGGTTGTCGTGCATCGCATCGCGGCTGTTCGGCGACGTGCTCCACTCGGTGATGTGGATTTCCGCGTTCGGATACGCGCTCGCGGCGAGCGTCTTCTTGAGATACGCGAAGTCGTCGCGCACGGAATGGACGTAGCGGATCGCGTTGCGGCCGCGCCCCGACACGGGATCGAGCGCGTAGTCCGTCGGATACGTGTGGCAGGAGATGAAGTCAACGGGCAGCTTCTCCTGCGCGCAGAAGGCGAGGAACTCTTCGATCCAGACGCCCTTCCATTCCTGATCGTTGATCGTCTCCTGCGGATAGAAGACGCTCTTCCGGTTGTCCTGGGTCTCGCCGTCGTGCCGCGCGTCGGCGATGAAGTTGGAGGTCGCCGGTCCTCCGACCTTGAGCGACGGATGGACCTCCTTCACCGCCCGCGCGCTCTCCTTGTAGAGGCGGAAGTAATCGCTCTTCGTCCCTTCGAAAAAGCCGCGGTAGAGGTTCGGCTCGTTCCAGACCTCGAAGTACCAGTTCTGAATCTCCGCCAATCCATAGCGATCCACAAGATGCTGGACGAACGCCCGGCAGAGGTCGTGCCACGCGCCGAACTTCGCGCGGTCGACCGTGATGCAGTTGCGGTACCACATCTGCAGGATCGTGTTCGTCGCCGCGAGACAGGAGGGGAAGAACGAGAATTCCACAAACGGCCGCACGCCCTCCGCGAGCATCCGGTCGTACACCTCGTCGATGTACTGCCAGTTGTAGACGATCCGCCCGTCCTCCTGCGGGAAGCAGACGAACATGTCGTCGTTGAACGTGTCGTGCATGCGCACGTAGCGGAAGCCGCAGTTGTCCCGCACGTCGACGAGGTGTTCGTGCCACGCCGCGCGCAGGCCCTCGTTGACGCGGCCCGCGCCGACGCCGAAGCTCCAGTAGTGCGCGAGCGGCGTGCCGGGCGCGGCGGAATCGACCGTGACAGCCGATGCGGCCCGGCTTCCGCCCAGCGCGCACAGCACAGCAAGAAGGATTGCAGATTTCATGCCACCATTATAGCAAACGCCCCGCCCGTTCCGCCATCACCTGATGTGGGGAGGGGCGGGGCGCGTCGGGCGGCGCGTCAGATGCGCTGCACGCCGTCGACGAACACGGCCGACGGCTTCCAGCTGCGCGGATTGATGACGACGAGGTTATACAGAAGGGTCTGGCCCTTTTTGTCCAAACTATTATCAAAAAAAGCAATGCTGGCTACTTCGCCGTAAACCTGAAGTCCTCGATGTCGCAGAGCGAGTGTCCCTTCTTCGCGGAGCGAAAGACGAAGTAGAGGGCCTTCTTCCCGCTGACCTTCGAAAGCGCGCCGACATCGACCCTGAGCGTCGTGCGGACGTCGGAAAGCTTTTCGGATATCGCGGCTTCGCCCACCTTTGTCCCGCCCTCCGCCGCGTTCGGACGCCCGACCCAGACCTCGACCTTGGCGTCGAATCCGCGGGGGACGATGTTGAGTCCCAGCGCAAGCCCCTCGCGTCCAGCGGTTTTGCCGAAGTTAAAGTACTTGTAGCCGACAATGGAGCCGTCGGTGCAGTTCGCGATGTCGCAGCGATTCACGTCGGGGCCGTATGGATCCTTGCTGTCATACCAGTCTCCGCGGAACGGAACTGTGTGCGGACCGGAATACAGGCACGTCGGATAGCGCTGCTCGGCCGGACGCGGTCCCGTGTAGTGGCTTGCTATGCCGGCCGCATGGCGCTCGAGCGGATTCAGCCCGTCCGTCTCAAAACCCTCGGATGTGTACTCGCCCTCGGAAATGACCACCTTGCCTCCGGGCCCCTCCTCGACCTCGACCGAGACCGGGGCGACCATCGCCTGGCGCGAGAACTCGTCCGTCCCGCTCTGGCGGTGGTAGAACACCCACCACTTTCCGTTGATCTCGCATATCGAGCCGTGCGTGTTCCCTCCCGGCGCCGCAGTGACGCGGGTCGTGCCGTCGGGCGTTTTCTCGCGTCCGCGTCCGTCGATGATCGTGCCGCCGTACGTCCACGGGCCGAGCGGCCTGTCGGAGTACGCATACGCGAGGGTGTAGTTTGTGTCCGGCAGCCCGAACTCGCCCTTCTCCGACCAGCGGCTGTATATGAACACGTACTTGTCCTTTATCTTGCGGATGGACGACGCCTCGAAGAAGCGGAACTTCCCGGGCTGATCAAGGCTGCTCACCATGTCCTTGACGATCTCGGTACCCGGCTTTACCGTCGCCATCGTCCTCGGATCGAGCTCCGCCGCGAACGACTGCCTGAAACCCCAGTATCCGTAGACGCGTCCGTCGTCGTCGACAAGAATCGCCGGATCGAACCCGAAAGGCCCCACGGTCTTCCTGGGGTCGCTCTCGTCCCAGTTGCAGACCTCGAACGGTCCGTCGGGTCGGTCGGACTTCGCGACCATGTTGTTGCGTCCGTGCGCCTGCGTGTTGGGATAGAGGTAGTACGTCTTCTTTCCGTCCGGTCCCCTGACCTCCGCGACGTCGGGCGCGTACAGGACGTCGCCGAGCCCGTTCTTGCCGAGCGGCTTGCCGTCCGCGCCGTTGAGCGAGCGGAAGATCACGCCGTCGAAGCGCCACTTGTTCAGGTCGTCGACGTCGGCGGACCAGACGACCTGGTCGCGTCCGCAGTACTTGCCGCACAGCACGTCGTGCGAGCCGTAGACGTAGACTCGCCGCTTGCCGGGGTTGTCTGGATCGTCGAAGACGTACGGCTCCCCGTCCGGAATGTACTCCCACAGCGGGAGGTACGGATTGGCCGCGCGCGCGTCGAAAGAGCAGAGCGCCGCAAGCAGGACTGATGACACGATCAATGATTTGTTCATTCTGTACTCTCCGTTAATGATGCAAATTATACACTATCTGCCCGATGGATGGAATCACCCGTTCGGATCGTGCGGACCTCGCCGGCTCGCAGTTCAGGATATAAGTCCGCGGCGGATGCCGATCGCGACAGCTTCTGCGCGGTCCGCGGCACCAAGCGACTCGAAGAGGTTCTTGAGGTGGTTCTTCACCGTATTCGGGCTGAGATGGAGGATGTCGCCGATCTCGACGTTCGAGCAGCCCTTGCTGACAAGAATAAGAATCTCCTTCTCTCGCGCGGTTAGTCCGCGTTCCGACTTCCGCGCCTCGTAAACGCTGCGCACGCTTTCGGACACCGCGAGCCCGCCCGCCATCACGGTCTTCAGCGCGCCGATTATATTTACCGGGGAATTGTCCTTGATGACATATCCGCGCGCCCCGAGGGTAATCGCCTGATAGACGTCCTCCTCGGCGTCGGACATCGTGAGCATCACCACCCGCTGGTCGGGGAACTTCGCCCGCACCTCCTTGAGCACGGCGATTCCACCGGTTCCCGGCATACGGACGTCCAGCAGAAGTATGTCGGGATGGGCCTTCTCGACGAGCGAGACAGCGTCCGCTCCGTCGTCCGCTTCGCCGACGAACTTGAATTCCGAATCGGTCATCAGCACGTACTTGATGCCGATCCTGACGACGCTGTGGTCGTCCACTATGGCAACGGTTGTCATATCGCCGCGACCTCCACTTTTACAGATGTCCACTTGCCTTTTGTCCCCCACGAAATCCTCATGCCGTTCCTCTTGGCGCGCTCCCGCATCCCCGCGAGCCCGAAATGGCCCGACTCGGGACCTAGCGCCGCCGCCGCGTCGAACGGCTCGCCGTCGTTCAGCACCCTCAGCACGAACCCCCTCTTCCCGTCTCCGGTCAGCGGATCGCTTACAAGCACGATGTTCTTCGCCCTGCCGTGCTTCAGCGCATTCGTCGTAGCCTCCTGCACGATGCCGATGAGATCGGAGAAGCGCGCGCCCTGCAGATGGTCCGGGAGCCCCCTGAGGCGGCACCGCGCGTTGACCTTGCCGCGGTCGAGGTGCCGCATCATCTCGCGGAACACGTCCTCGGGCTTGCGGTCGAACATCTCGTCGCAGCGCAGGTTGAAGATCGTCGCCCTGATCTCGGACTTCGCGTGCGCCAGGATGGCCGCCGCGCCCTTCACCGCCTCCTCGACGGCCGGAGGCACTTCCGGCGCGATCGAGAGCGAGCTTTCCATGAGCATCTTGGCCCCCGCGAGGTTCTGCTCTATCGTGTCGTGCAGGTCGGCGGCCATCCGCTTGCGCTCGGCGTTTATCGCGGCGATTCTGCCGCGCTCGCGCTTGTCGCGTACGATGCGGACGATGCCAATGGCGATGAGCGCCGCAAGGAGCGTTCCGACGGCCAGCGCAGCGGCGTTGAGGACGCGCGCGTTCATGCGCCTGCGCCATTCCCCGTCCGGAATGAACTCGATGTCGCCAGGAGACGCCGCCGCGAACGAAATGGACTTCATCACCGGCTGGCGGTCGTCGGTGAGTGCATCGGAAACAGACGGCTCGGCAACGGCCGTTATCCGCGCGAGGGGGCGCATTTCCTGCGCGTTCTCGAAGATGTCCGGCAGCGGTCCCTCGAGGTGCACCCTGCACGTCACGTTGCTCACGGCGACCACCAGCTCGGAGCTCTCGCCGTCGCCTTCGGCCCGTATCACGCGCGCGACAAACGACATCCGCCTCCAGACGATGTCGTTCATGCTTCCGTCGTCGCTGTAGTACTGCCAGCGCAGATAGTCGTTGAGATCGCCGTACTGCGGCTCGGGAAGCCCCGCCCATGCCCACTCTCCGCTCCTCGCAGCCATTCCGCGCAGCTCGCCGCATCCGTCGACCTTGATGGGGAAGCCTATGACATCGACTTTGAAGCCTGGCGAAAGGCCTTTCGGGACGTCCATCTCGACCTTGAGCCCGTGCGTTCCGTCCTGCAGATAGAAGAACCGATTCCTCGCGCATACAAAAGTAACGACGCCCCTGACGAGCTTTGCGTGGCAGTCGCCCGGATGCGGCGAAAAGGACATGAGCTCGGACACGGGAGTCGGCTCCAGGTCGAACGGCGAGGCGCGCGGGGGCTTCTTCACGGATATGTCGGACGGCGAGGCGCCCTCCATCTGCACGCCGCGGAACTCGGCGCGCATGTTGTACGCGGACATCGCGCATCCGCAGACCTCAAGCTCCGCGTCAAGCAGCTTGGACCACTCGTCCACTGTCCCCTGAACATGGGCAACGAACTGCCCTTCGTCCGTATTGAGCGCAAGCTGCACAATGCTGACATCGGGGTCGAGCCGCGAGGATTCCACGGACCGCACGCCCGCAAGCACCCCCGACATCCTGACGCGCGCGTTGTCGAGGCGTCCACCGCGCATGTCGAAAAGCGTCTTCTCGGCGAATGGAGGCAAGGGCAGTCTTCCGACGATCTTTATCGAGGACGCCTTTATGCCGGGCGCAAACGCCAGCGGCGTCGCGACGCCCTTCACCTCGATGACGTCTCCAAGCCTGAACGAGTCCGCGCCGTCGATGTGCGCAGTCGGCGTGCGCTGCGTCTCGCCGGAGAAGTATATGCCCCTGCCGTTGGGATCGGCGACGTCCGCGAAAACGCCCGACGCCGAACGCCACCCCACGACCTGCGTGACGACGCCGGTCGCGCAGACGTCGTCGGCATGGGCGGCCTCCGTCCTCGTTAGCGCGGCTACATCCGAAAAGGACATGGCCGCCAGCAGTATACATGTCGCAGTCATGTCCCTATTTTACCAAATATTCTGTGAATTTTGGAGACGCGGCTTCCAGCCGCGTCAACCGTTCACCGGACTTTTACCACAAAACCCGACTTCTGGAAGGGATAGAACTCCACTTCGTTCACGGAGTTCCTCTTCGTGCGGAAGAGCCACTTGCAGTTCTTCTCGCTTCCCGTCGGCGTATATCCGCCGTTCTCGGTTGCGACCGCTCCGCTGAGCGAATTCGCAGCGAACATCGTGAAGCGCGGCAGATTCGCAAGAGACGCCTTCGTCACGGCAGGAAGGACCTCGGGATTCGTGACGCCGAACACGACGTTCGCGAGGTCGACATCATCCGCAATCGTCAGCTTGCGCATGGAGTAGGTCGTCGTCTCCTCCTGCGTCTGTTCGTCCGTAGTCGTCGTCGCGATGTACTCCTGCTTGATAGCCGCGCCAGGCTCAAAGGCGAACTGATGGCGCACCGTGACGTCGCCGCCGACGTAACCATTCTTATAGGACTGGGTTTTATCGTCCCATCCGCAGCCCAGGCTTTCCGACGAGCCTATGCTGGCTCCGGCCTTGACGGTCACGTTGACATCAGCATCGTCGTCATTGTTGTTCTCGCCGGTGAACTCGACGTGTCCCCCTTCAACGACGAGGCTGTGCGCCTTCGTCATGCCGTAAACCAACGAGCCGTCGCCAACCTTCTTTATCGTCACACCCGCGCAGCCGACCGTCGCACCCTCCACATAGTCGCTTCCTTCCGACCTCGTATATACACCTATGCCGCGGCCCTGGTAGTTGTCACGTATTTCGCCTTCGGCGATCTCGATGACAATGGCGGCTGCGCCGTAAGGCACGTACAGGCCCGTGCCGTAGCTCTCCGTGATGGCGACATTGCCAAATTTCAAAGTGCCCTCGTTGAACAAAACATGGAATCGGCCTTGCAGTTCACACTTCGATGCGGATGTGAACGCGGCTTCCGGAACGCAGAAATACTTTTCTCCGCCCATCGACCAGCTATCTGAAACGGCCACGAAGCGGACGTGCCCCGCAAACCTGCTGTTGTCGCCCGCAAGACGCACGCCATACCGCAGAACCAGCGTACCCGACCCGGTTATGTCCGCGTTGATTTCCACCTCGGATTTGAGATTTTCCTTATTGCCCCATATTCTGGAAGACCGTCCGATGTCGTTGTTTGCATGGCTGAGTATCTGAAGTTCGGCGCAGTTGACAACCGACCTGCCCGTGCTGCGTGCCGCCCTGAGAGACGCGTGCTTAAGCGCCAGAGTCCCTTCGCCTATAATTTCCTCGAACAGTATCACAGGCTCGTTCTCCCAGCCCCATTCATCCGTCGTCTCGATTTTAACGACAGCGCCTCTCCCAATCGTCATCGTCGCGATTCTCGGCGTTGTCGTGCCCTTCTCGATGTAGATGTGGGCGCTTTGTTCGAAAACCACAGACTGGCCTTCCGTCGGGACTGCGCCGTATATCCAGTTGCCCGCCGTCTCCCAGTGATCGTCCACGCCGCCTATCCACTTAACGCTGTCGGTGGGCACGAGTTCGGCGAAGGAATAGGCTTCGCCTGTTTTCGTGATCGCGTACGTCTTCTGCGCATCGCCGGAAGCGTTCTTCACGACGGCGACGACTTTTGACAGGTCGGCGTCGTTGCCGAATGTCAGTCCAGACGGATACGCAGGTGTTCCACCCGCGGCAAAATCGGCGTCGCTTATCGTAAGCGCAATATATCCGCCGGAAAGAACGCCGAGCGACAGACCACTGGCAGGCAATGCCGTTCCATCACCGACGCTCACCGTGCCGCCATCGAGATATAGCGGCCAGGTCTTGTCCGTATAGTCGGCACAATCGTAGGTGCCGGAATGGAACGCAAGTTTCTCGATTCCGCCGAGGTTTTCAGACGACACCCAGCCGCCGTCAAGGATTACGGTTTTCACGGAAGCATTTTCCGAATCCATCTTGAACTCGCGCGACATCGCGACATCGCCATTCAGCGTTACGTTGCCGTGAGTGTAGAACCTGCCTGTTCCTATCACCGCCGAGTTGACGACCATAAACTTGTCTTCGTCCGATTTGCCATCCAGCCAGCTGTCGATTTCATTGTTCCACCGCGTCACAGGAAGCATTTCGATCTCGGCAACATTGATCATGCATTCCGCGTTGTCGCCGACGTAGTTGGCCTTGATTCCGACCTTGGCGAGCTGTATCTTGCCAGCCCCATTGACCTCCTGCACGATAAGCTCAGGTCCGTCCCAGAACTCGGGGGAGACAGGACGCAACGTCAGCGTAGCGCCGGAGTTTACGACGACATTGGAAACCGTGACATCTTCCGGCGTGGTGCTGTTCTCGCCTGTCTGCCCAATGCGGACCGTAACGCTTTCATCAAAAACCGCCGTCGCGTCAGCGCCAGGGACACCAAACTCCCAGTTTCCGGCGGTAACCCAGTAGTCGTTTTCACCCATCCCTATCCAGCGGTTCGTTCCGTCCGCAGACCGCGTAACAGGCGCGGACTCGCCTTTCATGACAATCGTCGGGTTGACCCAGTCGGCATGATCCCATGCATTATTGCCGAGCATGTCGACGTAAAGCTCGATGAGCTCGATCCCGTCGAGGTTCACCGTGATGTTCTTCGCCGGCGTGCTGCAGGTCATCGTTCCGGACTCTACAAGATTCGTTCCTCCGACAACATCGCGGACTATGAAATTGACCTCTCCGCCCGACTGCCCGTCCGATTCCCTGTCTACACCCACAGTCGCCGAAAAGCTGACGCCATTCCCGTTGAGGCGCACATGCCACGAACTGCCGGCATGAGTGCCGATTCCCTTTGAGTACTCAACCCACCCTTCACCATTGAAGAGCTGCAAGGAAGCACCGCCGACGGCTTTGTTTTTGTGCGGAGTGCTCCACCCGCTGGACATCCACGAGAAGTCGAGATCTTCAAGATTGTACGGATAGCCGACGTATTCAAGCGAGTATGCTTCGTTATCGTTGACAATGGCGAATATCGCAGGGCTCGTGCTCTCGCCGATTGTCGCCTGCACGGTCACCTTAGACAGATCGGCCCCCTCAGCAAAAGAGAGTCCTGCCGGAAGCGAGACTGAATCAGCATCCGCCCACTCGCCCTCCAGAAAGAGCGTACCGCCGCCTTCTGCAACTGCGATCGTGCCGCTAAAATCAGACGCCACGGAAAGCGTGCCGCCATCGAGGACGAATTTACCGACGGTGATGGCAGATACAGATTTTAGAGTCGATGATGAATATTCGAGAGTACCGCTCTTCACCGTCACCTTTTCAATGGTGCCTCCGGCGCTGTCGGACGCAATCTTGCATCCGCCGTTGTCATACACAAGATTCTTGACGGTCGCGTTTGCAGAAAGTTTAAGAGCCCCCGTCAGTGTAACGTCACCGTTCACCTCGACATAGTTGTTGCAGGCCAGGTTCCCGCTTCCGGTAACAGCCGATTCAACGACCATCTTCTCACTTTCTGCCGTACCGCCGTCAAGCCAGCTGTAGTTGCCGGGATTGCTGCTGTCATGCAACACCTCAAAACCGGCAACAGAGACCGTGCATCCTGCAGAAGCGGCTTTCAGTCCGGTTCTGAGCAGTTTTAATGTTCCTTCACCCGAAAATTCGCCTGCCGTCACCGCATCGGCCGTGCCGGAATCGAGCCGCGAAAACGTTATAACCGAGCCGCTTTCAAAAACGACCTTCGCGGCGAGGCATTTTCCATCTTTAATCTTGACAGTCTGCGTCCCCTGCTTGAAAGCAGCCGTTTCGGTTGCCGTCGGGAGTTCGCCTGTTGTCCATTTGTACTTTCCTGTCTCCGAGTTCTTGTCAGTCCAGCTGTTGCCGGAGCCTCCTTCCCAGTAATTGTATGTCGCCTCGTCGGCGCGGACGGACTGCATAGCTGACAGCACCAACGCGGCGAATAATGCGGCTGACAACATTTTTGCTTTCATGCAATTTGCACTCATACGGCTTTCTCCTATGGTTTTGAATTCCGCGATAATTTTACTAAAAATCGGCGTCGAAATCTATAGTCCATTCGGGCCATTGGACTTATGCGCCACGGCTCGCAGGGCGAGACGGTCGAGAACAACGCCAGGATCGACCGCTGCAATCCGAATGCGGTTTACGCCAGGACGAAGGTGCTCGCTTTTGACGAATGCGCGCACAAAGCCGTCCTGCACCGCCGCGACAGGAAACGCCGCTAGCCTTCGCATCCGCCGCATCGACCCAATCCACGGACGCGATACCATCGCCGCCAGCCGTAGCGTTGAACCAATCGCGTTTATCGCCTGGTAGCCGACCGCCTCATACCATGAATCGCGCCAGCCCGGCGCAGTGCGTGCGACGTTGGACAAGGCGGGGAAAACCATAGGCGTGATGGATTCTCTGATTGCCGCTCATGCGATTGTCGAAGGTTGCACGCTCGTGACGAACAATACAACGCACTTTTCAAGAATAGATGGCCTTCAAATTGTCTGTGAAGTCCAGAAGCAAATGCAAGTTTCTCTTGCGTTTAGTCCCTGAGAATGTTGGGCGGGATTGAAAGGCAGGGCATTTCCCATCATTCCTTCCGAGGAAGGAAACCCGCGTTTACTTCTGGACAATACTGCCCGTCACAGGTTTTGTCAACTCCGATCAGCGGGCTCTCGCTACCGCTCCGCAGAATTGGAGTTGCTTCGCGCCACTCATTCGCGTCTCGCTGAACGACACATGTCGTCTTTGAGCTGGAGGAAGTATCCTCCAGACCTCCTCTCTGACGC
>DFLH01000026.1 GCA_002373695.1 Verrucomicrobia bacterium UBA3624
GTTTTGCTCGGCGTACGTGTCCCCATTAATTCCGCGCGCTCGTTGACATGATGGGCGAGGCCGATCTCGAGGTCGCCCGCAAGGATAAGGACGCTAAAGGATGCGTAGCAAGAGCGTCAACCGGTTTTGCTCATAAGGTTCTTCTGGACGCGTTTGGGACCGCGAGCTGATGCGGACAGGTTCCGGACCTCGTTCGTGTGCGGCTTGTTTCGGCTGATTTGCGGTAGTCGCGCATTGTTATGCCGAAAGTTTTCTTGAATAGCGACTTCAGGTGATTCTCGGACCTGAAATTGCACAGGGTGCTGATTTCGGTGATGGATAGCGATGTCGTGCGAAGAAGGTCGCGCACACGGTCCAGCTGTTCGTCCTGAATGGCACCGAGCACGGTCTTGCCGGTTATGGCGCGGAATCTCAGGTCCAACAGACGCCTGGAGACTTTAAGGTAACGCGCGACGTCTCCTACACAGGTGACGCTGGAAGGATGGTCGTGAATGAACTCCTCCGCCCTGCGTATCATCAGTCCCGCCGTGTTCGAAGGCGCCGTGGATTCGCGTCCTACGATGGTCTTCACTGGACATGTCATTCGGATGTTCCCGCCGCCAGCGCGCATCATTCTGTCGAGGCATTGCGCCGCAAGAAATCCCGCACGCTCGAAATCGGGCTGTACGCTCGACAGGGTCGGCTGCATATGGGTGCAGAATATCCATTCGTTGTCGACGCCCAGCACCGCTATGTCGTTCGGCGAACTCAATCCGTGCGCGGCGATTGCTTCGACGAACTGCCTTGCAAGCTCGTCGGATGCCGCCATCACGGCGGCCGGCCTGTGCAGCGCCGCCGCCCACTCGCACATTGCACTTATCGTGTCAGCTTCGTGCATGGTGTTGCGCCGCACGTTCAGCACCGAACACTCCACGCCTTTCTCGGCGAGCGTCTGCCGGAAGCTCTGCAGCCTTGTCTGCGACCAATGGAACGGTTCGTCAAGCCCTATGAAGCCGAACGAGGTGTAGTTGCCCTGTCCGAAAAGGTAGTTCGCGCCGAGTCTTCCGATCTCTTCGGAGTCGGCGTCGACGAACGCTATATTCCTGAGCGAGGCTTCGAAGCATTCGGGATTAATCGCGTCAGTCACAACGCATGGCATGTCGGTCGGTATAAGCGGTACGAGGGAGTTGGTGATCATATCGGCATTCGTGATTATCCCGTCGATTCCACTTTCAAGCTCACGTTCGAGCGTGCGCCTCTGAATGTTCTCGCGCACGAGATGCACGTTCCATTTGGCGCGGTGTTTTGCGATATACTGCAGCAGGCCGACATAGCGGTCACGTCCGTCCTGGTATGCAAGCGGCAGGACGGTCAGTATCGTGCACTTTGACCCTAACCTTCTTTTCGTCGTCATTGCGGTAAAATATACCAAATGCCTCTTGTGCTGTCAAACACACGGCGCGTACCTTGCCTAATATAGTATGTCGATTTTGCTTGTAACAAGTGGCATTTGCTGGCTGGAAATGGTATCATATAGGCGTAATCCAACCAAGAAGGAGAACGCAACAATGAATTGCACTACCATTGCCGCTGCGGCTTTATGCACTTTGCTTGTTTCCTCAGCCAATGCAGATTCGGCTACCATAGCCTACTGGCCGTTCGGCAACAGCGGATTCGCCGACGTGTCCGGCAACGGGCACGACCTGACGAGTACGACGGTTACGGAAAGCGACGCCGGGTACATTACGCTCGATGGCACCAGCCAGTTCCTTACAACCGCCTCGGCCCTCGACCTCTCCGGCGAAACCGCCGTCACCTTCGAGTGCTGGACTCGTTCCACCGGCAAGAAAAGCTCTTTCGGGGTCCTCTTTTCCGCGCCCTCGCCGGCTGGCACCTCGGCCGGCAGCTTCGTCCTGTATTACACGGGCCGTCTGCAATCGCAGTTCGGCATGGGAACCGGCTGGCAGCTCGACTACACCGCATCGTCAACCGCCATGGATGACAGTGCCTGGCACCACATCGCCTACGTGATCGATCGTACCCAAACTGGCGAAAATGCCACCAGGCTCTACTTGGACGGAGTGCAGATGCAGAACGCGGGCGGGCAGACCGGCGCCGTGCCGGCGCTGCTTGACGACGTACTCTATATCGGTGGCGGCGCCGGATACACCACAAGCGAATACTACACCGGCTATATCGACGATGTGCGCATTTCGCGCGGTGCGCTTACGCCCGACCAGTTCCTGAAATACCCCTCCGTCGGCAAGGCCATGCGCGCCGACTCCGATGCTCTCCCTGTTTTGGCCTACTGGCCTTTCGGCGGCAAGTGTAACAAGGATGCCACCGGCAACGGCTTCGATCTGACGATGAACGGCGTTCCTCTGACGTCTGGAACACCGTCACCGAGCTACAGCAACTACGCCAGGACAAACTGCTGCGCCAAGGCGTTTCCTTTGTCGGCCTTTTCAAAAACGGGCCTCACAATCGAAATGTTTGTGAAAACCGACTCCTCCGGCGGCGGCATGGTCGGGCAGCTCATCGAATCGTCTGGTGGCTACTACTCCACCCCCGGAGCCTTCGTGCTTCGCTACGACACTGGCTACGACGCTGTATCGGCAAGTTTCCTCACGTCAAACTCCGGCGGCGAGAAATATGTCGGTTCTGCCACTGACACCGCCACGTTTGGCGACCTCAGCGACAACAAATGGCGGCATTTCGCAATGGTTTACGATCCGTCTAAGACCGGCTCTGGAATCGTCACCCTCTATGTTGACGGTATTGCCGCCCCCTGCACGGCAACCGACGAAGCTCAGAAGGCATTCGCCCTTGCCGACACCGGCATATACCTTACGCGGCGCAGCTATGGCACGGGCCGCTCCAACACCTTCTATGGCTCCATTGACGACGTTCGCATCACAGGTTGCGCCCTTACGCCAGACCAGTTCCTCGCAAGCCGCTCGGCGGCTTCAACCGTTGCTCTTTATCGTTTCGACCGAGAGACGCTCGAAGACCTGTCCGGTAACGGCAACACGCTTGTCAACGAAGGCAACGCGACATTCGGCGACGGCAATCACGCCGAGAGCGGCATGGGCATCGTCCTTGACGGATCGACCCAATGGCTCCACACCAAGAACGGTCTCGACCTCTCGCACACTAAGGCGGCGACCATAGAGTTCGACTACTATTCCGGCTGGCCGGGCGGCAACAACAAATATTGGGTGCTTGTTGGTAGTTACGATACCACCCCGATAGGCAGCTTCGTAGTGTATAATTCTACACATGAGTTCAATTTCCAGTTCCGTGTTGTGAACGGCAAATGGCTCAAGCGTATAGGTGATTTCGGTTCCAATGGGCACCACAAGGGCACCATTGTTTTAGACGGCACTGTTTCTGGCACGGCGCAGGGACGGTTGTTTGTAGATGGCAAAGAGGAAACCTCCGTGAATATCAACAACTCAGGGACAATCTCGAACTTGCTGGACCAGGTGTTCTGCATTGGACGTTCCCCTGGATATGTTGGCCAGTATATGAGCGGCAAATTTATGCGAGTTTCCGTTTCCGACGTGGCGTTGGCGGCCGGGGATTTCGTGCTCGACAACCTCATCGATCCGGAGGCAAAGTCCACTCTCGCCTACTGGAACTTCAAGAGCGGCGCGGGGCTTGCGTCCGATGGTGTGTCGCGTCGCAGGGGTGCGCTAAATTTCAACGGAGCGTCTTCGGCGTCTACGACAAACCTCACGCTTTCCGCATTGACGCAGGCGACGATCGAGTGCTTCGTCTGCTTCGGCGAGACGCCGTCCTCAGGCACTGTATTCTCGCTGGGTTCCGGCGCAGGTTCGTTCTCCGTCGCGGCGGACGCCACGGCCGGCACTCTTTCGGGTACGTTCATTCCGTATGACCATCTTGCCGCGTCGAACGGCGGAACTGCCGCGCTTGCTCCGCTTGCCGGCAAAAAGACCTGGCACCATGTCGCGCTCGTCATCGACCGCACGAATCCTGGCGCGGACGCCGTGCGCTTCTACGTGGACTACGAGCGAACCATGCCTGCAGGACGCGCCTGGGACGCCTCCGCTCGAATGCTCGACGGATCGATCGCCGTCGGCGACGGTTTTACGGGGATGATCGATGATCTTCGCGTGAGCGCCGGTGCGCTTTCGCCGCAAGAGTTCCTGCAAGATCGCACCGAAGTCCAAGACGACATGGTGATAATGTTTCGGTAGGACGGCGCCCAGATGAGAATGACCAGAAAAGAGTTCATGCAGCTCGTCGGCGGTGCGGTGGCCTCGTGCGCTTTGCCGCGCGCCGCGAGTGGACTCGACTCGACAACTGGCGGTTCGGGGCGCTGGTACCGCGGGATGATCCATGCGCACTCGTGCTGGTCGGACGGACGGGCCCTGCCGGAACAGGCCGTAGCCGCCTACAAGAACGGCGGGTACGACTTCTTCTCGATTACCGACCACAATCGCATTGGCTCCGATCCAAACCGCTGGATGGAAGTTGCTCCTCTTTCCGGCGTATGGCCGCCGAAGACGATCGAACCTTCCGTGTTCGAGGCGTTCAAGGTTGCGTTTCCTGACGCGAAATGGCGCGAGCGCGGCGGCAAGGTCGAGGTGAGGGTGAGCACGATGGCCGAAATCGCCGCGCGCTTCAACGAGCCGGGCAAGTTCCTCTTCATGCCTGGATGCGAGGTCACGACGGCTGTCATCGACGCGGAAAACGTGCGGCGCGACCTGCACATGAACTATGTCGGGCTGGACGGACTCATTCCGCGCGCGTCGAAGACGGGGCTCATCGAATGGGTGCGAGGCAAGGACATCACCGAGGTTTTACGCGAGACGAAGGACGAGGTGGACGCGCTTGCCGCGGAAAAGGGGAATCCGCCGCATGTGTTTTTCGCAAACCATCCGCACTGGCGCTTCTGCGATGTATGGCCGGAGAATCTTATCGCCAATCCCGATGTTCGCTTTTTCGAAGTGTGCAACACCGGCAGCGACTGGCCGCCGGAGGACGGAATGCCGCAGGACGGTTTTTACAACGACCGAATCTGGGACGTGGTTAACGCCGTCAGATGCCGACGCGGGGAACCTCTCCTTTACGCAGTGGCCACCGAAGACTCTCATTGGTATCCTGGCAGCGGCACAAGCCACACGCCGATTGTCTTCGGCGACGCATGGATCGGTGTGCGCGCGGGCGAGCTGACCCCCGGCGCTCTATTCGGGGCGATGGATTGCGGCGACTTCTACGCGGCGGAAGGTATCGACTTTAGCGACATATCGTTTGACAGGACTCGCGGCACACTGAAGGTCTCCGTCCCTGCGAAGCCCGGCGTGAAATATACCGTCAAATTCATAACCACGAAGATCCATGCAGACGTCGAACCTATAAGAACGGTTGCAATCCCTGCCAAGGGCGACCGTCCCGTAAGGAATCTGCCAGTCTATTCCGATGAGATAGGCGCAGTCGTGAAAAGCGTTTCATTTGGCGCGGGCAAGGATGCCGTGGCATCGTGCGCACTTGCGCCCGACGATCTCTACATACGCGCAAGGGTCGAATCCGACGAGCCTGCGGTTTATCCGAACGCGCTCGCAAAGATGCATCCGCCGACGAAGACCGCCTGGACGCAGCCCTATCGCCGCGAACGCGGGCGTATTGTGCGGTATGTCCATGGCCAGTCTGAGGATGGAGGCGGGAAATGACCGCTTTCAAATGCAGATACACGGACGACGTCGCGCGTCGTCCGCAGGTTCGCGGCGTCATGCTTTCGCAGGTTTCCGTAAGCGATGAAGATTTCAGAACGTTGAAGAAGTGGGGAGCAACGGTCGCACGTTGCCAAATGTATCCGTTCGGCGACGAATGGAAAGGTAAGACGGGCGACAGGCAGGGGTTTGCGAAGTGGCTGGACTGGAAACTGGACCAGCTTACGGGCGAGGCACTGCCGCTCGCCCGCAAATACGGCATTCCTCTCGTAGTGGACATGCACGTGCCGCCGGGCGGTCGCGGCGGTTCCGGTATGAAGATGATGGACAATCCGCTCTGGGCCTCCTTCTTCGTCGACTGCTGGGAGAAGATAGTCCGCAAGACAAAAGGCGAAGACGGCATATATGCGTACGACCTCATAAACGAGCCTACGCAGTTCGGCGCGCCTAAGCATTGCGACTACCTCGAAATACAGCGGCGCGCCGCATGCGCGGTTCGAGCCATCGACCCGGTGACGCCCGTAATCGTGTCGTGCATGAACGATGTCGCGTGGTGCGCTCCTTCGGCGTTCAAGACGATGGCGCCTGTGGATATGACGAACATCTTCTACCAGTTTCACATGTACGAACCTTTCGAGTACACGCACCAGAAGGTTTTGCCTCAGTTCAAGGATGTCGTCGCGGCATATCCAGACGACGCAAAGGGATGGAATGCGGCAGGGCTTCGGCGGATTATCGAGCCTGTGCTTGCTTTCGAGAGGCGCTTTGGTGCTCACATCTTCGTCGGAGAGTTCTCCGCGATCGCATATGCGGAAGGATGTGGGCAGTGGATCGCCGACGTGGTCGAGATGCTTAACGAATATCGGTGGGACTGGTGCTACCATGCGTTTCGCGAGTGGCCGGGGTGGAGCGTTGAGCACGTCGTGACCAAGGGCGACAGCGCGTCGAACGCCAAGTTTGCTCCGTCTGCGGACAATGCGCGAAAGCGGGCGCTTGTTGCCGGCCTTCGCGGAGTCAAACCGTGATGAACCGGATTATCCATCTTATGAAGATGAAGAACCTTATGACGATACTGGCGGCGACGGTCTGCGGCGTTGCGCTGCATGGTGCAGGGAGGGACATGGACCGGGGCGGACGCGGGGAATGGCCTTTCATCGTGATTCGCCATACCGAAGCCGTCAATGATTATCCAATGGTGTTCGAGCAGTTGATCGACTGCCATCGCCGCCATCGCGGTGCGTGTGACGAGTTCTGGTTTGCGACGGGCGGCAGGGAAACGCCGGATATGGCGGCGAAGGCCTGCGCCGACTTCGCGCGGTTCCGTCCGCTCTGCGACGAGGTCGGCATCGCTCTTTCTTACCAGCAGGGCCTGACCCTTGGACATGGCGAAGCGCATGACGGCGCACCAAAACCGGGCGAGCAGCCATTTTCCGCCGACGCCTGGCAAGTGGATCGGACTGGAAAGACGATACACTTCCTCTGTCCGCGCTCGCCTGAAGTGATTGCCTACGAACGCTCCTACGCGAAGGCTGTGATCAGCGCCTCTAACCCGGCGTCCTACTGGCTTGACGACGATCTTCGGCTTGGAATCTCCAAGCCGATGGGATGCTTCTGCAACCGCTGCATTGCCGCTTTCAACGCGAAGACGGGTGGCAGCTGGACGCGCGAGTCTCTTGCGGAGCGGCTATTCTCCGCGGCAGAGCGCGAGCCGGTTCGTGCGACGTGGCTTGAGTTCAACGCCGAGTCGCTTGCGGCCTACGCGGCGGCGGTGCGCTCGGCGGTCGATGAACTGAATAGCCCGTGCCGCCTAGCCTACCAGTCTGTCTGGGCGGATACGGTTTACACGGCCAGCAGCTACCTCCCGCTTCTAAAGGCGCTGTCGGGCAAGGATTGCCGGCCAGTTGGGATTCGACCCGGCGCGGGCTATTACACGGAAGCTGAACCGCGCGGCATGGTTAAGAAGTGCCTAAGCGTCGCTCGTGAAGCCGAGCGTTGCCGTGGCTACGGCAATCTCGTCGCGAGCATATGCTATGAACAGGAGACTTATCCGCGGCATGTGCTGCACAAGTCGCCTGGAGCGATCATGACGGAGTGCGCCCTTGCGCTGGCGTCTGGATGCGATTCGCTTTCACTGTACTGGTATTCTCAGTCCGCACCTGAGCCGATTGAGGAATACGACCGATTTGTGCGGACTTTGGGCGAGACGCGTCCGTACTTCGAGCGGTTGGCGGCATCTACGCGCCGTACTCGGCTCGGCGGAGTGGCGCGGTTTCTCGGCTCGGCGGCACTTGAGACGGCGGACTTCGATCTGCGCGATGCAAAGGACTTAGATCTTGCTTGCGCGGGGATTCCCGTGACAGTGGCGGAGGCGATGCCGAATGTGTGGTATCTTACTGCGAAGTCGCGCGTTGCGCTGACCGAGGCGGACAAGGCCCTGCTTGCGAAAGGCGTCGAAGTAGAGGTTGACGACATCGAGAAGTATCCGCTTGCCAGCCGCCGCACAAAGCTGCTGGACGATCTCGACATGGCGACGGGCGGCAATTTTCCCGTCCGAATCGATGCCGTTCGTCCGCTTCGCATACTGCCGCGCGTTCGCGAGGACGGCACGCTCGACAGCGTGACAATACTGAATCTTTCCATAGGCGACACTGATGAATTGAAGGTGCGTGTGCGCAATCCAGCGTCGGAAAGAGCGTTCTTGCAGGGTGTCAAGCTGTGGCTTTCACCCATCGCTTTGGAGCATGGCGCGGCGGCGAACGAACGCGTGGCTGTTATTCCAAACCTAAGCGGGTGGCAGATTGCAACCATATTCTTTGGGCTTTGAAACCAACCGCCAAGCCCCAAAGATCGGCGTAGTATACGCGGCATTCGTTG
>DFLH01000046.1:0-4179 GCA_002373695.1 Verrucomicrobia bacterium UBA3624
ATGATCCGCAAGGACGGGCATCCGTTCATCCTCGACTTCGGCATCGCTCGCGAGATACAGGAAACGATGACGCGGGTGACGGGCAGATTGTCTTCCGGCACTTTGCTCTACATGTCGCCGGAGCAGTTGGACGGCGACCCGCCAAAGAAGGAGCAGGACGTCTACTCCTTCGCGGCGATGGCGTACGAGTGCCTCAATGGCGACCCCCCGTTTGTGCGGGGCGCGATCGAAGACCAGATCAGGAACAAGGTACCCGGGCCGCTGCCGGGAGGGCCGCGCTCCGTCGCGGCCGCGATTATGTCCGGTCTCGCCAAGAAACCCGAAGACCGTCCGCCGACCTGTGCGGCGGTGCTGGAGGGGGATGGTTTTAGCCGTGTAGAACGTGTAGAAGAGGTATGGTCACACGGGTGCGATGGCCGCGTTGGCAGGTTAGAAGAGGTAGGGTCGCGCGTCCCGCGCGACCGAGATGGCAGGGCGGTCTCGCCGAAGTCGCCGGAACCGAACATTGCAAGGATTGCGATTCCGGTAACATGCATTGTGGCGGCTCTTTTGATTGTCGGCGTGGTGTTGTGGCATCGCGAGTCACAGCGACAAGAGGACTTGCGAAGTTTGGGAATAGCGTTGCAAGAAGAGTTGAGTCGTCGGCAGGCGGAAGATGAACGCAAGGCGCAAGAGGCGGCTGCTCGCAAGAAAGCCGAGGACGAACGTCTTGCAAAGTTGCGACAAGAGGAAGCGGAGCGCAAGGCAAAGGAAGAGGCTGCTCGCATAGAAGCGGAGCGTAAGGCGAAAGAGGAAAAAGCCGCTGCAGAACGAAAGGCGCGTGAAATCGCAGAGCGCGAAGCGAAGGAGGAAGCGGAACGCAAGGCAAAGGAAGAGGCAGCTCGTAAAGAAGCGGAACGCAAGTTGAAAGAGGAAAAGGCCGCAGCAGAACGAAAAGCACGTGAAATTGCAGTGCGCGAGGCAGAAGAAAAACGCATTGCGGCGGAGGCTCATGCCTGCACGAATCGTCTCGAGAAGATAGATGCGTTTCGCAGAGATGCTTCGAATGAGTATGCAAAGGCAGAATCGGTCCGGAGAAGCCCGGAAGGTTTGGATTCGCCTATCGATGAAACAGACGTGCATCGGTTGGAAATGCCAACGCTTTCTTCTGATGAAGTGAAATCGTCGGTGCAGTTGGAATATCGCGTTTCAGGGGTGTCTGATCTGACGGCTAAAAGGAACGATCTGTGGCATGTGGGAACTTTTAGGTGCAATGCGCAGAACAAAAATGAGGATGTTGCAAATGGTCTGATTGATTATAAAGACAATGTCCGGCTGTCGCATGATCTCTTCAAGTTAAGATGCGACAGGCTCATTGTCATGACGAAAAAGGACGAGAAAGACTTGATTCAGAGACTGCTCGCAATCGGGAATGTTAAAATCGACAATCCTTTGATGAAAGCGCAAGGAGCATACATGAGTTTTAGTGTGGAAACCGGCGAGGTTTCACTGTCTGGCGAAAAGAAGAGCCCTGCCCGAATCAGCGTGAATGGCAGTAAGAAAATCGAAGGCCAGAAGTTCAAATTCGTCATAGACGGTACGGGTGTTTGTTCTGACATTAGAGGAGAGTGAGATGCGAGTGCTTGGATGTGTTATCTGTCTTGCGAATTTGCTTGCCGCGACCGGATGTGCGACCATTGTCAGCAAATCAAAGTATCGGTTGCGGGTGGCGAGTTCCGAGGACGACGTGCTTGTCAAGATTTATCCTGGAGATGGGCAGACGCCACTGATGAATGTGCGCACGCCTGCAACGGTTATATTATCGGCCGGGGATGGGATGTTCGTGCCCGCCACGTATAAATTTGTTTTCAGCAAAGAAGGATTCAAGGACGCGGAAACACATGTCAAGGCGGAATTCGACCCATGGTATATTGGTAATATCGGCTTTGGCGGGCTTATAGGGGTTCTAATCGTGGATCCGCTGACGGGTGCGATGTGGAAGTTTGACGAGAGGGAGGCGGTTTACGCCTCGCTTGAGCGAATGGAGAATTATCGAGACGGTTTAACTCTGGAGGCAATTCATACTTTGCATGACAAGGGGGATTTGCCGGATGACGAGTTCAATCGCCTGCGTCTGCATCTTCACGAAAACAAACAAACCCCAAAAGAAAAGTAGTGCCATGAGCAAAGATCGTATCATCAAAGCCATTGAAGCCTGCGCGTTGGCGCTGTCGTTGGCCGTGGCAGGCTGCGCACATTCACTTGACGTGTGTAATCTCGACAGGTTCCGCAGTGCCACAGAAGAGGACTTTTCCAGAAAAGGCCTGGAAGTCAATGTGATCTGCAAGAACGGTGGAGATGCTTCTGCCTGGAAGTACTGCGAGCAATTGTCGGCACAGATGGCTCGCAAGGCCGGATATGTCGTTAAAACCACCGGTGGCGACGCTGACGAAACAGATTTCACAGTTCAATGCGATGTTCAATTTGATGAATCCGGCAGTGGAATGAACTTTCTGGTTTCATGGCCCGGATTTGTAATTTTCACACCGGCATGGCTGGGTTACTCATATGATGTAGATATCAGCGTTCACTGTAAGATCGTATCGTCAACGACAGGTGATACAGTTGGCGAATTCGACGAGAAACAGGATCTGCATATCCGGTATGCCGATTTCGGAACTACATGGGGTGCAACAGGGGCTGGCTGGTTTTTTTGGACCGTCCCCGCTGCGATTAATGGAATATTTGTGATAGGGTATGATGACGACATAACGCCTGAACTGTACACGGAGGCTTATCCCGTTCTGTGCGAAGCGATTGCATCAAAGTGCATTGCAATTATTAACGCTTACGATAAACAATAAACGTACTCCAGATGCGCCAGAGCAGACCTTGGATACGGAAGAAAGGGAAGAGGATGAATAAAATGGAGAAAATCGCAAGGTGTGTAAAGCTGTTTGCGATTCTTTTGTCGATGCTGTTCTGCGGTTGCAAAAGCGAGCACTTCGAACTTAAGCATTCGGAACATCTGCAACCCGGAATGAACATTGTTTGCGATGTTCAAGACGTCGTAATCATAGTCGATACGCCAGATGTGTACAACGGCAATGCGTTGGGAAAATTGCTGGGAGAATGTCTTTCTAAATGCAGCGGTGGCCGAATGAAACCGCGATGCGCACCCTCGTCGGAGAATGTGCCTTTGGGGGTAAGTTTCGTAAAAGTATCTTTCAGGCCGGACTATTCCGGTGGCCCGGGGCTAAATTATGGAGTGGGGTTCGGACTCGCTGGAGCACTCGCTGGCGAAATGATGCGCAACAGGGAGGACTATGCAGTTCGCTATGTCGGCACGATAGAATCAAGTCTGGATGGGAAATCCTCGACGCGCGAAGAATTTGATTTGCGTACGACCTTCACGTATGAAGCAGGAACGGTGGAAGATAAAGAAATTGTCGAGGAGGGACGAAATAAATTTAATCAGATGTCGTTCTCGCAACGTTATTTGATAAACAAAAATAAAGCGGAAGGGGAAATCATCGCCCCGATCATTGAGGCCCATTTGCGGCGAAAGTATTATCCGCTTTTTGCCGAACATTTGGCGGCGATAATACTCAACTACAGTAACGCCTGTCGCTCCGGGGCAATCAAATGAAATCACTGTTCGAGAAGATGATTGGCATCAAGATCCCGTGCAATTGCGGATGGGCGCCTGGAATGTCACTGCCGCGATAAACGCCTATGAACTGCAACACCATAAACAACGACGTGACGATGGCGGGAGGCGGGGGAACGCTTCTCGCGAACCGCTACCGCGTCGTGCGCCAGCTAGGACAGGGCGGCATGGGGTCTGTTTGGCTGGCGGAGGACAGCCAGCTCGACAACAAGCTCTTCGCGATCAAGATGCTGCCGTCGATTCTGGTGGCGAACAAGCGGGCGTACCGACAGTTGAAGGACGAAGCACTCGTCGCGATGAGGCTTGTTCACCCGAACATCGTTCAGATCCGCGCCTTCGAGGAGAACAACGGCAACCCGTTCCTCGTGATGGACTACGTTGACGGCCAGACGCTGGACGACTATTTGGCGGAACACACTGGGACGACGGAAGTCCTGTCCGTTGTGGGAAGCGGCGGTCGCGGGGCGACCGCCCTACCGTTGGCGAACGAACCGGGCGCGCAAAGCATCGGTAGTGGCACGCGTCCCGCG